>NZ_JCBCUX010000007.1:0-334095 GCF_059862645.1 Pseudomonas sp. MF08831 | reverse complement strand
TCTTGACGACCATAGAGCATTGGAACCACCTGATCCCATCCCGAACTCAGCAGTGAAACGATGCATCGCCGATGGTAGTGTGGGGTTTCCCCATGTGAGAGTAGGTCATCGTCAAGATTAAATTCCAGAGCCCCTGTTTGCTAACGCAAACAGGGGCTTTGTTTTTGGCGGTCGAAAAGTGCAGGTATGAAGGCATCGCGATGCGCCAACGATAATGTGTGCTTTCCTGATAGGCCCAGCTCCCAAGCTCCCCGCTACCTCCGGGCCATGGGCGCTAAATCCCGGCCTTTCTATGCAATGGCCTTGCGCATGGCTATCATGCGTGCCTCATTGTGAGGCGATACTTGCATGCTGACGTTGTTAGAACTTCTGAAAGATGGCCGATTTCATTCCGGAGAAGCGCTGGGTGCCGCCCTGGGTGTCAGCCGCAGTGCTGTTTGGAAGCAGCTCCAGCACCTTGAGGCAGAGCTGAATTTGCCCATTCATAAAATTCGCGGCAAGGGGTACCAGTTGGCTTCGCCGCTGGTGTTTCTGAGCAAGGAAGAGATTGCGGTGAATGCCGCTTCTTTGGCATGGCCCGTCCACATCTCTGACTCTATCGACTCCACTAATGCTGAAGCCTTGCGTCTTGTCGACGCAGGTGTTGCTGCGCCATTTCTGGTGCTTGCTGAGCAGCAGACGGCCGGCAGGGGGAGGCGGGGCCGCACGTGGGTGAGTCCATTCGCTCAGAATGTCTACTACAGCCTTGTATTGCGCATCGAGGGTGGGCTGCGGCAGCTGGAGGGTCTTAGTCTTGTAGTGGGATTGGCGGTCATGCAAGCGCTGCGTGATTCTGGTGTGCAGGGCGCGGCCCTGAAGTGGCCAAACGACGTCCTTGTAGGGCGCAAGAAAATTGCCGGCATCTTGCTTGAGTTGGTGGGTGACCCTGCAGACATCTGTCACGTGGTGATCGGGATAGGCATTAACGTGAACATGCAGCAAGCTGCCGAGGTAGATCAGCAGTGGACCTCAGTGCAATTGGAAACAGGTGCGCCCGTCGATCGTAATTACTTGGTTGCGCAGCTAAGCCTGCAGCTGCAAAGCCACTTGGAGCGCCATAAGGCCTTTGGCTTTAGTGCGTTGCAGGAGGAGTGGGAGCGAAATCATTTGTGGCAGGGTAGGGCTGTGACTCTCATTGCAGGCGTCAATCAGATTGATGGGATTGTGCTGGGGATTGATCACCAGGGCGCGCTGCGTCTGAATGTCGATGGTGTTGAGAAAATATATAGCGGTGGTGAGTTAAGCCTGAGGCTGCGCGATGATTCTTGAGCTCGACTGTGGAAATAGCTTTATCAAGTGGCGGGTGCTCGATGCGCGGAGCATTAGCGCCTGCGCAGAGGGTGTTGTCGGTTCAGATCTCGCATTAATAGAAAGTCTGACCGCAATTCCGGGTCTGCTGCTCACGCGATGCCGTCTGGTGAGCGTTCGTGCTTCAGAGGAAACGGGAAAGTTGGTTGAGGCATTGCAGGAGGCATTTGGTGTCACAGTGGCCTGCGCTGCCTCAGCGAGAGAAATGGCGGGAGTGCGCAACGGTTATGAAGAGTACGAGCGCCTCGGGCTTGATCGCTGGTTAGCAATGCTTGGCGGTTTCAAGTTGGCGCCGGGTGCTTGCTTGGTGCTCGACTTCGGTACCGCCGCGACTGCGGACTTTATCGCTGCTGACGGTGAGCATCTAGGAGGCTTTATATGCCCTGGAATGCCCCTGATGCGCAGTCAGCTGCGAACACACACCCGCAAGATTCGCTACGACGATGCCGCAGCAGAGCAGGCCATGGAGCATCTTTCCCCAGGTCGAACCACCGTTGAGGCCGTTGAGCGTGGCTGCACGCTCATGCTTCGGGGGTTTGTATTAACCCAGCTTGAGTTGGCTCGGCGTTATTGGGGGGAAGATTTCACCGTCTTCCTGACGGGCGGGGATGCTGACCTGGTCTCGGATGCCGTACCACAGGCTCGCTTTGTTCCGGATCTGGTCTTTGTGGGACTGGCGATGGCGTGCCCTTTGTACTGAGGTTTTTTATGCGTTGGCTGTTTTTGCTCTTGCTCGTTCTCAATGCCTTCTATTACATCTGGCATCAACAAGAGGCGCCGTTGCGCGCTAAGGACGTTACGCCTCTGAGCCTCTATCGCGGCTCTCAGCAGGACATCCGGCTGTTGAGTGAGTCTTCTGATTCGGTTGTCCGCCGTGACCGGGCAAGCGCCCCTGAGCCGCAAAATACATGCTTGTACATAGGTGGCTTTGCTGATCAGCGACAAGCGCAGTTGCTTGAGCAGCGTCTCATGAGCCTGGATATAAAGGTCAAGGTGCAACTGCTCAATGTACCTGGCACTACCGGCTATTGGCTGCGCGTGTCCCCTGAAAGCAGGCGACTGGCCGATGATCTGCCCTTTGAAAACCTTGCTAAGGAATTCAATGAGTTAAAACATAAAATAATGTTGTGCGAAGGCGTTGCAAGTGTCGAATAGTTTGCATAGAATGGCGCCCGCTTCGCAGTGAAGACCTTCACGGTCTACAGCGTGAAGCGAAGGTCAACGCAGCTAACCTCATATTTTTAATGAGAAAATGCTTGACAGAAGGCCGGCGTGATGTAGAATGCCGGCTCGCTTAGGAGGGGTTCCCGAGCGGCCAAAGGGATCAGACTGTAAATCTGACGTCTACGACTTCGAAGGTTCGAATCCTTCCCCCTCCACCATTTTTAGCGTGAGCTGCAAGCTCCGCGGGTATAGTTTAGTGGTAGAACCTCAGCCTTCCAAGCTGATGATGCGGGTTCGATTCCCGCTACCCGCTCCAAGTTTGCAGGTTGTGCACGGTGTTTTGCTCTTGTAGCTCAGTTGGTAGAGCACACCCTTGGTAAGGGTGAGGTCAGCGGTTCAAATCCGCTCAAGAGCTCCATATAACAAGGCAGATATGAAAATATCTGCCTTTGTTTTAACAGCTGACTCGGCTTGATAGTGTTCTGCCTGGCGTGAATGTCGGGTGATTTCAAGTCTCTAGGGGTTGGTTGTTGTAAAGTCTTTTTCAGGCCTGCATAATGGTCGGCCTGATTTTGTTTTAGGTCAGTAGCTCAATTGGCAGAGCGACGGTCTCCAAAACCGTAGGTTGGGGGTTCGATTCCCTCCTGACCTGCCAGATTCACGTGGTGTGTCTGGCTTTCTTTTCACAGGATCTTCATAGATGACTCCTAAGGCTGAAGCTCAAAGCTCTCGTTTCGATCTGGTCAAGTGGCTTGCTGTAGTCGCATTGGTGGTCGTAGGCGTTGTTGGCAATCAGTACTATTCTGCTTCGCCGATCCTGTACCGCGTACTCGCTTTGCTTGCCCTTGCTGCTGTAGCTGCCTTTGTAGGCCTGCAGACTGCCAAAGGCAAGTCTTTCGCAGTCCTGGTAAAGGAAGCTCGCACAGAAATCCGTAAAGTCGTTTGGCCGACTCGCCAAGAAACCACGCAGACCACGTTGATTGTTGTGGCTGTTGTTCTGGTTATGGCGTTGCTGTTGTGGGGGCTTGATTCCCTGCTCGGCTGGCTTGTTTCCTTGATTGTTGGCTAAGGGTGTCCCGTGGCTAAGCGTTGGTACGTTGTGCATGCTTACTCGGGTTACGAGAAGCATGTCATGCGCTCTTTGCTAGAGCGCGTAAAGCTGGCAGGCATGGAAGATGGCTTCGGCGAAATTCTGGTTCCCACTGAAGAAGTGGTTGAAATGCGGAATGGCCAAAAGCGTAAAAGCGAACGCAAGTTCTTCCCTGGCTACGTGCTGGTTCAGATGGACATGAATGAAGGTACTTGGCACTTGGTCAAGGACACTCCTCGTGTCATGGGTTTCATCGGCGGTACTGCTGATAAGCCTGCTCCGATCACCGACAAAGAAGCAGAAGCGATTCTGCGTCGTGTTGCTGACGGCAGCGACAAACCTAAGCCGAAGACGTTGTTCGAGCCGGGTGAGGTTGTTCGTGTCACAGATGGTCCGTTTGCTGATTTCAACGGCACTGTCGAAGAAGTTAACTACGAAAAGAGCCGGATCCAAGTGGCGGTGCTCATTTTCGGTCGCTCTACTCCGGTAGAGCTGGAGTTCAGCCAGGTCGAAAAGGTCTAGCTGAGCAAGCATCCCAACCCCGCAGCCATAGGCTGTGGGGTTTTGTCGTCACTGGGATAAACGCGCAAGTAACCGGGGAGCCTTTCGAGGCGTTTGAACCCGTAATTGGAGTGCCTCATGGCCAAGAAGATTACCGCTTACATCAAGCTGCAAGTGAAGGCCGCTCAGGCCAACCCAAGTCCACCTGTCGGCCCGGCTCTGGGTCAGCACGGCGTGAACATCATGGAATTCTGCAAGGCCTTCAACGCCCGTACTCAGGGTCTTGAGCCAGGTCTGCCGACTCCAGTGATCATCACTGTATACAGCGACCGTAGCTTCACTTTCGAAACCAAGTCGACCCCGGCTTCGGTTTTGCTGAAGAAGGCTGCAGGTCTGACTAGCGGTTCCGCTCGTCCTAACACCGTTAAGGTTGGCACCGTAACTCGTGCTCAGCTGGAAGAAATCGCGAAAACCAAAAACGCGGATCTGACTGCAGCTGATATGGATGCAGCCGTGCGTACCATCGCCGGTTCTGCTCGTAGCATGGGCCTTAACGTGGAGGGTGTGTAATGGCTAAGCTGACCAAGCGCCAAAAGGCTATCGCCGGCAAAATCGAAGCAGGCAAGGCCTACAACTTTGTAGACGCTGCTGCCCTGCTGACCGAGCTGTCGACTGTCAAGTTCAGCGAGTCCGTTGACGTTGCTGTAAACCTGGGTGTTGACCCACGTAAATCCGACCAGGTCGTTCGTAGCGCTACTGTGCTGCCACACGGTACTGGCAAGACTGTACGTGTTGCTGTCTTCACCCAAGGCCCGGCAGCTGAAGCTGCTCTGGCCGCCGGCGCCGACCGCGTTGGCATGGACGACCTGGCTGCCGAAATGAAAGGCGGCGACCTGAACTACGACGTAGTTATTGCCTCCCCGGATGCAATGCGCGTTGTAGGTCAGTTGGGTCAGATCCTCGGTCCACGTGGTCTGATGCCTAACCCTAAAGTCGGCACCGTAACGCCAGACGTAGCTACCGCGGTTAAAAACGCCAAGGCTGGTCAGGTTCGTTATCGCACCGACAAAAACGGCATCATTCACACCTCCGTTGGCAAAGTCGGCTTCGATGCCGTCAAGCTGAAGGAAAACGTTGAAGCCCTGATCGCTGATCTGAAGCGTATCAAGCCAGCTTCCTCGAAAGGTATCTACGTTAAGCGCGTTACCCTGAGCACCACTATGGGCCCAGGTCTGGTCATCGACCAAGGCTCGCTGGACGTATAAGACACAAGTTGGCGCGAGCGATCGCGCTGATTGAAAAAATTGGGGTCCCTGCCTGGCGGGGGCTATCCAAGACCGTAGGCGGCGCAAGTCTTAAACCACAAGCCTACGCAGATGGTGCTCCCGGTTCCTTACCGAATCAGACACCAAAACGACATCCGGCTTCGGCCAGATGAAACGGTAACAAGCAGGAGTTAAACCCGTGGCAATTAATCTCGAAGACAAGAAGGCCATCGTCGCTGAAGTCAACGAGGCTGCCAAAGCTGCTCTGTCCGCTGTCGTGGCTGATGCCCGTGGTGTGACAGTAGGCGCTATGACCGGACTCCGTAAAGAGGCTCGTGAAGCTGGCGTATACGTACGTGTTGTACGTAACACCCTGCTCAAGCGCGCTGTTGCTGACACTGAATACAGTGTCCTCAACGACGTGTTCACCGGCCCGACTCTGATCGCGTTCTCCAAAGAACATCCAGGCGCTGCTGCCCGTTTGTTCAAGGAATTCGCCAAGAGTCAGGATAAGTTCGAGATCAAGGCAGCTGCGTTCGAGGGCAAGTTCCTCGCAGCTAACCAAATCGACGTACTGGCAACACTGCCGACCCGTAACGAAGCTATTTCGCAGCTGATGAGCGTGATTCAAGGCGCTACCAGCAAGCTGGCTCGTACTCTGGCTGCAGTTCGCGAGCAAAAAGAAGCTGCCGCAGCCTAAGGCTGAGCACCTCCTTTCGCGTATTTTTGTTTATTTCGATGGCCGCGTAGGCCGTCCCCCAATTCAGGAAATACAGTAATGTCTATCTCCCAAGAAGATATCCTCAACGCCGTAGCTGAAATGTCGGTTCTGCAGGTTGTTGAGCTGATCAAAGCTTTCGAAGAAAAATTCGGCGTTTCCGCTGCCGCTGCTTCCGCTGGCCCAGCTGTTGCTGCTGTTGCTGCTGAAGAGCAAACCGAATTCAACGTCATGCTGCTGGAAGCTGGCGAGAAGAAAGTAAACGTGATCAAGGCAGTTCGTGAACTGACCGGTCTGGGCCTGAAAGAAGCCAAGGCTGTAGTTGACGGCGCTCCTGCCCAGGTTCTGGAAGCAGTGTCCAAAGACGCAGCTGACAAAGCCAAAGCAGTGCTGGAAGAAGCAGGCGCTAAAGTCGAGCTGAAGTAAGCATCGACCTTGCGTCTCCAGCCCAAGCGTTAAGCTGAAGGCTGATGGCTGGTGGCTCTTGCCACCGGCCTTTTTCCGTTCTTGGCTGTCGACTCGGTCGCCGCCACTAACGCGCTGTAGCCACCCGATGCGGTGGTGCAAACCATGGGGTTTGCGAGATTTTCTGGCTGCTCCCGTCGGGAGGGGCCAAACAAGCAGGTGACCAAGCTGGGGAACGCTGATGGCTTACTCATATACTGAGAAAAAACGTATCCGCAAGGACTTTAGCAAGTTGCCGGACGTCATGGATGTCCCGTACCTTCTGGCTATCCAGCTGGATTCGTATCGTGAATTCTTGCAAGCGGGAGCGACTAAAGATCAGTTCCGCGACGTGGGCCTGCATGCGGCCTTCAAATCCGTTTTCCCGATCATCAGCTACTCCGGCAATGCTGCGCTGGAGTACGTCGGTTATCGCCTGGGCGAACCGGCATTTGATGTCAAAGAATGCGTGTTGCGCGGTGTTACGTACGCCGTACCTTTGCGGGTAAAAGTCCGTCTGATCATTTTCGACAAAGAATCGTCGAACAAAGCGATCAAGGACATCAAAGAGCAAGAAGTCTACATGGGCGAAATCCCATTGATGACTGAAAACGGTACCTTCGTTATTAACGGTACCGAGCGCGTTATCGTTTCCCAGCTGCACCGTTCCCCGGGCGTGTTCTTTGACCACGACCGCGGCAAGACGCACAGCTCCGGTAAGCTCCTGTACTCCGCGCGGATCATTCCGTACCGCGGTTCGTGGTTGGACTTCGAGTTCGACCCGAAAGACTGCGTGTTCGTGCGTATCGACCGTCGTCGCAAGCTGCCGGCCTCGGTACTGCTGCGCGCGCTCGGCTATACCACCGAGCAAGTGCTGGATGCCTTCTACACCACCAACGTGTTCAGCCTGAAGGATGAAACCCTCAGCCTGGAACTGATTGCTTCGCGTCTGCGTGGTGAAATTGCTGTCCTGGATATCCAGGATGAAAACGGCAAGGTCATCGTTGAAGCCGGCCGCCGTATTACTGCGCGCCACATCAACCAGATCGAAAAAGCCGGTATCAAGTCGCTGGACGTGCCTTTGGACTACGTCCTGGGTCGCACCACCGCCAAGGTCATCGTTCACCCGGCGACAGGTGAAATCCTGGCTGAGTGCAACACCGAGCTGAACACCGAGATCCTGGCAAAAATCGCCAAGGCCCAGGTTGTTCGCATCGAGACGCTGTACACCAACGACATCGACTGCGGTCCGTTCATCTCCGACACACTGAAGATCGACTCCACCAGCAACCAATTGGAAGCGCTGGTCGAGATCTATCGCATGATGCGTCCTGGTGAGCCACCAACCAAAGACGCTGCCGAGACCCTGTTCAACAACCTGTTCTTCAGCCCTGAGCGCTATGACCTGTCTGCGGTCGGCCGGATGAAGTTCAACCGTCGTATCGGTCGTACCGAGATCGAAGGTTCGGGCGTGTTGTGCAAGGAAGACATCGTCGCGGTACTGAAGACTCTGGTCGACATCCGTAACGGTAAAGGCATCGTCGATGACATCGACCACCTGGGTAACCGTCGTGTTCGCTGCGTAGGCGAAATGGCTGAGAACCAGTTCCGCGTTGGCCTGGTACGTGTAGAGCGTGCGGTCAAAGAGCGTCTGTCGATGGCTGAAAGCGAAGGCCTGATGCCGCAAGACCTGATCAACGCCAAGCCAGTGGCTGCGGCGGTGAAAGAGTTCTTCGGTTCCAGCCAGCTCTCGCAGTTCATGGACCAGAACAACCCGCTCTCCGAGATCACCCACAAGCGCCGTGTTTCCGCACTGGGCCCGGGCGGTTTGACGCGTGAGCGTGCAGGCTTTGAAGTTCGTGACGTTCACCCGACGCACTACGGTCGTGTTTGCCCGATCGAAACGCCGGAAGGTCCGAACATCGGTCTGATCAACTCCCTGGCCGCTTATGCGCGCACTAACCAGTACGGTTTCCTCGAGAGCCCGTACCGCGTAGTGAAAGACGCTCTGGTCACCGACGAGATCGTGTTCCTGTCCGCCATCGAAGAAGCTGATCACGTGATCGCTCAGGCTTCGGCCACGATGAACGACAAGAAAGTCCTGATCGACGAGCTGGTAGCTGTTCGTCACTTGAACGAGTTCACCGTTAAGGCGCCGGAAGACGTCACCTTGATGGACGTTTCGCCCAAGCAGGTAGTTTCTGTTGCAGCGTCGCTGATCCCGTTCCTGGAACACGATGACGCCAACCGTGCGTTGATGGGTTCCAACATGCAGCGTCAAGCTGTACCGACTCTGCGTGCTGACAAGCCGCTGGTAGGTACCGGCATGGAGCGTAACGTAGCGCGTGACTCCGGCGTTTGCGTCGTGGCTCGTCGTGGCGGCGTGATTGACTCTGTTGATGCCAGCCGTATCGTGGTTCGTGTTGCCGATGACGAAGTTGAAACTGGCGAAGCCGGTGTCGACATCTACAACCTGACCAAATACACCCGCTCGAACCAGAACACCTGCATCAACCAGCGTCCGCTGGTGAGCAAGGGTGATCGCGTTCAGCGTAGCGACATCATGGCCGACGGCCCGTCCACCGACATGGGTGAACTGGCTCTGGGTCAGAACATGCGCATCGCGTTCATGGCATGGAACGGCTTCAACTTCGAAGACTCCATCTGCCTGTCCGAGCGTGTTGTTCAAGAAGACCGTTTCACCACGATCCACATTCAGGAACTGACCTGTGTGGCACGTGACACCAAGCTTGGGCCAGAGGAAATCACTGCAGACATCCCGAACGTGGGTGAAGCTGCACTGAACAAACTGGACGAAGCCGGTATCGTTTACGTAGGTGCTGAAGTTGGCGCAGGCGACATCCTGGTCGGTAAGGTCACTCCGAAAGGCGAGACCCAACTGACGCCGGAAGAGAAGCTGTTGCGTGCCATCTTCGGTGAAAAAGCCAGCGACGTTAAAGACACCTCCCTGCGTGTACCTACCGGTACCAAGGGTACTGTCATCGACGTACAGGTCTTCACCCGTGACGGCGTCGAGCGTGATGCTCGTGCACTGTCTATCGAGAAGACTCAACTCGACGAGATCCGCAAGGATCTGAACGAAGAGTTCCGTATCGTTGAAGGCGCGACCTTCGAACGTCTGCGTTCCGCTCTGGTAGGCCACAAGGCCGAAGGCGGCGCAGGTCTGAAGAAAGGTCAGGACATCACCGACGAAATCCTCGACGGTCTTGAGCACGGCCAGTGGTTCAAACTGCGCATGGCTGAAGATGCTCTGAACGAGCAGCTCGAGAAGGCTCAGGCCTACATCGTTGATCGTCGCCGTCTGCTGGACGACAAGTTCGAAGACAAGAAGCGCAAACTGCAGCAGGGCGATGACCTGGCTCCAGGCGTGCTGAAAATCGTCAAGGTTTACCTGGCAATCCGTCGCCGCATCCAGCCGGGCGACAAGATGGCCGGTCGTCACGGTAACAAAGGTGTGGTCTCCGTGATCATGCCGGTTGAAGACATGCCGCACGATGCCAATGGCACCCCGGTCGACGTCGTCCTCAACCCGTTGGGCGTACCTTCGCGTATGAACGTTGGTCAGATCCTTGAAACCCACCTGGGCCTCGCGGCCAAAGGTCTGGGCGAGAAGATCAACCGTATGATCGAAGAGCAGCGCAAGGTCGCAGACCTGCGTAAGTTCCTGCACGAGATCTACAACGAGATCGGCGGTCGCAACGAAGAGCTGGACACCTTCTCCGACCAGGAAATCCTGGACCTGGCGAAGAACCTGCGCGGCGGCGTTCCAATGGCTACCCCGGTGTTCGACGGTGCCAAGGAAAGCGAAATCAAGGCCATGCTGAAACTGGCAGACCTGCCAGAAAGCGGCCAGATGCAGCTGTTCGACGGCCGTACCGGCAATAAGTTTGAGCGCCCGGTTACTGTTGGCTACATGTACATGCTGAAGCTGAACCACTTGGTAGACGACAAGATGCACGCTCGTTCTACCGGTTCGTACAGCCTGGTTACCCAGCAGCCGCTGGGTGGTAAGGCTCAGTTCGGTGGTCAGCGTTTCGGGGAGATGGAGGTCTGGGCACTGGAAGCATACGGTGCTGCTTACACTCTGCAAGAAATGCTCACAGTGAAGTCGGACGATGTGAACGGTCGGACCAAGATGTACAAAAACATCGTGGACGGCGATCACCGTATGGAGCCGGGCATGCCCGAGTCCTTCAACGTGTTGATCAAAGAAATTCGTTCCCTCGGCATCGATATCGATCTGGAAACCGAATAACACGTGACGCGAATCGAGAGCGGGGCTGTTTAGCCCGCTCTCTGCTCCGCCAGGAGGAAAGGCCTTGAAAGACCTACTGAATTTGCTGAAAAACCAGGGTCAAGTCGAAGAGTTCGACGCCATCCGTATTGGATTGGCATCGCCTGAGATGATCCGTTCGTGGTCGTTCGGTGAAGTTAAAAAGCCGGAAACCATTAACTACCGTACGTTCAAACCTGAGCGTGACGGCCTGTTCTGCGCCAAGATCTTTGGCCCGGTAAAGGATTACGAGTGCCTGTGCGGTAAGTACAAGCGCTTGAAGCACCGTGGTGTGATCTGCGAGAAGTGCGGCGTTGAAGTTGCGCTGGCTAAAGTTCGTCGTGAGCGCATGGCGCACATCGAGCTGGCGTCGCCGGTTGCCCACATCTGGTTCCTGAAATCGCTGCCGTCCCGTATCGGCTTGCTGATGGACATGACCCTGCGTGATATCGAACGCGTTCTCTATTTCGAGAGCTATGTCGTTATCGATCCAGGCATGACCACCCTTGAAAAAGGTCAGCTGCTGAACGACGAGCAGTACTTCGAAGCGCTGGAAGAGTTCGGCGACGATTTCGATGCCCGCATGGGTGCCGAAGCTGTCCGTGAACTGCTGCACGCGATCGACCTGGAACACGAGATTGGCCGTCTGCGTGAAGAAATTCCGCAAACCAACTCCGAAACCAAAATCAAGAAACTGTCCAAGCGTCTGAAGTTGATGGAAGCCTTCCAGGGTTCCGGCAACTTGCCAGAATGGATGGTGCTGACCGTTCTGCCGGTTCTGCCGCCAGACCTGCGTCCGCTGGTACCGTTGGATGGCGGTCGCTTCGCGACTTCCGACCTCAACGACCTGTACCGCCGTGTGATCAACCGTAACAACCGCTTGAAGCGTTTGCTCGATCTGTCCGCTCCGGACATCATCGTGCGCAACGAAAAGCGTATGTTGCAAGAAGCTGTCGACGCCTTGCTCGACAACGGTCGTCGTGGCCGCGCTATCACCGGTTCGAACAAGCGTCCTCTGAAATCCTTGGCTGACATGATCAAGGGTAAGCAAGGTCGTTTCCGTCAGAACTTGCTCGGTAAGCGTGTTGACTACTCCGGTCGTTCGGTAATTACCGTAGGCCCGACCCTGCGTCTGCACCAGTGCGGTCTGCCTAAGAAGATGGCACTTGAACTGTTCAAGCCATTCATCTTCGGCAAGCTGGAAATGCGCGGTCTCGCGACCACCATCAAAGCGGCCAAGAAAATGGTCGAGCGCGAACTGCCAGAGGTTTGGGACGTTCTCGCTGAAGTGATCCGCGAACACCCGGTTCTCCTCAACCGTGCACCGACCCTTCACCGTCTGGGTATCCAGGCGTTTGAACCGGTACTGATCGAAGGTAAGGCTATCCAGCTGCACCCTCTGGTCTGTGCTGCGTACAACGCCGACTTCGACGGCGACCAAATGGCCGTGCACGTACCGCTGACACTGGAAGCTCAGTTGGAAGCGCGTGCGTTGATGATGTCGACCAACAACATTCTGTCGCCAGCCAACGGTGAGCCAATCATCGTTCCGTCTCAGGACGTTGTATTGGGTCTGTATTACATGACCCGTGAAGCGATCAACGCCAAAGGCGAAGGTCGTGTGTTCGCTGACCTGCAGGAAGTTGACCGTGTGTTCCGTGCCGGCGAAGCCGCACTGCACGCCAAGGTCAAAGTGCGGATCAACGAAACCGTCAACGACCGTGACGGCGGCAGCGTGACCAACACCCGTATCGTCGACACCACTGTCGGCCGTGCGCTGTTGTATCAAGTTGTGCCAAAAGGCCTGTCGTACGACGTCGTCAACCTGCCAATGAAGAAAAAGGCGATCTCCAAGCTGATCAACCAGTGCTACCGCGTGGTTGGTTTGAAAGAGACCGTGATCTTCGCTGACCAGTTGATGTACACCGGTTTTGCTTACTCGACTATTTCCGGCGTTTCCATCGGTGTTAACGACTTCGTTATCCCGGATGAAAAAGCTCAGATCATCGGTGCTGCTACCGATGAAGTGAAAGAAATCGAGAGCCAGTACGCCTCCGGCCTGGTAACTCAGGGCGAGAAGTACAACAAAGTGATCGACCTTTGGTCCAAGGCCAACGACGAAGTGTCGAAGGCGATGATGGCAAACCTCTCGAAAGAGAAGGTTATCGACCGTCATGGCGTAGAAGTCGATCAAGAGTCGTTCAACTCGATGTACATGATGGCCGACTCGGGCGCACGGGGTTCTGCTGCGCAGATCCGTCAGCTCGCCGGTATGCGTGGCCTGATGGCCAAGCCGGATGGTTCCATCATCGAGACGCCGATTACTGCGAACTTCCGTGAAGGTTTGAGCGTACTTCAGTACTTCATCTCCACTCACGGTGCTCGTAAGGGTCTTGCGGATACCGCGTTGAAAACCGCTAACTCCGGTTACCTGACGCGTCGTCTGGTAGACGTTGCACAAGACTTGGTTGTGACTGAAGTTGACTGCGGCACCGAACACGGTCTGCTGATGACTCCGCACATCGAAGGCGGCGACGTTGTAGAGCCGTTGGGTGAGCGCGTACTGGGTCGAGTAATCGCCCGTGACGTATTCAAGCCAGGTACCGAGGAAATTATCGTTCCTGCCGGCACTCTGGTAGACGAGAAGTGGGTCGAGTTCATCGAACTCAACAGCATCGACGAAGTGATTGTTCGCTCGCCGATCAGCTGCGAAACCCGCTACGGCATTTGCGCCAAGTGCTACGGCCGTGACTTGGCTCGTGGTCACCAGGTGAACATCGGTGAAGCGGTCGGCGTTATCGCTGCCCAGTCCATCGGTGAGCCGGGTACCCAGCTGACCATGCGTACGTTCCACATCGGTGGTGCGGCAAGCCGGACCTCCGCAGCCGACAGCGTTCAGGTGAAGAATGGCGGTACCGTCCGTCTGCACAACCTGAAACACGTTGAGCGAGTGGATGGCCACCTGGTTGCTGTATCCCGTTCCGGTGAGCTGGCAATCGCTGATGACTACGGTCGTGAGCGTGAGCGTTACAAGCTGCCGTACGGTGCTGTGATCTCGGTTAAAGAAGGTGACAAGGTCGACGCTGGCGCAATCGTGGCCAAGTGGGATCCGCACACTCACCCAATCGTTACCGAAATGAAAGGTACCGTGACCTACGTGGGCATGGAAGAAGGCATCACGATCAAGCGTCAGACTGACGAATTGACCGGTATGACCAACATTGAAGTACTCGACGCGAAAGATCGTCCAGCTGCCGGTAAGGACATCCGTCCTGCCGTGAAGATGGTCGATGACAACGGCAAGGACTTGTTGCTGCCAGGCACTGACGTAATCGCTCAGTACTTCCTGCCAGCCAACGCCCTGGTCGGTGTAGCGGATGGTGCGAAGATCGCGATCGGTGATGTTATCGCGCGTATCCCGCAAGAAACTTCGAAGACCCGTGACATCACCGGTGGTCTGCCGCGTGTTGCCGACTTGTTCGAAGCTCGTCGTCCGAAAGAAGCGTCGATTCTGGCTGAAGTCAGCGGCACCATCGCGTTCGGTAAAGAGACCAAGGGCAAGCGCCGTCTGGTTATTACTCCGAACGACGGTAGCGATCCGTATGAAGAGCTGATTCCGAAGTGGCGTCACCTGAACGTCTTCGAAGGCGAGCAGGTAAACCGCGGCGAAGTTATCTCCGACGGCCCGAGCGATCCACACGACATCCTGCGTTTGCTGGGTGTGAGTGCGCTGGCCAAGTACATCGTTAACGAGATCCAGGACGTTTACCGTCTGCAAGGCGTGAAGATCAACGATAAGCACATCGAGACCATCCTGCGTCAGATGCTGCGTAAAGTTGAAATCGCTGAATCCGGCGATTCCAGTTTCATCAAGGGCGACCAGATGGAACTGACTCACGTATTGGTAGAAAACGAACGTCTGGGCGCGGAAGACAAATTTGTCTCCAAGTTCACTCGTGTGTTGCTGGGTATCACCAAGGCGTCGTTGTCCACTGAGTCGTTCATCTCGGCGGCCTCCTTCCAGGAGACCACTCGCGTACTGACCGAAGCAGCGGTAACCGGCAAGCGCGATTACCTGCGCGGCCTGAAAGAGAACGTGGTCGTGGGTCGTTTGATCCCGGCAGGTACCGGTTTGGCTTACCACAGCGAGCGCAAACGCCGCCGTGATGCTGACAAGCCGCTGCGCGTAAGCGCCAGTGAAGTGGAAGCTGCACTGACCGAAGCGCTGAACTCAAGCGGTAACTGAGTTCTGCGGTAAATAAGTCTGGGCCCTGGCAGCCCCCATTCGTCGGATCGAGGCAATTTTGCCCCGGTTCGATGAGAGGGGAGGTCGGGGCCTTGCCTTGACTGGGGGCAAGATCCTCTTTAGACTCTTGTACCCCTAAATTTGGCGGGAATTCGTTCCTGCCATTTTGCTTTTCTTGCAAGACAATAGCGTCGCAAGACAACAGTGGAGCTAGTAGATGGCAACTATCAACCAGCTGGTACGTCAGCCGCGTAAGCGTATCGTCGAGAAATCCGACGTACCTGCGCTGCAGAACTGCCCGCAACGTCGTGGCGTATGCACTCGCGTGTATACCACTACGCCGAAAAAACCTAACTCGGCACTGCGTAAAGTATGCCGTGTGCGCCTGACCAACGGTTTCGAGGTTTCCTCGTACATCGGCGGTGAAGGCCACAACCTGCAAGAGCACAGCGTGGTACTGATCCGCGGCGGTCGTGTAAAAGACTTGCCAGGTGTTCGTTACCACACCGTACGCGGCTCCTTGGATACTTCCGGCGTTAAAGGTCGTAACCAGGGTCGTTCGAAGTACGGTACCAAGAAGCCTAAGTAGTAGCGGCTTTTTGTAAAACTGAATCATCTTATTTTCTGAGTCGATAAGAGTAAGGTCGGAGGCGTCCCGAAAGGGCACTGATTCCGAGCGAACCTGAAGACCGTTTGAGGGCTTATCCATGCCAAGAAGACGCGTAGCAGCCAAGCGCGAAGTGCTTGACGATCCAAAATACGGAAGCCAAATTCTGGCCAAGTTCATGAACCACGTGATGGAAAGCGGCAAGAAAGCCGTTGCCGAGCGTATCGTTTATGGCGCGCTGGAAAAGGTTAAAGAACGCAAGAACAGCGACCCCCTGGAAATCTTCGAGAAAGCTCTCGACGCCATCGCTCCGCTGGTCGAAGTGAAGTCGCGCCGTGTAGGCGGTGCTACTTACCAGGTTCCGGTCGAAGTTCGTCCGTCCCGTCGTAACGCTCTGGCAATGCGCTGGTTGGTAGACTTCGCCCGTAAGCGCGGCGAGAAGTCTATGGCTCTGCGTTTGGCTGGCGAACTGTTGGACGCTGCTGAAGGTAAAGGTGCTGCTGTTAAGAAGCGTGAAGACGTGCACCGTATGGCTGAAGCTAACAAAGCTTTCTCGCACTACCGCTTCTAATCTTAGCTTCACTAATTTTGCGAGGGCTTTATGGCTCGTACTACTCCGATTAGCCGCTACCGTAACATCGGTATCGTTGCTCACGTGGATGCTGGTAAAACCACCACCACCGAGCGCGTACTGTTTTACACCGGCAAAAGTCACAAAATGGGCGAGGTGCATGACGGCGCCGCGACCACAGACTGGATGGTTCAGGAGCAGGAGCGTGGTATTACCATTACTTCTGCTGCTATTACCGCCTTCTGGAAAGGTTCCGAGAAGCAGTACAAAGACGAGCACCGCTTCAACGTAATCGATACCCCAGGCCACGTAGACTTCACCATTGAAGTTGAGCGTTCCCTGCGTGTACTCGACGGCGCTGTCGTTGTGTTCTGCGGTACCTCGGGTGTTGAGCCTCAGTCGGAAACCGTATGGCGTCAAGCCAACAAATACGGCGTTCCACGTCTTGTTTACGTAAACAAGATGGACCGTGCTGGCGCTAACTTCCTGCGCGTGATCGGTCAGATCAAGCAGCGTCTGGGTCATACTCCGGTGCCAATCCAATTGGCTATCGGTTCCGAAGACAACTTCCAAGGTCAGATCGACCTGATCAACATGGAAGCTGTTTACTGGAATGATTCCGACAAAGGTATGGTTCCTGTTCGTAAGCCTATCCCTGCAGAACTGCAGGAACTGGCTGACGAGTGGCGCAACAACATGGTTGAGGCTGCTGCCGAAGCCAGCGAAGAGCTGATGAACAAGTACCTCGAAGGTGAAGAGCTCACCAACGCGGAAATCAAGGCCGCTCTGCGTCAGCGTACTATCGCTGGTGAAATCGTCCTGGCTGTTTGCGGTTCCTCGTTCAAGAACAAGGGTGTTCCCCTGGTTCTCGATGCTGTGATCGACTACCTGCCTGCTCCAACTGACATTCCTGCTATCAAGGGTACCAACCCTGATAACGAGGAAGAAGAAATGGAGCGTCATGCAGACGACAGCGAGCCGTTCTCGGCCCTGGCGTTCAAGATCGCTACCGACCCATTCGTGGGTACCTTGACCTTCGTCCGCGTTTACTCGGGCGTGTTGGCATCCGGCGACGGCGTGATCAACTCGGTTAAAGGTAAGAAAGAGCGCGTGGGTCGTATGGTGCAAATGCACGCAAACGCCCGTGAAGAGATCAAGGAAGTACGCGCTGGTGACATCGCGGCCCTGATCGGCATGAAGGACGTCACCACGGGTGAGACTTTGTGCGACGCTGCTAAGCCAATCATCCTGGTTCGCATGGACTTCCCGGAGCCGGTTATTTCGGTTGCCGTAGAGCCTAAGACCAAGGATGACCAGGAAAAAATGGGTATCGCTCTGGGCAAACTTGCTCAGGAAGATCCATCTTTCCGCGTCAAGACTGATGAAGAGACTGGTCAAACGATCATCTCCGGCATGGGCGAGCTGCACCTGGACATCCTGGTTGACCGGATGCGCCGTGAGTTCAACGTCGAAGCCAACATCGGTAAGCCTCAGGTTTCCTATCGTGAGCGCATCACGAAGAACTGTGAAATCGAAGGCAAGTTCGTTCGTCAGTCCGGCGGTCGTGGTCAGTTCGGTCACTGCTGGATCCGTTTTGCTCCTGCTGACGAAGGTCAGGAAGGTCTGCAATTCGTGAACGAAGTAGTTGGTGGTGTTGTTCCTAAGGAATACATCCCGGCTATCCAGAAGGGTATCGAAGAGCAGATGAAGAACGGTGTTGTTGCCGGCTATCCGCTGATCGGCCTGAAAGCAACCGTTTTTGACGGTTCTTACCACGACGTCGACTCCAACGAGATGGCGTTTAAGGTGGCTGCTTCCATGGCAACCAAGCAACTGGCCCAGAAGGGCGGTGGTGAGTTGCTTGAGCCAATCATGGCGGTAGAAGTTGTTACACCTGAAGACTATATGGGTGATGTCATGGGCGACCTTAACCGTCGTCGCGGCATGATCTTGGGTATGGAAGACACGGTTTCCGGCAAGGTGATTCGCGCCGAGGTTCCGTTGGGTGAGATGTTCGGTTATGCGACCGACGTTCGCTCCATGTCTCAGGGTCGCGCAAGCTACTCTATGGAATTCAAAAAATACAACACAGCTCCGGCGCACATCGCTGAAACTGTATCCAAAAAACAAGGCTGATTCAGTCCTTTAGGCAAGGAGTTAATTGTCGTGGCTAAAGAAAAATTTGATCGTTCCCTACCGCACGTCAACGTTGGCACCATCGGTCACGTTGACCACGGTAAAACCACTCTGACTGCTGCTCTGACTCGCGTTTGCTCCGAAGTATTCGGTTCCGCAATCGTTGATTTCGATAAAATCGACAGCGCACCAGAAGAGAAAGCTCGTGGTATCACCATCAACACCGCGCACGTTGAATACAACTCGCTGATCCGTCACTACGCTCACGTTGACTGCCCAGGTCACGCTGACTATGTGAAGAACATGATCACCGGTGCTGCCCAGATGGACGGCGCAATTCTGGTTTGCTCGGCCGCTGATGGTCCGATGCCACAAACCCGTGAGCACATCCTGCTGTCCCGTCAGGTAGGCGTTCCGTACATCGTGGTTTACCTGAACAAGGCTGACCTGGTAGACGACGCTGAGCTGCTGGAACTGGTTGAGATGGAAGTGCGCGATCTGCTGAGCACTTACGACTTCCCAGGCGACGACACTCCGATCATCATCGGTTCTGCTCGTATGGCTCTGGAAGGCAAAGACGATAACGAAATGGGCACCACGTCCGTTCGTAAACTGGTTGAAACTCTGGACAGCTACATCCCAGATCCAGTTCGTGTTATCGACAAGCCGTTCCTGATGCCAATCGAAGACGTATTCTCGATCTCCGGTCGCGGTACTGTTGTAACTGGTCGTATCGAGCGCGGTATCGTTAAGGTTCAAGATCCACTGGAAATCGTTGGTCTGCGTGACACTACCGTCACCACCTGCACCGGTGTTGAAATGTTCCGTAAGCTGCTCGACGAAGGTCGTGCTGGCGAGAACTGCGGCGTTCTGCTGCGTGGTACCAAGCGTGACGACGTTGAGCGTGGCCAGGTTCTGGTTAAGCCAGGTTCGGTTAAGCCGCACACCAAGTTCGAAGCTGAAGTGTACGTGCTGAGCAAAGAAGAAGGCGGTCGTCACACTCCGTTCTTCAAAGGCTACCGTCCACAGTTCTACTTCCGTACTACTGACGTGACTGGTAACTGCGAACTGCCGGAAGGCGTTGAAATGGTTATGCCAGGCGACAACATCAAAATGGTTGTTACCCTGATCAAAACCATCGCAATGGAAGACGGTCTGCGCTTCGCTATCCGTGAAGGCGGCCGTACCGTTGGTGCTGGCGTTGTAGCTAAAATCATCGAGTAATTATCTCTTCCGAGATAGCCTTGATGTTTTGAAGAGGCCCCCGCTCAGCGGGGGCCTTTTTTATTGGGTTGACACCTATCTGGGCCGTCTATAGAATTGCGCCTCCTTTTAACGGGCGTATTGCGCTCGCTGGGAATAGCAGCCGGAGTCTGAAATCCAATGCAAAATCAGCAAATCCGTATCAGGTTGAAGGCTTTTGACCATCGCCTGATCGACCAATCCACCCAGGAAATCGTGGAAACCGCGAAACGTACTGGTGCTCAAGTGCGTGGTCCAATTCCACTGCCTACCCGTAAAGAGCGGTTCACCGTTCTGGTCTCCCCGCACGTCAACAAAGACGCGCGTGACCAGTACGAGATCCGTACTCATAAGCGCGTACTGGACATCGTCCAGCCAACGGATAAAACCGTTGATGCACTTATGAAGCTCGATCTGGCGGCCGGTGTGGAAGTACAGATCAGCCTCGGCTAAGACTTGGGTCTTAGTCGTGTAACGCTCTGAAATGGGCGGCCATAGCGGGTGAAAGCCCCGTACACTCATGAGGTTTACAACATGACTATTGGTGTAGTCGGTCGTAAATGCGGTATGACCCGTATTTTCACCGAAGAAGGTGTCTCCATTCCGGTCACGGTCATTGAGATCGAACCGAATCGCGTCACCCAGTTCAAAACTGAAGAAACCGATGGCTATCGTGCAGTGCAAGTCACTGTCGGCGAGCGTCGTGCTTCGCGCGTGACTGCTGCTCAAGCAGGTCACTTCGCTAAAGCAAACGTTGCAGCTGGTCGCACTGTTATGGAGTTCCGTCTCGAAGACGGCGACTACCAGGCTGGCGATCTGATCAATGCTGAAATCTTCGCCGCTGGTCAACTGGTTGATGTAACCGGTCAGTCCAAAGGTAAAGGCTTCCAGGGTACGATCAAGCGTTGGAATTTCCGTGGTCAAGACAACACTCACGGTAACTCCGTTTCCCACCGCGTCCCGGGCTCTATTGGCCAGTGCCAGACTCCTGGTCGTGTATTCAAGGGCAAAAAAATGTCCGGTCATATGGGCGCTGAGCGCGTGACCGTGCAGTCCCTCGAAGTAGTGCGCGTCGACGCTGAACGCAATCTGTTGTTGGTCAAGGGTGCTGTTCCTGGCGCTACTGGCGGCAACCTGGTTGTACGTCCAGCGGCCAAGGCTCGCGGTTAAGGGGAAGCTGACATGCAATTAAATGTAAATGACGCTCAAGCGATCGAAGTTTCCGAACTGACATTTGGCGGCGAATTCAACGAGACGCTGGTTCACCAAGCAGTCGTGGCCTACATGGCCGGCGGCCGTCAAGGTAGCAAGCAGCAAAAGACCCGTTCCGACGTACGTGGTGGCGGTAAGCGCCCTTGGCGTCAGAAAGGTACTGGCCGTGCTCGTGCCGGTACTATCCGTAGCCCAATCTGGCGTGGCGGCGGTACCACTTTCGCAGCTCGTCCTCAGGATCACACTCAGAAGCTCAACAAGAAGATGTATCGCGCAGCACTGCGCTCCATCCTTGCTGAACTCGTGCGTACTGATCGTCTGGTCGTGGTTCAGGACTTCGCTGTTGAAAGTCCAAAAACCAAAGATCTGCTGGGCAAACTGAACAACATGAGCCTGACCGACGTTTTGATCGTGTCCGAAGCTGTTGATCAGAACCTGTACCTGGCTGCTCGTAACCTGCCTCACGTTGATGTACGTGACGTGCAAGGTTCCGATCCAGTTAGTCTGATCGCATACGACAAGGTGTTGATCACCGTGTCGGCCGTGAAGAAATTCGAGGAGCTGCTGGGATGAACCAGGAACGCGTATTTAAAGTTCTGCTTGGCCCGCACGTTTCCGAAAAGGCTACGGTTCTGGCTGACAAGAAAGGCCAGTTCGTTTTCAAGGTTGCAACTGACGCAACCAAGCTGGAAATCAAGAAGGCCGTCGAAAGCCTGTTCAGCGTGAAAGTTGAGCGTGTTACTACCCTGAATGTTCTGGGTAAGAGCAAGCGCACTGCTCGCGGTCTGGGCAAGCGTAATGACTGGAAGAAGGCAGTTATCTCCCTTCAGCCAGGCCAAGATCTCGATTTCAGCAGCAGTGCTGAGTAAGGAAGGGGTGCATCATGGCAATCGTTAAATGCAAACCGACTTCCCCTGGCCGCCGTTTTGTGGTCAAGGTGGTCAACCAGGAGCTGCATAAAGGCGCTCCTCACGCACCGCTGCTCGAGAAGAAATCGAAGACTGGTGGTCGTAACAACAATGGTCGTATTACCACTCGTCACATCGGTGGTGGCCATAAGCAGCATTATCGTCTGGTCGACTTCCGTCGCAACGACAAAGATGGCATCGCTGCCACTGTCGAGCGTATCGAATACGATCCAAACCGTACTGCTCACATCGCTCTGCTGCTGTACGCAGATGGCGAGCGTCGCTACATCATCGCCCCTAAAGGCGTGAGCGCTGGCGACCAGCTGATCGCAGGTGCTCTGGCACCGATCAAGCCGGGCAACGCTCTGCAACTGCGCAACATTCCAGTTGGTAGCACCGTACACGGCATCGAATTGAAGCCAGGTAAAGGCGCGCAAATCGCTCGTTCCGCTGGTGCTTCGGCTCAGCTGATCGCTCGTGAAGGTGTCTACGTGACCCTGCGTCTGCGTTCTGGTGAGATGCGTAAAGTGCTGGCTGAATGCCGCGCGACCCTGGGTGAAGTCTCGAACTCCGAGCACAGCCTGCGTTCGCTGGGTAAAGCTGGTGCCAAACGCTGGCGTGGCGTTCGCCCAACCGTTCGTGGTGTTGCCATGAACCCGGTTGACCACCCACACGGTGGTGGTGAAGGTCGTACCTCTGGTGGTCGTCATCCGGTATCGCCATGGGGCTTCCCGACTAAGGGCGCGAAGACTCGTGGTAATAAGCGTACCGACAAAATGATCGTCCGTCGTCGCAAGTAAATAGAGGGATACGACAGTGCCACGTTCTCTGAAAAAAGGTCCTTTTATTGATCTTCACCTACTGAAGAAGATCGAAGTGGCGGCGGAAAAGAACGATCGCAAACCAGTTAAAACCTGGTCGCGTCGTTCGATGATCCTGCCACAAATGGTCGGTCTGACCATCGCAGTACACAACGGTCGTCAACACGTCCCAGTTCTCGTTAACGAAGACATGGTCGGCCACAAACTAGGCGAGTTTGCCGGTACCCGCACTTATCGTGGGCACGTGGCAGACAAGAAAGCCAAGCGTTAAGGGGTAAGGAAATGGAAGTAGCCGCTAAGTTGTCGGGCGCTCGAATCTCCGCCCAGAAAGCCCGCTTGGTCGCCGACCAGATCCGCGGGAAGAAGGTGGGCGAAGCGCTCAACCTGTTGGCTTTCAGCAGTAAGAAAGCCGCCGAGATCATGAAGAAAGTGCTGGAGTCGGCCGTAGCCAACGCCGAGCATAACGAAGGCGCAGACGTTGATGACCTGAAGGTCAGCACCGTTTTCGTCAACGAAGGGCGTTCGCTGAAGCGCATCATGCCACGTGCCAAAGGCCGTGCTGATCGCATCGTCAAGCGGTCTTGCCATATCACTGTCAAGGTTGCTGACAAGTAACGGAGTCGAAGAGATGGGTCAGAAAGTACATCCCATTGGCATTCGCCTGGGAATCGTCAAGGAGCACACCTCCGTCTGGTACGCAGACGGTCGGACTTATGCGGACTATTTGTTCGCTGATCTGAAGGTGCGTGAGTATCTCCAAGACAAACTAAAAAGCGCGTCCGTAAGCCGTATCGATATCCATCGTCCGGCACAAACTGCACGTATCACCATCCACACCGCTCGTCCAGGTATCGTTATCGGGAAGAAAGGTGAAGATGTTGAGAAACTGCGTCAGGACCTGACCAAGCAAATGGGTGTGCCTGTGCACATCAATATCGAAGAGATCCGCAAGCCGGAGCTCGACGGTATGCTGGTTGCGCAGAGCGTAGCTCAGCAGCTGGAGCGTCGCGTAATGTTCCGTCGCGCTATGAAGCGCGCCGTGCAGAACGCCATGCGCATTGGTGCCAAAGGCATCAAAATCCAAGTGAGCGGTCGTCTCGGCGGTGCTGAAATCGCACGTACTGAATGGTATCGCGAAGGTCGTGTGCCACTGCACACCCTGCGTGCCGACATCGACTATGCCAACTACGAAGCTCACACCACTTACGGTGTGATCGGTGTAAAGGTTTGGATCTTCAAAGGCGAAGTAATTGGTGGTCGCCAAGAAGAACTGAAACCACAAGCACCAGCGCCTCGTAAAAAAGCTGCTAAGTAAGGGGTACGCCAAATGTTGCAACCTAAGCGTACGAAGTTCCGCAAGCAGATGACAGGCCACAACCGTGGTCTGGCACAGCGCGGTAGCAAAGTCAGCTTCGGCGAGTTCGCGCTGAAGTCTGTAGCTCGTGGTCGTCTCACCGCTCGTCAGATCGAGTCAGCGCGTCGTGCTCTGACCCGTCACGTAAAACGTGGCGGCAAGATCTGGATCCGTGTATTCCCGGACAAGCCGATCTCCAAAAAGCCTCTCGAGGTTCGGATGGGTAAAGGTAAGGGTAACGTGGAATACTGGGTAGCCCAGATTCAGCCAGGCAAAGTCCTGTATGAAATCGAGGGTGTAACTGAAGAGCTGGCGCGTGAGGCTTTTGCCCTGGCTGCTGCAAAGCTGCCGCTCGCCACCGCCTTTGTTAAACGGACGGTGATGTGATGAAAGCGAATGAACTTCGTGAAAAATCCGCACAGCAGCTGAACGAGCAACTGCTCGGCTTGCTGCGCGACCAGTTCAATCTGCGTATGCAGAAAGCAACTGGCCAGTTGGGGCAGTCTCATCTGCTCTCGCAAGTTAAGCGTGACATCGCTCGCGTGAAGACTGTGCTCAACCAGCAGGCAGGTAAGTGATCATGGCTGAAGCCGAAAAGACTGTCCGTACGCTGACTGGCCGTGTTGTCAGCGACAAGATGGACAAAACCATCACCGTTTTGATCGAGCGTCGCGTTAAGCACCCGATCTACGGTAAATATGTTAAGCGTTCGACTAAGCTGCACGCGCACGACGAAACCAATCAGTGCCACATCGGCGACAAAGTCACTATTCGTGAAACTCGTCCGCTGGCCAAGACCAAGTCTTGGGCACTGGTTGATGTTCTCGAACGCGCTGTGGAAGTCTAAGGACTAGGGGTCGGAGAAATTATATGATTCAGACTCAATCCATGCTCGATGTGGCCGATAACAGCGGCGCTCGCCGTGTTATGTGCATCAAGGTGCTGGGTGGCTCCCATCGTCGTTACGCTGGTATCGGTGACATCATCAAGGTTACCGTCAAGGAAGCAATTCCTCGCGGTAAAGTGAAAAAAGGCCAAGTGATGACTGCTGTTGTAGTCCGCACTCGTCACGGCGTACGCCGTGCAGATGGCTCCATTATCCGCTTTGATGGCAACGCTGCTGTTCTTCTGAACAACAAGCAAGAGCCGATCGGCACCCGTATCTTTGGGCCAGTGACCCGTGAACTTCGTACTGAGAAGTTCATGAAGATCGTCTCGCTCGCCCCAGAAGTGCTGTAAGGAGATCCGACATGCAAAAGATTCGTCGTGACGACGAGATCATCGTGATCGCCGGCAAAGACAAAGGTAAGCGCGGTAAGGTGCTGAAGGTTCTTGCTGATGACCGTCTGGTCGTTGGTGGTCTGAACCTGGTCAAGCGTCATACCAAGCCTAACCCGATGTCGGGCGTACAGGGCGGTATCGTCGAGAAAGAAGCGCCACTGCACGCTTCTAACGTCGCCATCTTCAATGGCGAAACCAACAAGGCTGATCGTGTTGGTTTCAAAGTAGAAGACGGTAAGAAAATTCGTGTCTTCAAGTCGACCCAAAAAGCGGTTGATGCTTGAACACTGCTAGGTAGATAAGACCATGGCACGACTACAAGAGATTTACCGGAAGGAAATCGCCCCCAAGCTTAAGGAAGAACTTAAGCTCGGGAACGTGATGGAAGTTCCGCGCGTTACCAAAATCACCCTGAACATGGGTCTGGGCGAAGCGATCGGCGACAAAAAAGTCATCGAGCACGCTGTTGCTGACCTGGAAAAGATCACCGGTCAAAAAGTCGTTGTGACTTACGCTCGGAAATCCATCGCTGGCTTTAAAGTCCGTGAAGGTTGGCCGATCGGCGTCAAAGTGACTCTGCGCCGTGAGCGTATGTACGAATTCCTGGATCGTCTGCTGTCGATCTCCCTGCCTCGGGTCCGCGACTTCCGCGGCCTGAATGCCAAGTCCTTCGATGGTCGTGGTAACTACAGCATGGGCGTGAAAGAGCAGATCATCTTCCCGGAAATCGACTACGACAAGATCGATGCTCTCCGCGGTCTGGACATCACCCTGACCACCACTGCCAAGAACGATGATGAAGGTCGCGCCCTGTTGCGTGCTTTCAAATTCCCGTTCCGCAACTGATTGGAGTAGGACCATGGCCAAGATGAGCATGAAAAACCGCGAGCTGAAGCGTCAGCTCACGGTTGCCAAGTACGCCAAGAAGCGTGCAGCACTGAAAGCAATCATCGTTGATCTGAACGCAAGTCCAGAAGCACGTTGGGAAGCTACAGTTGCTCTGCAGAAGCAGCCACGTGACGCAAGCGCTTCGCGCATGCGTAACCGCTGCCGCCTGACCGGTCGTCCACACGGCGTTTACCGCAAGTTCGGCCTCGGCCGTAACAAACTGCGTGAAGCGGCAATGCGTGGTGACGTACCAGGTCTGGTTAAAGCCAGCTGGTAAGTACTTTCGACGTCCAGGTGGCCTGCATCGCAAGATACTGACCACCGGTGACCTTGAATCTGGAACAAGCCCCTTTTGGGGCTTGTTTCATTTCCGGAGTGTGTCTAGAATATCCGGCTCGCCTGAGCCCGTGTTTTCTATGCTCGGAGATTCTCGGCGACATATGTAGCCGCAAGGCTAATTTTTTTGTATTAGGAGCGTCTAGCCCATGAGTATGCAGGACCCGTTAGCGGACATGCTAACTCGTATCCGTAATGCCCAGATGGCTGAAAAGTCCGTCGTAAGCATGCCATCTTCCAAGTTGAAGGTAGCTGTTGCCAAAGTCCTGAAAGACGAAGGCTACATTGCGGGTTATCAGATCAGCAGCGAAACAAAACCACTGCTGTCCATCGAGCTGAAGTACTTCGAAGGCCGTTCGGTCATCGAGGAAGTGAAGCGCGTTAGCCGTCCAGGCCTGCGTCAGTACAAGTCCGCTGAAGATCTGCCGAAAGTTCGTGGCGGTCTGGGCGTGTCTATCGTCTCCACCAACAAAGGTGTGATGACGGATCGTGCTGCGCGCGCTGCCGGTGTCGGCGGCGAAGTTCTTTGCACTGTGTTCTAAGGGGGGATAAGCATGTCTCGCGTCGCTAAGAACCCCGTTAAGCTGCCAGCCGGTGTCGAAGTAAAATTCGCAGGCCAACAGCTTTCGGTGAAGGGTGCCAAGGGCACTCTTGAACTGAACATCCATTCGTCCGTTGAGATCGTTGAAGAAGCTGGTGAGCTGCGTTTCGCTGCTCGCAATGGCGATCAACAAACTCGCGCAATGGCCGGTACCACGCGTGCGTTGGTAAACAACATGGTCCAAGGCGTAAGCCAAGGCTTCGAGCGCAAGCTCCAGCTGGTC
This sequence comes from Pseudomonas sp. MF08831, assembly GCF_059862645.1. NCBI lineage: Bacteria > Pseudomonadati > Pseudomonadota > Gammaproteobacteria > Pseudomonadales > Pseudomonadaceae > Pseudomonas > Pseudomonas sp. MF08831. The sequence goes on along the minus strand of NZ_JCBCUX010000007.1, from coordinate 306,846 downwards.
GGTGTTGGTTACAAAGCGCAAGCAAAAGGCACGGTTTTGAACCTGGCCCTTGGCTTCTCGCACCCAGTGGATTACGAACTGCCGGAAGGCATCACCGCTGAGACCCCTAGCCAGACCGATATCCTGATCAAGGGTATTGATAAGCAGCTGGTAGGTCAGGTGGCCGCTGAGATCCGCGACTTCCGTCCACCAGAGCCGTACAAAGGCAAAGGTGTGCGCTACGCGGACGAAGTCGTCCGTCGTAAAGAAGCCAAGAAGAAGTAGGGCATAGCAAATGACCGACAAAAAAGTTACTCGACTGCGTCGCGCTCGCAAAGCACGCCTGAAAATGCACGAACTCGAAGTCGTGCGTCTCTGCGTGTTCCGCTCGTCGCAGCACATCTACGCCCAGGTCATCTCGGCCGACGGCAACAAAGTCCTGGCAAGCGCCTCGACTTTGGATAAAGAACTGCGTGATGGTGCCACTGGCAACATCGACGCGGCCACAAAGGTTGGCCAGCTGGTCGCTACGCGTGCTAAGGCCGCTGGCGTCTCGCAAGTGGCTTTCGACCGCTCTGGCTTCAAGTACCACGGTCGCGTGAAAGCGCTGGCTGATGCTGCTCGTGAAGCTGGGCTGGAGTTCTAAGTTATGTCAAATAACGACCAAAAGCGCGACGAAGGCTACATTGAGAAGCTGGTTCAAGTTAACCGCGTAGCCAAAACCGTTAAAGGCGGCCGTATCTTCACTTTCACCGCGTTGACCGTGGTTGGTGATGGTAAAGGGCGCGTTGGCTTCGGCCGTGGCAAGTCACGTGAAGTGCCTGCTGCGATCCAGAAGGCAATGGAAGCTGCTCGTCGCAACATGATCCAAGTTGATCTGAACGGCACCACTCTGCAGTACGCAATGAAGTCCGCTCACGGCGCTTCGAAGGTGTACATGCAGCCTGCTTCTGAAGGTACCGGTATCATCGCTGGCGGCGCTATGCGTGCTGTCCTCGAAGTTGCTGGCGTTCAGAACGTTCTGGCCAAGTGCTACGGCTCGACCAACCCGGTAAACGTGGTTCACGCCACTTTCAAAGGTTTGAAAGCTATGCAATCTCCTGAGTCCATCGCTGCCAAGCGTGGTCTGACTGTCAAGGAGATCTTCTGATCATGGCTACCGTTAAAGTAACGCTGATCAAAAGCATGACCGGCCGCATTCCTAACCACAAACTGTGCGTTAAGGGTTTGGGTCTGCGTCGCATCGGTCACACTGTAGAAGTCCAGGATACTCCCGAGAATCGCGGGATGATCAACAAGGCTTACTACATGCTGCGTGTAGAGGGTTAATCGATGAAACTCAATGATCTGAGTCCAGCGCCGGGTTCCCGTCGCGAAAAGCATCGTCCGGGCCGTGGTATCGGTAGCGGTTTGGGTAAGACTGGTGGCCGTGGCCACAAAGGTCAAACCTCCCGCTCCGGTGGCACCATCGCTCCAGGCTTTGAAGGCGGCCAACAGCCGCTGCATCGTCGCCTGCCTAAGTTCGGTTTCGTTTCCCTGAAGGCCATGGACCGCGCAGAAGTGCGTCTGTCCGAGCTGGCTAAAGTGGAAGGCGACATCGTTACTGTGCAGACCCTGAAAGATGCCAACGTGATCAACGTCAACGTACAGCGTGTGAAAATCATGCTGTCCGGTGAAGTGACTCGCGCTGTCACTATCGGCAAGGGAATCGGCGCCACCAAAGGTGCGCGTTCGGCTATCGAAGCAGCTGGCGGCAAGTTCGAGGAATAAATGGCTAAGCAAGGTGCTCTCTCAGCGCTCGGCAAAGGCGGTATGTCTGAACTCTGGGCTCGTCTGCGTTTTCTGTTCCTGGCGATTATCGTCTACCGAATAGGCGCACACATCCCGGTTCCAGGTATCAACCCGGACCGACTCGCAGACCTGTTTCGACAGAATGAGGGGACCATTCTTAGCTTGTTCAACATGTTTTCCGGCGGCGCGCTGGAACGGATGAGCATTTTTGCACTGGGGATCATGCCGTACATTTCGGCATCGATCATCATGCAACTGATGACCGCCGTCAGCCCGCAGTTGGAGCAGTTGAAGAAGGAAGGTGAAGCTGGCCGTCGCAAGATTAGCCAGTACACCCGCTACGGCACTGTCGTCCTTGCCCTGGTTCAAGCTATCGGCATGTCCGTTGGCCTGGCAGGGCAGGGCGTTGCGTTCACTGGTGACTTTGGCTTCTATTTCGTCGCGGTATCCACTTTTGTGGCTGGTGCGATGTTCATGATGTGGCTGGGTGAGCAGATTACTGAGCGTGGTGTTGGTAACGGTATCTCGATGTTGATTTTCGCAGGTATCGTCGCCGGTCTTCCGAGAGCAATTGGGCAGTCTTTCGAGTCTGCACGTCAGGGTGATATCAATATCTTCGCTCTGGTTGCTATCGGTCTGCTGGCAGTAGCGATTATCGGTTTTGTGGTGTTCATTGAGCGTGGTCAGCGTCGTATTGCTGTTCACTACGCCAAGCGTCAGCAGGGCCGTAAGGTCTTCGCTGCGCAGACCAGCCACTTGCCGCTGAAAGTGAATATGGCCGGTGTTATTCCGGCAATTTTCGCGAGCAGCATTTTGCTGTTTCCGGCTTCGTTGGGTACCTGGTTTGGTCAGTCTGAAAACATGGGCTGGCTGCAGGACCTCTCTCAGTCGATCGCTCCTGGTCAGCCGTTGAATATTCTGCTGTTTAGTGCAGGGATTATTTTCTTCTGCTTCTTCTATACGGCGTTGATGTTCAATCCGAAAGACGTAGCGGAAAACCTGAAGAAGTCCGGTGCCTTTATTCCGGGTATTCGTCCAGGTGAGCAGTCTGCGCGCTACATTGATGGCGTTCTGACTCGTTTGACCCTGTTCGGTGCTCTATATATGACGGCCGTGTGCTTGTTGCCCCAGTTCCTGGTGGTTGCAGCAAACGTTCCGTTCTACCTTGGCGGGACCTCGTTGCTGATCGTGGTCGTGGTTGTGATGGACTTCATGTCCCAAGTACAATCGCACCTCGTTTCGCACCAGTACGAATCCCTGATGAAGAAAGCCAACCTGAAGGGTTACGGCAGCGGCATGTTGCGCTGAGTACCCATAAGGTTCGAGGAGTTGGTGATGAAAGTTCGTGCATCGGTGAAAAAGCTGTGCCGTAACTGCAAGATTATTCGCCGCGAAGGTGTTGTTCGAGTAATTTGCAGCGCGGAACCGCGTCACAAACAGCGCCAAGGCTGAGTGTGATCCGCTTGAAGCCCGGCAGCTAGTGCGCTGCCGGGTTGATTATTTGTTATTACAGCGATATTATCTCGCGCCCTATTTCTTGGCTTCCGGGGCGTAGGTAGCTGTCAATTGGAGTCCCACTGAATGGCCCGTATTGCAGGCGTTAACATTCCAGATAACAAGCACACTGTTATCTCGCTGACCTACATCTATGGTGTTGGTCGCACTACTGCGCAGAAAATTTGCGCAGTTGCTGGGGTAAACCCAGCCGCTAAGATCAAGGATCTGAGCGACGAGCAGATTGAATTGCTGCGTGGCGAAGTGGCGAAGTTCACCACTGAAGGTGACCTGCGTCGCGAAATCAACATGAAAATCAAGCGTTTGATGGACCTCGGTTGCTATCGCGGTCTGCGTCATCGTCGTGGTCTTCCAGTACGCGGTCAGCGTACCAAGACTAACGCGCGTACCCGTAAAGGTCCGCGTAAGCCGATCCGCAAGTAATCGCCCCAGCGAATCGACAGGAAAATTATCATGGCAAAACCTGCTGCTCGTCCTCGTAAAAAAGTTAAAAAGACAGTGGTTGATGGCATCGCCCACATCCATGCATCTTTTAACAACACCATCGTGACCATCACCGACCGTCAAGGTAACGCGCTGTCTTGGGCTACCTCTGGTGGTTCGGGTTTCCGCGGTTCCCGCAAGTCCACCCCGTTTGCTGCTCAAGTAGCTGCTGAACGTGCTGGTCAAGCTGCGCTGGAATACGGCCTGAAAAACCTCGACGTCAACGTCAAAGGTCCAGGTCCAGGTCGTGAGTCTGCTGTCCGTGCTTTGAACGGCTGTGGCTATAAGATCGCCAGCATCACCGACGTGACGCCAATCCCGCACAACGGGTGCCGTCCGCCGAAGAAGCGCCGCGTGTAATCCAGGAGATTGTAAAGAATGGCTCGTTACATTGGTCCAAAATGCAAACTCGCTCGTCGCGAAGGCACCGATCTCTTCCTGAAGAGCGGCGTGCGCGCGATCGAATCGAAGTGCAACATTGAAGCAGCACCTGGTATCCACGGCCAACGCCGCGGTCGCCAGTCCGATTACGGCACCCAACTGCGTGAAAAGCAGAAGGTCCGTCGTATTTATGGCGTTCTCGAGCGTCAGTTCAGCGGCTACTACAAAGAAGCTGCTGGCAAGAAAGGTGCAACCGGTGAAAACCTGCTGCAACTGCTCGAATGCCGTCTGGACAACGTTGTATACCGTATGGGCTTTGGTTCGACTCGTGCCGAATCCCGTCAGCTGGTATCGCACAAATCCGTCAGCGTAAACGGCCAAACCGTTAACGTCCCGTCTTACCAGGTTCGTGCTGGTGACGTGGTCGCGATTCGCGAGAAAGCAAAAAACCAACTTCGCATTGTCCAAGCTCTCGATCTGTGTGCCCAACGTGGCCGCGTAGAATGGGTAGAAGTAGACACTGAGAAGAAGTCGGGCGTTTTCAAGAACGTTCCTGCTCGCAGTGATCTGTCCGCCGACATCAACGAAAGCCTGATTGTCGAGCTCTACTCCAAGTAAGGGCTAGAAAATAGGTGCATCCATGCAGATTTCGGTAAATGAGTTCCTGACACCCCGCCACATTGATGTGCAGGTTGTCAGTCCAACCCGCGCCAAGATCACTCTCGAGCCTCTCGAGCGTGGTTTTGGCCACACCCTGGGCAACGCGCTGCGCCGCATCCTGTTGTCCTCAATGCCCGGCTGTGCAGTAGTCGAGGCCGAGATTGACGGTGTGCTCCACGAGTACAGCGCCATCGAAGGTGTACAGGAAGACGTAATTGAAATCCTGTTGAACCTTAAAGGTCTGGCTATCAAGCTGCACGGCCGTGACGAAGTTACGCTGACCTTGTCGAAGAAGGGTTCGGGGGTGGTTACCGCTGCCGATATTCAGCTGGATCATGATGTCGAGATCGTTAACCCCGATCACGTAATCGCTAACCTGGCGTCTAACGGCGCCCTGAACATGAAGCTCACCGTAGCTCGTGGTCGTGGTTATGAACCGGCCGACTCGCGTCAGAGCGATGAAGACGAAAGCCGCAGCATTGGTCGCTTGCAGCTTGACTCTTCGTTCAGCCCGGTTCGCCGTATCGCATACGTGGTGGAAAACGCCCGTGTCGAACAGCGTACTAACCTGGACAAGCTGGTTATTGATCTGGAAACCAACGGTACTCTGGATCCTGAAGAGGCTATCCGCCGCGCTGCAACCATTCTGCAACAGCAGTTGGCTGCGTTCGTCGACCTCAAAGGTGACAGCGAACCAGTGGTAATCGAGCAGGAAGACGAGATCGATCCGATCCTGCTTCGCCCGGTTGACGATCTGGAACTGACTGTACGTTCGGCTAACTGCCTTAAGGCGGAAAACATTTACTACATCGGTGACCTGATTCAGCGTACCGAAGTAGAACTGTTGAAGACTCCGAACCTGGGCAAGAAATCCTTGACTGAAATCAAGGACGTTCTGGCCTCCCGCGGTCTGTCCCTCGGCATGCGCCTCGACAACTGGCCGCCTGCAAGTCTTAAGAAGGACGACAAGGCGACTGCCTGATCGTCGTAATCACCGAACGTGAGTTTGGTAAGGAATGAACCATGCGTCATCGTAAAAGTGGTCGTCACCTGAGCCGTACCAGCTCGCACCGCAAGGCCATGTTCCAAAACATGGCGGTGTCGCTGTTCGAGCACGAGCTGATCAAAACTACACTGCCGAAAGCTAAAGAACTGCGTCGCGTTGCTGAGCCGCTGATCACTTTGGCCAAGACAGACAGCCTGGCTAACCGCCGTCTGGCTTTCGACCGTACTCGTTCGAAAGCTATCGTTGGTAAGCTCTTCAACGACCTGGGCAAGCGTTACGCTACCCGTGAGGGTGGCTACCTGCGCATCCTCAAGTGCGGTTTCCGCGCTGGCGACAACGCGCCTATGGCGTACGTCGAGTTGGTTGATCGTGCTACTGCCGGCGAAGCTGTATCCGCCGAGTAAGACGACAGTCTGCAACGAAGAACCGGGCCTAGTGCCCGGTTTTTTGTGTGCGTCTAAAAAACAGCCGTATTTCCTACGTCGCTGCCCGTGCTGCTATTAAGCCATCGCCGTTTGCGCGGCTGGCTCATTAGTTATTCTCTATCAAAGACCATGATTTAATGCATTTGATGGAGTCATCTTGATAGTCAATACTTCCTCCAAGCCGATTAGCCGGCAGTTCCGAGTCTGACCTGAGGAAGATTGAGCATGAGTAAAGTCCTTACGACCGCCAGCGGTGCGCCCGTTGCCGATAACCAGAATTCCCGTACCGCCGGCCCGCGCGGTCCTTTGCTGCTCGACGATTTCCACCTGATCGAGAAGCTTGCACACTTCAACCGTGAAAACATTCCTGAGCGCCGCGTGCACGCCAAAGGCTCGGGTGCTTACGGTACCTTCACCGTTACTCAAGACATCACTCAGTACACCAGTGCAAAGCTGTTCGAGTCCGTCGGAAAACAAACACCGACCTTCCTGCGGTTCTCCACTGTCGGCGGCGAGCGCGGTTCGGCCGACACTGAGCGCGACCCCCGTGGTTTCGCCCTGAAGTTCTACACCGAGGAAGGTAACTGGGACATCGTGGGCAACAACACGCCCGTATTCTTCATCCGTGACCCGCTGAAATTCCCAGACTTTATCCACACCCAAAAACGCTTGCCGCAAAGCAATTTGAAAAGTGCGCAGATGATGTGGGATTTCTGGTCGCACTCTCCAGAAGCGTTGCACCAAGTCACCATCCTCTTCTCGGATCGCGGCATTCCTGACGGCTACCGTCACATGCACGGCTTCGGCAGTCACACTTATAGCCTGATCAATGCTCGTGGTGAGCGTCACTGGGTTAAGTGGCACTACAAGACCAAGCAAGGGATCAAGAACCTGGCGCCAGCTGAAGCCGCGCGCCTGGCCGGTACAGATCCTGATTACGCACAGCGTGATTTGTTCGGTGCGATTGAGCGCGGAGACTTCCCGAAATGGCGTGTCTGCGTTCAGATCATGACTGAAGCCCAAGCTAACGCTCACTACGAGAACCCCTTCGATGTGACTAAAACCTGGTCGCAGAAAGAGTTTCCCCTTATCGAAGTCGGCGAGTTGGAGCTCAACCGTAACCCGCAGAACTACTTTGCTGAAGTTGAGCAGGCCGCGTTTGGCCCAAGCAACATGGTGCCGGGTGTCGGCCTGTCGCCAGACCGCATGCTGCAAGGCCGTGTATTCGCGTACGCCGATGCTCACCGCTACCGCGTGGGTACCAATCACCAGCAATTGCCGGTGAACGCCCCACGCAACCCGGTAAACAGCTACCAACGTGATGGTTCGATGGCCTTCGGCAGCAATGGTGGCGCAGCGCCTAACTATGAGCCAAACAGCTACGCTGATGCGCCCAAACAAGCGCCACAGTATGCAGAACCCGCCTTGGCCTTGAGCGGTGCCGCTGATCGCTACGATCACCGTGAGGACACTGACTACTACAGCCATGCCGGCGCACTGTTTCGTTTGATGGACGATAGTCAGAAAGCCCTGCTGGTCAGCAACATTGCCGGTGCAATGGCCGGCGTCACCAGCGATGTGGTGCAGCGCCAGCTGCAGCACTTCTTCAAAGCTGACCCGGCTTATGGAGACGCAATCGCAAAGGCATTGGGTGTAACGCTTAGTTAAGTCTAAACGATAAGCAGAACCGCCCTCATTTGGGCGGTTTTTGCGTTATTTCAGCTACTTTTCTCCGGAAATCTTCACTTTTCTGCCGTTGGTCCCGTGACCTTCGGGTCATCATGGTTCAAACTACAGACTTTCAAGCAGGGAGATGTAGGGCGATGCAAGGTCACCCCGACGTAATCGATTACCTCAACACGTTGCTGACGGGCGAACTGGCAGCTCGTGACCAATATTTCATCCATTCGCGCATGTACGAAGACTGGGGCTTTACCGAGCTCTACGAGCGTATCAACCACGAAATGGAAGAAGAAGCACAGCACGCTGACGCGCTGATGCGCCGCATCCTGATGCTCGAAGGCACGCCACGTATGCGCCCCGACGACCTGGATGTGGGTACCACGGTGCCTGACATGCTCGCAGCCGATCTTCGCCTTGAGTACAAGGTGCGAGCCGCACTCTGCAAGGGCATCGAGCTCTGTGAGCAGCACAATGACTACGTGACCCGCGAAATTCTCCGTGTGCAGCTTAACGACACCGAAGAAGATCACACCTACTGGCTGGAAAAGCAGTTGGGCCTGATCAAGCTGGTTGGCCTGGAGAATTACCTGCAATCGCAGTTCTGATTCCCGGCTACAAAAAAGCCCCTGTCACCGCAAAGTGACAGGGGCTTTTTAATGCGCCCGAAAAATCAGGCTTTATCGCGTGCCAGCAACGGCTTCAAGTAATAACCGGTATGTGACTGCGGCATCTCGGAAACCTGCTCCGGTGTGCCCACCGCAATGATCTGGCCGCCCTTGGAGCCGCCTTCCGGCCCCAGGTCCACCAGCCAGTCGGCAGTCTTGATCACATCCAGGTTGTGCTCGATAACCACCACTGTGTTGCCGTGGTCACGCAAGCGGTGCAGTACGTCCAGCAATTGCTGGATATCGGCGAAGTGCAGACCCGTGGTCGGCTCATCGAGGATATACAGAGTCTTGCCAGTATCGCGCTTGGACAGCTCACGAGACAGCTTCACCCGCTGCGCCTCGCCGCCGGACAAGGTAGTCGCCGATTGCCCCAGCTTGATGTACGACAGGCCCACATCCATCAACGTTTGTAGCTTGCGCGCCAACGCTGGAACCGCGTCGAAGAACACCCGAGCTTCCTCGATGGTCATCTCCAGGGTTTCGTGGATGCTTTTGCCCTTGTACTTGATCTCCAGGGTTTCGCGGTTATAACGCTTGCTCTTGCACACGTCACACGGCACGTAGATGTCCGGCAGAAAGTGCATCTCTACCTTGATCAGGCCATCGCCCTGGCACGCTTCGCAGCGCCCGCCCTTGACGTTGAACGAGAACCGGCCCGGCCCATAACCCCGCGAGCGGGATTCCGGTACGCCAGCAAACAGCTCGCGGATTGGGGTGAACAAGCCGGTATAGGTCGCCGGGTTGGAGCGTGGTGTACGGCCGATCGGGCTTTGGTCGATGTCGACGACTTTGTCCAGATGCTCCAGGCCCTTGATGCTGTCGTGCGCGGCTGCTTCCAGCGTGGTCGCGCCGTTCAAGGCGGTGGCACTCAGCGGGAACAGCGTGTTGTTGATCAGTGTCGACTTGCCCGAGCCGGATACACCGGTCACGCAGGTCAAAAGACCCAGCGGAATTTCCAGGTCGACGTTGCGCAAGTTGTTACCGCGTGCGCCCTTCAGGTGCAGCGCCATTTTCTTGTTGCGTGGCGTACGTTTGGCCGGTACTTCAATCTTCACGCGGCCAGACAGGTACTTGCCGGTCAAAGAGTCCGGGTGGGCCATCACCTCGGCAGGCGTGCCCTCGGCAACAATATGGCCACCGTGCACACCCGCACCCGGGCCGATGTCGACCACGTAGTCCGCCAGGCGAATCGCATCTTCGTCGTGCTCGACTACGATCACGGTGTTGCCGATATCCCGCAGGTGCTTCAGGGTTCCCAGCAGGCGGTCATTGTCCCGTTGGTGCAAGCCAATCGACGGTTCATCGAGGATGTACAACACGCCCACGAGGCCAGCACCAATCTGGCTGGCCAAGCGAATCCGCTGAGCTTCACCGCCAGACAACGTATCTGCACTGCGATCCAGCGACAGGTAGTCCAGGCCAACGTTAACCAGGAACTGCAGGCGCTCACGGATTTCCTTGAGGATCTTGTCCGCAATTTCCCCACGGCGGCCGGTCAGCTTGAGTACACCAAAATATTCACAGGCATCGCCAATCGGCAGGTTGGTCACGGCCGGCAGTGTCTTCTCGCCCACCCACACATGCCGCGCCTCGCGACGCAGACGCGTGCCGCGGCAATCCGGGCAAGGCTGAGTGCTGAGGAATTTGGCCAGCTCTTCACGCACGCTTGCCGACTCAGTCTCGCGGTAACGACGCTCCAGGTTCGGCACGATGCCTTCGAATGGGTGCGAGCGTTTGACGATATCGCCACGGTCGTTCAGGTACTTGAAGTCGACATTCTGCGAGCCGCTGCCGTGCAGGATGACCTTCTGCTGCTCGGCCGGCAGCTGGTTGAACGGCACTTCCAGGCTGAATTTATAGTGCGAGGCCAATGACCCCAGCATCTGGAAGTAGTAGACGTTGCGCCTGTCCCAGCCGCGAATCGCGCCCTCCGCCAAAGTCAGCTCACCGTTGACCAGGCGCTTGATGTCGAAGAACTGTTTAACGCCCAGGCCATCGCAGGTCGGGCACGCGCCGGCCGGGTTGTTGAAGGAAAACAGCTTGGGTTCCAGCTCGCTGATGGCATGGCCGCAGATCGGGCAGGCAAAGCGCGCGGAGAAGATAACCTCTTCACCCGGTTCGTCGTCCATCGGCGCGACCAGCGCAATACCATCCGCCAGCTTCAGCGCGGTCTCGAACGATTCGGCCAGGCGCTGCTGCAAGTCGGCGCGCACTTTGAAGCGGTCGACCACCACATCAATGGAATGCTTCTTCTGCTTGTCGAGCTTCGGCGCTTCATCCAGCTCATACAGCTTGCCGTTGATGCGCGCGCGCACAAAACCTTGCGCACGCAGCTCTTCGAAGACCGAAAGGTGTTCGCCTTTGCGCTCGCGAATCACCGGCGCCAGCAACATCAGCTTGGCGCCTTCCGGCTGGGCCAGCACCAGGTCGACCATCTGGCTGACGGTCTGGGCTTCCAGGGGAATATCGTGGTCCGGGCAGCGCGGAATACCCACACGCGCATACAGCAGACGCAGGTAGTCGTAGATTTCGGTGATGGTGCCCACGGTAGAGCGCGGGTTATGGGAGGTCGACTTCTGCTCGATGGAAATTGCCGGCGACAGGCCTTCAATAGTGTCGACGTCAGGCTTTTCCATCATCGACAGGAATTGCCGGGCATAGGCCGACAGCGATTCCACGTAGCGACGCTGACCTTCGGCATACAGCGTGTCGAACGCCAGGGACGATTTGCCGGAGCCGGACAGGCCGGTGATGACGATCAGTTTGTCCCGGGGCAGGGTCAGGTCGATGTTCTTCAGGTTGTGGGTTCTAGCCCCACGAATCAGGATCTTGTCCAAGATGGCCTCGCACGGCGGGCGTAAATAATGCAGGAGTATACGGCTAAAGACTGGATGAATATACACTGTCAAAGTGCCGGTTGCAGCCTTACATGAAAGCTGCGCGGCAAAGCGCCGCATATACCCTCTCAATCGATGGGACTGGTAGAATCGCCGCCGGTTCACACGAGGTTTTTCCATGCACGATCCCCACAGCGAACGCATGAGTAGCGGCGAGACCCGAGCAGCAAGCGGTCTGGCCCTGGTGTTCGCCTTCCGTATGCTTGGCATGTTTATGGTGTTGCCGGTGCTGGCGACCTATGGAATGGATCTCGCAGGCGCGACTCCCGCCCTGATCGGCCTGGCGATTGGCGCCTATGGCCTGACCCAGGCGCTTTTCCAGATTCCGTTCGGGATTATTTCCGACCGCATCGGCCGTCGCCCGGTGATTTACCTGGGTCTCATCGTGTTCGCGCTCGGCAGCGTGCTTGCCGCGCAGTCGGATTCGATCTGGGGCGTGATCGCCGGGCGCGTGCTGCAGGGCGCCGGCGCAATTTCCGCAGCCGTCATGGCGCTGCTCTCGGACTTGACCCGCGAACAACATCGCACCAAGGCCATGGCCATGATCGGCATGACCATCGGCCTGTCGTTCGCGGTGGCCATGGTGGTGGGTCCATTGCTGACGCGCGCCTTTGGTTTGCACGGGCTGTTTCTGGCCACGGGCGGCATGGCGTTGTTCGGGATCGTGATCGTGGCCTTCATGGTGCCGCGCTCCACCGGCACCTTGCAGCACCGTGAGTCCGGCGTCGCACGCAAGGCATTGTTGCCGACGCTCAAGCACCCGGACCTGCTCCGTCTGGATTTAGGTATCTTCGTGTTGCACGCGATGCTGATGTGCAGCTTCGTCGCACTGCCCCTGGCCCTGGTCGAAAAAGCCGGCCTGCCCAAGGAGCAGCACTGGTGGGTCTACCTGACCGCCTTGCTGATTTCGTTCTTCGCCATGATCCCGTTCATCATCTACGGCGAGAAGAAACGCAAAATGAAACGAGTTCTCCTGGGCGCCGTCGCGACATTGATGCTCACTGAGCTATTCTTCTGGGAGTTCGGCGACAGCCTGCGGGCGCTGGTAATCGGTACGGTGGTGTTCTTCACCGCGTTCAACCTGCTGGAGGCTTCGCTGCCTTCGCTGATCAGTAAAGTTTCACCGGCCGGTGGCAAGGGCACGGCGATGGGGGTTTATTCCACCAGCCAGTTCCTCGGCTCTGCGCTTGGCGGCATCATGGGCGGCTGGATGTTCCAGCATGGCGGTTTGTCGGTTGTGTTCCTGGGATGCGCAGGTCTGGCTGCCCTCTGGCTAGCCTTTGCTGTTACCATGCGCGAACCTCCCTATGTGACGAGCCTGCGTTTGCCGTTATCGCCAGAAGCGATCCGCGAAGCCGGTCTGGTTGAGCGCCTTAAGGCCGTCGCTGGGGTTACGGATGCTGTGGTTATTGCTGAAGAAGCCGCCATCTACATCAAATTGGACACCGAATTATTGGATCGCGCGACGCTCGAGCAACTGGTCAACCCAGTGCCGACAGCGCGCCCAGCTTAGGAGAACGTTATGGCCCGTGGGGTTAACAAAGTCATATTGGTCGGTACATGCGGCCAGGATCCCGAAGTTCGCTACTTGCCTAACGGTAACGCCGTGACCAACCTGAGTCTGGCGACCAGCGAACAGTGGACTGACAAGCAGACCGGCCAGAAGGTCGAGAAAACCGAATGGCACCGCGTGTCGATGTTCGGCAAGGTTGCAGAGATCGCCGGCGAGTACCTGCGTAAAGGTTCGCAGGTTTACATCGAAGGCAAACTGCAAACCCGCGAGTGGGAAAAAGACGGCATCAAGCGTTACACCACTGAAATTGTGGTCGACATGCAAGGCACCATGCAACTGCTCGGCGGCCGTCCACAGCAGGGCGACCAACAAGGCGGGGGCAACAACTACCAGCAGTCCGCTCCGGCCCCACGCCAGCAGGCTCCGCGTCCGCAGCAGTCGGCACCGCAGCAGTCGCGTCAGGCGCCACCTCCACAACAGGCCGCTCCACAGCCTGCTCCGGATTTCGACAGCTTTGATGACGATATCCCGTTCTAATCGGTAACGTCTTCGCTCAAAGCCCCGCGAGCCATGCTCTCGGGGCTTTTTCTTTGCCTACAGAAACTGCGGTGCCTCTCGGAAATGGGGCGGGACGCTCAAATGCCACTAGCACCGATCGGCTGTCATACCGCGTTAGATGGCTGACGTGCGCGCCAGAGCCCGGTTCGTACTCAGGCCTGTCGATCACACAGCCATGGATGAACACTGTGTCGAACACGCTTCTTGCTTCGCCTGCCCAAGCAAAAATGGCTGACCCCAACCGTGCTGACGCCCATGCCCAATGGCAGCCTGGGCGAAGAACTCCCCTCAACGGCGAACCGTACATGAGTAAGTGGCCGCGCGTGAAACCCGCGGCCCTCAACAACTGATCCCAAGCTGCCTGGCGGCAAAGGTTCTGCCGCCAACGCTCAGGCATCCTTCGCGGCGGCGCTGACCACCATTTGCTTGAAGCGCTGCAACACCGCCGAGCCGTCACCGACCCGCGTCGCCAAATGCAATGGCGCCACCAGGCTTTGGCAGTCCGTCAGTTCGCGATAAACGATGCCATCCCCCCGTAACCGCTGCATGGACGCTGGCACGATGGAGACGCCAAGGCCCGCCGCCACCAGGCTCAATGTCGCGGTCATGCGCGGTGCTTCCTGGACCACCTGCGGGCTGAAACCCGCTTCACGGCAGGCCACCAGAATCGCGTCATACAAACCCAGACCGACGCGACGCCGATAAAGCACGAAGGCTTCGGTGGCCAGTGCCGCCAGGGGCAGGGGAGTTGCGGCGTCATTTGCCAGCGGGTGATCGGTAGGCAGCGCCAGCAGCATTGGCTCCACCAGAATGGGCTGGTCCTGCAACGTTTGACTGCCGCTGAGCGGCGAGCGGATAAACGCTGCGTCGAGTCTTTCATGGGCCAGCGCGTCCAGCAGCTCGCCGGTACCCGCTTCTTCCAGGGCCACCAAGACGCCGACAAATGTTTCGCGAAACACGCGCAAAACGCTGGGCACGAACGGGTGCAATGCCGCCGAACTGGTAAAACCGATAGCCAGCCGGCCACGCTCACCGCGGGCGGCGCGCCGCACGATATCGGCGATACCATCGGCACGCGCCAAGACTTCTCGTGCTTCATCCAGCAACGCCAGGCCGGCAGTCGTGGGGCGCACGCCGCGCGGCAGGCGCTCCATCAATGTCACGCCTAGCTCGGCCTCAAGGCTTTGCAACATTCGGGTCAGCGGCGGTTGTTGCATGCCCAAGCGTTGCGCCGCGCGAGTGATATAGCCTTCCTCGGCAATCGCCACGAAGGCTCTGAGTTGGCGAAGTTCCAGCATAGGGATACTTTCAAGGTATGGGAGGTCGCCAATCCTGGCATTTGTTCTCATGGCTCACAAGATTTAGGCTGTGGCCACTCTCGAAAAAGAAGGAAAGCCGTGATGACCTGGTCAGCCAAGCAGTACACGATGTTTGAACAGCAGCGCACCCGTCCGGTTCGTGACCTGGTCGCGGCCATTCCAGATCGCCCGGTAAACACGGCGGTGGACCTCGGTTGTGGCCCCGGTAACTCCACCGAAGTGCTGGCCGAACGTTTCCCTAAGGCGCATGTCACCGGCATGGACAGTTCCGGCGACATGCTGATCGACGCACGCAAACGCCTGCCGGCGCTGAATTTCGAATTGGCCGACATCGGCACCTGGGCACCGGCACAGCCATGTGATGTGATTCTGGCCAACGCTTCGCTGCAATGGTTGCCGGACCACGCCACGCTGTATCCGCACCTGGTCAGCCAACTGACGCCTGGCGGTACGCTGGCGGTGCAGACCCCGGATAACCTCGACGAACCAGCCCACCGGCTGGCGCGCGAAGTCGCTGCCCAGGGCCCATGGGCGGCGAAGATCGGTTCGGTCAAACACAATGAACGGCACACGGCGAGCTATTACTACGAGCTGTTGAGCAAGCACTGCAGCACTGTCGATGTGTGGCGCACCACCTACCTGCACCCGCTGGCGGATCACGGCGCCGTGGTGGAATGGTTCAAGGGGTCGGCATTACGGCCCTTCCTCGCACCGTTGACCGAGCGCGAAAAAGTCGCCTTCCTGCATGAATATCAGACGCGGATTACCCAGGCGTATCCAGCACTGGGCGATGGCACTGTGTTGCTGCCGTTCCCTCGCCTTTTCATCATCGCGACCCGTTAACGCTCGTTACACAAGTGGCGGTCATGCCGCTGCCGCTTGTGCCTTCAAGTACTCCGCCGTCGACACCACGTCCGCGTAGGCAAAAGCCAGTGAAGCCATATAGGCCCCATGCACTTGGGCTGCCGGAATCACTTGCCCGTTAAATTCCAGGTCCCGTGTCGCACACGCGTCATGCAACAGCGTGACCTTGTAGCCCAGGTCCGCCGCAGCCCGCACCACGGCGTCGATGCACATGTGGCTCATGTTGCCCACCACAACCACTTCGGTGATGGCCCGTTGCTCCAGCAACGCCCGCAGATCCGTCCCGCGAAATGCATTCACGACGTGCTTGAGCACCACCGGTTCATTCGCCTCGTTCACGGTCTTGGCATGCAAGTGCGCGCCCTCGGAACCCGGTGTAAAGAAGGGTGCGTCCTCGGAGGTGAACTCATGGCGAACGTGAATCACCGCGTCGCCCGCCTGGCGAAAGGCCTGCAGCACCTGCGCGGCCTTGTTGGCCGCCGCGTCCACGCCGTCGAGCGGCCACTTGCCCCCAGGGAAGTAGTCGTTCTGAATGTCGATCAGGATGAGCGCTTGCTTGGCCATGGGTGATGTCTCGTTGCAGAGTGAAGGGCCCCGTATCTTAGCTGGCGCCAGCCGCAGCGGCGGGAGGAATCGTGCAGAACGCCGCCTGTTCAACGGCCTGTCGTGCAGAATAAGACAGGCCAACTGCCATCGCTTTTTAAGCAACTGATTGATTTAGAGACGCTCTTTCCTGAAATCGTCTTGGCCTGATCCCTGCAACCATTGGTGTACACACATGGCGGGATAGCCAAGGGGGACGCATGACCCCAACTCAACGCAAGAAGCTGGTGGTTGCACATTCCACGCGAGCGGGCGCGCCGCAGCACGAGGTTGAAACTAACCGGGCGCTGGCGCGGTGGCTGGCACAGATTCTGGGGCTGAAATTCGGCGGCAGTTACGACCCGCAGCAACATGCCGGGCGTGACGTGTATGTGCTGCCAACGCAAACCCTGGTGGGCGCCGCCCAGGCGCTGGCGCTGAAGGTTAAGGGCCCAGAGGATGTGTGGGGCGGTTACGTCGACTACGATTTCATCTGCACCAAAGCCATCACTCATGGCCTGTTGAGCCCCGAAGCGACGGCGCCGCAAGGCTGGTCGTCGGCGTTTGCCGAGCGGGTGCGCCCGGTCGTCCTCGATGGCCTTAGCGTCTTTGCCTTTAAAGACGCATTGCCCGCCGCCACGCGCTTGCTCTACAGCGGGCCGATCCGCCTGAAGCCTGTGCATGCCTGCGCCGGTCGGGGACAGGAAGTTATCCACAGTCTCGATGAGTTCGAAGCGCTGCTGGCGCGACCCGACATGGCGACGCTGTTTACGGAAGGCGTGGTGCTTGAGCAGGACTTGCACGAGGTGATCACCCACAGCGTGGGCCAGAGTTTTATCGGCGAACACGTCATCAGCTATTGCGGCCAGCAGTACCTCACTGAGGACGGGCAGGGCGAAGCGGTCTACGGCGGCTCCGACTTACTCGTCGTGCCTGGCCACTACGCCGACCTGTTGAAGCTCGACCTGCCCGACGATGTGCGTGAGGCCATCGAACAAGCCCAGGTTTTCGACACGGCCGCCGATGGGGCCTACCCTGGTTTCTACGCTTCGCGCCGCAACTACGACATTGCCCAAGGCCTGGACAGTGACGGCCAACGCCGCAGCGGCGTGCTCGAACAATCCTGGCGCATGGGCGGCGCCAGCAGCGCGGAAGTCGCTGCGCTGCAAAGCTTCATCAATAACCCGAGCCTGCGTGCCATCCACGTTTCATCTGTGGAACGTACATGGACCAACCGCTGCCGGCGGACGCCATCGAGGTGTACCGCGGCCCTGCAGACAACAGCGACTTTCTTCTCAAGTACGTGACGGTTAAATCTTATGACGGCTAGAAGTGAAAGCATTGCGATCGACATCGACGACGAGCAAATGAGCGGGACATTCCTGAGCCCCAAATCCAAAGTGCCAGGCGTGTTGTTTGTGCACGGCTGGGGCGG
Source organism: Pseudomonas sp. MF08831 (assembly GCF_059862645.1). Taxonomy (NCBI): domain Bacteria; kingdom Pseudomonadati; phylum Pseudomonadota; class Gammaproteobacteria; order Pseudomonadales; family Pseudomonadaceae; genus Pseudomonas; species Pseudomonas sp. MF08831. The sequence continues at coordinate 289,087 of NZ_JCBCUX010000007.1, read as the reverse complement.
TAGCCAGGAGCGCGACCTTGAGCGCGCCAAAGGCATTGCCGGCCTGGGCTGCGTATGCCTGACTTTTGATTTGCGCGGCCACGCCGGCACCGGTATTCCGTTGTCGCGCGTTACCCGCGAAGACAACCTGCGCGACTTGCTGGCGGCCTACGACCGCTTGCTGTCGCACCCGGCCATCGACACCTCGGCCGTGGCGGTGGTGGGCACCAGCTACGGCGGTTACCTGGCGGCGATCCTCACCTCATTGCGCCCGGTGCGCTGGCTGGCGCTGCGCGTGCCGGCGCTGTACCGCGACCAGGAATGGCTCAAGCCCAAACGCGATCTGGATAAGGTCGACCTGATGGATTACCGCAGCACCCTGGTGCACGCCGAAACCAACCGCGCCCTGCATGCCTGCGCGAAATTCACCGGCGATGTGCTGATTGTCGAATCGGAAACCGACGACCATGTGCCCCACGCCACCATCATGAGTTACCGCGCGGCGTGCCAGCAGACTCACTCCTTGACCCACCGCATCATCGACGGCGCCGACCACTCGTTGAGCGACCCGGTGTCGCAGCAGGCCTACACCTCAATCCTGGTGGACTGGATTACCGAGATGGTGGTGGGCGAACGGCTGAGCATCATCCAGGCCCGATAAAGCGTTGCCCCCTCAAGCGCCATCACAGGCAAGTCCGGCTTCCACAGTGGAATGCATTCCAACGGTGGGAGCGGGCTTGCCCGCGATGGCGCCGGTCCTGCCAACCTGCATCAAGCCGGTGTCTTTTTAACCCGCAACGCCTTGGCCTTGGCCTCCACCGCGAGGTACATCACCAACGCAATCACCAGCGGCAAAATAAAGTACACCGCCCGATAGGCAATCAACCCGGCCAGCAAACTCCCGCGCGACGCCTCATGCTGCAGCAAGCCAATAAACACCGCCTCCAACACCCCAAGCCCCGCTGGAATATGCGTAACCACACCGGCAATCGCGCTGATCAGCAACACCCCCAGCACCAGTGGATAGTCCAACTTGGCCGGCAACAAGGTAAAAATCACCGCTGCCATCAACGACCAGTTCAACGCGCCCAGGGCCAACTGCAAACACGCCATGCGCAACGACGGCAGATTGATCTCGATGCCCTTGATCGACCACGCACGCTTCTTCGAGAACCGGCACGCCGCCAAGTAGCCGAGGCTGGCCAACACCAGCACCACGCCAATGCCCTGCAACGCCAGGGTGCTGACTTTCCACCCGGGCGGCATCGTCACCAAACCGCTGCTGAACACCACACCGGCCAGCGCCATATAGCCGAACCAATTGGTGGCCAGGCTCAGCCCAAGGATCTTGGCGATATTGCCGGTGCTCACCCCAAGCCGCGAATACAGCCGGTAACGCATGGCAATCCCGCCGACCCACGCGCTCAGGTTAAGGTTGAACGCGTAGCTGATGATCCCCACCGGCAGGATTTGCTTCCAACCCAGCGGTTGGCGAATGTAAGTGCGGCCGATGAGGTCGAAACTGGCGTAGACGAGAAAACTGCACAGGGTCAGCGCGCTGGCGATCAGCAACGTGCGCAGCTTGAAGTCGCCGAGCGTCTGCAGCACTTCGCTCCAGTCGATGCGCCGTGCCAGCAGGGTGAACAGCGCGATCAACACCAGGAAGAAGACAACGGTCAGCGGCTTCTTCCAGCGTTTGAGTCGTGAACCACCGGCTTCAGAGGTCATGGGCCTGGCTCTCGAAGGGTTTCAAACGCGGTTTGTGCGCGGGCAGCCAGCCCGTCAGCACGGGGAAGTGGCGCATCACATGAAACACCAAAAAACCCACGGTCAACCGCCATAGCCACAGGCGGGGCTTGCGGTTTTCCGGCATGGTCCGGCAGTGCTCGCGGGCGAGCAGTTCCAGGCGTTCGTACAGCTGCTGGTTGAACGCGCGGTCGCGAATCAACACATTGGCTTCCAGGTTCAGGGACAGGCTCAATGGGTCCAGGTTGCTTGAGCCTACGGTGCTCCACTCGTCATCCACCAACGCGACTTTGCCGTGTAGCGGGCGCTGGCAATACTCATGGATCACCACGCCGTCCTTGAGCAAATAGTCATAGAGCATGCGCGCCGCCAGCTTGGCCAACAGCACGTCGGGCTGGCCTTGCATGATCAGTTGCACGTGCACGCCACGGCGCGCGGCATTGCGAATCTCGCGCAGCAGGCGGTAGCCGGGGAAGAAGTAGGCGTTGGCTATCACCACGCGTTTTTGCGCCTTGCTCAAGGCGTGGATATAGGCCTCTTCGATATCGTCGCGGTGCTGCACGTTGTCGCGGTAAATCAGGCGAACCAGACCTTCCTCATTGGCCGTTGTCCACAGGGACGGTCGTTGCTGGCGTCGTCGCCAGCCCCGCCGCGTGCGCACCTGGCGGCCGCTTTGGGCGAGGGCAAAATGATGCAGGTCGGCGACCGCAGGGCCGGTCACTCGCACGGCGTAATCCTGCTTGGCTTCGGGGCCGAAATCGCCCAGATGGTCGGCAGAAAAATTGATCCCGCCGATAAACGCCACGGTGGCGTCCACCACCACGATCTTGCGGTGCAGGCGACGGAACCAGTTGGTGCGAATCCCCAGCATTTTCGACGCCGGGTCAAACATCTGCACCAGCACGCCAGCCTCGGCCAGCTCACCCAGAAACGCCGGGCTCAGCTCGCCGCAGCCAAACCCGTCGAGGCTGACCACCACCTTGACGCCGCGCTGCGCCGCCTCAATCAAGATGCCTTTGAGCTCATGGCCGACCTTGTCTTCGAACAGAATAAAGGTCTCCAGCAAAATCTCCCGCTGGGCCTCGCGCATCGCTTCAAACACCCTGGGGAAGTAAGCCTCGCCGTTCTCCAGCAACTCAAGACGGTTGCCGCTCTGCCAGCCGTAATCGACATCACGCGCCTTGGCGTCATCTGGCGGCTGGTCGGTGGCAATGTGCTCTACCGCGACGGTCATAACTCGATCTCCACCGACAACGGCACATGGTCTGACAGATGCGACCACGGCCGGGTAGTCAGTACCTTGGGGTTGTGAATTTTCAGGTTGCGCACATAGATGCGGTCCAGCGGTAACAGCGGCAGGCGCGCCGGAAACGTGCGCGCGGGCTTACCAGTGGCTTCAACAAACACTTCTCTGAGACCGCTCTGGCTCAGGTCGGCCTTTTGGCGCCAGTCGTTGAAATCACCGGCCACCACCAGCGGCGCGTCGGCCGGGATTTCGCTGATGCGCTGTTCCAGCAAACGCAATTGCTGCTGACGATGCACCTCGCGCAGGCCCAAGTGCATGCAGATCGCATGCACCTCTTGGCCGGTGCCTGGCAGGCGCAATACGCAATGCAGCAGCCCGCGGCTTTCATGGCCGCTTTGCGAGATGTCGAGGTTGTCGTAGCGCACGATCTGGAATTTGGACAGCAACGCGTTGCCGTGGTCGCCGTGCGGGTAGACCGCGTTGCGCCCGTAAGCGAACTGCGGCCAGATGCTGTCGGCCAGGAACTCGTATTGCGGCATCTTCGGCCAGTCCTGGTAGCGCTGGGGATGGCGTTCGTGAGTGCCGTGGATTTCCTGCAAGAACACCATGTCGGCGCCCACGCTGCGCACCGCTTCACGCAGTTCGGGCAGGATGAAGCGTCGATTCAGCGCGGTGAAACCCTTGTGGATATTCACCGTCAGCACTTTGAAGCGCGTGATGGCGGTAGTGGGCGTGGCGGGGATCAATTCCGGATGGGTCATGGCAGCACCCCGGGTGCTGGCAACGTGCCGGGCTCGGTGGCCAAGTGTTTATCCAGCTCGAAGCGCTGCAACAGTTGGCGCGCATCGAAGGGCGCGCGCACTTTGATGTCGTTGTCGAAATAGCAAAAAATATCGCGTTGCTTGCGCGCGCGTGGCGTGTGTTTCGGGTCGACCAAATGCGCATCCTCCGGCTGTTTGCCCTGGCGCCAGCGATCGATGCGGTCACCCCAACGCTTGATCGCCTCGGCGGTGTAGCCGCTGGCGTAGAGCTTTTTGTCACCGTGCAGGCGCAGGTACAGGAAGTTGGCGGTGACGTCTTCGATATACGGCCACTTGCCGGCGGTATCGGCGACCACCAGTGCCACACCGTGCTTGTCCAGCATCTGCACAAACTCCGGTACTGCGAAACTCTTGTGGCGAATTTCCACCGCATGACGCAGCGGCTTTTTGCCATGGGCTTGCATGCTCGCCTTGCCGTTCAGGCGCGGCTCGTGCTCGCGGGCGAGGGCGGCGGCCTGTTGAGTTTCGGTGGGGAGTTGTTGAAGAAAGGCTTCAAACAGCGGCGGGTCGAATGTGAAGCTGGGCGGGAATTGCCAGAGGATCGGCCCGAGCTTTTCTTTCAGTTCCAGCACCCCGGAAGCAAAGAAATTGGCCATCGGCTTGTGCACATCGCGCAAGCGCAGAATGTGGGTGATGTAGCGCGGTGCCTTCACGCTGAACACGAAATGCTCAGGCGTGTCGGCGTACCACTCGGCATAACGCTTGGGTGTTTGCAGGGCGTAGAACGAGCCGTTGATTTCGATGCTGTTGACGGCGCGTGACGCAAATTGCAATTCGCGTTTCTGGGTCAGGCCCTCGGGGTAGAAATCCCCCCGCCAGGGCGTGTAGCGCCAGCCGGAAATGCCGATGTAAATCGCCGCCATGATTACTCCCGTGGATGTAGGGCCAAGTGACCTCCGTTTTGGGATGACTGCGGTTTTTGTCGGAAAGTTTCGCCGTTCCTACAGACGGTACAAGGTAAGGAATGTGGGAGCGTGCTGCCTGCGATAGCGATGGGGCCGGCGCTGAATGCGACGCTGGCGTACCGCAATCGCAGGCAAGCCAGCGTCCACATTGGATGTGCGTCGGGGCCGAATCAGTGTCCGACTGCCGTGCGCGTCGAGCTGTCGGCATACACCGGCCCCAACCGGTCCAATCGGCCACTCCACGCCGTCAGCGCCAGGGCCACCAACACCACTGAGCCGCCGATCCACGCGGTATGGATCAAGCCCATGTGCGCCACGATCAAGCCCCCGGCCCAGGCGCCGCCGGCGATTCCGAGGTTGAACGCCGCAATGTTCAAGCCCGACGCCACATCCACCGCCTGCGGGGTGTGATGTTCAGCCTGGCGCACCACGTACACCTGCAGGCCCGGCACATTGCCGAAGGCAACCGCGCCCCACACCAGCACGGTGGCCAGCGCCAGCCAGGGGTTGCTGGCGGTCAGGGTAAGGATGAACAGCACCGCCGCGAGCAGGGCGAAGATGATTTTCAACGCGCTGATCGGGCCGCGTTTATCGGCCAGCTTGCCGCCCCAGATATTCCCCGCCGCCACCGAGATGCCGTACACCAGCAGCACCAGGCTGACGGTGCCGGCGCTGAAGCCGGAAATGTCCTGAAGGATCGGCGCCAGAAAGGTAAACGCGATGAACGAGCCGCCGTAGCCGATGGCGGTCATGGCGTACACAAGCAGCAAGCGCGGCTGCTTGAGCACTTGCAGTTGTTGCAGCAACGAGGCGGGTTTGCTGTGGGCGATGCTGTTCGGCACATAGATCAGGCTGCCGATAAACGCGATCACCCCCAGGGCCGAGACGGCGAGGAACGTTTCCCGCCAGCCGAAGTGCTGGCCGATAAACGTGCCCAGCGGCACGCCGGTGACCAGTGCAACGGTCAAGCCGGTAAACATGATCGCAATCGCGCTGGCAGCTTTTTCCTTGGGCACCAGGCTGGTGGCGATGGTCGAGCCAATCGAGAAAAACACCCCGTGGGCCAGGCCGGTGACGATCCGCGCCAGCACCAGCGATTCATAACTCGGCGCCTGCCAGGCCAACAGGTTGCCGAGGGTGAACAGCACCATCAGCGACAACAGCAGCAGTTTGCGCGGCACTTTGCCGGTGAGGGCGGTGAGCACCGGCGCGCCAATGGCAACGCCCAAGGCGTACAGGCTGACCAGCAAACCGGCGGACGGCAGGTCGACGCCCAGGTCGGCGCCGATGGTGGGTAACAGGCCAACGATGACGAACTCGGTCGTCCCGATGGCAAAAGCGCTGAGGGTCAGCGCGAGCAGGGCAATGGGCATGGCTGCAACTCCGATGGGTGTGATTCAGGAGCGCAGTGTCGGGATTTTGCTTGTGCGGAAAAAGACAGTGATCGGCATTTGATATTTGACCGGGAGGCAAAGATGCCCAATGGCGGGGAACGATCAAGGCTCAAACCCGTCAGTTCCTTACAGACCCTGCTGATGGAGCCCGGTGTTTTGCTGAATTTAAAGACTGCATTACTGCTTGGTGCGCTGCTGTTGTGTGGCAATGGCGCATTGCAAGCTGCTACGCCGGCGGCCGCCGCAGCGCCGGCCGCGCCTGCCGCAGCGGCGGCGCCCGCTAAGCCGGAGTTGCTGGTCGAGGGCGGCCTGCTGGGCGCCATCAGTTCCAGCATTGACGATGTACAAGACAAGCTCGACCTTAACCAGAACCTCATCGACGCCTGGCGCTTGCGTGCCGATCGCGCGGCGGACGAAGTGGGGCGCCTGGTCGACCAGACGGCCGAACGGTCGCCGTGGAGCGTGGCCGGCGACTTCCTGTTGCTGTCCGGCGTCTGGGTTGGCGCCTTTGTGGTGTTGACCCTGCTGGGGCGCTTTGTTGTGCAGCGCTTGAGTCGTCGGCCGTTCGTCGAACGGCGCGAACGCTTGCTGGCAGTCTTGGGGTACGTGGTGCCCTACACAATCCCCGCGCTCATCTGTCTGCCGCTGACCCTCTACGTCAGCCACTTCCTGGCCTCGTCGGTAGGCCGCGCGCTGGCGCTGTGTTTTGCCTACGCCACCAGCAGCGGCATCTTTTCTACGTCGATGTTGTTGTGCGTGATCGTCATGTTCAATCTGGGCCACAAGCGTCCGGCGGTGCAGATCATTCGCGACTACTGCCCCAAGCCGCTGTTCCTGATCGGCTTCCTGGCCGCCCTCAGCGACGCGCTGACCAGTCCGCAGATCGCCCGACAGTTGGGTGGCAATATCACCAGCAGCATTGCGGTTTTCACCGGCCTGTTCGCGGCGGTGATTTTCGGTGTATTGGTGGTGCGCCTGCGCCGGCCGGTGGCGCATTTGATCCGCAATCGGCCACTGGCCCAGCGCCTCAAACACCCTGCGCTGCAGCAATCGCTGCGGGTGTTTTCCGGGCTGTGGTACTGGCCCATTCTGTTGATGGTGCTGGTCTCGGCGATCAACCTGATCGGCGCGGGCGACGATAACCAGAAGGCGCTGCGCTGCGCGCTGTTCACCACGATTTTGCTGATCGGCACGGTGTTTCTCAGCACCGTGCTGCAACACCTGTTCAAGTCCCGCAGCCAGGTGGCGATCCAGCGCAGCAGCGCCTACAAGGAGCGCTTCCTCAGCCTGTTGCACGCGATCTTGCGCATCGCCATGGCCATCGCGTTTATCGAAATCCTGGGGCGTATCTGGGGCGTCTCGCTGTTCGAATTTGCCCAGCGCAACTCGGTGGGCCGCGCGATCAGCGACTCCCTGAGCAGCATCGGCCTGATCCTGCTGGTGACCTGGCTGTTCTGGGTGGTGCTCGACACCGCGATTCAGGAAGCGCTGAAACCACCGGTCAATAAGCGCTCCAGCCGTCAGCCGAGTACGCGGGTCAAAACCATTCTGCCGCTGCTGCGTAACGCGGTGAAAATCATCCTAGTGGTGATCTGCGCGATCACCACCATGGCCAACCTTGGCATCAATGTCGCGCCGCTGCTGGCCGGTGCCGGTGTGGTCGGTTTGGCCATCGGTTTTGGCTCGCAGCAATTGGTGCAGGACGTGATCACTGGCCTGTTCATCATCATCGAGGACACGCTGTCCATCGGCGATTGGGTCGTGCTCGACTCTGGCCACGCCGGTACCGTAGAGGGCCTGACCATCCGGACGTTGCGCCTGCGCGACGGCAAGGGTTTTGTGCACTCGGTGCCGTTCGGGCAGATCAAGGCGGTCACCAACCAGTCGCGGCAATTTGCCTATGCGTTCTTCTCGGTGCAGTTCACCTACGACACCGATGTGGACAAGGCCGTGGACCTGATCCGCGAGGCCGGGCAATCGATTCGCGACGATGTGTTCCTCAAGTACAACCTGCAAGGGCCGCTGGAGGTGTTTGGCGTCGACAAGATGGACCTCAACGGCGTGGTGCTGACCGCGCAATTCCGCACGGTGTCAGGCGGGCAGTACGCGGTGAGCCGCGCGTTCAACCAGCGCTTGAAAAAGCTTGTGGATAACTGTGATGAGGTGCACTTCGCGCAAACTTATCCACAGCAGATCTGGCTGCCCAAACGCACGGCGCATGTGGATGAGCCGGATGAGGAAGTGCCGGCGTCGGTGGTGTTGACGGAACAGCCCAGGCCTCAATAATTTGCGTGGCTGTGTGGGCCTCATCGTAGGCAAGCCCGCTCCCACGGTGGGAGTGCGTTCCCATGTGGGAGCCGGGCTTGCCCGCGATGAGGCCGGTGAGGTCAATCCAGGCGTCAATGCCTGATCAACTTCTCCTGCACCGCCAACTGATCCACCTCCAGCAATACCTGTTGCTTGCCAGCGGCCATCACCGCCGCCGGCAGCCCATCGCGGTACACAACCCGATTGCCACTCACCGCCGGCACTTTGCTGCCCGGCAGCAGCGTGCCCACCAGGTTCAGCGGATCAGCCCCGCACACCGCAATCAAACTGCCGTCATGCGGCCGGCGGCGGACTTCGCGCAATAACCCAATTGCCTCCGGCAACGCAAACTGCTCGCCCGCCAGCCCACTGACGAACCGCCCGCCGCGGATCTCCCCGCGCGCTTCGAGCCGATGGAAAGTGCGCAGCAACTCGCGCCAGCTCGGTAACCAATCCGCCTCACGCTCCAGCAATCGCCAGAACACCACGCCATAGCGGCGCAGCAAGGTCATCGCCACATGCTCCAGCGTCTCGGCCGAATGTGGCCCGGCGGCGCTCGGTGAACGGCGCAGCAAAGCCCAGCGCCCGGCGTCGTCCATGCCGCCGACAAACGCCCCGCGTCCGCGTCGGCTGCTGCGCGCCTGGCGTTTGCTGGCCGGTGTGGTCAGCGCGCGCAGGCCGGCGAAGCTGTCGGCATTCACCAGCCCTGCGCCCACCAGTTCCTGCAGCGCCGTCTCCAGTTCGCTGCGCAGCAGATGGGCTTCGTGCACCAGTTCGTCGAAAAACAGCGCGCCATGTTCACGCAGCGCCACGTGGACTTTCTGCGCCTTGGGCGACAGCGTGGTGCTGTCGGTCATCTCGGTCAGCCCGCTCCACAGCGGCACTTGGCTGCGCGGCAGCAACACCACCGGTGTGCTGCGCAGGGCCATCGCGCCGGCCTTGTTGCTCAGCCGCGTCCACACCAGCTTGCCGCTGCGGCACAGGTCGTCAAGCCAGGTGGATGAGTAATCCTTCAGGCGCGCGCTGAGCAAGTCACTGTCCCAGGCCGAGGTGGCGGCGGCGTAGCCCTCAAACTGCGCGACAATCTGCGGCAACATGGCGCTGTCCTGGCCGCGTGTGCCGTCGGACAGGTGCTGCCAATCGAACAGGAAGCGCATGAAATCCTGCAGCGCCACGGGCTCGATTTCGCGGCGCAGGCGCTTGACCGTGTAGCGATGAATGCGCGCGAGCAAATGCCGTTCGCACCACTGTTCTTCGCTGGCGCCAGGGCTGAAACGGCCGCGCAGCACGTAGCCTTCCTGCTCCAGGCGAGCGAGTGCCTGGGTTACGTCTGCCACCGGCAGGGCCAACGGCGCGGCGATCTCGATCAGGCTCAGCGGGCCGAACCCGCCGAGGCGGGCGCGCAGCACTTCCACCAGCGCATCATCAACGGTCCAGGGTTCATCGAAGCCCGGCAGCAACGGCAAGTCGTTGGGATAGATAGCCTGCAAACAGCTCAAGCGTTCCACCGCCACCCACAGGCCATTGCTCAATGCATAGGCGCGCCCGCCCTTGGCCAAGGCCTGCAGCCACTCGGCCCATTGCGGCGTGACCTCATGAGTGGCAATGCAGGCCAGGCTCATCAGCGCTTCGTGCATTTCGTCCACGCCATTGGGCGCCGGCCAGGCTTCCTCGCGCACGCCGGCGATGGCCTCGGCATCCAGTGCGCCGAGGTCGTCGGTGCTGTGCGGGTCGCTCCAGCGCCGGTTGAGCACGGCTTGGGTACGGCGTTCTTCCAAGGGGGCGTCGTCGAGAAAGGTGTAGGGGCGCGCGCTGAGAATTTCCGCGGCCATGGGCGAGGGCGCCGGCAGGTCGCGGCTGATCAGCCGCACTTCGCCGCTTTCCATGCGCCGCAGCAGCGCCAGCCAGGCGTTGCTGTCCATGGCGTCGTGCAGGCAGTCGTCGAGGGTCTGCTCCACCAAGGGGTGCTCGGGCACTTCGCGCTCGCCGGCGAGGTTTTCCAGGCAGGCGATCTGGTCGGGAAACACATTGGCGATCAGGTCTTCGCTTTTCATCCGCTGGATCTGCGGCGCCACTTTGCGCCCGCCGGTATAACGCGGCAACGCCAGTGCCACACCGGCGTTCCAGCGCCAGCGCACGCCGAACAACGGCGCGTCCAGCACGGCCTGGATCAGGACGTGCTCGGCACTGTTGCTGTTCAGGTAACGCCACACGTCATCCAGCTCGAAACTGTGGCTGGTCGACAGCGACAGCACAATTGCATTTTCACTGGCCGCCGCCTGCAATTCGACATTGAACGTGCGGCAAAAACGCTTGCGCAACGCCAGGCCCCAGGCGCGATTGATACGGCTGCCGAACGGCGTGTGAATGATCAGTTGGGTGCCGCCGGACTCGTCGAAAAACCGCTCCATGATCAACGTGTCCTGGGACGGCAGCGCGCTCAAGGCCAGGCGTGCGCGGGCCAGGTAATCGAGGATCTGCTCGGCGCTGGCGTGGTTCAGGCCAAGGGTGCCGGTGAGCCAGTCGAGGGCCGCTTGCAAGTCGCCGGGCGTGGCGCTGAGCAGCGCGTCGAGCTGGCCTTGGAACCGCGCCACCGCCGCCGACAATTCGTTGCTGCGCCCTGGCGCTTCGCCCAGCCAGAACGGAATGGTCGGCGGCTGGCCATGGGCGTCCTCAACCCGCACCTTGCCGGCTTCGACCCGCAAGATTCTGTAGGAGGTATTACCGAGCTGGAAGATATCCCCGGCGATGCTTTCCACCGCGAAGTCTTCGTTGACGCTGCCGATGTTCAGGCTCTGGGGCTCGAGCAGCACGCTGTAGTCGGCGTTGTCGGGGATGGTGCCGCCGCTGGTCACGGCCGTCAGCTTGGCGCCACGACGCCCGCGCAGGGTGTGGGTCACGGCGTCGCGGTGCAGGTAGGCGCTACGGATGCCCTGGCGGCCGTTATAGCCCTCGGCGAGCATCTGCAACAGCGCCTGGTAATGGCGCACATCCAGCGCGGCGTAGGGCGAGGCGCGGCGAATGAGATCGAGCAATGCCGGTTCCGACCATTCCTGGGCGCTCACCTCGGCGATGATCTGCTGGGCCAGTACATCCAGCGGCGCGACCGGGATCTGCAAGGTGTCCAGCTCACCCCGGCGCACGCAGTCGAGCAGGGCGGCGCACTCGATCAGGTCATCGCGGGTGGTGGCGAACAAGCGCCCCTTGGGCGTGCCGCCGACCTGGTGCCCGGAACGGCCGACGCGTTGCAGAAAACCATTGATGGAGCCGGGTGAGCCGATCTGACACACCAGGTCGACGTCACCGATATCAATCCCCAGCTCCAGGGACGCAGTGGCGATCAGCACTTGCAGCTCGCCGGCCTTGAGCCGTTGTTCGGCGTCCAGGCGCAGCTCTTTGGCCAGGCTGCCGTGGTGCGCGGCCACGGCGGTTTTGCCCAGGCGCTCGCTCAAGTGCCGCGCCAGGCGTTCGGCCAGGCGCCGGGTGTTGACGAAAATCAGCGTGGTGCGGTGTTCGCGCGCCAGGTCGGCGAGGCGGTTGTAGACCAGTTCCCACACGTCGTTGGCCATGACCGCCGAGAGCGGCACCGGCGGCACTTCGATATCCAGGTCACGCGGGCGGGCGTGGCCGATATCGACAATTGCGCAGGGGCGGTCGGTGCCGACCAAAAAGCGCGACACCGCCTCGATGGGCTTTTGCGTGGCAGACAGGCCAATGCGGGTCAGCGGTTCGGCGCACAAGCCTTGCAAGCGTTCCAGGCTCAGGGCCATATGGCTGCCGCGCTTGCTGGCGGCGATGGCGTGGATTTCGTCGACGATCACCGTGCGCGTGCTGGCGAGCATGTGCCGACCGGAGTCCGATCCCAGCAGCACGTAGAGCGATTCCGGGGTGGTCACCAGGATATGCGGCGGGCGCTTGCGCATCTGCGCACGGTCTTTTTGCGGGGTGTCGCCGGTGCGCACGGCGGTGCGGATCACCAAGGGCGGCAAGCCCATCGCCTGCAGCTGCTCGGTGATGCCGGTGAGCGGGTTTTGCAGGTTGATCTGGATGTCGTTGGACAGTGCCTTGAGCGGCGAGACATACACCACCAGCGTCTCATCCGGCAGTTGCCCGCCATTCGCCAGGCCCTGGTGCACCAGGTCATCCAGCACGGCGAGGAACGCCGTCAGGGTCTTGCCCGAACCGGTGGGCGCGGCGATCAGGGTGGAGCGGCGCTGGCGAATCAGCGGCCACGCCTGGGCCTGGGCGCTGGTGACCGAAGGGAAAGAGCTGCGGAACCAGGCGCTGACAGCGGGGTGAAAGCCGTTCAAGACCGTGTCCGTGGTTTCAGGAAGGTTCATACCCCTTATATGCAACCGGCGGTGCCAAGTTGCAACCCCGCACTTTATCCGTGACGGTTGCGCTACAAACCCGCAAAATGCAACGATTCTGGAATAAACCTACGGCCGGCTTCATCCGCCTGCCGACAATAACCATCGTTCCAAACAGACCGGGCCTGCACACTCTATGCGAATGCGCCTTATGTTACTGGGCGGCGGGAATGCCCTCGGGCAAGCGCTGATTCGCCTCGGTGCAGAGGAAGACATCGGTTTCCTCGCACCCAAACCGCCCCAAGACGGCTGGGATGCCGCGAGCCTGACCCAATTGCTCGACGACACCCGTCCCGATGCGTTGATCAACCTCGCCTACTATTTCGACTGGTTTCAGGCCGAAGCGGTCAGCGAAAGCCGTTTGGCCGCTCAGGAATTCGCCATCGAGCGCCTGGCCGAGCTGTGCCAGCACCACAACATCACCTTGCTGCAACCGTCCAGCTACCGCGTGTTCGATGGCTCCCGCGCCACCGCCTACAGCGAGAAAGACGAGCCGGTGCCCCTGGGCCTGCGCGGCCAGGCGTTGTGGCGCATCGAACAAAGCGTGCGCGCCACCTGCCCGCAGCATGTGCTGCTGCGTTTTGGTTGGCTGCTGGATGACAGCGTCGACGGCACGCTCGGGCGCTTTTTGGCGCGGGCCGAGAAGCCGGACGAGTTGCTGATGGCCGATGATCGCCGGGGCAACCCGACGCCCGTGGACGATGCCGCGCGGGTGATCATCTCGGTGCTCAAGCAACTTGATTGCGCGGCGCCGCTGTGGGGCACGTATCACTACGCCGGGCACGAGGCGACCACACCGTTGGCGCTGGGCCAGGCGATCCTTACCGAAGCGCGTAATTTCCACCCGCTGGCGATCGAGTCGCCTACCGCCCAGGCTCACGCGGCACGCCCGGATGCGGCAGATGAACCGCAACACGCGGTGCTGGCCTGCAAGAAAATCCTGCACACCTTTGGCATCAAGCCTCGGGCGTGGCGGGCCGGGTTACCGGCGTTGCTGGATCGGTTCTACCGCCACAGCTGACACCACACAAAACCGGAATGTGGGAGCCGGTTTTGTGTGGGAGCTGGCCTGCCTGCGATGCCCGACAGGTTCTACCGCCACGGCTGACACGCTATAAAACCAGATGTGGGAGCGGGCTTGCTCGCGAATGCGCAAGGTCAGTCAATACATCAGTCGACTGACCCTGCACTTTCGCGAGCAAGCCCGCTCCCACATGGGTTATGCCGTGTGACTTAGAACTTGTAGCCGATACCCACCATGTAAACCATCGGGTCGACGTCCACATTGACCTTGGCGCGTGTGCCTTGGCCCAGCGCGTTGTTATCGACGGTGGCCTTGGTGCTGATGTCGATGTAGCGCGCCTGGGCGTTGATCATCCACTTGTCATTGATCATGTAGTCGGCGCCGATCTGCGCGGCCCAGCCCCAGGAGTTTTCGGCCTTGAAGTTGCTGAAACCGGCTTGTTCGGCGCGGCTGCCGACGTGCTCGTCGTAGATCCAGGTGTAGTTGATGCCGGCGCCCACGTACGGCTGAAAGGCGGATTTGCTATCCAGCGGGTAGTACACGACGCTCAAGGTTGGCGGCAAGTGCTTGAGGGTGCCGAGCTTGCCATTGGCGGCGCCGAGGGCGGTGTTCTTGATCTTCACATCGTGCTCGAACGGCGTGGCCGCCAGCAGCTCGATACCGACGTGGTTGGTCAGCATGTAGGCGAAGTTCAAACCCAGTTGGGTGTCGCTGCTCATGGTCGCCTTGCCGCCCAGGTTGGTGCCCGCCAATGGGCCCTGATCAACCTTCACATGGCCGCTGTCAGCTTTCGGATTCACGGTAATTGCACCGGCGCGAATCAGAATGTCGCCCGCTTCGTGAGCGTGGACGGCAGGGGCGGCGAGGGCGAGCGCGAAGAGGGACGCGCCGAGCAGAGACTTGTTCATGGGAGCTCCAAAAGGACGTTAAAAGTTGTACGTCCAATGGTAAAGATCGTTCCGTTCGATCCTTTGACTCAGCTCAATGAAAGGGCGATAAGCCCCTATTCCTGCAGCTCGTAGACATAAATCTTGTCGGCATCCATTTGATAACCGGCGTCGGCCAGTTCGCTGGATGACGGCTTGACCCGCATTGCGCCTTCGATCCAGTACGGCTGATACAACTCATCGAGTTTCACCCCGACTTCGCTTTTCACATGCACGATCTGGTTCGAGGGCGGCGGCGGTACGTGGATGCACGCGCCGAAATACGGCACCAGCAAAAACTCGGTGGTGCGGCCTTCTTCGCTGACTTCCAGCGGCACGATGTAACCCGGCAAACGGATGTGCTTGCCGTCCAGGCTTTGCACCACCGGCGCATTGGGCAAATCCTGCTTGGCGGCCGGCGCCGACTCGACCGACAGCGCATCGGCCATGTTCGACAGGTCGTGCAGCGGTTTCATGTTGGGGATTTCCGGCGGCGCGTCCGGGGGGATCATCTCCTGCCATGACAGATCCTTGGGCTGGTCTTCGGCCCAGACGGGCACTGCCACCAACAGCAACATTGCAAACAGGGCGCGACGCATCGAAGCCTTCCTCATAAACGTATGGACAGGCCATCGGCCAGTGATTGTCGATAGGCGCGCCACGCGGGCACGCTGCCCATTAACAGCGCCGCCGCGAGGATGCCGGCGAGCAAGGTCCATTCATATTCGCTCGGCCATGACATCGGCAGGTCCAGGCCGTAATTGGCCTGCAAATACCCGCGCGAGGCGGCGATGCACACGTACAACAAGCCGACGCCAGCGACCACGCCGGACAAGGCCAGGGCGAAGGCTTCAAAGATCAGCAGCGTTGCGATGTGCCACGGCCGCGCGCCCACCGAGCGCAAAATTGCCATTTCACGGCGGCGCTCGTTGAGGCTGGTGAGGATCGCTGTGAGCATGCCGATCAAACCGGTCAGCACCACGAACAGCGAGATCACGAACAGCGCTTTTTCGGCGGTGCCCATCATGCTCCACAACTCTTGCAGGGCCACGCCCGGCAATATCGCCAGCATCGGCTCGCCACGGAATTCATTGATTTCGCGTTGCAGGGCGAAGGTGGAAATCTTGTTGTTCAGGCCGAGCATAAACGCGGTGATGGCCTGTGGCGTGAGGTCCATGTTGCGCGCCTGATCGGCACTGATGCGGCCTTTGCCCTGGGCCGGCACGCCGTTGTGCCAGTCGATGTGAATGGCTTCCATGCCGCCCAGGCTGATGTGCAGCGTGCGGTCCACCGGCGTGCCGGTGCGTTTCAAAATACCGACCACGGTGAACGGTTTGTCATCGTGTTTGACCAGGCTGACCACCGCGACACCGTGGGCCAGCACCAGCTTGTCGCCCAGCGTGTAATGCAGCGCCTCGGCGACTTCGGCACCGAGCACCACTTCAAACGGGTCGGTGGCAAAGGCGCGGCCGCTGGCCAGTTCGAGGTTCTGTTTGCGACCGTATTGGTAATGCTCGAAGTAGGATTGGTTGGTGCCCATCACCCGATAGCCGCGGTGCGAGTCGCCGAGGGAAATCGGGATCGCCCATTTCACCTGCGGGCTGGCGGCGAAGTGCTCGTAGCTGTCCCAACGGATGTTGTTGGTGGCATTGCCGATACGGAACACCGAGTACAGCAGCAAGTTGACCGAGCCCGAACGCGCGCCGACGATCAGGTCGGTGCCGCTGATGGTGCTGGCAAAACTGTTGCGCGCCTCAACCCGCACGCGTTCCACCGCGAGCAACAAACAGACTGACAGCGCGATGGCAAAGGCGGTGAGGATCGCGGTAAAGCGGCGGTTAGCCAGGCTGGCCATGGCTAGACGAAACAAATACATCTCAAACCTCTGCGGGCGTGGCGGCGCGATTGAGTTCGGCCAGCGACAGGTGGCGGTCGAACAGCGGCGCGAGGCTCTGGTCATGGCTGACAAACAGCAGGCTGGCGCCAGCGTCGCGGCATTCGGCGAACAGCAATTGAATGAAAGCCTCGCGGGCGTCGTAGTCCAGCGCCGAGGTGGGTTCGTCGGCGATCACCAGTTCCGGTTGGCCGATCAGCGCGCGGGCGGCGGCGACGCGTTGTTGTTGGCCGATGGACAGTGAGTCGGCGCGGCGTTCCAGCAGGTCTTTGTCCTTCAAGCCCAAATGCGCCAGCAAGGTCGCGGCGGCTTGGTCGACGCTGCCGTGGCGCTGAACCGCGCGTTGCGCGCGCAGCTTGGAAAAGTGGCAAGGCAACTCGACGTTCTCGCGCACTGACAGAAACGGCAGCAGGTTGAACTGCTGGAAGATGTAGCCGGTGTGGTCCACGCGAAAGCGGTCGCGGGCGCCTGCCGAGAGTTCGGTCAGCTCCTGGCCGAGCAGGCGGATGCTGCCCCGGCTGGGTTTCTGCACGCCGCCAAGCAGGCCGAGCAACGTGGTTTTGCCGCTGCCGCTCGGGCCTTTGAGAAACAGGGTTTCGCCTGCTTGCAGGCTAAACGCGGGGATGTCCAATAACTGTGGGTGACCGGGCCAGTTGAAGCCCAGGTCAGACAGTTCGATCAGTGCTTGGGTCATGTGAAATCAATATCGCCTGGTTGTGGAGCGTGGCGCCGATCCAATGTGGGAGCTGGCTTGCCTGCGATGGCATCAACGCGGTGCATCTGACTGACCGAGTCGTCTGCATCGCAGGCAAGCCAGCTCCCACAGTGATTGGGTTTTCAAATCAGAATGTCAGGGTAGCTGCCTGTGCCGTGGCTTCCACACCTTGCTGGCCGCTTGGGCCGATCAGTTGTACCTGAATCTTCTGAGTGGCGGGGAAGGTCTTGAACACCTGGGTCAGGTCGAGGTTGCTCAAGGCCGTCGGCGTGGCGCAGGTGAACTGGTAGTGGGCGTGGATTTCGCTGTGGTCATGATGATGTTCGTGGGCGGCTGCGCCTTTGCCGTCGGTGGCGTGGTCATCATCATCATCATCGTCGTCATGGTCGGCTTCCGGCTTGTCGCCGAACAGCGGGCTGTTGAGTTCCTGGGTGCTGATCACGCAACCGGCGGCCTTGGGCACATTGAACAGGGCCAGTGGGTTTTCCAGTGACTTGCGGGCTGCGGCAACCTTGGCTTTGTCGGCGGGCGTGCTGGCCTGGTGTTCAAAACCCACGAGGTTCATGGCCGGGCTGTCAAATTCCAGCTCAAGTGCCTGACCGTCGAGTACCG
Organism: Pseudomonas sp. MF08831; assembly: GCF_059862645.1. Lineage (NCBI taxonomy): Bacteria > Pseudomonadati > Pseudomonadota > Gammaproteobacteria > Pseudomonadales > Pseudomonadaceae > Pseudomonas > Pseudomonas sp. MF08831. Next base: position 271,148 of record NZ_JCBCUX010000007.1, on the reverse strand, counting down.
CATTGAGACGCCCAACGCCATGCTCGTGGGCGCCGAGGCTGCCGTGCTCATGTTCGTGATCATCGTGAGCATGGGCAACTGCCAGTGGCAGCAGGGCAAACGGCAAAGCAAGCAGCAGACGGCGCATGAGAAGGCTCCAGAACATGAAAGTTTTGTTATGTGATCTTATAACAATAGTGCCAGAGTTTGACCGCCCGCTTGGCGTTGCGCAAGCCGCGTGGGAGCATGCCCGTCAGAAAAGTGCAGGAGTAAGGACGATGTTGCGAATTCGTGGAACTGTCGGCGACATGCCGGTGGACTTGACCCTGGAGCTGGACGACGGCGATTGGGCGCGATTGGGCGCCCAGTTGCAGGCCGCGCCCACGCCGAGCGCGCCCGCTGTCGCGCCGGTCAAACACACTGATGATCTGTGGCAGAACGCCCAGGACCTGTTGCGCAAGGCCGGGCAACTCAACGGGCTGGAATTGCTCGATCAGCTGGAAGGCTTGGCCGGTGACGCCGCATCAGGCAAGCGCCTGCTGGTGCGTTTGCGCCATAGCGCCCGCGTGAAAGTGACCAGCGGCGGGGATACGCCGCTGTACAGCTGGATCGGCGATTAGTACAGCGCAGCAAACAACTTGCGGCGGTACGCGGTGACCAGCGGGTGGTCATTGCCGAGCAGTTCGAACACCTGCAGCAAAGTCTTGTGCGGCAAGCCTTCGCTGTAGCTGCGGTTGCGGATAAACAGCTTGAGCAGGCCTTCCAGCGCCGCGTCGTATTGCTGGCGTGCCAATTGCTGAATTGCCAGCTGATAGGCCGCCTCGTCATCCTGCGGGTTTTGCGCCAGGCGGCTTTTCAAGTCGGCGGCGTCCGGCAGCTCGGCGGCCTGGCGCAGGAACGTGATTTGCGCCTTGGCGCCGGCGAGGGCGGCCTTGTGGTCGTCGCTTTTCACGGCGTCGAGCACGGCCTGGGCTTCGCTCAGTTCACCGCGTTCGGCCAGGCAGCGCGCGTACAGGATCAGCGCGCCGGCGTTGGTGTTGTCTTCACCCAGCAGCGTCACCAGCACCGCTTCGGCATCGCTGATGCGGCCTTCGGCAAACAGCGCCTGGGCCTGCTCCAGCGGATCAGCCGCCGCCGGTGGTGGCATCTGCACGTGCGGCTCCAGCATTGCGCGCACCGCCGACTCCGGCTGCGCGCCGGCAAACCCGTCCACCGGTTGGCCGTCCTTGAACAGCACCACGGTGGGCAAGCTCTGAATGCCAAAGCGCGCGACGATATCCTGCTCAGCCTCGCAATCGACCTTGGCCAGCAGCAACTCACCCTGATAACTCTCGGCAATTTTCGCCAACATTGGCATCAGCGCCTTGCACGGCGCGCACCACTCCGCCCAGAAATCCACCAGCACGGGTTTCTCGAAGGAGTTCTGGATCACTGCCTGGTCGAAGTTGGCGGTGGTGACGTCGAAGATGTACGGCGTGGGCTCACTCATGGGGCGTCTCGAATAAAGCGGGAATGGGGCAACTATAAGGTGATGGAGTCCAGATCGCTATCGCGGGCAAGCCCGCTTCCACACTTGATCGCATTCCCTTGTGGGCGCGGGCTTGCCCGCGATGGCCTCAAGCGCGCCGCGAATGGTACAGGCTCACCTTGCGAAACTCCCAAGGCTCGGCCAGGTCTGGCAGGGTCAGCGCATCAAGGACTTCCAGGCGCTGATAAGCCGGGTGCTGGAAGTCGCGCACGCGCGAGTCTGCTACCAGTGCTTCACGGCCGCGCGTCAGGAATTGATCAAGCAGCGGCAGGTTGGCGCGGTCGTAAAGCACGTCGGCCACCAGGATCAGGTCAAAGCGATCGGCTTCGGCGAAAAAGTCGGCTGAATAACGCAGTTCCACGCCGTTGAGTTCGGCATTCGCCCTGCAGGATGCCAACGCCAGCGGGTCTAAATCACACGCGACCACTTCCAGCGCGCCCGCCTTGACGGCGGCAATTGCGGCGACGCCAGAGCCTGCGCCAAAATCCAGCACGCGCTTGCCGGCGACCCACTCAGGGTTCGCCGCCAGGTAACGCGCCAGCGCCAGGCCGCTGGCCCAGCAAAAACTCCAGTAGGGCGGTTCATGCAGGATGCGCCGGGTTTCTTCCTGGCTGAAGGCGCGGTCCATATTGTCCGCGTCCAGCAGCCACAACGACAGCTCGGTGCCCGGCAGCGGGCAGGGCACCAGTTGCGCGTCGCCGATCAGCGCGCTCAGGGCGCGTTGCAGGTCCAGCGGTGGTGTCATGGCGCCGGGACGAGCTGCAGCGGGCCCGTGGCCTGGGTAATCGCCTGGGTGATACGCACGGCGGGCAGGTGCAGGATCAACTGGCCGGACTGGCTGGCGCGACCGCGCAATTCAACCCGCGCACCGGCCGGGAACGCTTCCGGGTTAAAGCGCAGGCGGAAGGCCAGGGGCTTGCCGTTACCGGTCAATACGCTGCTGGCGAGCAGTTGTTGCGGGCGGTTGCGCTCGTCAATCACCAGCAGGGCCAGTTCGACTTCGGCGTTGGCCGGCACGCCGTTGAGGGTGCCGTTGATTTCGCGCTGGTAAGCCGGCAGCGGGCCGAGGTCTTCAATGCCGGGCACTTTTTTCTCTTGGGCGGGCGTCGGTTGAGGCACCGAAGGCTTGGGGGCTTCGCTGCTGCAGGCGACCAGAAAACTGAACAGGGTGAGTAAAACAAGTGGTCGTAACTGCATGTACGGCTCCAGAAAGGGCAAAATCCGTGGCTTTAAAATAAAGAAACATATAAGCCTGCCTATATACCGTAAAGGCTATGGCTTGTCTTGCCACAGGGATGCGCTACCATGGCCCTCCCTTTTTTTGTTGCCTGCCACCATGCACTGTCCCTTCTGCGGTGCCAACGACACCAAGGTCATTGACTCGCGTCTGGTCGCCGAGGGCGATCAAGTACGTCGCCGGCGCGAATGCCTGGCCTCTGGCTGCGGTGAACGTTTCACCACCTTCGAAACCGCCGAACTGGTATTGCCACGTCTGATCAAGTCCGACGGCAGTCGCCAGCCTTTTGACGAAGACAAATTGCGCGCCGGTATGCAGCGCGCGCTGGAAAAACGCCCGGTGAGTGTCGAGCGGCTGGAGGCGGCGCTGGTGCACATCAAGCACAAGCTGCGTGCGACCGGCGAGCGCGAGGTCAAGAGCCTGGTGGTTGGAGAGCTGGTGATGGGCGAGCTGCAAAAGCTCGACGAAGTCGCCTATATCCGTTTCGCCTCGGTGTATCGACGCTTCCAGGACCTCAATGAGTTCCGCGAAGAAATCGACCGCCTGGCCCGTGAGCCTGCCAAAAAATGAACCCTCCGTCTGCCGAACAAGCTGTCCTCGACGCCCATTACATGGCCCGCGCCCTCGAATTGGCGCGCAAGGGCGTGTACACCACCCACCCCAACCCGCGTGTGGGCTGCGTGATTGTGCGTGACGGGCAGATTGTCGGCGAAGGCTGGCACGAGCGCACCGGCGAACCGCATGCCGAGCCGAATGCCCTGCGCGCCGCCGGTGCCAAGGCGCGTGGCGCCACGGTGTATGTCACGCTGGAGCCGTGCAGCCACCACGGGCGCACGCCGCCGTGTGCCGATGCACTGGTAACGGCCGGTGTTGCGCGCGTGGTGGCCGGGATGCAGGACCCGAACCCGGAAGTGGCCGGGCGTGGCATGCAGCGCTTGGCGCAAGCCGGTATCCAAACCCGCAGCGGCGTGCTGGAAAGCGAAGCGCGCGCGCTGAACCCGGGCTTTCTCAAGCGCATGGAGCACGGTCTGCCGTTTGTGCGGGTCAAGCTGGCGATGAGCCTGGACGGCCGTACCGCGATGGCCAGTGGCGAAAGCCAATGGATCACCGGCCCGGCCGCCCGCGCCGCCGGACAGCGCCTGCGTGCCGAGGCCAGTGTGGTGCTGACCGGCGCCGACACGGTGCTGGCCGATGGCGCGCGTCTGACTGTACGCGCCGCCGAGTTGGGCCTGGACGATGAAACCACCGCACTTGCCATGTCCCGCCCGCCCTTGCGCGTGCTGATCGACGGGCGCCTGCGGGTGCCGCTCAACGCGCCGTTCTTCAAGGCCGGCCCGGCGTTGGTCATCACCTGCGTGACGGCGGAAAACCAATTCCCCCGTGGCCCCGAATGCCTGGTGGTGCCGGGCGTTGATGGTCAGGTCGACCTGCGCTCGGCCCTGGTGGCCCTGGCCGCCCGTGGCGTCAACGAAGTGCTGGTGGAAGCCGGCCCGAGCCTGGCCGGTGCGTTTGCCCAGCAAGGGCTGGTGGACGAGTACGTGATATTCGTCGCCGGCAAGTTCCTTGGCTCCGCCGCCCGGCCTCTGCTGGACTGGCCGCTTGAGAAACTGGCCGACGCCCCCCAACTCAAGATCACTGACATGCGCGCTGTAGGCGACGACTGGCGAGTCACTGCCATCCCTATGCCAGCAGCGAGCGTATAATTCCCGGCCCGCGCTTGAGCGACAGCCCCTCGTTTTCAGGAGAACGAAATGTTCACCGGCATTATCGAATCCATCGGCAGCATCCGTGCAATGACTCCCAAAGGCGGCGACGTACGCCTGCTGGTTGAAACCGGCAAGCTGGACCTGGGCGACGTCAAGCTGGGCGACAGCATCGCCGTCAGCGGCGTGTGCCTGACCGTCATCGAGCTGCCTGGCAACGGCTTTGCTGCCGATGTCAGCCGGGAAACCCTGGACTGCACCGCGATGAACGACCTCAAGGCCGGCAGTCCGGTCAACCTGGAAAAAGCCCTGACCCCGACCACGCGCCTGGGCGGCCACCTGGTCAGCGGCCATGTTGATGGCGTCGGCGAAGTAGTGTCCCGCAGCGAAAACGCACGGGCCGTGGAATTTCGCATCCGCGCACCCAAAGAGCTGGCCAAGTACATTGCCCACAAAGGCTCGATCACCGTCGATGGCACCAGCCTGACCGTGAACGCCGTCAATGGCGCCGAATTCGAACTGACCATCATTCCCCACACCCTGAGCGAAACCATCATGGCCTCGTACCAGCCAGGTCGCCGGGTGAATCTGGAAGTCGACTTGCTTGCCCGTTACCTGGAGCGCCTGCTGTTGGGCGATAAGGCCGCAGAGCCTACTGCCGGGAACATCACTGAAAGTTTTTTAGCCGCTAACGGCTACCTTAAATCCTGACCAAGGGGGTGCCACGTGGCGCTCAATAGCATCGAAGAACTGGTTGAAGACATCCGCCAAGGCAAGATGGTCATCCTGATGGATGACGAAGACCGCGAGAACGAAGGCGACATCATCATGGCCGCCGAGGCCTGCAAGGCTGAGCACATCAACTTCATGGCCAAGCACGCTCGCGGGCTGATCTGCATGCCCATGAGCCGCGAACGCTGCGAGCTGCTCAAGCTGCCCTTGATGGCGCCGCGCAATGGGTCGGGTTTCGGCACCAAGTTCACCGTATCGATTGAAGCGACCACCGGCGTGACCACCGGTATTTCTGCGGCCGACCGCGCGCGCACCGTGCAAGCCGCCGCCGCCAAAGACGCCAAGGCCGAAGACATCGTCAGCCCCGGCCATATCTTCCCGCTGATGGCCCAGCCGGGCGGCACCCTCGCGCGTGCCGGCCACACCGAAGCCGCCTGCGACCTGGCGCGCATGGCCGGTTTCGAGCCGAGCGGGGTGATCTGCGAAGTGATGAACGACGACGGCACCATGGCCCGTCGCACTGAACTTGAAGCGTTTGCCGCCGAACACGGCATCAAGATCGGCACCATTGCCGACCTGATTCATTACCGCATGATCCACGAACGTACCGTTCAGCGGATTGCCGAGCAGCCGCTGGACAGCGAACTGGGCCAATTCAATTTGGTGACCTACCGTGATTCAGTGGAGGGCGACGTGCACATGGCCCTGACCCTGGGCAAAATCTGTGCTGAAGAACCGACCCTGGTGCGTGTGCACAACATGGACCCGTTGCGTGACCTGTTGATGGTCAAGCAGCCGGGCCGCTGGAGCCTGCGCGCCGCCATGGCTGCGGTCTCCGAGGCAGGCAGCGGTGTGGTGCTGTTGCTCGGTCACCCGTTGGACGGCGATGTATTGCTGGCGCATATCCGCGAAACCGCCGACCACGTGCCGGTGAAAAAACCGACCACCTACAGCATCGTCGGTGCCGGTTCGCAGATCCTGCGTGACTTGGGCGTACGCAAAATGCGCCTGATGAGCGCGCCAATGAAATTTAATGCGATATCCGGTTTCGATCTGGAAGTTGTAGAATACGTGCCCTCCGAATAAAGGCTGGCGATTTTTGCCCCTTGTTCGCGGTTAAATCATCACTGAGGGACGCACTTTTCGCGTCCCGGCTCTTTAAGAGATTTGTCGAATGACCCTGAAGACCATCGAAGGTACCTTCATCGCCCCCAAAGGCCGCTATGCCCTGGTGGTTGGCCGCTTCAACAGCTTCGTGGTTGAAAGCCTGGTAAGCGGTGCCGTTGACGCCCTGGTTCGCCACGGTGTGAGCGAGAGCGACATCACTCTCATCCGTGCCCCTGGCGCCTTCGAAATTCCACTGGTTGCGCAAAAAGTTGCTCAGCAGGGTGAATACGCGGCGATCATCGCCCTGGGCGCGGTCATTCGTGGCGGTACTCCGCACTTCGAATACGTGGCCGGCGAATGCACCAAGGGCCTGGCCCAAGTGTCCATGGAGTTCGGCGTGCCCGTCGCTTTCGGCGTGCTGACCGTAGATTCCATCGAGCAAGCCATCGAGCGTTCCGGCACCAAGGCCGGTAACAAAGGCGCTGAAGCTGCCCTGTCCGCGCTGGAAATGGTCAGCCTGCTGTCGCAGTTGGAGGCCAAGTGATTTCCGACGAGAGCGATCAGTTCAACCCTCAAGACCCGCGCCCTGCGGATGCCGGCAAGCCGTCCAAAAGCGAGAAGCGCCGTAAAGCGCGTCAACTCGCGACTCAGGCGCTGTACCAGCGTTTGATGGCCGGCGCTTCGTTGAACGAAATCGAAGCGCAGTTCCGCGTCGACAACGACTTCACGTTTGCCGACCAGAGCTACTTCCACGACATCCTGCACGGTGTGCATGCCAACCTGACCGAGATCGACACGGCGCTGGCGCCTTGCCTGGACCTGACGATCGAAGAGCTGGACCCGGTTGAACTGTGCGTTATGCGCCTGTCCACCTGGGAACTGCTCAAGCGCGTTGACGTGCCGTACCGCGTGGTGATCAACGAAGGGATCGAGCTGGCCAAAGTCTACGGTTCGACCGACGGCCACAAGTTCGTCAACGGCGTGCTCGACAAGCTGGCCCCGCGCCTGCGTGAAGCCGAAGTGAAGGAACACAAGCGCTAAGTCGCGCTTACCTTCCCAATGGGTGAGTTCGAGCTGATCCGCAACTACTTCGCCGCCGCGCCCTGTGCGCAGGGCGGCGAAGGCATTGCTCTTGGGATCGGCGACGACTGCGCCTTGCTGGCGCTCCCCGCCGGGGAGCAGTTGGCAATCTCCACCGATACCTTGGTGGCCGGCGTGCATTTTGCCGACCCGTGTGACCCGTTCCTGCTCGGCCAGCGCTCGCTGGCCGTGGCAGTGAGCGACTTGGCCGCCATGGGCGCCCATCCCCTTGCCTTTACCCTTGCCCTGACAACGCCGACGGTCGATGCCGATTGGCTGCAACGCTATGCCCAGGGTTTGAACGCCATGGCGCAAAGCTGCGGCGTGGGCCTGGTGGGCGGCGATACCACGCGCGGGCCGCTGAGCCTGACCCTGACCGTGTTTGGCCGTGTGCCGGCCGGGCAGGCGTTGACGCGCAGCGGTGCGCAACCGGGCGATTTGCTGTGTGTAGGCGGTGAGCTGGGCAATGCTGCAGGTGCCTTGCCGCTGGTGCTGGGCCAACGCACGGCCGACGCTGCTATCGCCGAGCCGCTGCTGGCGCACTACTGGTCGCCACAACCGCAACTGGCGTTGGGCCTGGCGCTGCGGGCAAAGGCTACATCGGCCATGGATATCTCCGACGGGCTGTTGGCTGATTGCGGGCATATCGCCAAGGCGTCGGCTGTCAGCCTGGTGATTGAGCGTCAGCACTTGCCGTTGTCCGCGGCCTTGCTGGCGTTTCTGGGTGATGACCAGGCGCGCGTGGCGGCCCTGAGCGGTGGCGACGACTACGTATTGGCGTTCACCTTGCCGCCGGCCGAGCTGGCGCCGTTGCAGGCTGCTGGTTGGCCGATCCACGTGATCGGTCGGGTCGAGGCGGGGCATGGCGTCACCTTGCTCGACGCCACTGGGCAAGACATCACCCCGGCCGTGCGCGGCTATCAGCATTTTCGCGAGACGCCGTAAGCCGGCCACCTACGCTACCCTCTATACGGTTCTCACCGTGTAGGAAGCTGCCACCATGGATGTGCGCCTAGGGTTGCTGGGTATGCTGTGCGCCGTTGCATTGCTGGTGCAAGCGGATCAAGCCCCGGTGCCTGGCAAAATCACGCTGGCCAGTGAGGAATGGAACGACTACACCAACAAAGATGGCAGCGGTCTGGCCTGGGATGTATTGCGCCAAGTCTTCGAACCCGCCGGCATCACGCTGCAAACCCGCAGCGAGCCCTATACCCGCTCGGTCGGCCTGGCCCAGCGCGGCGAGGTGGATGGCTGGGTCGGTTCCTATCGCGATGAGGCCAGCGGCGTGTTGTACCCGTACTGGCATTTCGATTCAGACCACATCTACGCCCTCGGGCTGGCAACGACGCCGACGCCAAGCCTTGCCACGCTGGGCAATTACCGCCTGGCCTGGGTACGCGGCTACAAGTACGAGGAGTACTTGCCCAACCTGCACCACTTCAACCATATCGAACGCCGAGATGGCATCCTGCCGATGCTGCAGCACGCCCGCGCCGACTTCTACATCGACTCCCTCACCGAAGCCAGGTACGTGCTGGGCCAGGCGCACGATCCTTCGCAGTTCAGGCTCACGCCTATCGCCGAGCTGCCGCTTTACATAGGCTTTGCCGACACTGAGCGCGGCCGGGCCTTGATGGCGGTGTATGACCAGCGCATGGCGGCTTTGGTCAAGAGTGGCGAACTGAAGCCGATTTTCGAACACTGGAAACAGCCTTATCCGTTCTGACCTGCATAGAACCGGGACGAAGGCCAATCGAACCTATTGATCTTTATCAGCGATAATTCAGCTTAAGCGTCTGTAGGAACCTGCTGTTACAATGGCGCCCTCTGTGAAATCTGAAATCAGGAGCACACGGTGCCCGTCGTTTTCGTCGCTGCTTCCAAGCTGCCTACTCCTTTTGCCACGTTCACCATGAACGGCTTTCTTGAAGAGGCCACCGGCCGCGAGCACGTAGTGCTCAGCCTGGGTGACATCGCCGACGGCGCGCCGGTGCTTGGCCGCGTGCACTCCGAGTGCCTGACCGGCGATGCATTGTTCAGCCAACGCTGTGACTGCGGTTCGCAACTGGAAGCCGCCATGCGCGCCATCGCCCGCGAAGGCCGTGGCGTGCTGCTGTACCTGCGCCAGGAAGGCCGTGGCATCGGCCTGATGAACAAGATCCGCGCCTACGAGCTGCAAGACGGCGGCGCCGATACCGTCGAGGCCAACGAGCGCCTGGGCTTTGCCGCCGACCAGCGTGACTATGCGATCTGCCTGCCAATGCTGCAGCACCTGGGCGTGAAATCCCTGCGCCTGATGACCAATAACCCGCGCAAGGTCAAAGCCTTGACCGAGATGGGCATCACCGTGGCCGAGCGCGTGCCGCTGCACACCGGGCAAAACCCGCACAACAAGCTCTACCTGGCCACCAAAGCCAGCAAGCTCGACCACATGATGGGCAACGAGCATCAGGGCGAGGTCGACCGCGCGTGACCCGTGGCCAGGTGAAACGGCGACTGTCCTTTAACTGGTGGCAGCACCTGGCCCTGGCATTGCTGCCGCTATTTGTGATCAACCTGGTATTCGGCCAGGCCCAATCCCTGCTTCCCGTCTTGGCCATGCCACTGTTTATCGCCGGCGTGGCCTCGATGTTTCTGAGCCTGCGTTATTTTCACGGCTATAAACACGCACTGATCGCCACCGCCAAAGCCCTTGATACGCCCGAAGAACCGGCGGCTTGGATCACCCTCGCGGCACGTCGGCGTACGGCGCTGCTGGTGGCGGCCCTGCCAGCCTGGATCGGCGCGCTGGCGGTGTTTGTCGGCCTGGAAGCGGTGCCGCTGTTTCTGCTGGCATTGTCGACGTTGGTGCTGTTTTACCTCTATCGCATCCCGCGTCAGTTGGGATGATAAGTCGCTGGCTGACGCTTCTGCTGCTGGTATTGAGTGCCCAGGCGATGGCGGTCGAGCGCGTGGTCAGTCTGGCGCCTTCACTCTCTGAGATCGTGGTGGAACTGGGCGCCACCGACCTGCTGGTGGGTGTGCTCGACGGTGGTGAGCGGCCAGCTGCATTGGCGAACGTGCCGTCAGTGGGGCATTACGGCCAATTGAACATGGAGCGTCTGCTCAGCCTCAAGCCCGACCTCATTCTGCTGTGGCCCGGCAGTGTCGGCCCTGCCCAGCGCGAGCAGTTACAGCGCCTGAATATCCCCGTCTACGTCGCTGAACCTCATAGCCTTGAACAGTTGGCGGCCCAGGTCCAAGCCATTGCTCAACAAGTGGGGCGCGAAGACGCCGGTCGACACTTAGCCGCGCAGTTACGTCAGCGCCTGGCCGAACTGCGCCAGCGCTATCAGCGCGCCGAGCCGCTGCGGGTGTTTTACCAGGTATGGAACCAGCCGCTGTACACCGTAGGCGGCGGGCAGATCATCAGCGATGCGCTGAGCGTGTGCGGCGCACGCAATGTGTTCGCTGATTTGAAGCTGCCTGCGCCGCAGGTGAGCATCGAGTCCGTGTTGCAGCGCAATCCCGAAGTGATTCTGGCCGGGGATCAGCCGCAGTTGGAGGCCTGGAAAGCCTGGCCGCAGATCGCCGCCGTGGCGCAGGGACGCTTGCTGTTGGTGCCGGACAAAGGCCTGGAGCGGCCCAGCGGCCAGATGGTCGAGGCGGTGGCCAAGCTCTGCGCGTTGATTGCCCCGCAACGCTAGCGTGCGAGAGGCGTGTTGTCCTACCGATTAATAAGATTCTTCCGTTGAGTGGCTCGGCCAGCAGCGGATTACTCTATGGCCCGCGATGCGTGCCGCATGGCGATATTCCACTACAGGAGGTGGCCATGCGTCGTTTGATCATCGGTGTTTCTACTGCCCTTTTGCTGACCGGCTGCACGACGCTGGAAGGTGTCTCAACGTTGATGAATTTCTGGGCTGATCCGCTGGTAGAGAAGGCTGGCCGAGGCGAAAGGACCTCCAAGCAGGACATTCTCGCTATCCAGCAGCCCAAGCGCATCACCCCGATTCGTAGTGGCAGCTCACAGTGTTTTGATTTTGAACTGGAAAACCAAGGCAAAAAAAAGGACTTCTACGTCGGCTTTACCGAGGCCGGCCGTGTTAACGCCTATGGGTTTATAGACTGCGCCGAGGCCATCAAGGCCGGGTATCTGAGTACGAATGAGCCCATGCGCGAGCGTCGTTGAGGCGCCAAGGGGTGCGGCGCACATGACCCTGCCACTGCAATGCTCGTTCCGGCAGCGAGCCATTGCCTGAAAGGTCAATCGATAGGTCGAGGCGCCGGGGCGTTGGTTACAGCGTCGGGGTCCAGGTCAGCCCGAGCATCCAGGTCTGTCCCGCTTCGCGGTAGTCCTGATTGTTGGAAAAGTCCGACGCGTTATAGCTGTAGCGGGCGCGGGCGTATTGGCGGTCCAGCAGGTTGTCGACCTTTAGTGAAATTTGGATTTCACGGCTCACCGCCCAACTGCTGCGCAACCCCAGCAGTGCGTATCCACCCAGGCGGTTGCGGTTTTTTTCGTCGTCGTAGCTGCTGCTGATGACCTGCCAACTGGTCCCCAGTCCCAACTTGTCAAATTGTCGATCCAGGTCCAGGTTCAACGTGCGGCGTGCACGACGGGCCAGGGTGTGGCCCGTGTCACGGTCGCGCGGGTTGATGAAGGCGGCGCCCAGGTTACTCTGCCAACCAAACAGCTCCTGCTTGAGCGCCGCTTCAAACCCATCGACACGCGCCGACGCCACGTTTTGCGGCTTGCTGGTGCTGTCGAGGATGATCGCGTTGCTTAACTGGGTGCGATACAGCGAGGCTTCCAGGCGCGTGCTGTCACTCAGTTGGCTGCGCCATTGCAGCTCGTAGCTCTTTGACGTTTCGGGCTGCAAGTTGGGGTTGCTGTACTTCGTGTCAGGGTAATAGAGGTCGTTGAAAGTCGGCGCGCGGAAGCCTTCGCTGTAGCTGAGCAGCACGTCATTGTCAGGGTTGATCGGCACGGTGAGGGTACCGCTCCAGCTGTTTTGCCCACCAAATTGCTGGTTCTGGTCGCGGCGTAGGCCCAGTTCTGTGGAGAACCACTCGCCATGGAAGCGATGCTGCACAAAGGCGGCGCGGTTCCAGCGGCTGTTTTCGGTAAAAGTAGTGCTGCCGTGGAAGCGGTCTTCGTACCAGTCGCCGCCCAGAATCAGGCTGTTCTGGTCGTTGAGCGTCAGGTCGTTCTGCCAGTTGATCGAGTCGCGGTAGGTGTTGAACACGCTGAAATCATCACTGAGCTTATCGCGCTTGGTGTCGAGATTCTCGCTGTGGCCCACTTCCAGGCGCGATTGCCAGCGCTCATTGAGTTGGGCGTCGACATAACCGCTGGCGCTGCTCACGGTGTAATCGGTGTAGGGTTTCTGCCCGACCGTTTGCCCGGAAGCGGCGTCGTAGCGGCCAAAGCTGTTGTCGTACGCTGACTTGCCACGGTTATCCAACAGATTGAAACCAACCTCCAGTTCATCGCTGAACGCATGACTGAGATTGAGGCTGATGGACTGATTGCGATAGGCATCATGGTCGCTATCGCTTTGAAACGACTCATGCGTGGCGTTGATTCCCGCCGTGTCATCCAGGCTCGCCCCAAGGTTGAAGCGCGTGTGCTCATCGCCGCCGGAAAGACCGATGCTGCGCTCCCAGGTCTGGTGGCTGCCAAACCCCAGTTTCAAGCGTGGCTGCAGGCCTTGCTCGGCATTACGCCGAGTGAATATCTGGATCACGCCGCCAATCGCATCACTGCCGTAGATCACCGAGCGCGAGCCGCGCAGTACTTCCACACGTTCAATCTGGTCGATGTTCAGGTATTGCAGCCCGCTGTCGCCAGAGGTGGTATTGGCGATGCGCTGGCCGTCGACCAACACCAGGCTTTGCGCGGATTTGGTGCCACGAATATAGATGCCCGGCAAACTGCCACGGCCGCCGGTGGGTGCCACTTGTACGCCGGGTACGCGGCTGAGCAGGTCCGTCACGCTGGTGGGTTGCAGGCGGTCGATGTCGTCGCGGGTGAATACGGTATTGGCGGCGCTACTGTCGTTGCGCGCCTGGACCTGGCGGTTGGCGCTGATCACCACGTCGGGAAGTTTCAGTGCGTCGTCGCGCTCGAAGCTGTCGGCCAGCAGGTCAGTGGCGGGGAGCAGCAGCAAGGGCAGGGCAAAGCGAAGGTGGTTCATGGGCTGTCCATAGCATTTATCAGCAATACAAAACCAATGTGGGAGCTGGCTTGCCTGCGATGCAGGCACATCGGTTTGTCAGTAAGACCGAGGTGATGCTATCGCAGGCAAGCCAGCTCCCACATTTTTGAGCCGGTTTCTACAGGCCGAGCAGCGCCATGCGCGCGCGCACCGACGCTTCGATACCCGCCTCGTCCAGCCCACACTCTGCCAGCATCTGCGCCGGCTTGGCGTGTTCGACGTACACATCCGGCAAGCCCAGGTGCAGCACCGACTTGAGGATGTTCTCCCGCGCCAGGAACTCGCTGACCGCCGCACCGGCACCGCCCATGATGGCGTTTTCTTCGACGGTCACCAGCAGCTCATGGCTGCCAGCGATGTCGCGTACGAGGGCTTCGTCCAGCGGTTTGACGAACCGCATGTCGACCACGGTGGCGTCGATCTTCTCAGCGACTTTCAGCGCTTCGGCCAATTGCACGCCGAACACCAGGAACGCGGTTTTGCTGCCTTGGCGTCGCACGATCCCTTTACCGATCTCGATCGGCTCCAGGTCTTTCTCGATCACTGCGTTCGGGCCGTTACCACGCGGGTAACGCACGGCCGCCGGGCCGTTGTACAGGTGGCCAGTGCTGAGCATCTTGCGCAGTTCGTTCTCATCACTCGGCGTCATCACCAGCATGCCGGGGATGCAGCGCAAGTAGGACAAATCGAAACTACCGGCGTGGGTCGGGCCGTCTTCGCCGACCAGGCCGGCGCGGTCGATGGCAAACAGCACGTCGAGGTTCTGCACCGCCACGTCGTGAACCAGTTGGTCATAACCGCGCTGCAGGAAGGTGGAGTAGATCGCGACCACCGGCTTGGCGCCTTCACAGGCCATGCCGGCGGCGAACGTCACGGCGTGCTGCTCGGCAATCGCCACGTCGAAATAGCGCAGCGGGAAACGCTCGCTGAACGCCACCAGGTCGGAGCCTTCCTTCATCGCCGGGGTAATACCCACCAGGCGCGAGTCGGCGGCAGCCATGTCGCACAGCCATTCGCCAAACACACCGGAATACTTCGGCCCGCTGGCCTTTTTCGGCGCGGCGGCGGGGGCGTTGAGCGGTTCGAGTTTGGTGATCGCGTGATAGCCGATCGGGTCAACTTCAGCCGGGGCGAAGCCTTTGCCTTTCTTGGTGACGATGTGCAGGAACTGCGGGCCCTTGAGGTCACGCATGTTGCGCAGCGTGGCGATCAGGGTTGGCAGGTCATGGCCGTCGATCGGGCCGATATAGTTCCAGCCCAGTTCTTCGAACAGGGTGCCGGGTACCAGCATGCCCTTGGCGTATTCTTCGGTGCGGCGGGCAATTTCCCATGCGCCGGGCAGACGCGAGAGCACTTTTTTGCTGCCTTCGCGCATGCTGGCATAGGTGCGGCTGGAAAGAATTTTTGCCAGGTAATTCGACAGGCCACCGACATTGCGCGAAATCGACATGTCGTTGTCGTTGAGGATCACCAACATGTTGGCGTTCACCTCTGGCGCGTGGTTCAGGGCTTCGAAAGCCATGCCGGCGGTCAACGCGCCATCACCAATCACTGCGATCGCCTTGCGATCACTGCCTTGCAGGCGGGCGGCAATCGCCATGCCCAGCGCTGCGCTGATAGAGGTGCTGGAGTGGCCGACGCCAAAGGTGTCGTACTCGCTTTCGGCGCGACGCGGGAAGGCGGCCAGACCGTCCTTCTGGCGCAGGGTGCCCATGCGCTCGCGACGGCCGGTAAGGATTTTATGCGGATACGCCTGGTGGCCCACGTCCCACACCAACCGGTCATCCGGGGTATCGAACACGTAATGCAGGGCGATGGTCAGCTCGATGACACCCAGGCCGGCACCAAAATGCCCACCGGTCTGACCGACCGTGTAGAGCAATTCCAGGCGCAACTCATCGGCCAGGGTTTCCAGCTCGGCTTCACCCAGTCGACGCAGGCCGTCCGGCGTGGCAGCACGGTCGAGCAGTGGCGTGGACGGGCGTTTGCGGGGAATCTCTTGAAACGTCGTGGGCATCAGGCGAATCGTTATAGGTATAGAAGAGGCGGCAGTTTACCTCAAGCGGTGCAAACTGCCCACGCAGAGCGCCGAACTTGGCCGATATGCGGCTGCAATGGCCGCCATTATCAGTGGCGGCGTTCGACGATATACCGCGCCAGGTCGCGCAGAGGCTCGGCCGCTGCGTCGAAAGGTCGCAGGGCATCCAGGGCTTGGTCGCGCAGTTCCAGGGCATACGCCTTGGCCGCTTCAAGGCCAAGCAGGGCCGGATAGGTCGGTTTATCGCGTGCGGCATCCGCGCCTTGGCGTTTGCCCAGGGTCGCGGTGTCACTTTCGACGTCGAGAATGTCGTCCTGCACCTGAAACGCCAGGCCGACAGCCCGGGAATAGGTCTGCAGGGCGGCCAATTGCGCAGCTTCGGCACGGCCACTGGCCAACGCACCCAGGTGCACGGCGGCTTCGATCAGCGCGCCGGTCTTGTGGCGATGCATATGTTCCAGGGCCTGTTGATCCAGCTTGAGGCTGACCGAACCCATGTCGATCGCTTGCCCGCCGACCATACCGGCCGGGCCTGCGGCCAGGGCGAGGGCGGTCACCATGCGCAGGCTGTTTTCTGCGTTCACGCTATTTAAACGTGGGTCCAGCAGGGCGCTGAACGCCAGGCTCTGCAGGCCATCGCCGGCCAAAATGGCGTAGGCTTCATCAAAGGCTTTATGAGTAGTCGGCTGGCCGCGACGCAAATCGTCGTCGTCCATCGCCGGCAAATCGTCATGCACCAGGGAATAGGCGTGAATCAGCTCCACCGCACACGCCGCACCATTGGCCTGCTCGGCCGGCGCGCCCAGCGCTTCACACGCCGCATACGCCAGCAACGGGCGCACACGCTTGCCGCCATTCATCACGCTGTAGCGCATGGCTTCGTAGAGACGCTTCATTTCCGGGCTTGGCGCAACAAACAAGGGCTCGAGCGCCGCGTTGACCCGGGCTTGGCTACTGGCCTGATACGCGTCGATCATTCCGGCTGTTCCGCATCGAAAGGTTCTTCGGCCAACTCCCCGTCCCGTTCCAGCAGCACTTGCACTTTCTGCTCAGCCTGCGCCAACGCGCTCTGGCAGTCGCGCGTCAGGCCGATGCCTTGCTCGAACGCCGTCAACGAGTCTTCCAGCGACAACTCGCCGTTCTCCAGACGCTCGACCAGAGTTTGCAGGTCGGCGAGGGATTGTTCGAAATCGAGTGCAACTTTTTTGCGGGCCATGGCGGCTATTCCGGTAGACGGTAAACCGGCGCGACACTAGCAGACATGGGGATTGTGGGCAAATGAGCGGGTGGCCTCAGTCGCTTCAGCCTTTGATTTGATAGCGGGTACTACGGCCTCCGCCAGGGAAACGGACCAGGCAGTTTTTTCCAGCAGATCAGTAAGATGCCGAGTTGTGGTCGCCTTGGACACCTTCGCCTCTGCCTGGTACTGCGCGGCGTTGATGCCGTGTTCGAAGCCTTTTTCACCGCCGTCGGGCAGGCCGGTGAGTACCTTGATCTGTTCGACAGATAACGAGAGGTCGCGGTGCTGCTGCCAAAACCGGGTCTTGGCCAGAACTCAGTCAATTCGCGCCATCGCCTGCTCCAGGCTGAGCAGCAAGGTTTTCAGGAACCATTCCAGCCAATCGGTGATACCCAGTGTGGCCTTCTGGCTGGATTCCAATGCGTTGCAGTAACCGGCGCGCGCTGATCGCCTACCCGAGTCCTTTTCACCGCCGGTGACTCCGGCATGCACCGACGTTGGCCGGCGCTGACCGATTATGCTGTTTTCAAACTATTCGAGAGAGTCATCGACCGCTTGCTCCAAGCCTCGGCGTGGATATGCTTCAAAATCTAGAGCTTTGCGCTGGACGCTTTTTTATGAATACAAAAAGGCGATGGGGGCTGATCTTACTGTCAGGCTCAGCGAAAGCTAGCGTCAATTCTTTGAACTTTTAATTTAATAAAGTGCTCGTTACATTCGGGGTGTTCGTAGTGTATATCTTCATCGCTCAGAGAAGTGAAAGTAAGAAAAGTCTCATTGAGTAGCTCTCCGTAGAGGAAGTAGCAATAACCATAATTCGCCTTTTCAATCAGTATTTTCCTCGGTTTAACCCGTTCAATCTCGTAGTCGTCGGAAAGGTTTAGGGTGAGTTCTATGTCGTAGGTTTCTCCAATTTCGATAGTGTAGGGGCAGTAGCTGACAAACAGTTTACAGCTGTTCCCTCAATGAGCAATATCACATCATCATTTGCATGCTTGTTGAGTGCTATTACTTTTCCTTTTTTATAGTGGTTTGTTATAGGGTCTGATGACTTTTTCAGTAGAGTAATCATTTGTCGTCCTTCAGAAGTCTTTTAGGCATACGGAGGGGGATACGGGCGGTTTTATTTCTCGCCGGTTCTCATATGAACCCTGCGCTGGCGGGCCGCGCGATAGGAGTGCTGATGTTTGCCTGAGCGAACAGCGATTCGGTGCTGGTGAGGTGTTTAAAAAACTGGGCGGGTGGAGGTTGGTGCGGTTGGATACGTGTTTTCATTAGCCGTTTTGCTCGTTGTCGGGTTTGTTGATGGCCGCGTGAGGGAAGTTTTTTTTCAGGGATAAGCCCAGCTAACGCAATTATGGTCGTCCATATAGATCAAAAATCTAAAGCTCATGTCCGTCACCCAGAATGGGTATCCAGTGGTATCAGATAAAATACGCTCGAGGTGTTGGGGAGAGGCGATTTCCCATGCTCTATAGGACGTGTCGAACACAACGAAAATCAACTGATCACTTTCAATGTGTTTTGATACCTCTTGCCAGAAATCAGGGTTGTACTCCGTGCGGTTAACCCGTGATTGAATTGGATCAAGAGGGTTGGCACTCTCGCAGAAAAACACGTTGCCAAGAGATGCGATTAATATATCTAGGTCTTCGGGGGCAAGTTTTCTACTCTGAATACCCAGGTTTTCTAAGCTTTCGTCGATCTCTGCTTCTAGGTAACTCATTGTGCAATACCAATCCTGGAGCGGTTGACGGGGGCTGTGGCGTGCCCAAGTGGTCGAGTTGGTAGTGGAACGGCTGAATGTCTTTTGGACCAAAGCCATCCAGCAGTGCTAACGGACGAAATCTGTCCGGTTCGTAGAGGTAACTGCGATGACGATCCGCGTGATGCTCCGCAACCAGCTTGTCGCCTTGCCAGAAAAACTCCGTCGTTATGTCGTCGACGGTTTTACTGCTGCGTCGACCAAATGGGTAACGGTAGCTGGCTGTTTGCCCGTTGGGTCGGGTGATGCTAATTAGCCGGCGCTGACAGTCGTAGCGATATTCGGTGACGAGTTGATTGGGGCGCCGGGTTCACTCATTTTTTGAGGTTGAACCTTGGTATCTAGTGAGTAGGTTTATTGTGATTAGCAGGCTTGCCCTGGGTTCGGCTGCGCAGCAGCCTCGAAACTGGCGGCGCGGTTTTGGCTTTCAAAGCGCGTTGCCCTTATTGGGGTTTCTGCGCAGCGCGAGCAAGCTCGCTCGCCACAGCTAAAGATCGAATGGTCTATTTAGAGGTAGTCTTTCAACACCTTTCAAGGCTGTATAAAGTATAAATTAGATGTGGAACCTTCGATTTTCTTGGCTTTTCCCTTTTTTAGGTACTCGTTGAATTCGCGTTCCAAAGATTCTTTGTTGGTGTATTTTTTGTATTTGCATGGTAACTCACATGCGTACATGTACAGCCGCCATGCGTCGAAGCCGTCGACTCTTCCGTCAGGGCCATAATCAAAGTCGATACATATTTCGGATAGGTAAACACAGCAACCAATTCCGTGCAGTTCGTAGGTTACATCACCATTAACCTTCCCGCACCGCGGGATTTTGTTGGTTCGCCACAGTCGGAGAATATTTTTAGTGCCGAATGAGCACTCAAGCAAATCAGTTGCCTTCTTTACGTGCTCTAAATACTCTGCGATCAAATTTTCAAGCGTATGAGCTTTCATCGTCTTGGCCTATTTAACCTATCCAGCCCAGCTGTATTTGACGCATCCACCACTTCCTTGGTGTTATTAAACACGCTTTCGTGGCTTTCTATATTTTCAATCAGTTTTATGGTGACCATCGTATGTGTTCGTCTGGCGGCTGCAGCTCGATGGTGGCCGTCTATAATGTAGCGCCGTTCGTTATGCTCAAGCACTTCAATGGGTTGGTTAATATCGTATCCATTGCTTCGCATATTGCCAGAAATCTCCTCAACCTTTTTGGTTGAACGCTTCCCTTCAATGCTGTGTGTCCGACTCAACGTTTCTGCATCAACTCCATGGATAAGAGGAGCGGGAGGGAGCCCTTCATCTACCCGGTTAATTTGGGCTGTATCGTCCGCACCTGTTTGGGGCTTGCAACCGTTCTCACCCGGGCAGCTATGCAAGCCCTGAGGGTCCACCCACCCCGTAGGGTTGGGCACGTACTGGTATGTGTTGATCCCACCGGCCAGCTTCACCGGGTCGGGTGTCAGGTAACGACCAATATCTGGATTGTAGTAGCGATGGCGGTTGTAGTGCAGCCCGCTTTCTTGGTCGAAGTACTGGCCTTGGAAACGTAGCGGGTTGTCGATTTTGTTGATGTCTAGGCGGCTGATCTGGCCGTAGGCGCGGTAATGCGCGGACCAGACGATTTCGCCGTCGGGGGCGGTGAGTTCCTGCGGGGTGCCGAGGTGGTCGAGTTGGTAGTGGAACGGCTGGGTATTTTTTGGACCAAAGCCCTCCAGCAGGACCAGCGGGCGGAAACTGTCCGGCTCGTAGATATAACTGCGATGCCTGTCCGCGTGATGTTCGGCAACCAGCTTGTCGCCTTGCCAGAAAAACTCAGTGGTTATCCCATCAACGGTTTTGCTGATCCGCCGACCGAACGGGTCATAGCGATAGCTGGCCGTTTGCCCGTTCGGCTGGGTAATGCCGATAAGCCGGTGCTGGCAGTCGTAGCGATACTCGGTGACGAGTTGGTGGTCTTTACCGCGCCGTTGACGGATCAGGTTGCCGAACGCGTCATAGTCATAATGATGATCGCCCTGAATCACCAACCGATTTCCCGCCACGATGTCCGGACCGGGTCGGTCCTGCATCAGCAGGTTGCCGGCCGGGTCGTGGCCGAAGCGCTCTTGCACGTCTTGCGAGTGATCCGCTCGAGTCAGGCGGGCGAGGGGATCGTAGTGGTAGTGGTGTTCACCTTTGCGCGTATCGAGCAGGCGGGTGAGGTTGCCGGATTTGTCGTAGTCGTAGTGACGGCGGTAGAGCTTGTGTTCCTCTTGCGTCACCGCGTGGGCGTGCAGGCGGTTTTGGTCGTCGTAGTCGTAATGGCTGAGCAGTTGGCCTTGTTGGCGTTGGCGCTCTCTGCCGGTTTTGAACAGGTGAGAGGTGAGGGTTTTGCCGTTCAGCTCGACGGTGGCGAGGTGGCCGCTTTTGTCGTGGTTGAAGGTGAGGCGGTTGTTGTTGTCCGGCAGGCGCAGGTTTTTCAGTTGGCCGCAGGCATCGTAGCCGTAGCGCAGGGTGCCCCAGCCTTGGTGGTCGGCGATGAGGCGGTTTTGGCTGTCGTATTCGTAGGCTAACGCCCAGTGGCCGTCGTCGACGCTGAGGAGGTTGCCTTGGCGGTCGTAGGCGTAATCGACCACTCCACCGTCTGGAAGAGTTTTTCGTACGAGGCGGCCGGAAGGGTCTCGCTCGTAGCGGGTGACTAGCTGACTGCCGTCATCGCCGTGTTCGGTTTTCTCCAGTAAGTTGCCGCTGAGGTCATACACGTAAGTCGTGCGCTGACCGTCAAAGCCGATTTCCTGCTGGATCAGCCCGTTGGGGTGGTAATCAAGTCGGTAGGTCTCGCCGACTTCGTTTTCGATCTCGGTCAGTAGTAACCGCACGTTGTCGTAGCGGTAGTTGACCTGGGTGCCATCAGCATTTATGCGACGGCTGATCAGGTGCAGGCCGTCGGCGTATTCGTAGCGGGTGACGTGGCCCAGTTCATTACGTTCAGAGGTGATTTTTCCGTAGGGGTTGTGGCTGAATTCCCGCGTGGCACCGCCTGGAAGTACGACACGAACCAACCGACCCACACCGTCCCACTGATACTGCGTCAGCGCGCCATGCTCATCCTCACGCGCAACTTGCCGCCCTAAGTCGTCATAGCGATAACGCTTAACCCCGCCATTCGGCAGTTGCTCTTTGACAAGCTGCCCACGCTCATTCCAAACCAGCCGATGACAACCGTTATCCGGATACCAAACCCCAATCAACTGCCCGTGCTTGTTGTAGGTGTAGTCCGTAACGTGGCTGTCAGGATCTGTCTGACGCGTAACGTCGCCTTGGTCATTGCGCTCATACTTCCAAACTGCCTCTCCCCGCCGAACAACCCGTACGAACCCGTTGTCATGCTCGTAGGAAGTCGGCTCATCGTCCCCCGGAAACAGCGCCACCAAACGTCCGGCTTCGTCGTACTGATACGCCGTCACCGCCCCTAGCGGATCCTGCTCAACCGTCAGCCGGCCCTTGTCATCGTAGGATTTGAAATGCTCCGCGCCGTCCGGATCAATCCGCTGCACCAGCCGCGCGCGCTGATCGTGGACATACACTTCCTGACTGCCATCAGCGTTGTGAACCGTGACTTTGCCGTTGTCATCCCAGACATAGCGCGTGTCCACCTGCGAAAAACTGGCCCAATGCCGAACACAGCGCGCCGCCTTGCCAGCCCGTTCCCACGCCCAAAAGAAACTCGCCCCACCGGCCAACTGCCGCTCAAGAATGACGTGCTGTTCGTCGTACCGATAAACCTCGCTTTCACCTACAGCATTGGTCGCCGAAACCAATCGGCCAGCGTCGTCATAGGCGTAGGAAACGACGTTCTGCTCCGTTACCCAGACGTAGGGCTCACGGCTTTTGGCGCGATGAACCTGATAGTCAACCGCCACAATGCGACCGAGTTCATAGCGCAAAAACAGCGACCGACCCGCGCCGTTATCCAGCCGCTCAATCCGCCCCAAACGATCACGAATAACCCGCAGCCGGTTGTCATACGCATCGCTGATCGCCGTCAGCACACCGTCGCGGAAATGGTAGAAACGCGACGCCTGCGCCAGCACCAACTCATCGGGCAGAGCCCCCAAATAGATTGCCGCTTCGGCCAAGCTGTTGGTGATCGCCGGTCGAGCGGCGGTAGGCAAGGGCAGGGCAGTCGATCGATTTTCATGATCCGTCCAAACCACCACATCACCCGTCACCACCAACCGCTGCGCCAGCGCATGACTCCAGCCAAACCCCAACCCACAATCCACTTCCACCGCACTGGTGCGATACAACCGCGTCCACTCAAACGGCAATATCCCGTCCAGCGCGCCATCAGTGAGGGTGAGCAATTCTTCCCCGGTAACCATCGACACCGGGCAGCCATGGGTGGCTGTTTTATCCGCAGGCGCCGCCGCGTCTCCACGAGGGTTCTTCGCAGAGGCCGGCACATCATCCACATGTTCTTTCTGCTTCAGCACCGCGTTCTGCCGCGCCCGCCAGCGCATCTGCATCGTGCCTTGCTTCAGCCCACCGACGACGCCGCGAACCGCCACGGCCTTGTAGCGATCCACCGCCTGCATGAACTTGGTCAGAATCCCGAGCAGGCCACGCACAAAGCCAACCGCGGCATTCAATATGCGCGCGCCATACTTGACCAACCGCAAGCTCAGATACGCCACACCCGCCGCCGGCAGCGCGATCATCAACACCGCGCCAATCACCAAGTCGATCAGCAGCGACACCATAAGCCCCGCCGCCGCCTCGGCAATATCGCCGGGCGGCAGTGCGTCGAGCCATAGCATCGCCGTGCGCACCATCAGGTACAGCGCCGCCTCGTCACTGGCCAGCAACATGGCCTTTTCCATGACCTGCGGCGCATCGGTGGCCAACTGCGCCAACTTGGCGGCCTCGGCACCCAGTTGCTCGCCGAACTTCATGGGGTCTGCAAGAATCGCCTGGACCAGCTTGATGCTGTCCCAGACCTCCTTGATTGCCGCCCAACTGCCCGCGAGCACGCCGCTGCCAATCGCGCTGGCGGTGGATTGCTGCCAAGACGGTTTGAAGCCGTTCCATTGCTCGCGCAGCCATTGCTCCAGGTCCGCCGTCAGCCCGGCGTAGGAGGCAAACAACGCGTCTACCTGCTGCGTGGAAACGCCGCCTTGTACCCGCACTTGATAGCGCCCACCGGCCACGCAGGTGTGGGAGGCCTTGCCATGTTCATCCAGCATGACCCGCGTAGAACTGCCGTCTTCCAGGCGAATCACCTCAACCGGGATTTCGCCGATCGGCACGTCGTACACCGACTCGAACTTGCTCTCGATCTTCAGCTCGCCACCCGCTGGGCAGCGCGCAACGGTGGAAAAATCCGCATCGGAAATGCTGAAGGAACGTTGCGAATCCCCCACCCGCAGCACCCGATCCATCCCCAGCAACGACGGCATGTCCGCCGCATGGCTGACCGAGTCCAGCGCCCGCGCATACCAGGCGCCCATCTGCTGGCGATATTCCGCCAGGCTCTGATGGAAGCCATTGAGCTCATGTTCGATAAAGGCAATGTGGGCGGCGTGGGTCATCCGTGACGTCTCGGCAAAATGGCAAGGCGTCGGAGCATGCCGCAGGAAAAAGCGCCTGGATGAACGGCTGGAAAAATCAGAAAGGGACGGCGTAGAGAACGAAAAAATCGGTGTCAATTTGAGGCTAAAGGCTACCTTAACTGGCGAAAATGCTTATTGACGGGCACTGCCCCTGCGCGTCCTTGAGCTGCGCTTCAAACGCCATCAACTCC
This sequence comes from Pseudomonas sp. MF08831, assembly GCF_059862645.1. NCBI lineage: Bacteria > Pseudomonadati > Pseudomonadota > Gammaproteobacteria > Pseudomonadales > Pseudomonadaceae > Pseudomonas > Pseudomonas sp. MF08831. Next base: position 246,766 of record NZ_JCBCUX010000007.1, on the reverse strand, counting down.
GCCTGCATCTGCTGCAACCCGGCAATTTTCCCGGCCAGTTCGCGCTTCTTGCTGGCGATGGCCTGGTCTGCACGCTCCCAAGGCAAGGCATCGCCCTCGTGCCCGTGCAGAATTCCCTGCAACTCCTTGAGCTTGAACCCCAACTGCTGGGCGCACTTGATCAATGCCAGCAGCTCGACACTTTGCACCGAATAGACCCGGTAACGCCCTTCCCGCTGCGGCGCAGGCAACAGGCCTATCGCCTCATAGTGACGAATCGCCTTGATGGTCGTGCCCGACAGTTGCGCGGCTTTGCCGATGTACATGAAAACTCCCTTTTCCCATTAGTCCGCCAGCCTGAGTCAGCCACTTTGCCCGCTGCGCTGGCGTAGAGGCCAACACCGGCCCGAACATCAACGTCTTGGTCGGCTTGATGCCGCAAAACGCCAGTGTGGTGCTGCGCAACTGATGAATGCCGGGCATGCGGTAGAACCAACGGTAATACCACGGCGGCGTGTCCAGGGTCACCAACACGTGCGCGGTTCGGCCGAGCAGCAGCTTGTCAGGAAATGACTTGCCTTCGCGGTATTTAAAGGCAAAGCCGGGTAGGAAAATACGGTCGATGAACCCTTTCAATAACGCCGGGATACCCCCCCACCAGATCGGGAAAACGAATGCCAGATGGGTGGCCCAGAGGATGTCGGACTGGGCGCTGAGCAAGTCAGGTTCCAATGCTTGGATCTGTGTGTAGCCGTGGTGAAGCACAGGGTCGAAAGAGAGGTCGCCCAAGGGTAGGACGCGTACCTGGTGGCCGGCGAGGTTTGCACTGTGGATGTAGGCATCGGCCAAGGCTGAGCAGAAGCTCGTGCCGCAAGGGTGGCCGAGGATGACCAGGATACGCTGGGGCATGGGATGAGGTCCTGAAAAGGGGGCTTTCAGGGTAGGGTGTGCCGTATAGGGGAGAGTCAAGCGCCGGACCATGCCGCGCCTCAAGGCCGCGCAGTTAAGCGAACGCAATACGCCACGCATCGAAGATCAACTGTGGGAGCGAGCTTGTCCGCGAAGACGTCAGCCCAGCAAACATTGATGTTGACTGAACCACCGCTTTCGCGGGCAAGCCCGCTCCCACAGGGATTTACGCTTGACTGAACAGCATGGGGTCGCCTGATAAATGCCTACGCAACATCAAGCCGTGTGCTTGCTCCCCGTCTCCATGTCCGTGCTGCCCCAAGGCCGCCAATCGTCGGTGTGCCGTTCACTGCCATGCGGCCCGCTGGAGCTGGTGCCGCCCGCGAGGAATTTTTCCCACAGGTTTTTGCTGTCCGGGTCGCTGTCTTTGTGCAGATAGGGCGCCAGTCGCGCGAGCGAGCTGCCTTTTTTGTCTGCGGTTTCCTGGAAGTGTTTCCACTCATCCGACTGATACTCGAACATCGACTTGTCGTCCGGCGTGTCGCGGCCGCCGTACATGTAGGTGGCATAACGCGCGTATTCGAGCTTGTCGCCCCAGTCGTCCTTGGTCACGCCGGCGTCGGCGAGGTCTTTGAAGAACTTGCCTTGGGAATCGGTGAGTTTTTGCATTTTGGCATGCTCGACCGCCTCGGCAATCAGGGTGCCTGCGACCCCGAAGATCACACCCGCCACGGCGAAAATCGGACCCGCCACGCGCGCGCCGATGGCGAGCCCGCGTATGACCGTCGCGGCAACATCACCGGCCAGTTTGCCTGCCAGGTGAGCACCTTTGGGGGCGAACATCGCGATGGTATTGGCGATCGCCATGCCGGTACCGGACGCACCCCCGCCCAGCGTGAAGGCCGCGTCAGTTTTTTCCAGCGCGGTCTTGGCGTTTTTCAGTTTGCGCGCGCCGGAAACGATGTCCATCACGCCGCCGGTCAAGTCCAGGCCGGAGCCGCCCATAAACCGCAGAAACGAACGCCCCGAGGCGATCGCAATTTCGGATTTGGACGCTGGCGTACCTTTGCCGGGAAGGTCCTTGACGCCCATGTGCTCGCCCAGGGTTTTGGCGGCGCTGTCGTACTCCTTCACCTCATCGGCCGACAGGTTGCCCACGTCGAGTTTCTTGAGGGTGTCGGAAGCTTCCTTGACGCGGGTGCTGATGGATGCGGCCAGCGCGTCAGATTTTTCTGTGGTTTTCTTGCCCCAGATGTCCGGGAGGTTCTCATCGATCAAGCCGAGCCATTCAGTGGCTTTGATTTTTGCCGGGCCTTTACCGTCTTTGTCCACGTCAGGTTCATAGGGTTTAGTGCCACCCAGGGTTTCCACAATGTTCGAACCGAACTTGAGGAAATCGTTGGTGAAGCTCAAGCCGGCGACCAAGTCTTTCGCGGCGGCGATCTTCTGGTCGTCGGTCATGTTGCCGCCGCCATTGGCGAGCTGCAGCGCGCCGCTGACCAGGTTCATGGTGCCCGCCATGGCACTGAGCCCGCCGGTGGAGCTGGCGGTGTGCAGCACTGTCTTCAAGGAACCGGCGGCCGCTTCGCGATTGGCGCCCAGGCCCTTCAATTGGGTGTCGACCACCTTGTCGATGGCTTTCGGGTCGCCGCTGGCAGCCGCGAGACGAATGGCCGCTGCGATCTGTTTGTTCTCTGCCGGTGTCAGCCCTTTGATATGGCCGTCGAGGATGTCGATCTCATCCTTCATCTTTTTGTACATGTCGTAGGCTTTGTCGCCCTTGTCCAGGCCACCCAGGGCGGCGTTGATACCGCCCTTGATCATCGTGAACGAGGCCTTCAGCCCACTTTCGGTATTTTCCGGCGAGACCTTGTCGGGGTTTTCCATGTACGTGTTGAGCTGGTGCGTCATCATGTTCTGGTCGAACGTCTGTTTGCGCGCGGTGTAGCTGTCCGGTTCGAGAATACGCAGCGACTCGAAATAGCGGTCGACGTCCAACTCGGCCATTTCCGATTTCTTCGGATCACCCGAGTCATTCATCGCGATCACATATTCTTCGAAGTTCAAGTTGGCATCACGGGTGCCGTCTTTGAAGAGGGCCGGGAATACTTGTTCGCGAACTTCATTCAACCGATCTTCCGATAAATTACCGACACTTTTCTTTAGTTCTGCGTCGTAGCGGTCCTTAATCCCTTCCTTGCCCATCAACGTGGAAATTTCTTTGGCAAGTTTGTCCTCGTCGACCATCTCTTTGACGTCTTTGCCGTTCAACTGGGTCGGGGTCTTATCCGTCTCACGGTATGTGCCGCTGCCCAGGTTGATGCTCTCCGCGTAGCCGTACAGGTCGTAGCCGTTGTCCAGCGCGGCCTGGGCGTCCATCAGCTTGACGATCTTGGCTTCATCCGAGTCTTCGGCCAGCTTGCCACTCTTGATGTCATCGCGAATGCCCTGCACAAAGTTCTCGGCCGTCTGGCCGCCCACGGTCTTGTCGTTGGGCAACTCCATGTCCATCAGCCCTTCGGCACCGAAGGTCGGGATGTTGTATTTGTCGCGCAGGGCCTGCACGTCTTCGGGCTCATCGGGCGGCGCGGCCTTGTCGGTGTGCGTCGCGTCTTTGACGTGCATCAGGTCGCCTTTGAGGCTCGAATAGCCGTACTTGCCGAAATCCTGCAAGCGCCCGGCCTCGGTGCCATGGCGGGCTTCCTTGTCTTTGGTGAAACCGTCGATGCTGTCGTTGTCTTTATTCCTGGCGTCGATGCCAGTGAGCAAATTGCCGTTTTCATCGATGCTCACCACATGTTCCAGCACCTGGGTGGCGCGGTACGCGGCGTCGGCGTCGTTCTCGAAATCGCCCACTTGCTTTTTGAGGTTGTCCTTCACGTCGCTCTGGTTGCCGAGGTTTTTCAGCAGCGGTGTGGCGTCGATAATCTCCTTGGCCGAGCGCGTGTCACCGTCGGGGCGCTTCTGCTGGTCACCCAAGTCCGACTTCATCACCTCGCCGCGCAGGCTGGAATAGCCATACTTGCCAAAATCCTGCAGCCGGCCCGCCTCAGTGCCATGCCGCGCCTCGCCATCCTTGGTGAAGCCGTCGATGCTGCTATTGCCCACATCTTTGCCATCGGTCAGCTTGCCGTTTTCGTCGATGTATTCGACATGCTCCAGCACTTTCGAGGCGCGATAGGCTGCGTCCGCGTCTTTCTCAAAATCGCCGACCTGCTTTTTAAGGTTGTCTTTCACGCCACTTTGATTGCCGAGCTGGGCGAGCAGCGGGGTGTCATCAATAATTTGCTGGGCTGAGCGGGTATCACCTTCGGGGCGTTTCTGCCCTTTACCCAACTCGTCTTTGGGTGCAGACGCTTTTTCGACGGATTTTTCCCAGGCAGCGACGGAGCTTTTTTGAGTGACCGCTGCGTCCTTTGGGGTCGTTTCTACCTTCGCTACCATGGTACTTCTCCTGATCTAATTATTACGCCTGCCCCTTTTAAAACGCGCAGGGCCGGACAACTTCCTAGGTAACTTACCCGAGGCGGTTTATTGAATAACGAGAGGGCGGCCTTAGTTGGTTGGCCGCTGGGCGTTGCTGCTGTGAAAGATGACGTGACGGAACTTAGCACGGACTTTTAGTCAATTCGCAAAGCCTTCACAACAATTCACAACGGCGAGGTTATTTCGGAACATTTATGGAGTAGGGCGCGTATAGGCAAAATAGCCTGACGTTCAACGCGGGCTTATCGTAGAGCGCGTCGAGCTGGGTGGTGGTACACCGCTCCCGTCGAAGAACCGTTCATCAGATTTCAATGACGGCAGAGACAGTCTTAAGCAGAGGGTGCTTTTTGACAGGTGCGACGAACCAGAAAAAATCTCACGCGTGAGCTATTGAGCATCGCCAACATTGCCTGTAGATTTTCTCACGCGTGAGTTTTTCACAACGAGGTCAGCACCATGAAAAGCAGCTCTCCATCGAGCCCGCCAGCAGGGCCCGATCCTGATTCAGCAAGCCGCAAGGGAGAGCGCTTGAAGTCGCCCGCGAAAAAACCATCGAGCTTTTACATGAAGCAGATGCGCGCGGGCCTGGCAGCCGCCGGTTATGTGAAACACGAGACTTGGGTGCTTCCCGAAAACCGAAGCCTGCTCAAGCAAATGGAGAAACAGCTTCGCCAACCGATTCTGGCTGGCTCATTCATGTCGGAGAATTTCATGAGCGCAGGTACTAACTGGAATATCGATCGCCTCTTCACAGCGCTTCAGGCTCTGGATGAAGTGGTTTCCAACGACATTACGCTTTCTCTCGTTCAGGGCGCCGAGTCCAGCATCAAGCTGGAAATGAACGACTTCGGGGGCTTGCCGATTTACATCGCGGTGGTCGGCGAACAGATCATCGTGGACACCGTGCTGGTCGACGTCGAGTCCATCAATGACGTAACGGCTTTCAATGATGCGGTGCTGCGCAGCCGGGAGATGTTCCCGCTTTCTTCGATCGGCATCGAGTCCATGCCTAACGGCCAAGTTGTTTACAACATGTTCGGTGCGTTGAGCTCCGACTCCAGCCTGACCAACATCGTGACTGAGGTGAAAACCCTGGTCGACAACGTGCAGCGCGCCAGCGAAGCCTTCGAACGTTTCTTCAATTAAGTATTCGGGAGTATCCAATGACTCAGTCCATCTGGAGCAAATTGTTCACCGCGCTGCGTGGCGGTGCCAGCGAAGTCGGCGAATCGATCGTCGACCAACAAGCCCTGCGCATCCTCGACCAGGAAATTCGCGACGCCGACACGGCGCTGGCCAACGCCAAGCGTGAGCTGGTGAGCATCATGGCCAAGCACAAACTGGCGGCTGATCGCGTCGGTGAGTACGACGCCAAGATCAAGGACCTGGAGTCCAAGGCCATGGCCGCTATCCAGGCCAATCGTGAAGACCTGGCCATGGAAGTGGCCGAAGCCATTTCGACCCTGACCAACGAACGTGACGTCGAGCAAAAGCAGGCCACGGAGTTTGGCGGGTACGCCGACGGCATGCGCAAGGACATCACTAAAGCCGAAAGCCGGATTAAAAGCCTGCGCCAGCAAGTGGACATGGCCAAGGCGCGCGAAAGCGTACAGAAGGCCCAGGTCAGCGCGTCCATCGCCAGTGGTGGCGCCAACGGCAAGCTGGAAACCGCCGTCGGTACCCTGAATCGCTTGCAGGCCAAACAGCAGCAACGTGCCGCTGAGCTGCAAGCCCAGGATGAACTGGCTGAGGCATCCACGGGCACCGACCTGGAGCGCAAGCTGCGCGACGCCGGCATCACGCCGGACACAGGCAGCGCCAATGCGATTCTGGAACGCCTGAAGCAAAAGTCGGCCGAGTAAGCCGCGCCGAAGCAAGAAGGGCAGGCTCTGCCCTTCTTTTTTTACATCGAGGTCAGGATGGATGCCCTGAAGGGTTTCAAGACAATCGCAGGCCTTGCCCTGTTGATGGTTGCGCTGCAACTGGTCAATGTGGCGACCGGTTACAGCCTCATGGCATTCGGCCTGATCCCGAGAACGGTGCAGGGGCTGCTCGGCATCCTCACCTCACCGTTTTTGCACGCGTCGTTTGCTCATCTGAGCGCAAACCTGATCGCCTTTTTGGTCCTGGGCACCTTGGTCATTGTCGAAGGAGTCCATCGGTTCATTGCCGTCAGTGCGATCATTATTCTGCTGGGCGGTTCGCTGGTCTGGCTGTTCGGTTTCAGCGGCGTACACATCGGTGCCAGCGGCTGGGTATTCGGGCTCTGGGCCTACCTGCTGTCTCGCGCCTGGTTTCACAGAAGCTGGAGCAACCTGATAACGGCCGGTGTTGTAGCGGTGCTGTATGGTGGCCTGGTCGTGGGTTTCCTGCCTCGTCAGGGAATCTCGTTCGAGGGGCACTTCTTTGGCGCGTTCGCCGGGTTTATTGCAGCCAAGGTACTTCTATCCTCGCCGCGCAGCAGGTTTAATGCCCGGTGAACGCGCTTGAGCCTCCGCACGCCGAGGCGATCTTGTCATTCGCAATCAAATACCCAGGGAGTCAGGGGCCAAATGTCGATGTTTCTTTTGTTGCGCCTGCGCGCCGCCTCCCTCTTTCCCCCGCTTCTGCATCGCCTCCGCTCGCCTCAAGGAAATCTCCAATGGGATGGTTTAAACAATTGATGGGGCTTGAGGCCCCGAAAGCGAATACAGCGCCGCAATGGACAGCCGGCAACACCCAGCCGGCCACCGGGCCACTAGGCCTGGCACCCGGCAAAGGCGTGATGTTCGACGCGAGCCTGAAATTGTTGCTCGATGAAAAAACCACGGTGGTGATCCCCGGCTCCCAGGAAATCTGGGCCAACGGCACTGTAGACCTCGGCCAGTCGACCTGGCTGTCGCGCTATTACATGAACGACGAAGATTACTGGCTGCAGGTGCACACCACCGGCGAGATCGCCGGGCAGGTCGAGTCGGTGATCCTGTTCAACTACCTCAGTGTCGTCACCATCAGCAGTGAAGCGGAACTGCGTCGACTGGCCGGGCCACAGAGTCTGATCGGGCTGCCAACCTACACCCACAACGGCGTCGAATACGCCCGTGTGTGGGGCAGCGAGGCTGGCCAGACAGAGCTGGTGGCGATGACCGAACAGGTTGTAAACCCCGAGGACGCCTACAGCGTCGAGCACCGTTCGATGTTGTACGCCCGCGACACGGGTCTGACTGATCGACGCGAGTTTCTGCTGTTTTCCGTCGAAGAAGACGCAGAGGGGACCGTCAGCCTGAGTACGTCGCTGGGCATTTCGCTGTACACAACCGACCTGACTACGCTTTAAAAAAAGGAAAACCCCATGCTGGAAGCGCTCTCTATCTCTCTGAACAAAGCCGCTGTGTTTGGCTTTGTCACCTACATCCTCGGTGCGGCCGTGCTGTTCGCACTGTTCCAGTTCATCTACACCCGCATCACGCCGCACAAGGAGTTCGAACTGATCCGCGCGGGCAACGTGTCGGCTGCGGTCGCCCTGGGCGGCGCCATCATCGGCTTCGCCATTCCGGCCAGCAATGTGATTGCCTATTCGATCAGCCTCCTCGACTTCGTCGTCTGGGCGGTGATCGCCGCCGTCGTCCAATTGTTGGCGTTTCTGCTGACCAGCCTGGTGCTCAAAGGCACGTCCGAGCGCATCAAGAATGGCGAACTCGCCGCCGGTATCTACGTGGCCGCCGTGTCCATCAGCGTCGGCATGTTGAATGCCGCGTGCATGACGCCTACCCAGAACTGATCGCGCACGGAGCTCCCGATGAAACGAAGCAAGTACGTCCAGTTGTCGCTGGCAGCGTCGGTCGCGATGGCGATATCCGGCTGCGGGCCGACCGAAAAAACCTACGATTTGCAAAAGAAGTACAACTTCCAGTCGGTTCAGCAATGCGCCGATGAAAAACTGCCGGTGGACGTGTGCTCGGACGCCTACATGACGGCCATGGCCGAGCATCGGCGCATTGCCCCGGTGTACGACAGCCAAGCCGATTGCGATGCCGACTTTGTCGCCAACTGGTGTCAGCAGGACTCCAACGGCAAGTTCATCCCCAAACTGGGCGGTTTCGAACTGACCGCCGCCGGCCAGGTGACGCAATCCCAGGTCGATGCGGCCAACGCGCAAGCCGGCGGCGCCCAAGCGAACAGTGGCGGCTCAGGCTTCTCCACCAGCAGCCTGCTCACCGGCCTGCTGATCGGCAACATGCTTAGCAACAATCGCAACAGCTACCGCTCCGAGCCGGTCTACCGCTACCGCGATGATCGCGGCGATTACGGCTCTTCGACGCTCAACCAGCGGGTCTCGAATGGGGCGACGTTTGGCCGGTCCAACCAGGCCAGGTACGGCAGCAGCAACTACACGAACACGCTGCGCTCCTCCAGCAAGCCGGTGTCCGTGGCGTCCTCGACCTCCCGTGGTGGCTTTGGCAGCAAAGCCAGCGCCCGCAGCGGCTGGGGCGGCGGCGGGTCGAGCAGTTAAGGAAACCGGGCCATGAAAAAGATCCACTGCGCAGAGCGTCATGACTGGAAACAGACCGCCGACAGCCTCGGCTTTCTGTTCCACACCATCGACGACGAACCCTACTGGGACGAGAGCGCCTACTACCAGTTCACGCTCAAGCAAATCGAGCGCGACCTCGAAGACCCGACCACCGAGATCCATGACATGTGCATGGACCTCGTGGCCCGTGTAGTGCAGAGCGAAGAGCTGCTGGAACGGCTGAGCATTCCCGCGTCGTTCTTCGACATGATCCGAACCTCATGGCTCGAAGGCCACCCGCACCTGTACGGGCGCATGGACTTCTCCTACAACGGCACCGGGCCCGCCAAGCTGCTGGAACTCAACTACGACACACCGACCAGCCTCTACGAGGCGGCGGCGTTTCAATGGGGCTGGCTGGAACAATGCATCGAACGCGGCCTGCTGCCCAAGCATGCCGACCAGTTCAACAGCATCGACACCAAACTGCACCAGGCCTTCGCCCAATTGCAGGTCAACCAGCCGTTCTACTTCGCCTCGATGAAAGACTCGGTCGAAGACAAAGGCACCACCGACTACCTGCGCCTGGTCGCGGAAAAAGTCGGCATCGAATCGCGCCACATCGACATCGAAGACATTGGCCTCACCAGCGAAGGCCGTTTCGTCGACCTCGAAGATCGCTGGATTGCGCACCTGTTCAAACTGCACGCCTGGGAATTCATCTTCCACGAGCCCTTCGGCGCCGCGATTGCCGAGTGCGATACCCAGTTCTTCGAGCCCGCCTGGAAATCCATCCTCTCCAACAAAGGCGTCCTGCCGCTGCTGTGGGAATTCAACCAAGGCCACCCCAACCTGCTCGCGTCCCACCTGGATACCGACCCCGGCAAAGCCGTGCCAAAGGGCTGGGTGCGCAAACCGTTCTTCTCCCGCGAAGGCGCCAACATCGAACTGCAAACCGCCGACGGCCTGATCGTAAAAGAAGACGGCCCCTACACCGACGCGCCGTTCATCCTCCAGGAGTTCGCGCCGCTGCCGCGCTTTGGCGACAGCTACACGCTGATCGGGTCGTGGGTGATTGGCGATCAAGCCGCGGGGATTGGCGTGCGAGAAGACAATAGCTTGATCACCAAAGACTCAAGCCGGTTCTTGCCGCACCTGATCCTCGACTGAGTAAGGGCAAACAGCGCCTCTGTGGTGAGCGGGTCTGCACCAATACTCAAGGCAGCGAAGATCAAATGTGGGAGCGGGCTTGCCCGCGAAGATGGTGTATCAGTCACCGAATATATCGACTGATTCACCGTCATCGCGGGCAAGCCCGCTCCCACAGGTTTTTGGGGAAATCCCGTCAACCTCAGCCCTGACGCGCCGTCACCGCCGCATACCCATTCATCAAATTCCGATAGTTAGGAATCCGCTGGGACAACAAACTCCCCAACCCTTCCATGTCATTGCGCCAGTCGCCCTGCAACTCACACGCCACCGAAAACCAATTCATCAACTGCGCACCGGCCTGCGTCATCCGGCTCCACGCCGCCTGCTGCACCGTGGTATTGAACGTGCCCGACGCATCCGTCACCACAAACACCTCAAACCCCTCCGCCAGCGCCGACAACGTCGGGAACGCCACGCACACATCCGTCACCACACCCGCAATGATGATCTGCTTGCGCCCAGTCGCCTTGACCGCCTTAACGAAATCCTCGTTATCCCACGCATTAATCTGACCCGGGCGAGCGATATAGGGCGCCTCCGGGAACATCTCCTTCAGCTCCGGCACCAACGGGCCGTTAGGGCCTTGCTCGAAACTGGTGGTAAGGATCGTCGGCAGGTTGAAGAACTTCGCCAGGTCGGCCAGGGCCAGCACGTTGTTCTTGAACTCGTTGGGGGAGAAGTCCTGCACCAGCGAGATCAGGCCGGTTTGGTGGTCGACCAGCAGAACTACGGCGTCGTCTTTGTTCAAGCGGCTGAGGGTTGGAGTGCTCATGGTTGAAATCCTTTTTGTTTAGGTTGGGTTGGGCGTTGCGTTCAACATGGGCACAGATTAATGGGTGGGGCGTGGGGGATAAATCGGGTGGGAGGGGTAATACTGTCAACCCAAAGGTGACAATTGTTTAAGGGCCAGCAGTACCGGTCCCTTTCATTTGCAGGACGTTTCCTAGAGAATCCCAGCGGCTTGCGCCAGCAAAATCCCGCGACTAGGCTGCGGACCGTCACTGCATTTTCAGTGATCGGGTTTAGTCGCCCGGACTTCGCTAGGCGCACGCGCCATCCCAAAGCCAGGTGTCTCCTCACCTGCACTTTATGGTGGCTGTGCGCAGGGCACCTTCGGGTGCGCCGGTGCCTAGCGGCCGGTCGACTAACCTGCGTACAGCCGCCACCTCTGCTCGTTTAGTCGCGAAAGGACGGTGGTAATCACTTACCGCTAGAGGTTTTCTATGGATAACGTTGTTTCGGATTTGCCATCATCGGCTGCGACTAAGCCATTTACTGTTAACGAAGAGCTGAGCTTTGAAGATGCCTGGGTGCGTGTTGCGGAGTTGCTGCAGTGTGCGGTGGCCACGTCGCAAGTGCTTGGTGAACCGCTGGGGGCGCCGCATAGGGCAGTGATGCATTTGGTGGAGATGGCGAAGATGGTGGCGGATCGGGCTGTGGAGTGTTTGCAGCTGAGGTGATACGAGGCGCTTGCTTCATGTAATTGAAGCAAGCGCAAACGAGCTATCAATCGTGGCTTTGATTTGTAAGCCGGCCCGCAAAGTACTGAGCAGTTTCAGGATCTGTGCAGTAGAGATAGCAGCCCTTCATTCCTCGAGTCATCAAGGTCCGGTACGTGTTCTTGATGATCAAGTCGTTTCCCGTTTGGCCAGTTCGGGTTGCTCCTTCATCATCTTTTTCCAGCCCCGAATGGATTTGTCGTTCTTATCTCTTTCAAGGGCACACTGCGGCAGATCAACGTTCACATTGCGCAGGCGTGGAACGCTGGCCGAATGCGCTCACGAGGCTATAGTGGGTGAGCAGCATTTATCTAACCGCAAGGAGGCTCATATGAAAATCGCAAGCGTACATGTCGTGAATTTCCGCTCAATTGAAGAGGCCACTCTCGAATTCACTGATTTCAACATTCTGATAGGTCAAAATAATACAGGGAAGACTAACTTTTTTGAGGCGCTTGACTGGTTCTATACAGGCTCAGGCTTATCGCAGGATATGAGGTTTCAGCGAGATCCAAATCGAGAAATTATTGTAAGTGTCGAGTTCTATGGAGCACAGCACGGCGCTGAAAATATGATCAACGAGGGCAATAGGACCAAAATCCAAAATGTACTCAAAGGGTCTGACGTTATCAAGGTGACTCGTCGAAGCAACGATCTAAAAAAGAGAGTTGTAAGCATCGGTGGTGAGGCGATAAAGAATCCAACTGGATTTGACACTGCGCTCAATGACTTTTTACCAAAATTTGAATATATCCATACAAGGCAATATTTCGAAGACTTTACGAAGTACAACCAAAAGAGTGCGGTGGGGATTATGCTTTCTTCAGTGATTGAAGAGATCTTAAATGATGATCCCAAGTATCGGGCGTTTAGAAATACCTTTGAAGATTTGTTTAATTCGGAAGACTCTGCCGTGAGTGGTCATTTCAGGGCTCTTGGCGAGTCCGTGAAGATTCACTTGGAAAAACAGTTTTCCGAATGTTCAAAAGTTTATTTTGAAGTGCTTTCGCCTGAGTTTAACGATCTGCTGAAAAAATTTGAGACAGTGGTTGATGATGGGATCGAAACATATGCGAGCGAGAAAGGCGATGGGATGCAAAGAGCACTCATGCTTGCAATCATACAAGCGTACGCGGAGTACAGGAAAGCAAGAGAAGACGCAGGAAAGTCATTTTTATTTTTTATTGATGAAGCTGAGCTTCATTTACATCCGACTGCTCAGAGGAAGCTTAAGGACGTCCTTCTGGAACTCAGTACGCAACTCGATCAGGTTTTTATAAGTACGCACTCGTCGGTGTTTGTCGCAGATACAAGTGAGGGTGAGAGCGTTTTCAAAACTGAGAAAAATGATTGCCGAACTGAGATATTCCGTACCGATGAAGTAGATAAGCCTTACATAATTTATGAGCTGCTTGGGGGTAGCCCGGCAGATTTGCTGCTTCCGCGTAACTTCTTGATTGTAGAAGGGCCTAGTGAATTCGAATTGCTAACCCGGGTTATAAAAAGGCATTACCGCGATAAGCCGCCGATTCAGATAATTTCAGCAGAGGGCGATACCCACCAAGCTAAGCGCTCTATAAATGCGATCTCAAAGGCGTACTCGCCAATGGGGACCAGCATATATGGAAACAAGGTCATCATTCTTTGTGACAGACCAACCGCTAAAGCCCAAGCTGGATTTGACCATTTCATTGCGGCCAACGCAGATCTTACGGAGCGTAACCAAATAATTGTTCTTCCTCATGGTAGCCTGGAAGAGTGTTATCCGTCACCCTGGAAAAAGACCGAAGCCGAAACAAAGGACTTATCCGGCTATCAGAAAAAACAAATGTCAAAGCTTGTGGGCGACGAGATTAGCCGAGAATCATTCGAGGGGGAAATGAATGTTCTGTATGAGGCTCTAACATTGGTCTGGCAAAATTCATTTTGAGGGCGCGATGCTAGTTGATAAAAGCGAGGGCGGCGGCTCGCCGCCTCTTTTAAAGAATAACTTTCCCTACGCCGTGAACGGATGCATCTGGTTATCGTTAGGCATGGCGTCAGTCGTCGCGAAGATTATAGATAGCTAGGTCTGAAGCTTTTATATCGCTTGCAGGTACAAGGCGGTAATGCTTTTCTTCCACTACCTTTACCTCTCCATCTTGAATAGTAAGTTCAAACATCGCGATCCGCTCATCGCTCATGAACTGTGCAGAAACAGCACGGCATAGCAAGTCGGGATATTTCGCTCTTGAGAAGGCTATATCCTGATGCGTTTGAACAACCCCATGTTTGTCCGACCCACCTTTAGCCTGCACAGGTATTACATACTGGCGGCCGTGGCGGTCCACTCCGACGTAAACCTCGTCAATTTCGAGCTGACCGATACCTTTGAGATTGGTGCGTAGGTGGTTTTGTAAGGAGTACGCCGTGACCCCTAAAAAAATATCAATCAACCTGTTATAGCGGACCTTTGCAAGTAGCGCCTGTTCATCACTCAAAGCGTACGCAGTAATAATCTCTGGCGTCGAGTCTGGAATTTTGACTGTTACCAGGTTTTCGTTAGGGATGATGCGACTTAGTTTAGCTAGGCGAAATCGATAAAGGGCTTGGCCGCCCCCTTCGATAATCCACTCAAGCCCGCCCTCCGCAGTCTCGAGAATACGACTTGGTAGATCATACCGATACCTGAACGAATAGATAAGATCGCCAATGTTCTTTGGCAATTCTATTTCTAGCTTCTGGGCGACCTGCACGATCTCATCTCGAGCAAACTGAAACTCTCTATCGCCTGGTTTGTAGTGGGCGAAAAAGATACTTTCAATGATCGCGGAATAACGGTTGGCCTTCCGAGCTACCTTGACGTCAGACATCTAGCACTTCCAGAAACACGTTCTTATCTACAGCTTTTCGGGTGCGCTGCGCGATAGTGTCATGAGGCACCTCAAAATATAGAGCTGCCCTACTCATATCTAAATTAAGCTGCTTAGGATTACCGAGCTGTAGAGACTCTAGTGGCTTGCTCGGTGTCAACCCCAGCGCCGCGATGATTGAGCTAGCTACCGCTCGCCCCAAGAGTGGAGGAACACTGTTGCCAATCTGACGGAATCCATGCCATTTAGTCGCGTGAAAACGGAACCAGTCCGGAAAAGAGTGCAAGCGCGCCGCCTCTCTAACCGTGATCACCCTTGGCAGGTTAGGATGAATAGGTCTGGGCGAAGTAAAAGCTCCACGCGCGCTGTCGGTGCCAGCACGAAGAGTATTGCAGAGGCCGTCCATTGGCAGCTTTCGAAAACGACTGATTTCCTCGGTTCTTCCAGGCTCGGTGGCGAGGAAACGGCTCTGCGAGAGAGCAGTGTGCTCTGTACGGGCACTTGAAGTAAGCAAATTTCTTGCATATTGCCGTTCGTAACCAAAGTCTTGGTTATCCAACTCCAGACCTCTTAATCGGCGTGCGTAGGTCGCTTTAGTATTCCACCGCACTTCAACTTGATCGCTGTCACGTAACACATCAAACGCATTAGCATCAGGCAGATCTGCGATGGCCTCCGCTACAGTCACGCGTTCAGCCAATGGCTCTGGATACGTTGGGGTGTTAAGCCCCCGGCGCGTTCCGAGGAGAAAAAGGCGTTTTCGATCTTGAGGAACCCCGTAATCCGCAGCATTAAGTACCTTATAGGGCAGGGTGACGTCATAGCCTGCTTCTGCTAGGGCCGCAATCAGCTCTTTTAGAAACTCGGCATGCTTACCAAGGGTTAGGCCCTTCACGTTTTCAAATACGCAATATTTAGGTTGCAGCTCTTCGACGATACGAACGTAGTGAAAAACAAGTTGATTACGAGAATCGTCCAGCGCACGTTTGCCTATCATGGAGAAACCCTGGCAGGGAGCCCCGCCAAACACCACATCGATATCGCTCGAACCTATCCCCGCCCGTTGCCGGATTTCCTCTCCGCTAAGGTCGGTGACGCTTGCGCAGATCGTCGCGCATTTGGGGAAGTTAAATTCGTGAGTAGCACAGTGGATAGGGTCGATTTCCACTGCCGCCGCGACGTCGAAACCGGCTTGCTCGAAGCCCAGAGACAAGCCGCCAGCTCCAGCAAAAAGGTCTATGCCTATAGGGCGTTTGTTAGTCGCTTTGTATGAATTCATTTAACCTACTCATCATCGTTTCGATTTCTTTCAGCTCGCATCCCCACACGGTAAGCACTCGCCAACCGATGGTTTGAAGCTTTTCGATATTTTCGGCATCTCGCTCACGATTACGGTCGATTTTCGCCTGCCAGAATGCGATGCGAGATTTTGCAAGACGGCCGTATCGACAGCCTGAGTGACCATGCCAAAAGCAGCCGTTGACAAAAATAACCTTTTTTCGACCATGAAAGACAAGGTCAGGTGTGCCCGGCAAGGTCTTGCAGTGCAGACGATACCGGTAACCCATAGAAAAGACCAAGCGTCTTACGACGAGTTCGGGTTTGGTATTTTTGGAGCCCACCTGGCTCATGAGCCGGCTTCGGCGTTCGGGAGTAAGCCTATCCATAACAGCAGTTTAACAGACGCTACCTTAGGGATGACCTGGTTGTGGGCTGTAATATGGGCTGGGCATGCCGCCCTAAAAAATATCCAATAAAATCAATAATTAATGGGTTTAAAAAGCCGGCTTGTGGCCGGCTTCTCGGGGACCGCTTCAGCTTGTTTTTGACAAACCTCACCAGCCTTCAAATCGCTCAGCCCACATCACGTCGGGCTGAATAGTAGGGGCATCAGCGGGAACTCCTCCGCATCGCCAGGCAGGATAGATAGCGCAAAGCCATCCCCTGCCAAATGTGCGGCGGATGATACCCACATTCACCTCAAATGCCTACCTCCGGGTCCGATTTAGAGCCTTCCCAGCCCAGCAGGTGTTCGTCCAGTGGGACCGGTCGGCGGTTGTTGAGGGTGGACCACCAGAACACCCAGCCCACGATCTGAAAGTTCTGTTCGAAGCGTTGCTCGTGGGTGAGGTATTCGTCGGGGTGTTCGCTGGCGTTGTGGCTGCGCATGCGCAGGCCGCCGCCGGGGCGGTTGTAGAGGTATTTGATGCGCAGCATGCCGTCGTGTTCGACGGCGTAGATTTCCCCGTCGGTGATTTGGCTGCGGCCGCGGTCGATGGCGAGGGTGGCGCCTTGCTGGATGATGTCGATCATGCTGTTGTCGACCATGTAGGCGCCTATGGCGCGGTCGGGGTTTACGTTGAGGGTTTCCAGAGTGTGCAGGGAGACGCGGATGCGTTCGCTTAAGGTGAAGGTGGGGTGGAGGGCAATCTCCACGTCGATTTTTTCCGGGAGGCGGGTGGGGCCGGTGAGGTACTTGCCGCTGTCTTCGCGGGTAGGCAGTCCTTTGGTGGTACCGGGGCCTTCCAGCAGGAAGTTGGCCGGTGGGTGTTTGAGGCCTTCGCCGGTGCGCAGCCAACGGCTGGAGACGCAGAGCAGTTCTGCGATCTCGTTGAGTCGGCCCATGGGCACGCCGCGTTTGAACCAGTTGTTCACGTGTTGAGGCGTGACGCCGCGGTTTTTGGCGAAGTCGGAGGCGGAAAGATGAACTTCCCGTAATAACGCTTTTAGTCGATCACCTGATGTATTCATAAACGCAGAGTTTACTGGCCGAAAAAAGACATCAAATAAACTATGCGTTGAATTGCGCGTGTAGGGATTTACTTAGTTGTAGGTCGATATGTCAGTGTCTTAATGCTGTTAAACATGGCGCATTAAACATTGCACTTGGAGTTTAATTTTTCCCACAAAAAAAGCCCCGAATAGTCGGGGCTTTTTTGATTGCCTAGGCAATGAGGAGCGGGTATCAGCCTTTGTAGGCAGCCACCGACTTCATGATCTCGGCGCGGGCGGCGTCTGCATTGCCCCAACCGTCGATCTTCACCCATTTGCCTTTTTCGAGGTCTTTGTAGTTCTCGAAAAAGTGCTTGATCTGTTCCAGCAGCAGTGGCGGCAGGTCGGTGTATTCCTTCACGTCCACGTACAGCTGGGACAGCTTGTCGTGGGGTACCGCGATAACTTTGGCATCGCCGCCGCCGTCGTCGGTCATGTTCAGGATGCCGACTGGGCGCGCGCGGATAACCGAGCCTGGGGTAACCGGGTAAGGGGTTACGACCAGCACGTCGAGGGGGTCACCGTCGTCAGCCAGGGTGTTGGGGATGAAACCGTAGTTGGCCGGATAGAACATTGGGGTGGCCATGAAACGGTCAACGAACAGGCAGTCGCTGTCTTTGTCGATTTCGTATTTGATCGGCGCGTGGTTGGCCGGAATTTCGATGGCGACGTAGATGTCGTTCGGCAGGTCTTTGCCAGCCGGAATCTTGCTGTAGCTCATTGGGCGGTGCCCCCGTAGTTGGCCATGGAACATGGCCGGATTGGCCTAAAAGTGGCGGCGATTATAGGCATATTCTGACGCCGATGCCATGCGTCAGACGTCGTACGGCGCGTGGCGTTCCGTCTGATAGCGCGCATCGCTGGCCTGCAGTTGATGCAGGCGGGCCAGGGGATCCTGGCGATAAAAGCGGCTCAGTTGCGCGTACACCTGTGGATAAGTGCTGACCAGTAAATCCGGGGCGCTGAAAAAATATTCGCTGGTGACGGCAAAGAACTCCGCCGGGTTTTCGGCGGCGTAGGGGTCGATCTCGGTGTCGGCGTCCGGGTGGGCGTCCAGCTGGCGATTGAGGTCATCAAAGGCGCTTTGCATCACGCTGGCCCATTCCTGCACGCGCATGTCGTGGTGCAGCGGCGGCAGGCCATTAGCGTCGCCGTTGAGCATGTCGAGTTTGTGCGCCAGCTCGTGGATCACCAGGTTGTAGCCTTCCCACTGGCCGCTGGCCAGGACGCCGGGCCAGGCGAGAATCACCGGGCCTTGCTGCCAGGCTTCGCCGCTGTGTTCGCCGTCCCACTCATGCTCCACGCCGCTGGCGTCGCGATGGCGTTGCGGGCTGACGAAGTCGTCGGGGTACAGCACGATTTCGTGGAAGCCCTGGTACCAGTCGAGGTCGCCCAGGTTCATCAACGGCAATTGCGCCTGGGCGGCAAGCAGCAGGCGCTGTTCCTGATGCAGCTCGACGCCGGGCAGGGCGGTGAGGTGTTTTTCGGCGAGAAAGACTACGCAGGCTTCGCGCAGCCACTGGTCTTGCTCGGCGCTGATGCCGTCGAGAAAGCTCAGGTGGTGGCGCACCCGTTGCCAGGTGTCGTCGGCAATCGGGTGCTTGGCCAGCAGGCGCCGGCGACGCCAGGCGCTGAGGGACCACATCGCCGGTTACTGCGGTTTGGCTTCGGAGGACGAGCGGCCAAAGCGACTGCGGAACACACCGATGATCATCGGGATCAGCGACAGCAGGATAATAAAGACCACCAGCAGCGACAGGTTCTTCTTGATGAACGGCACATTGCCGAAGAAGTAACCCAGGGTCACCAGGCCGCCGACCCACAGCACGGTGCCGAACACGCTGAACCCGAAGAAGCGCGGGTAAGGCATTTTGGCGATGCCGGCGACGAAGGGCGCGAAGGTGCGCAGAATCGGCAGGAAACGCGCCAGGGTCACGGTTTTACCGCCGTGCTTGTCGTAGAACTCGTGGGTTTTTTGCAGGTAGTCGCGGCGGAAGATTTTCGAGTTCGGGTTGCTGAACAAGCGTTCTCCCACTGTTCGCCCGATTACGTAGTTGGTGCTGTCACCCAGGATGGCCGCCAGCATCAGCAAGCCGCCCAACAGGATCGGGTCCATGCCGCCACCTGCCGCGATAGCGCCAGCGATGAACAGCAAGGAATCGCCGGGCAGGAATGGCATGACCACCAAGCCGGTTTCGCAAAAGATAACCAGGAACAGAATGGCGTAGATCCACACTCCGTAGTTTCTCACCAGCATGTCGAGGTAAACGTCGAGATGCAGGATAAGGTCGAGCGGGTTGAAATCCATGGATGGCACCTGTGTGAATGGCCCGGCTCAGCAGGCCAGTGCGGGGTCTACGGGTAAGTAAGGCTACAAGTGTATGCCGTATTTCTTACAACCCTGAAAGGTCCGCATTATACGTATTGAGAGGTGAAAAGCGTGTGGGTTTTGTAGCGGGGCATGTCGCAGGTACTTCCGATCTACATCGATCCAAATGTGGGAGCGGGTCTTCTGTGGCGAGCGGGCTTACCGTGGCGAGCGGGCTTACCGTGGCGAGCGGGCTTGCCCCGCGTTGGGCTGCGAAGCGGCCCCCGAGAAGTTCTGCATTCCTTCAGGTATAACTCGGCGCCTGGTTTTGGGGCTGCTGCGCAGCCCAACGCGGGGCAAGCCCGCTCGCCACACTGAACCCGCTCGCCACAGGAAGCTCACTTGCCGCATTAGGAAGCCAAAGCCATTCGGCGTTATCAGTCTTCGCTGATCGGTAACACGTAGTTCTTGAACTCCGTATCTTCGCGAAAGCCAATCGACTCGTAGGTCTTCTGCGCCACTTCATTGTCACTGCTGGTCGACACCCGCAGCCGCACCGCCTGGGTTTCCTTGGCCATTTTCTTGGCCGTGCGCATCAGGTTGTCCGCCACCAATTGCCGGCGCGCATCTTCGGCCACGTAGATGTCATTGAGGATCCACACGCGTTTAAGCGACAGCGACGAAAAGCTCGGGTACAGCTGACAAAAACCCAGCAGTCGCTTGTCATCATCGTCGGCCAGGGCCAGGTAGATCACCGACTCCTTGCGGCGCAGGCGTTTTTCCAGAAACGCCCGCGATGAGTCGGGAAACGGCAGCGCGCCATAGAACTCGCGGTATTTGACGAACAACGGGGTCAACAGGTCCAAGTGTTCCAGGGTCGCTTGAGTAATCCGCATGCCAGGCCTCAACTTCCAAATGGGGGATGACCACACAAGCGGCCGTGACCGGATGCTGCCTAATGGCGCAAAAAAGCGCAATCGTGCGGCTATCGGTCATTCCGGCGGGCTGAGCAGGAAATTGCCTTTCATCAGGTCAGGATCATCCGACTCGATGGTCTGTACCTGTGCCTCGTCCTTGAGGTTGACCCCCGACAGCTGCCGGCGACACGCCTCTTTCATCAAGTAAAGCAGGCGGTGCGCGGCCATGCCGTAGCTCAGGCCTTCCAGGCGCACGTTGGAAATGCAGTTGCGATACGCATCGGTGAGCCCGACCTTGGGGTTGTAGGTGAAATACAACCCCAGGCTGTCCGGCGAGCTGAGCCCCGGCCGCTCGCCGATCAGAATCACCACCATCTTGGCGCCCAGCAACTGGCCGATTTCATCGGCCACCGCCACGCGGCCCTGTTCCACCAGGATGACTGGCGACAAGGACCACCCTTCGGCGTGAGTCTGTTCCTCCATGCGTGTCAGAAACGGCAACGTGTGTTTATGCACGGCCAGCGCCGACAGCCCATCGGCCACCACCACGGCCAGGTCCACACCGCCAGGGTTCGCGGCGGCGTAGTCGCGCAAGCTCTGCGCCGACTCATCACTGAGGCGTCGCCCCAGGTCCGGGCGTTGCAGATACATATGTCGGTCAACGGCGGCACTGTGCAGCAGCAAGCTCTCACGGCCGCGCTCGGCCATTTGGCTGCTCAGGCCTTCATGGTCAAAAGGCAGGTGCACCGCATCGCGCGCCTGGGCGTGGGCGAATTGGAAGTCCAACTGCGCACTGGTGGGAATGCTGGTGCCGGTGCGGCCCAGGGCGATGCGCGCCGGGGTCAGGCGGCGCAGTTCCAGCCACGGGTTGTCAGGCAGTTCTACTTGCACAGGCGGCTCCTTCATCCCAATTGCTTCAAGGCGTGGCGAAACGCCGGTGGCAGGCTGTTGCCGAAGTGCACCTTGCCGTCGGCTTGCGTGAAGATGCCCATCTTGGCCAACCACTGTTCAAACTCCGGCGCCGGTTTTAAACCCAATGTTTGTCGGGCGTACAACGCGTCGTGAAACGAGGTGGTCTGGTAGTTGAGCATGATGTCGTCGGAGCCGGGGATGCCCATGATGAAGTTGATCCCGGCCACGCCCAACAGGGTTAGCAGGGTATCCATGTCATCCTGGTCGGCCTCGGCGTGGTTGGTGTAGCAGATGTCGCAACCCATCGGCACGCCGAGCAGCTTGCCGCAGAAGTGGTCTTCCAGGCCGGCGCGGATGATCTGCTTGCCGTTGTACAGGTACTCGGGGCCGATAAAACCTACAACGGTGTTGACCAAAAACGGCTTGAAATGCCGCGCAACGGCGTAGGCGCGGGTCTCACAGGTTTGCTGGTCGACGCCAAAGTGCGCGTTGGCCGACAAGGCGCTGCCCTGGCCGGTTTCGAAGTACATCAGGTTCTGGCCCAAGGTGCCGCGGTTCAGGCTCAAACCTGCCTCGTAACCCTCCTGCAGCACGCTCAGGCTGATGCCGAAACTGGCGTTGGCCGCTTCGGTGCCGGCAATCGACTGGAACACCAGGTCCAGCGGCACGCCCCGGTTGATGGCCTCGATGGACGTGGTCACGTGAGTCAGTACGCAGGCCTGGGTGGGGATTTCGTAGCGCTGGATGATCGCATCAAGCATCTCAAGCATGGCGCAGATCGAGGCGATGCTGTCGGTGGCCGGGTTGATGCCGATCATGGCGTCGCCGTTGCCGTAGAGCAGGCCGTCGAGAATGCTCGCGGCGATGCCCGCCGGTTCGTCCGTCGGGTGGTTGGGCTGCAGGCGCGTCGACAGGCGCCCGCGCAGGCCCATGGTGTCGCGAAACTGAGTGACCACGCGGATCTTTTGCGCAACCAACACCAAGTCCTGCACGCGCATGATCTTGGAGACGGCGGCGGCCATTTCCGGTGTCAGCCCCGGCGCCAATGCGCGTAGGGCGTGTTCGTCGGCCGCGTCACTGAGCAGCCAGTCGCGCAGGCCGCCGACGGTGAGGTGGCTGACCACGCTAAACGCCTGTTTATCGTGGGTGTCGATAATCAGCCGGGTGACTTCGTCGCTTTCGTAGGGGATCAGCACTTCTTCGAGGAAGTGCTTCAACGGGATGTTCGCCAACGCCATCTGCGCCGCCACGCGTTCGCCGTCGTTCTGCGCGGCCACGCCGGCCAGGAAGTCCCCGGAACGCGCCGGGCTGGCCTTGGCCATCACGTCCTTGAGGCTGTCGAAGCGGTAGGTCTGTGCACCCACCGCGTGGGAAAAGCTTGCCATACAGTGTCTCCTTGGCGACGCGGGCCAGCTGCCCGCGTCGAGGTTTACGGCATTCAGTGCAAGGCGGCCTCTGCGGCCTGGATCGCGGCGAATTCTTCTTCGGGCGTGCCTGCTACCAAGTGATGCCGGCTGTAGAAAGCAAAGTAAGCAATTAATACTCCATAGATGATCGCGGCGCCAATCACCACCCGCGGATCCACCAGAAAGCCCGCCACTACGGCCACGCAGGCCAGTACCAGCGCGACACCAGAGGTGAAAATGCCGCCCGGCGTGCGGTACGGACGGTCCATTTTGGGGCGGCGGATGCGCAGGGTGATGTGCGCGGCCATCATCAGTACGTAGGAAATGGTCGCGCCGAAGACCGCCACCAGAATCAGCAAATCACCCTGACCGGTCAGCGACAGGCCAAAACCGATGATGCCCGGGATCACCAGCGCCAGCACCGGCGCCTTGCTTTTGTTGGTTTGCGATAGCTTGCGCGGCAAGTAACCGGCGCGGGACAAGGCGAAGATCTGCCGCGAATAGGCGTAGATAATCGAGAAAAAGCTCGCGATCAGCCCGGCCAAGCCAACCAGGTTGACGAAGCTGCCCATCCAGGTCGAACCGCCGTAGGACAGTGCCAGCGCCTCAACCAACGGGTTGCCCGACTTGATCAGCGCGTAAGTGCCGGCGCCGCCGGGTGCGATGACCAGAATCAACAGGGCAAAACTGGTCAGCACCACAATGGCGCCGATCAAGCCACGAGGCAGGTCACGCTTGGGGTTCTTGGTTTCTTCGGCAGCCAACGGCACGCCTTCGACGGCGAGGAAAAACCAGATCGCATAGGGAATCGCCGCCCAGACGCCGACGTAGCCAAACGGCAAGAAAGTGCTGGCGCCTTTGGCCTCGGTCACGGGGATGTCCAGCAGGTTCGCAATGTTGAAGTGCGGCACCATCGACACCAGGAACACGCCCAAGGCAATCGCCGCTACAGCGGTAATCACAAACATCAGCTTCAAGGCTTCGCCCACGCCGAAGATGTGGATGCCGATAAAGATGATGTAGAACGCCAGGTAAATCATCCAGCCGCCAATGCCGAACAGTGACTCGCAATAAGCGCCGATAAACACCGCGATGGCCGCGGGGGCGATGGCGTATTCGATCAGGATCGCGGTGCCGGTAAGGAAGCCGCCCCAGGGGCCAAACGCGCTGCGGGCAAAGCCGTAGCCGCCGCCGGCGGTGGGGATCATGGAAGACAGTTCGGCCAGCGAGAAGCACATGCACAGGTACATGGTGGCCATCAGCAAGGTGGCGAGGAACATGCCGCCCCAGCCACCTTGGGCCAGGCCGAAGTTCCAGCCGGCGTAGTCGCCGGAGATCACATAGGCAACGCCAAGGCCGACCAACAGCACCCAGCCGGCGGCGCCTTTTTTAAGTTCGCGTTGTTGGAAGTAGTCGGTGCCGACTTTTTCGAAGTCGACGGAAGAGCCAGTGGGTTCGCTAGGCATGGGAAAGTACCGTCCATTCTTATTGTTTTAACTCGGCCTCTTTGTGCCGAATGCGAGTTGCGAGTACTTGCGTAGATCTAATGTGGGAGCTGGCGTGCCTGCGATAGCATCAACGAGCTGTGCCTGACACACCAAGGTGCCTGCATCGCAGGCAAGCCAGCTCCCACACTTGATTGCATGTCAAGTTGAGAGCTGGTCGCCTGTTACAGGTTTAAGTCAGAAGAAACCCAACGGATTAATGTCGTAGCTCACCAGCAAGTTCTTGGTCTGCTGGTAGTGATCCAACATCATTTTGTGCGTCTCACGGCCCACACCGGACTTCTTGTAACCGCCGAACGCGGCGTGCGCCGGGTACAGGTGGTAGCAGTTGGTCCATACGCGGCCGGCCTTGATCGCGCGGCCCATGCGGTAGGCGCGGTTGATGTCGCGGGTCCACACACCGGCGCCCAGGCCGAACTCGGTGTCGTTGGCAATTGCCAGGGCTTCGGCTTCGTCCTTGAAGGTGGTGATGCTCACCACCGGGCCGAAGATTTCTTCCTGGAACACGCGCATTTCGTTGGTGCCCTTGAGCAGGGTCGGCTGGATGTAATACCCGCCGGCCATGTCGCCGCTGAGCTTCTCGACCTTGCCGCCGGTGAGCAATTGCGCGCCTTCGCCCTTGGCGATTTCCAGGTAGGACAGGATCTTGTCGAACTGCTGCTCGGACGCCTGGGCGCCGACCATGGTGTCAGTGTCCAGCGGGTCGCCGCGTTTGATCTGCTCGATCTTTTTCATCACCACTTTCATGAAGTCGTCGTAGATCGACTCTTCCACCAGCGCGCGCGATGGGCAGGTGCACACTTCACCCTGGTTGAAAAACGCCAGCACGAGGCCTTCGGCGGCCTTTTCGATAAACGACGGTTCGGCTTTCATGATGTCGGCGAAGAAGATGTTCGGCGACTTGCCGCCCAGCTCAACGGTGGACGGAATAATGTTCTCGGCCGCCGCGTGCATGATGTGCGAGCCCACCGGGGTCGAGCCGGTAAAGGCGATCTTGGCGATGCGTTTGCTGGTGGCCAGGGCTTCGCCGGCTTCTTTGCCGTAACCGTGCACCACGTTCAGCACGCCTGGCGGCAGCAGGTCGCCGATCAGTTCCATCAGCACGTTGATGCCCAGTGGTGTTTGCTCGGCGGGCTTGAGCACCACGCAGTTACCGGCAGCCAGGGCCGGGGCGAGTTTCCACGCGGCCATCAGCAGCGGGAAGTTCCACGGGATGATCTGGCCGACCACGCCCAGCGGTTCGTGGAAGTGATACGAGGCGGTCAGTTCGTTGATTTCGGCGCTGGTGCCTTCCTGCGCGCGGATGCAGCCGGCGAAGTAGCGGAAATGGTCGGCCGCCAGTGGGATGTCGGCGTTGAGGGTTTCACGCACGGCTTTGCCGTTGTCCCAGGTTTCGGTGATGGCCAGCAGTTCGAGGTTCTGTTCGATGCGGTCGGCGATTTTCAGCAGCACCAGCGAGCGGTCCTGAGCCGAGGTCTTGCCCCAGGCATCCGCGGCGGCGTGGGCGGCGTCGAGGGCTTTGTCGATGTCTTTGGCCGTGGAGCGCGGGAAGTCGGCGATGGGCTTGCCGTTGACTGGCGAGGTGTTGGTGAAGTAGTTGCCATCCACCGGCGCGACGAATTCGCCGCCGATGTAGTTACCGTACTTGGCCTTGAACGAAACAATCGCGCCTTCAGTACCGGGATGTGCATAACGCATGGTGGGTATCTCCTGACTTTTATGTTTATTGGAGTGCAGCGGTGTTGCGCTTGATAAAGCGTAGAGCAAAGGTCGGGCCACTGCTTTGCAGGCCAGGTAAATCAAGGGCTTGAGGTTTATTGCAAGGCGTTGCTGTGACAGGGCTGGTACAGGTGGGGTGACAGTGTGTGCCACAAACGGTACAGCCTGTGACCGGCGAGTCTGCCCGGGATTGCAATGCCTGGGTGGCTGGGGGATGCTGGCTGTTCTCACGCAGAGAGAATAATAAGAACATGCAAAACGATCATTTCAGTCGCCATGCCCAGCAAGTCCTCACCGTCACCCGTGGGCAGGACCTTGCCCAAGGCCCCGGCAGCGACCCGTCCATCGCCCGCTCCTGGCTGCGCTGCCTGGAGGATTATCACCTCGACCCCGCGTTGAGCATCGCCCCCACCG
Source organism: Pseudomonas sp. MF08831 (assembly GCF_059862645.1). Lineage (NCBI taxonomy): Bacteria > Pseudomonadati > Pseudomonadota > Gammaproteobacteria > Pseudomonadales > Pseudomonadaceae > Pseudomonas > Pseudomonas sp. MF08831. Next base: position 220,384 of record NZ_JCBCUX010000007.1, on the reverse strand, counting down.
TGCTCGAACATGGCCGCCTGCTGGAAAGCCGCGAACGCCTGCAGCAGGTGCTGCACATTGCCGGCAGCGAAATGAACAGCCTGCATCAGCAGCTTTCCGGCGCCGGCCATGCGGTATTGCTCACCGATGCGCGTGGGGTGATTCTCAACTGTGTGACAGCACCTTCGGAACGCAAGATTTTCGAGCGCGCCGGGCTGTGGCTGGGCGCCGACTGGAGTGAGGCGTGCGAAGGCACCAACGGCATCGGCACCTGCCTGGTGGAGCGCCAGTCCCTGACCATTCACCGCGATGAGCATTTTCGCGGCCGCCACACCGGCCTGACCTGTTCGGCGAGCCCGGTGTTCGACCCTCAGGGCGAGCTGTTGGCCGTGCTGGACGTGTCGTCGGCGCGCGAGGCCGTGTCGCGGCAGAGCCAATTCCACACCATGGCGCTGGTGAACCTGTCGGCGAAGATGATCGAGAGTTGTTACTTCCTGCGTCATTTTGAAAACCAGTGGTTGCTGCGTTTTCACCTGCAGGCCGAATCCGTGGGGCTGTTCAGTGAAGGGTTGCTGGCGTTCGATGGCGAAGGGCGGATCTGCGCCGTCAACCAAAGCGCGCTCAACCTGCTGGCACAGGTTCGTGGCGGTTTGCTGGGGCAACCGGTGGAAGCGTTTTTCGAGTGTTCCCTTGATCAACTGCTTGGCCGTGCCAGCGCCAACGCCACGGCCAGTTGGCCACTGCGTACGCGTGATGGCCGGCATTTATTCGCCGCATTGCGCGGCCAGGCACGCAGCGTGCCGGCACCGCAGGCCAAGCCCCAGGCGCCGCGCCTGACGGGCATCTGCTTGGGCGACCCGGTGCTGCAGAATGAGTTTCGCAAGGCGCTGCGGGTGTTCGAGCGCGACGTACCGTTGCTGATCAACGGTGAAACCGGTTCGGGCAAGGAAGCTTTCGCCAAGGCCGTGCATCAGGCCAGTCAGCGGGCTGACAAAGCCTTTGTTGCGCTCAACTGCGCCGCCATTCCTGAGAGCCTGATCGAAAGCGAACTATTCGGGTATCGCGGCGGCAGTTTTACCGGCGCGCTCAAGGAAGGCATGCGCGGCAAGTTACAGCAGGCCGACGGCGGCACCTTGTTTCTCGACGAGATCGGCGACATGCCTCTCGCATTGCAAACCCGCCTGCTGAGGGTGTTGGAAGACCGTCTGGTCGTGCCCATCGGCGGTGAGCCGCAAGCAATCAATGTGCGGATCATCAGCGCAACGCACCGTGATTTGTTGGCGCGTGTGGCCAGCGGCAGCTTCCGCGAAGACTTGTACTACCGCCTCAACGGCCTTGAAATCGACGTGCCGCCTTTGCGTGAGCGCAGCGACAAAGCTCAATTGCTGGACTTTTTGCTGGCCGATGAGGCGCCAGGGCAGGTCGTGTTGCTCGACGAGACGGCGCGCCAGGCGCTGCTGGACTTTGCCTGGCCGGGCAACGTGCGGCAGTTGCGCAACGTCTTACGCACCTTGGCGGCGTTGTCCGAGGATGGGCGAATCAGGTTTGACGACTTGCCGTCAATCATTCGTCAGGCCCGACCCGCCGTAGCCTCTGAACCCGTTTCCGGCCTTGCCTTGAACGATGCGGAGCGCGTGGCTTTGCTTGAAGCGTTGCAGCAACACCATTGGCACATGACCCGCACCGCTGAGCATTTGGGGGTGAGTCGAAATACGCTTTACAGAAAGTTGCGCAAACACGGGATTGAACGCAGTTATTTAACTTAACCAGGCCATTAAACCCGGTTAAGTGTTGCGTAATGTAGAGAGAGAAACAAACAGCAATTGACATATCCGAATGCAGACTTTTCGGCAGTTTGTTGTGATGTTTGTAGGTAGTTGCACCACTCAGTGCGTGAACAGTCAGCCAGACTGTTTTGCCTGCGAGGTGTTGAATGACTAATGTTTCGAAGTTTAGTCCACAGCCAATCTTTCCAACTCATGCAGCGGCGCCGGTCGTGAAGTCCGCCCCGGCGCCCGCCGATAAGCCTGCCAGTGGACAGGAGCGCAGTGCCGGGTTGCCGGACAGCACCGAATGCCGCGCCATGGGGGATGCCCAGTTGGCGAGGTTCTTCGCAAGCGCTTTGGCCACGCGCTCCTACCAGACGTCGGGGATGTCGCCTGATGTTCAAGTGCCCGCAGGGTCCACGCTTGGGCGTTGGCGCGCCCAACTGGACAGCGCCTTCAAAGGCCCTGGGTTCCTGGCGTGGGCGAAAGGGCAAGGGCTTGATACGGGGGGCATGCAGCTGGACCCGGCGCGTGGGGAGCTTGCCGGCATCGTCGACGGCGCATTGCGCAGGTTTACGCTACGGGACGATTCGGGGTGGTCCGATGTTTCCCGAACACTGTTGTCGATTGCCAGGGTGATCGCGCCTCAACCCGGGCAGGGGTTCAGTTACCCCTGGCCGGAAGGCAAAGTGCCGTTGTACACGGTGGGCCAGTTTTACAATCAGCCAATAGACCTCACACCTGCGCAAGCGGCCTTGCACCGCAAGAAACTGGCGAATAAGGCGCTGTTTGCATTCGCGCCCTCGGCTTATGCGTCGCTGCGGTCTGCAGAGGCGTTGACCCGGCAGCAGACGGCGCTGGGTGATGACGCTAACCGTCATGCGCTCATGACTGCGCTGCGGTCTCAGACCGATGACGCCAGTGGGCGCATCGACCTGGACGCGATCATGCTTCAGATCGACCCGCGCTCCAGCCAATTTGCCAGTGAGCAGCGCCCCCGGATGAGCGTGGCGCACATGCTCAGGCAGGAGGGGCATAAAGTGCCCGTCAATAGTCAGCAGGCCCAGGGTTTGGCGCTGGCGTTATCCTTTGACCTGGCCCATCGGGCGCCGCGCGCGAACGCTGGCGGGGCAAGGTCGATCGCTGGTTTATTGAGCGCGACGTCACTGCGCAAGGTCCGCGCAACGGTAGGTCAATGGCACAAGGCCCAAGTAACCCACCGATCAAATCCTCAGGCGGACGCCGGTGCGGGCAGCTTATTACGGCGGCTGATCAGCGAGCTTCCTCAGGCCACCAAGGCAACCATCGCGCGTAACCCTGCGTCGGCATTGGATCTGCTGATTCGATCACCCAAAGCGCGGGCCTTGGGTCAGGAGATACAAAAAAAGATCAAGGTGATCGAGACCCCCACCAGTGTAAACGAGTGTGTGAGTGTCGCCCTGGTGCAAGAGCTTGATCCTGGAATGGGCAAGTCCTGCTTCAATTTGGCGGGCTACAACCTGTATCAAGGGGACAACGCAGGTTGCTCACCTGCAACCATTGTCAAAGGTTTCACCACTCACCTTGAGCGTAAGGTCGGGGTTGAAGCGGCGCCTGTGGCTGCGCAGTTATTATTAGCGGCCGCCGCCCCAGAGTTCCTGGTAAAGGACATACCGCCTAACCTTGTTTACGGCTCTCATACGTGGGCGAACTTCGCCATAGAAGTTTCACGTATTGAGCAACAAGTGCCTGGCGCTGCGGGGAACATGACGTTCAGCCAAGTAATGGCGTTTGGTGAAGCGCCGCTCACGTCCCTGGAAGGCGAGGATCAGCTGAGTGCCGCATCGGGCAGTGCAATTATTACCTGGGGCCTGGCCAACGGTGTTATCGCGTTTAAACCCAACCACGACTATGGGTACACAGACGTCAAGCGTTCACAAGAGGCGCTGAATAAACAACAAAAAGAGCTGGCATGGGCAGGTGATACTTTGTCAGCACCTGCGACGACGCGAGAGCAATTGGCGGTGGCTGAGTTGAAGCGGGTGTTTCCTGAGTTGGACCCCACCCAAAAGGTGTTGCAGGCACCGTGGGTCAAACATGACCCTGTTTCGCTGCTTGATGTGTATATGAGTGGTCCGATCAAACCAGAGCGCTGGCGGTCGCTGAATAATAAGGCGCTGCCTTGGGCGGCGATAACGCCACGCCTTGCTCAACTTGTTCCTGATATCAATCAGGTGTTTTCTACAACCTTTGAGAACTATAAAGTGGCGCATGACAGTGCCTGGGCCATTCAGTTTAAGTATCAGCTTTCGCTATTACCCAGGGTGGACCGAGCGCGTATCGAACAGTCGGCTGTCAGTTTTATCGAGGTGTCTCGCCCCTTTCTTGATACGGCGCCTGCACCGGGATTTTCCTGGAACAGTGCAGAGCCTGTATCAGGGCTCTCCTTGTACGCCGATATCAAGCCCCGAACGCCCACGGTACAAGAGGTCGAGGCACTCAAAGGCCGGCATGGTTTGCTCATGAAAGTAGCGGGGAGTGCGGGTCAGGCCAGCTACTACAGTTACTTCCCGGCATTGGGGCGGTTCGTCAAGGAAAGCGGGTTTCCGGGTGAACACACCAATGCTAACGACGGCGCCTATTTTGGCGGGAGCACCCAAGGTCGTGTTCCGGGCACGTACAACGTCTACACGCAATACGGCGCGACCCATCACGGGCGTGATCCCCTTGAACGCCCTGATAAATTGAACGGGACGTACTTTTCCGCCAAAAGCGGCGCCCTTGGTATCACGGCGGCCAGTTTTTTTACCCGTGACTATGAAGCGCTGAAGTCCAAGGCGGCCGGGATTACGGCGATAGAAAAAGGAGAACGCTACGACAAACAGTTGAAAGCTTTTTTTCTTGGACTGATCCCTTTCTATGACGGCATTCAGGACGCAATCAGGGGCGACGTGTCGGGAGCGATCTTCAATATCGGGTTCGACATTTTAGGCTTTGTCCTTCCGGCGCTTAACACTGCTCGAAAAACCGTCAGGGGCGGTCAGGCGCTCAGCAATGTTATCAAGAGTTCGGTCTTTGCCGGTGTCGGCGCTTCGGTGGGCTATACCGACGCGGCCGATATTGCGAAAAACCTTAATCGAGGCGCGAGTGCTGGGTATAAGGACATCAAGTACGTGCTTGAACATGGCGACGAGGTGTTGTCCCGATTAAGAGGGCACTCGCGCAGCTACGATGTGACAAAGATTTATAAGGACGATGATGTCGTCAAAGGGTTTCATCGCGCGCAAAGCAATAATTTGTGGGTGCCCGTGGTTGCTGTTTTTAAGAAAGGTGCGTGGTACGCCTACAATACGCTCACCAATACGCCGTTTGGCCCCCAGTTACTACAGTTCGGTGTGGTGAGCGCGCTGGCACCTGCGGCCACATAACTTAGTCAGTAGTTATCGGGTGTTAAGTAACGGCCTCTGGGTGTTTGAGAAGTTATGGCTGTGGGTAACTAGTCTGCTCATTAATCGGTTGTAGATTTATAGAGTTTAATCGGAACGTTATTGGTTGTTCTGCCACGTATTAAATGAAGGAAATGGATGACTTTCTAATGTTAATCAACCATTAGGTAAATCATTATGATGTTTTCAAATTCAATCTCGCGGCCCTTGGCATTCTCAAAGATCGGCGATCTTTTCTCCTCAGGTTTTACCAGGGTAGACATCTCAGGTGTTCCTTCCGGTTCTACGCGGGTTATTGACGCGCCGAAACTCCAAGGCGGGTCAGGCAGCAAACCCGGGGCAGGTAATCAGGCCTATGATCAGCATTTGGTGGACGCACACGTGAATGGCTTCAGCGCGCCAGGCCACGCGAGCGGTACCCGCACGCCGGGAGAGGCACCTGACACTCCTGACACACCGGAAATGGCCGATTACCACGCCAAGCATCAAAAAGAGTGGCAAGCCCAGAAGGACGCTGGAATGCGAGATAAGTTGTTCGCGCAACCGACGCCCGGTCGAGTAGAGGGCCAGGAAGTCGAACCGTTTTCTGCACGGGGCCTGGAAGAAAACGCAGCGGAGCTGGTGCAGGCCAGCAGTGCGAAAGCGGACCGTGCGCTCCCGCTTCAGCGCAAGGACATTGCAAAAGTCGCCAGCATCACGGCAGTGGTGACAGTACCGCTTTCGACGGTTGGCGTGGTCGCCAGCGGAGCCATTCTGGAGGTCGTAAAACCCCTCATCAGTTCGACGAAGACGGCCGCCACTGAGCAAAGTGTTCAGGATGGGCGTCTGGTGGATCATAGTCAGAAGAGCGTATTTCTGTTGGCAAATACCTTGGCGGATCTTCGTTCCGAGCCGCATGTACAGCCAGGCCTGGAATGGGTCGCGAAAACAAACGAAGAGCGAATGGATTATCTCGAGGAGATGCTTGATTACATCGAGCCGGCATTTGCCAACGAAGCGCAGAAGCTGGGTATTTCCTTTCAGGCCGCCTCAACCGGGGCCGAAAAAGACGACATCAAAAGCCGGGCACTTGGCTTGGAGTCCAGGATGGCGGCCCTTACCGCGTTGATGGGGGCAATGAAAGTGAAGCACCGGGGCAGCGCCGCCTAGGTGAGCGCCGGCGTCCCAGGCTCTGAGCCACAGAGCCAGCAATGAAAGAAGTGCGGCTGTCTTCGATGGGTTGCGTACTGGCAACCACAGCGTAGGCGGCGGCGCTTCTTTTTCGGTAAACGGCCGTCTGGATTGACCCCGTCACCCCAGCACTGCGGCAGCTAAAGAGTGCGATTTTCCCCTCCCTGCGCTAACCTGCCTCGATGTTTTACGAGGTCAACCATGCACATTCATATTCTCGGTATTTGCGGCACCTTCATGGGGTCGATGGCGGTTCTGGCCAAAGAGTTGGGCCACCACGTCACCGGCTCCGACGCCAATGTTTACCCGCCCATGAGCACGCAACTGCAGGCCCAGGGTATCGAGTTGACCCAAGGCTACGATCCGTCGCAATTCGACCCGGTGCCAGACCTGGTGGTGATCGGCAACGCCATGGTGCGAGGCAACCCGGCGGTCGAGTATGTACTCAATAAAGGTTTGCCTTATGTCTCCGGCCCGCAGTGGCTGGCGGACCACGTGTTGCAAGGTCGCTGGGTACTCGCGGTGGCCGGCACTCACGGCAAGACCACCACCAGCAGCATGCTCGCCTGGGTGTTGGAGCACGCAGGCATGAGCCCGGGCTTTTTGATTGGCGGTGTGCCGCAAAACTTTGCGGTGTCGGCGCGCCTGGGTGACACACCGTTCTTCGTGATCGAGGCAGATGAATACGACAGCGCGTTCTTCGACAAACGCTCCAAGTTCGTCCATTACCGCCCGCGCACGGCGATCCTGAACAACCTTGAGTTCGATCACGCCGACATCTTCCCCGATCTGCCGGCCATCGAGCGCCAGTTCCACCACTTGGTGCGCACCATACCGAGCGAAGGCCTGGTCATCCATCCGACCACCGAGCCGGCCTTGCAGCGTGTGATCGATATGGGCTGCTGGACCCCAGTGCAAACCACCGGCGCGGGCGGGCAGTGGCAGGTCAACCTGCTCAGCGAAGACGGTTCCAGATTTGAAGTGCTGTTTGAGGGGCAAGCCCAAGGCATCGTCGAGTGGGGCATGACTGGCCAGCACAACGTCGCCAACGCCTTGGTCACCCTGGCGGCCGCGCGACATGTGGGCGTGGTGCCCGCCATGGGCATCGCCGCGTTGAGTGCTTTCAAAAGCGTGAAGCGCCGCATGGAGAAAGTCGCCGACGTCAACGGGATTACCATCTACGACGACTTTGCCCACCACCCGACGGCCATTGCCACTACGCTGGATGGCCTGCGCAAGCAGGTCGGCGATGCGCCGATCATTGCCATTGTCGAGCCGCGCTCCAATTCCATGAAGCTGGGCGCACACCGTGATGGCCTGCCGGAAAGCGTCAATGACGCCGACCAAGTGGTCTGGTATGCGCCGCCCAACCTTGGCTGGGACCTGCCGGGCATTGCTGCGCTGTGCACCGTGCCCTCAACCGTTTGCGATTCCATTGAGGGCATCATTGAGCACGTCAAGCATCAAGCCACGCCGGGCACCCACATCGTGGTGATGAGCAACGGTGGCTTCGGCGGCCTGCATGGCAAGCTGGCCGAGGCGCTGAAATGAGCGGCCCGGAACGCGTCACCCTGGCGATGACCGGTGCCTCCGGCGCGCCCTATGGCCTGCGTCTGCTCGATTGCCTGGTGCGCGAAGACCGCGAGGTGCATTTTTTGATCTCCAAGGCCGCGCAGTTGGTGTTGGCCACCGAAACTGATGTCGCGCTGCCGCCCAAGGTGCAGATGATGCAAGCCTTCCTCACCGAATACACCGGGGCTGCGGCAGGGCAGATCAAGGTTTACGGCAAAGAGGATTGGATGTCGCCCGTGGCCTCAGGCTCCGGGGCGCCGGCGGCGATGGTGGTGGTGCCGTGCTCTACCGGCACCTTGTCGGCGATTGCCACGGGCGCCTGCAACAACTTGATCGAGCGCGCGGCGGACGTGACCTTGAAGGAGCGCCGTCAACTGATTCTGGTGCCGCGCGAGGCGCCGTATTCGAGCATCCATCTGGAGCACATGCTCAAGTTGTCGAACATGGGCGTGACCATCTTGCCGGCTTCGCCCGGCTTTTATCACCAGCCGCAGACCATTGATGACCTGGTGGATTTTGTGGTGGCGCGGATTCTCAACCTGCTGAACATTCCCCAGGACATGCTGCCGCGTTGGGGCGAGCACCATTTGAGCAGCGATGAATAAAGCCCTGTTAGTGCTGCTGGCGCTGCAACTGACGGGCTGCGCCACCGCACGCACGCTGGACGCAGCGCAGCCTGGCGCGCCGGTGGTGTACGCCGGCACGCGGCTGGATTTGTATGCGATTGACGGTGGCTGTTGCGCCAAGGACAGATTTGGCGCTGAAGCGCCGAGCTATCCGCACATCGACCTGCCGGCCAGCGCGCTGCTCGATACACTGCTGTTGCCGCTGTCGGTTCTGACGGTGTTGGGTGTGGGCTTCAACGCAACCGGTGGTCTGTAGCACCGACCTTGCAGGCAACACAAAACCAATGTGGGAGCGGGCTTGTTCGCGAAGGCGGCGTGTCAGTCGATGCCTAAGTTGACTGATCCACCGCCTTCGCGAGTAAGCCCGCTCCCACCGTTTGTTGTGTGCCAAAGCTGAACGACGTTACTTGCCGAGCTTGCGCAACTCATCCGACTCGACCACCCGCACCCCGTCCTGCTCTTCCAGCGCCAGGCGCCACATGGCCCGAGCCAGCTCGCAGACTTCAATGCCGTGGTACTTGCCCGGAATCAGCCGCGACAACGGCCCGGCGAGCTGTTCAGCCAAACGGGGTTCCAGGCGCTCTCCCAGCAACAGCGAAGGTCGCGCGATGGTCAGTTGCGGCCAGTCCTGGGCCTTCAGCGCCTGCTCCATTTCGCCTTTGACGCGGTTGTAGAAGATCGAGGATTTCGGGTCGGCGCCAATTGCACTGATCACGATCAGGTGCCGCGCGCCCATTTCCCGAGCGCGCTTGGCGAAGGCCACGACCATGTCCAGGTCGACCGCGCGAAAGGCCGCTTCGGAGCCAGCCTGTTTGATTGTGGTACCCAGGCAGCAGAAGGCGATATCGACCTGGCCGCTCAGTTGCGGCAGCAACGCCACTGGATCACCCACCGGGTTTTCCAGGTGCGGGTGTTCAGCCAGCGGCTTGCGGCTAGGCGCCAGTACGCGGGTCACAGTAGGTTCGTTGAGCAGGCGGTCGAGCAGGTGTTCGCCGGTGAGGCCCGAGGCCCCGGCGAGCAAGATATGTTGTGGTGTCAGGTACATGGTGTTTCCCCCTTGTTACACGTTACAGCTTAGTTGCCCTTGGCTTCCTTGCTATTCATTGAGACGCTTTCGAGCGCCTTTCGTGCCTGCTGTTTACGTAATAACTGCCAATGGGCGATCACGCCTTTGGGCGCCCATATCTGCGGTTCGGACGCTTCGAAGTTGTCCGCCTGTTCGCGCTCGGACACGTGCATTTGTGCCAGTTTGAAAGCCTGCTGTAAGTCATCTGTCTGGTTTAAAGCTTGTGCGAAAAGGGCATCGCCAAAGTAGGTGAAGTCCGCTTCCTCGGAGCAGCCGAAGGACACGCGATCGGCACGCGAGGCGGTCATGATCAGCGTGCGCTCATCTTTGAGCGCCGGGATAAACCCACCGGAGTAGCAGGCGGAAATCACGATGACCTTGTCGCGGTTTTTCAGCGGGGCGAGCACGGCGGCCAGTTCATCGGCCGGCAGGTCGGCCAGTTCCATGCGCGGTTGGTCGAGCACCAGTTCGTGTTCGTGAGTGCCATGGCTGGTCATGTAGATAAACACCAGGTCTTCCGGCCCCGTGCGCTCGGCAAGGGTTTGCACGGCGCGGCGCAGGCTTTCGCGCGTGGCCAGCGGGCGGTCGGCAATATGGTCGCGGTGGTTGACCAGGCGAATCTGCCCGCGCGCGCCGAAACGGGTGGCGAGCATGTTGCTCACATAATCGGCTTCGCGCAGGAACACGCTTTGCTTGCCGTCGCCGGCCAGCACCAGGGTGTACAGCTCGACGGCGGGGGTGGAGGTGGGCACGGCGGCGAGGGCGGCATCGAGCAAGCGGCCTTGGGCCAGTATGCCGATTTCCAGCGGGTCGGGCAGCAGCTTGCCGTCGGCGTCGCGCACGCGCATGCCGTTGACCCAGGTGCCGGCCTCTACGGTGCCATCGGTGAGCACGAGGGTGCCCTTGCCTTGATAGCTGTCGCTGTCGAACCCCCCGATATAGAAACTGCCGTCGGTAAGGTTCAAGCGGCCTTCGCCGGTGAAGCGCCAGTCGCTGAACTGGCCGACATAGTGGCTGCCGTCCACGCCGATCAGCTCGCCTTTGCCGCTGAGGGCGCCTTCCTTGAACTGGCCGATCCACACGTCGCCGTCGGCGTTTTCATAGCGGCCTTTGCCGTTGAGCTGGTTCTGTTTGAACTGGCCGACATAGATGTCGCCGTCGGCGCTGTTGAACGTGCCATTGCCTTCGAGTTGGCCATCGACAAAGTGGCCGCTGAACTGGTTGCCACTGTCGTCGTTACGCTGGCCTTCGCCATTCGGTTTGCCGTGGGCGAACTGGCCCTGATACTGGCTGCCGTCGGCCAGCTCGAGGCGGCCGAGGCCGGAATATTGATCGTCCTTGAATTCGCCGCGATAGGTCATTTGCCCCTCTTTGAGGGTGCCCTCGCCGTTGCGCCGGCCATTCTTGAAACCACCGACATAACTGCTGCCCGCCGTGGTCAGGCTGCCCTGGCCATCGAACAGGCCTTGCTGGAACTGACCTTTATAGACCTCGCCGTTACTGCCATGCCATTCACCCTGGCCGTGCCATTGGCCTTTGTCGAACTGGCCGGCGTACCAGCTGCCGTTGGGGTAGTCGACCCGGCCCTGGCCTTGCAGCAAACCATTGACCACATCGCCCCGGTAACGGCCGCCATCGGGCAGGCGCGCATCGGGCGGCAACAGCGATTCGCCGTCTCCGCAAGCGGTGAGCAACAGGGCAAGGGCAAGGGGAGCGAGTGGGCGCATAGCGGGATCCGGATAATTGAGCGCCGAGTATGCCGCAGCTGCGAGTTTCATACATAAATTTACATACGCTGTGGTGAGGTTTATATCCCCACCACAGGCGCGGGCTTACACGAAGTAGAGCGACAACGACTCGGCGACGTAAGCCGGTTTTTCCTGCCCGTCGATTTCCAGGGTGGCGGTGGCTTTGAGTAGCCATTGGCCAGGCTTTTTCTCGGTGACGTCGTTGAGCGTCACGTTCAGGCGCACCTTGGAGTTGACCTTGACCGGTTGGATGAAGCGCACGCTGTCCAAGCCATAGTTGACCGCCATCTTCAGGCCTTCGGGCACGATCAGGAGGTCTTCCATTAGCTTGGGCATCAACGACAGCGACAGGAAACCGTGGGCAATGGTGCTGCCGAACGGGGTCTGCGCGGCCTTGACCGGGTCGACGTGGATGAACTGATGATCGCCGGTGGCCTCTGCGAACAGGTTGATACGCGCCTGGTCGATGGTGAGCCATTCGGAACGTCCCAGTTCCTTGCCGACATAATCTTTGAGCTGCGCTACAGGTACATAGGGCATTGCGACTCTCCTTGGTTCATCGTTTTTATAGGTGGGCCAAATCCAGGGTAGATCATCATGGGCAACCCACCCGGTCAACCCACCATGCTTTTGGCGAATGCCGAAGCATAGAGCCGGCGTGCTTATAATGCGGGCGGGTTTTGAGGGGGAGATAACCGATGCTGTTACGGGGCCTGACATGGCTGGTGCTGTTTCAATTGATCGGTACCGCGATCAACCATTTGCTGGTGCCGGTGCTGCCGGGGCCGATCATCGGCTTGCTGCTGATGCTGGGCTTCCTGATCTGGCGCGGTGAAGTCGGCGAGCCCTTGAGCCTGGCCGCCAGCAGCCTGTTGCGTTACTTGCCATTGCTGCTGGTGCCGCCGGCCGTGGGCGTGATGGTGTACGCCAAGGATATCGCTGCCGACTTCTGGGCTATCGTCGGCGCACTGGTGCTGTCGCTGGTGATCGCCATGGGCTTTGTCGGTGTGCTGATGCAGCAGATGGTCAAGCGCAAGGAGAAGGATCAATGACCTTCGACTGGCAAGGCGCATGGACGGCGGTCATTCATCACCCTCTGTTCGGCATCGGTATTACCCTTGGCGCCTATCAACTGGTGCTGGCGGCCTTCGAGAAAACCCGCTGGATCTTCCTGCAGCCGGTGCTGGTGTCCATGCTGCTGGTGATCGGCGTATTGCTCAGCTGTGGCCTGACTTACGTCGAGTACCGCAAAAGCACCGAGATCATGGGCATTCTGCTCGGCCCGGCGACCGTGGCCCTGGCCGTGCCGCTGTTCCTGAACCTGCGGCGGATCCGCCAATTGTTCTGGCCGATTTTTACTACGCTGGTGGTAGGTGGCGTGTTGGCCACCGGCCTGTGTGTGCTGCTGGGCTGGTGGTTTGGCGCTGAGCATAGGATGCTGATGACCATGGCGCCCAAGTCGGTGACCTCGCCGATTGCCATGCTGGTGGCCGAGCAGATCGGTGGCGTGGCGGCCCTGGCGGCGGTGTTTGTGTTGATCACCGGGGTGGTCGGCGCGATGATCGGCCCGGCGTACCTGTCGCGCCTGGGCGTGCACAGCCCCGAAGCGCGTGGCATGGCCCTGGGCATGACCGCCCATGCGGTCGGCACCTCGGTCGCGCTGCAGGAAAGCGAAGAGTGCGGCGCTTTCGCGGCGTTGGCCATGAGTCTGATGGGCGTGGCCACGGCGGTGTTCCTGCCGCTGGCCGTGTCCGTGATCGTTTAAACCGGGTTTAAGGAAACCTCTATGAGTCTGGCGCTGTTCCCGCTCAATACCGTGCTGTTCCCTGGCTGCACCCTCGACTTGCAACTGTTCGAGGCGCGCTACCTGGACATGATCAGCCGCTGCATGAAAAAGGGCGAAAGCTTCGGCGTGGTGTGCATCTTAAGCGGCAGGGAAGTGGGCATGGCCCCGGACGGCTACGCGCTGATCGGCTGTGAAGCGCTGATTCGCGACTTCAAGCAACAAGACAACGGCCTGCTGGGGATTCGCGTCGAAGGCGGGCGCAGGTTCCGCGTGCGTGACACCGGGGTGCAGAAGGACCAGCTACTGGTCGCCGAGGTGCAGTGGCTCGAAGAACTGCCGGATCAACCGCTGGGCGAAGAGGACGCCGACCTGCTGGCATTGCTCCAGGCGCTGGCTGAGCATCCGATGGTTGCCTCGCTGGACATGGGCACCCACGCCGATGGCCAGCAAGCCTTGGGTAACCAACTGGCCTATCTGCTGCCGTTCACCGAGGCCGACAAGATCGACCTGCTGCAACTCGACGACCCGCAGCAACGCCTGGATGCCATCCAGATGTTGCTCGACGAGTTGCAGGGCGAACTCTTCACTCAGTAGGCGTAGCGCAGCAGGGCGTGGGGGGTGCCGGTCAGGGCGATAAAACTCATGAGCGCCACCAGCACCGGCAGCAGCAGCCACCAGGTCTTGCGCGGCATCGCCGGCAGCGAGTGTTGATGCTGGATGACGGTCAGGCTGAACGCACACACCGTCATCGCCAGCAACGTACCGGCCAGGATGTCCGTGGGCCAATGGGCGCCGAGATAGACGCGCGACAGCGCAATGAAGGCCGCCGGAATACAGCCCAGCAGCATCCAGGTCAGGCGCAAGCGCGTGGGTTGGCCGCGACCTGCCAGTACCGCCAGCGCCAGGAAAAACGCAAATGCGCCGGAGGCGTGGCCGCTGGGCATGCTGAAACTGGTCAGCGGGTCCGTGAGGATTTCCGGCCGGCCACGGGCGAAAAACAGCTTGGTGCCGGTGTTGATCACCGCCGCGCCGGCCAGTGTAGCGCCCACGAACACGGCATGACGCCACTGCCGCGCCAGCAGCAGCAAGCCGGTGAGGATGGCGCTGGCGACAAACATCTTCCTGAACTCACCCAGCTGGGTAATCCGCACCATCACCTCGTCCAGCCAGGGGCTACGGTGTTCCTGCACCAGTGCGCTCAAACCCTGATCAAAGTCATTGAGGTGTGGGTAGCCAATGAACAGGGCAATCAACAACGTCAGGCTGGCGCAACCCATCCACAAGGTGGCGCGACGATGGCCGCGCAGGCTGCTGTTCAAGCTCAGGCCCAGCAACACCGCCAGGCAGGCCGCGACGATACCTGCCTGCGGCCAGAAACCGGCCGGCAGTGGCAGGCGAAAGGCCGCGCCGGTGGCCCAGCCCGGCAGCAGATAGGCCACCGACCAGCCGGCCGCCGCCAACACGCTCACGGCGGCAAAGCGCGGGAAGGGCATGTCGCACATCCCGGCCACCATCGGCAGCATCGGGCGTAACGGGCCGATGAAACGTCCTACCAACAGGCTGGCGATGCCGTATTTGTGGAAGTAGGTTTCTGCGCCGTTCATCCATTCAGGATGGTGGCGCAGGCCGGGCAAGCGTCGGATGTTCTGATGGAAATGTCGGCCCAGGTAGTAGGAAACCCCGTCGCCCAGCAAGCCGCCGAGGAAACCCAGCAACAGCGTTTCACTCAAGGATAGCGCGCCACTGCCGGCGAGCGCCGCAATGGCAAACAGCAGCACCGTGCCCGGCACGATCAGCCCGGCGATGGCCAGGCACTCCACGCACGCGACGATAAACACCGCGACGGCCAGCCATTGCGGGTTCAGGGTTAGCCAGCCGGTAATGCTATCGAGCCATTGGCCCATAAAACGCCACTCCATGTAGGTAATGCAGAATCTGAGACAGTGGTCATCATCTGTGGGAGCGGGCTTGCTCGCGAATGCGGTGTCTCAGTGAAGGAATCCGCAGCTGACACACCGCATTCGCGAGCAAGCCCGCTCCCACATTGGATCTGCTGTGTGGCTGGGATCAATGACCGGCGCGAACAGCAGTCTCAATCAATTCAAATCAAAAAATAATCGCGGCCTTCGACCTGGCCCCGGCGCAGCGGGTTCCGGGTGCAGTAAGGCGCGTAGCCAGCATCGACAAAGCGGTACATCAAGTGTTCATCGCGCCCGCTGGGAATGCCCAGGCGCGTGGTCTGGATGATCTGCGACGGCGCCTGGCCCACGTCTTCAACGTAGAGCAGTTCCTGGTCAAAACGCTTGGCATCCCACATTGGCACTTTCAGTCCCAAGGCTTTGCACAGCAGCGTCTGGCCCGCGCAGAGTTTCTGCGCGGGGCGAGGGTGGCCGTTGGCATCGGGGTTGTTCAGCAGCATCTGCGCCAGACTCGCCGGGCCGCAGATCTCATCGACCCACGGATAGGCCGATTTGATCAGCACGGCATTGCCTGGGCCCTGGGCGCTGAAGTTCAGCGAATCGCCGCCACGGGCGTAGTACATGTAGATGTGCCCACCATCCAGAAACAAAGCCTTACGCTTTTCTGTATAGCCGAGCGACGCGTGACTGCCTTTTTCGGCCACGTAATAGGCTTCGGTTTCAATAATTCGCGCTGAAAGCCAGATATCGCCCACGCGGTGGCGTATGACTTTTCCGAGTAATTCGCGCGCGAGTAGTTGCGCGTCGCGGTCGAAGAAGCTGTCGGGCAGGGCGCTGGCGGGGAGCTGAGGGGCAAAACTGGACATGGCGATCAGGGTTAATGCGGCTAAATGTGACGGAATAATAACAACTCCCACCTTAATTACCGCTGAACCCCAAGTTTTTACAGTTCATTTCGACCATCCGCCCCTCACCGCTGTCAGTCGGGCGGCGTCACAGCTATAATCTGCCGCTTTCCTCTTTGCCAAGACTCCCTGACCATGACTGAGTCCGTTCTTGACTACATGACCCGCCTGGGTCGCGCTGCCCGGCAGGCCTCGCGGTTGATCGCCCGTGCGAGCACTGCGCAGAAGAACCGTGCCCTGTTGGCCGCCGCCGATGCTCTGGATGCTTCGCGCTCCGAGCTGGCCGCTGCCAATGAACAGGACCTGGCCAATGGCCGCGCCAATGGCCTGGAGCCAGCCCTGCTGGACCGCCTGGCGCTGACCCCGGCGCGTATCGACGACATGATCGAAGGCCTGCGTCAGGTGGCCAAACTGCCTGACCCCATCGGTGAAATCCGCGACATGCGTTACCTGCCGTCCGGTATCCAGGTCGGCAAAATGCGCGTGCCTCTGGGCGTGATCGGCATTATCTATGAGTCGCGCCCGAACGTGACCATCGACGCCGCGAGCCTGTGCCTCAAGTCCGGCAACGCCACCATCTTGCGTGGCGGTTCCGAGGCGATTAATTCCAACCGCGCCATCGCCGCCTGCATTCAGCAGGGCCTGGCCGTGGCCGAGCTGCCGGCTGAAGTGGTGCAAGTGGTGGAAACCACCGACCGCGCCGCCGTTGGCGCGCTGATCACCATGCCGGAATTTGTCGACGTGATCGTGCCGCGCGGTGGCAAGAGCCTGATCGAGCGTGTGAGCCGCGATGCGAAAGTGCCAGTGATCAAGCACCTCGACGGCGTGTGCCACGTGTTCATCGACGTTGCCGCCGACATCGACAAAGCGATCCGCATCGCCGACAACGCCAAGACCCACCGCTACGCCCCCTGCAACACCATGGAAACCCTGCTGGTGCACGTCGGCATTGCCGATCGCGTGCTGCCGCAGCTGGCTGCCATCTACCGTGACAAGGGCGTGGAACTGCGCGGTTGTGAACGTACCCGTGCGCTGCTGGGCGCGGACGTGATCGAGGCGACAGAGCAGGACTGGTACACCGAGTACACGGCGCCGATCCTGTCGATCCGCATCGTCGACGACCTGGACCAGGCCATCGAGCACATCAATAAATACGGCTCCAAGCACACCGATGCCATTGTTTCCGAGCATTTCAGCGATGCCCGGCGTTTCCTCAACGAAGTGGATTCCGCTTCGGTGATGGTCAACGCCTCGACGCGTTTTGCCGACGGCTTCGAATATGGCCTGGGGGCGGAAATCGGCATCTCCACCGACAAACTCCACGCACGCGGCCCGGTTGGCCTTGAAGGCCTGACCAGCGAGAAGTACGTGGTGTTCGGCGACGGTCACGTGCGCACTTGATGGCTAAACGCATCGGGCTGCTCGGCGGTACCTTCGACCCCGTGCACATCGGCCATTTGCGCAGTGCCCTGGAAGTGGCGGACGCCCTCGCGCTGGATGAGCTGCGGGTGATGCCCAATGCGCGGCCACCGCATCGCGATACGCCGCAGGTATCACCGCAACAACGCCTGGAGATGGTGCGCCTGGCGGTAGACGGCATTGCGCCGCTGGTGGTGGACGACCACGAGCTCAAGCGCGATAAACCGTCCTACACTGTCGATACCCTGGAACTGATGCGTGCCGAGTTGGCCGCAGACGACCAGTTGTTTCTGCTTTTGGGCTGGGACGCATTTTGCGGCCTGCCCTCTTGGCATCGCTGGGAGGAACTCCTCCAGCATTGCCACATCCTGGTTTTGCAACGCCCGGATGCCGACAGCGAACCGCCGGATGCCTTGCGCAACCTGCTGGCCGCGCGGTCGGTAAGTGACCCCTTGGCCCTGACCGGGCCGAACGGGAATATTGCATTCGTCTGGCAGACGCCGCTTGCGGTGTCCGCCACCCAGATCCGTCAACTGCTGGCCAGCGGGAAGTCGGTACGTTTCCTGGTGCCTGACGCGGTCCTGGCCTACATCGATGCGCACGGGCTTTACCGTGCGTCGAACTGAAAAGGCGCGCTTGATCGCACGCACAGTCGTGCAGCAAGCGCCCGAACATACGAGCAAAACGAGTTTTATATGACGAACAAAGACGTAAGCAAAGTTAAGCGCAAAGGCACTTTCAAAAGCGCCCCGCTGCCAGTTGAAGCGCACACCGGCCCTGAGCTGGCTGGCGAAGAGCTGGTTAAAGTCGCCGTGGCTGCCCTGGAAGACGTTAAGGCCCAGGACATCCAGGTGCTGGACGTGCGCGACAAGCAGAGCATCACCGACTTCATGATCATCGCCACCGGTACCTCCAACCGCCAGATCGGCGCGATGCTGGACAAGGTTCGCGAAGCCGTCAAAGCCCAGGGCGTGAAGCCGCTGGGTGAAGAAGGCAAGGGCGACAGCGACTGGGTGCTGCTGGACATGGACGACGTGATCGTTCACATGATGACTTCCAATGCCCGTCAGTTCTACGACCTGGAGCGTCTGTGGAAAGGCGCCGAGCAGAGCCGTGCCGCTGATGGCAAGCACCACAGCCCGGAAGTGGGCCACGCGCACTTCGACAAGCTCAACAAAGACCAGGAATAAGGAACGGCTGTGCGCCTGCGTCTGATCGCTGTCGGTTCACGCATGCCCAAGTGGGTGGAAGAAGGTTGGCACGAATATGCCAAGCGTCTGCCCGCTGAGCTGTCGCTGGAACTGGTGGAAATACCGCTCAACACCCGGGGCAAGAATGCCGATGTGGCGCGCTTTATCCGTCAGGAAGGCGAAGCCATGCTGGCCAAGGTCGGCCCCAACGAGCGCATCGTCACCCTCGAGGTGCACGGCAAACCCTGGAGCACCGAGCAATTGGCGGTGGAGCTGGATCGCTGGCGCCTGGATTCGCGCACGGTCAACTTCATGGTCGGCGGCCCCGAAGGGCTGGCGCCGGAAGTCTGTGCGCGGGCGGACCAGCGCTGGTCGCTGTCAGCGCTGACGCTGCCGCACCCGTTGGTAAGGATTCTGATCGGTGAACAGCTGTATCGCGCCTGGACAGTTCTGTCCGGGCACCCTTACCACAAATAATCTGCGCCCCTCCCGATGACCCAGCCGATCCGCATCAAGGACCACGAGAAAGACGCACGTCTGGTACGCGCGCGGGTCGTGTTCGGTGCCTTTCTGGTGGTGGGGCTGATCGGTGTGCTGATTGCGCGCCTGTATTTCCTGCAGGTGATCCAGTACGACTATCACTCCACGCTGTCGGAAAATAACCGGGTGCATGTGCAGCCGATTCCGCCGACCCGTGGGCTGATTTTCGACCGCAATGGCGTGGTGGTGGCCGATAACCGGCCCAGCTTCAGCCTGAGCATGACCCGCGAGCGTTCTGGCGACTGGCAGCAAATCCTCGACGTGATCGTCGAGGTGCTGCAGCTGACGCCGGAAGACCGGGTGATCTTCGAAAAACGCATGAAGCAGGGGCGCCGGCCATTCGAGCCGGTGCCGATCCTGTTCGAGCTGACCGAAGAGCAGATCGCGCGAATCGCCGTGAACCAGTTCCGCCTGCCCGGTGTGGAAGTGGTGGCGCAGTTGGTGCGGCATTACCCGCAAGGGCCGCACTTTGCCCACTCCGTCGGTTACATGGGGCGCATCAACGAGAAAGAGCTGAAAAGCCTCGATCCGGTGAATTACAGCGGCACCCACCATATTGGTAAAACCGGCATCGAGCGTTTCTACGAGCCGGAGCTGCATGGCCAGGTGGGTTACGAGGAAGTCGAGACCAACGCCCGCGGCCGCGTGTTGCGCGTGCTCAAGCGCACCGACCCGGTGCCGGGCAAAGACATTGTGTTGAGCCTGGACATCAAGTTGCAGGAAGCGGCCGAAATGGCCTTGGGTGGCCGGCGCGGCGCGGTAGTGGCACTGGACCCGAGAACCGGCGAAGTGCTGGCGATGGTCAGTCAGCCAAGCTTCGACCCCAACCTGTTCGTTACCGGCATCAGCTTCAAGGCCTACGCCGAGCTGCGTGATTCCATCGACCGGCCGCTGTTCAACCGCGTGCTGCGCGGGTTGTATCCGCCGGGTTCGACCATCAAGCCGGCGGTGGCGATTGCCGGCCTGGATTCGGGCGTGGTCACCGCGTCAAGCCGCGTGTTCGACCCGGGCTACTACATGCTGCCCAACTACGATCACAAATACCGTAACTGGAACCGTACCGGTGACGGCTATGTCGACCTGGACACCGCGATCATGCGCTCCAACGACACCTATTTTTACGACCTGGCCCACAAGCTGGGCATCGACCGGCTGTCTGCCTACATGGGCAAGTTCGGCCTGGGTCAGAAAGTCTCCCTGGACATGTTCGAAGAATCCCCCGGCCTGATGCCGTCGCGGGAATGGAAGCGCGCCACCCGTCGCCAGGCGTGGTTCCCGGGCGAAACCCTGATTCTTGGTATCGGCCAGGGCTACATGCAGGCAACGCCCTTGCAGCTGGCGCAAGCCACGGCGCTGGTGGCCAATAAAGGCATCTGGAACCGTCCGCACCTGGCCAAGACCATCGAAGGCGAAAAGCCTGTGGATGAAAACCCGATTCCCGACATCGTGCTGCGTGACCCGTCCGACTGGACCAAGGTCAACCACGGCATGCAGCAAGTGATGCACGGCGCCCGTGGCACCGCGCGCAAAGCGGCGGCCGGCGCGCAATACCGCATTGCCGGCAAGAGTGGTACCGCGCAGGTGGTCGCGATCAAGCAGGGCGAGAAATACGACCGCTCCAAGGTTCAGGAACGCCATCGCGACCACGCCTTGTTCGTCGGTTTTGCCCCGGCAGACGACCCGAAAATTGTCGTGGCAGTAATGGTCGAAAACGGCGAGTCCGGCTCCGGCGTGGCTGCGCCCGTGGTGCGCCAGATCATGGACGCCTGGCTGTTGGCCGACGACGGCAGGCTCAAATCCGAATATGGCGGCCCCCCTTCAAGCACCGAGGTTACGGCCCGTGAAGAGTAATTTTGACCGCATCCTCTCCAGCGAGGATGTGATGCGTCGCCGCGCGACGTTATTGCAGCGCATGCACATTGATGGCCCGTTGCTGATCCTGCTGCTGACCTTGGCGGCCGGCAGCCTGTTCGTGCTGTATTCGGCCAGCGGCAAGAACTGGGACCTGCTGATCAAGCAGGCGTCGTCGTTCGGCTTGGGCCTGTTGTCGATGGTGGTGATTGCCCAGCTCGAACCGCGTTTCATGGCGCGCTGGGTGCCGCTTGGTTATGTCGCTGGCGTATTGCTGCTGGTGGTGGTGGACGTGATGGGCCACAACGCCATGGGCGCGACGCGCTGGATCAACATTCCAGGAGTGATTCGCTTCCAGCCGTCGGAATTCATGAAGATTTTGATGCCGGCAACCATCGCCTGGTATTTGTCCAAGCGCACCTTGCCGCCGCAGCTCAAGCACGTGGGCATCAGCCTGATATTGATTGGCGTGCCGTTCATCCTGATCGTGCGCCAGCCCGACCTCGGCACCTCGCTGCTGATCCTCGCGGGCGGTGCGTTCGTACTGTTTATGGGCGGCCTGCGCTGGCGCTGGATCCTCAGCGTGCTGGCCGCCGCCATCCCCGTGGCCGTGGCCATGTGGTTCTTCTTTATGCACGACTACCAGAAGCAGCGGATCCTGACGTTCCTTGACCCGGAGAGTGACCCGCTGGGCACCGGCTGGAACATCATCCAGTCCAAGGCCGCCATCGGTTCCGGCGGAGTATTTGGTAAGGGCTGGTTACTGGGCACTCAGTCGCACCTGGACTTTTTGCCCGAAAGCCACACCGACTTCATCATTGCCGTAATGGGCGAAGAGTTCGGCCTGGTAGGCATTTGCGCGCTGTTGCTGATTTATCTGCTGTTGATTGGTCGCGGTTTGGTGATCACCGCGCAGGCGCAGACGCTGTTCGGCAAACTGCTCGCCGGCAGCCTGACCATGACTTTTTTTGTTTACGTTTTCGTCAACATCGGTATGGTCAGTGGCCTGCTGCCGGTGGTTGGGGTGCCGTTGCCGTTCATTAGCTACGGCGGAACTTCGCTGGTGACATTGCTGTCAGCGTTTGGGGTTTTGATGTCGATTCACACGCATCGCAAGTGGATCGCACAGGTTTGAATAAGGTGAAGATGTCAATGCAAGTAATGCGCGGCTGGGCGACTCGGCATGCGTCCTGGATGAGCCTGATTGGGCTGCTGGGCGCGACGCAAGAGGCGCAGGCCGGTGACTACGATGGCTCACCCCAGGTCGCCGAATTTGTCGGTGAAATGACCCGCGACTACGGTTTCGCCGGTGAACAGCTGATGGGCGTGTTCCGCGAAGCGCAACGCAAGCAGGCGATCCTCGATGCGATCTCGCGTCCCGCCGAGCGCGTGAAACAGTGGAAAGAATACCGCCCTATGTTCCTCACCGACGCCCGCGTGGCGCGGGGTGTGGACTTCTGGCGCCAGCACGAAGCCGCGCTGGCCCGCGCCGAGCAGGAGTACGGCGTGCCGGCCCAGGTCATCGTCGCGATCATCGGCATTGAAACCTTTTACGGGCGCAATACCGGCAGTTACCGGGTGATCGACGCCTTGTCGACCCTGGGCTTCGATTACCCGCCGCGCGCCGAGTTCTTCCGCAAGGAGCTGCGCGAATTCCTGCTGCTGGCCCGCGAAGAACAGGTCGACCCGCTGACCCTCAAGGGCTCCTATGCCGGTGCGATGGGCTTGCCGCAGTTCATGCCGAGCAGCTTTCGTGCATACGCCGTGGATTTCGACGGCGACGGCCACATCAATATCTGGAGCAATCCGGATGACGCCATTGGCAGCGTGGCCAGCTACTTCAAGCGCCATGGCTGGGTGTCCGGCGAGCCGGTGGTGATCCGTGCCGATGTCACCGGCGAGCGCGCCGACGAAGGTTTGACCCAGGGAATCGAGCCGGTCAAGACCGTCGGGGAGTTGCGAGCCCTGGGCTGGTCGAGTCAGAATGCGCCACGCGATGATATGCCGGTGACGGCGTTCCGCCTGGAAGGCGAAAACGGCCCGGAATACTGGATGGGCCTGAAGAATTTTTACGCAATCACGCGTTATAACCGCAGTGTGATGTACGCCATGGCCGTGCATCAGCTGTCAGACATGCTGGTCCAAGCACGGGGCAACAAGTAATGCGGGCATCGCCGTTCCATAAACCGCTCAAGCTGGTGGCGTTTGCCGCGTTGTCCTTGCTGGTTGTCAGTTGTTCTTCTACCACCACCACAAGCCGCGCGCCGGCGCAGAAGGGCGGTGGCGGTATCGTTCGCGCCCAGCCGGGCCTGGACATCAACCGCGCGCACAAAGACGGCGCGCCGTGGTGGGATGTCGACGTATCGAAAATCCCGGATGCCACGCCGACCCTGCACACCGGGCCTTACAAGGCCAACCCGTATACCGTGTTGGGCAAGAATTACTTCCCGCTGCAGGATTCCAAGACCTACGTCCAATCGGGCACGGCGTCCTGGTACGGCACCAAGTTCCATGGCCAGAACACCGCCAACGGCGAAGTGTATGACCTGTACGGCATGAGCGCGGCCCACAAGACCCTGCCGCTGCCCAGCTACGTACGCGTGACCAATCTGGACAACAACCGCACGGTGATCCTGCGGGTCAACGACCGTGGGCCGTTCTATTCGGACCGGATCATCGACTTGTCCTACGCCGCCGCGAAGAAACTCGGTTATGCCGAAATCGGCACCGCGCGCGTGAAAGTCGAAGGCATCGATCCGGCGCAGTACTGGGCCCAGCGTGGCAAACCGGCACCGTTGATGCTCAACGAGCCACAAACGCCGCAGCCGCAAGTGACCGCGTCAACCGGCAAGATCGAACAGTGGACACCGCCACCGGCGCAGCACGCGCCGGACACGGTGGTCGTGCCGCACGCAGCACCGGGCGCTTCCACGGTGGGCGGTCAGTACCTGCAGGTCGGCGCTTTCGCCAACCCGGACGCGGCAGAACTGTTAAGGTCCAAGCTCAGCAGCATGGTCAATGCGCCGGTTTTCATCAGCTCCATCGTACGTAACCAGCAGACTCTGCACCGTGTGCGCATGGGGCCAATTGGTTCGCCAAGTGAAGTGGCGCAAGTACAGAACAGCGTGCGCCTGGCCAACCTGGGGCAACCCAGCGTGGTCACCGCCGAATAAGAAAGATTGATGGCTCAGACGCGTGCGCGGGTCTGGGCCCTGGTTGTTGGCTCGTTGAACAATAAAAACCCAGGGGCAAGGGGTGAGCGGGCAACCGAACACGTGACAGTCTGGCAGCGGGCTGTCTGAATAGTTTTGCCCGCGAGGGCAAGTTTCCATAAGCAATTTCGAGAGACGGATGAACATCACCACCTTAGCCAAACGCACGTGCCTGCTTCTTTCGCTGATCATCACCCCGGCCGCCTGGGCGGTTGAAATGGTGCCGGCTTCCCCGCAACTGGCCGCCAAGGCCTGGGTCCTCATGGATGCCGCCAGCGGCAACGTGCTGGTCGAGAACAACGGTGACCAGCGCCTGCCACCGGCGAGCCTGACCAAGCTGATGACGGCGTACATCGCGACCCTGGAAATCCGTCGCGGCCAGATCGGCGAAAACGACCCGGTCACCGTCAGCGAAAACGCCTGGCGTACCGGCGGTTCGCGGATGTTCATCAAGGTCGGTTCGCAGGTGACTGTCAGCGACCTGCTGCACGGCATCATCATCCAGTCCGGTAACGACGCCAGCGTGGCCCTGTCCGAGCACATCGCCGGCAGCGAAGACGCATTTGCCGACATGATGAACAAGACGGCCGGCGACCTGGGCATGGCCAACAGCCACTTCATGAACCCGACCGGTCTGCCGAACCCGGAGCACTACTCGTCGGCTCACGACATGGCGCTGCTGGCCCGCGCGATCATCCGCGTCGACCCGGTGCACTACGCGATCTACTCCCAGAAGGAATTCTTCTGGAACAACATCAAGCAGCCTAACCGCAACCTGCTGCTGTGGCGCGACAAGACTGTCGATGGCCTGAAAACCGGCCACACTGACGAAGCCGGCTACTGCATGGTGTCGTCCGCCGTACGTGACGGCCAGCGCCTGATCGCCGTGGTCTTCGGCACTAACAGCGAGCAGGCCCGTGCGGCCGAGACGCAAAAGCTGCTGACCTACGGTTTCCGCTTCTTCGAAACCCAGACCTTCTACCAGAAGGGTGCTGAGCTGGCTCAAGCCCCGGTATGGAAAGGCGCTACCCACCAAGTCAAAGCCGGCCTGGCTGACGACCTGACGTTGACCATGCCTAAAGGCCAGCTGAAAAAGCTCGCTGCCAGCATGACCATGAACCCGCAATTGGTTGCGCCAATCGCCAAGGGTGACGTTATCGGTAAAGTCGAAGTGAAGCTGGACGACAAGGTGGTGCACAGCGCCGACCTGATCGCGCTGGACGCCGTCGACGAAGGTGGTATCTTCCGCCGCGTGTGGGATAGCATTCGTCTATTCTTCTACAGCTTGTTCAACTGATAAGTGTGCACCTGCAAAGCCCCGCGTCGACCTGACGTGGGGCTTTGCCCGTCGCCACGGCTTACGCTTACGAGGCCGTTACGCCATGACCGATAAAGAAGTAGAAGTAAAGGCGCCAAAGATCGAATTCCCTAACGTGGACTATCCCGTCAAGGTGATCAGCGATACGGGTGTGGGCAACAAAGACAAGATTCTGGAGATCGTGCGTAAACACGCGACGATCAACGACAACCGTGTGGACGAGCGATTGAGCTCCAACGGTAAGTACACCACGATCCAGTTGCACATCGTTGCGACCGGTCAAGACCAGCTCTACGACATCAACAGCGAACTGCGGGCCACCGGCTTCGTGCACATGGTGCTGTGATGTCTCAGGTCCTGGGCTTTCGCGAGCTCGGTCAGATGGCCTACGAGCCGGTCTGGCATGCCATGCAGCGCTTCACCAACGAGCGCGGCAGCTCGGCCCCGGATGAAATCTGGCTGGTGGAACATCCGCCGGTATTCACCCAGGGCCAGGCCGGCAAGGCCGAGCATCTGCTGCTGCCGGGGGATATTCCGGTGGTGCAGGTCGACCGAGGTGGTCAAGTGACTTACCATGGGCCGGGTCAGCTTGTTGCTTATCTCTTGCTGGACGTACGCAAGCTGGGTTTTGGCGTACGTGACCTGGTGAGCCGCATGGAAGCTTGCCTGATCGAGCTGTTGGCCAGTTACGGCGTGAGCGCCGCGGCCAAGCCCGATGCACCCGGTGTGTATGTGAACGGCGCGAAAATCGCCTCCCTCGGTTTACGGATTCGCCACGGTTGTTCCTTTCATGGCCTGGCCCTGAACGTGGACATGGACCTGGCGCCGTTCGGGCGCATCAACCCCTGCGGTTACGCAGGGTTGGCGATGACCCAACTGAGCGACCACGCCACACCGATTAAATTTGCCGAGGTAAGTGCCCGGCTGCGTGCGCAGCTCGTCAAACACCTCGACTATGCTGAGCAGACGACCCTTACGGGCGGAATCGACTGATTATGACTACTGATGCAGTGCAAACCATGATCCCGACGCTGGACATCACCGAGCGTCCGGCCCCGCGTGCCAAGGTGGAAGCCGGCGTCAAGCTGCGCGGCGCCGAGAAGGTTGCACGCATCCCGGTCAAGATCATCCCGACCACCGAACTGCCGAAAAAACCTGACTGGATCCGCGTGCGCATCCCGGTTTCGCCGGAAGTCGACCGTATCAAGACCCTGCTGCGCAAACACAAGCTTCACAGCGTGTGCGAAGAGGCGTCCTGCCCGAACCTGGGCGAATGCTTCTCCGGCGGCACCGCCACCTTCATGATCATGGGTGACATCTGCACCCGTCGTTGCCCGTTCTGCGACGTTGGCCACGGCCGGCCGAAGCCTCTGGACGTCAACGAGCCGGAAAGCCTGGCCATCGCCATCGCCGACCTGAAACTCAAATACGTGGTCATCACCTCGGTAGACCGCGATGACCTGCGTGACGGCGGTGCCCAGCACTTTGCCGACTGCATTCGCGAGATCCGCAAGTTGTCGCCGAACGTGATGCTCGAAACCCTGGTGCCGGACTACCGTGGCCGTATGGACGTCGCGCTGGAAATCACCGCGGCCGAGCCACCGGATGTGTTCAACCACAACCTGGAAACCGTGCCACGCCTGTACAAGGCTGCGCGTCCAGGCTCGGACTACCAGTGGTCGCTGACCCTGCTGCAGAAATTCAAGCAGATGATGCCGCACATCCCGACCAAATCCGGCCTGATGCTGGGCCTGGGCGAGACCGACGAAGAAGTGATCGAAGTCATGAAGCGCATGCGCGAACACGACATCGACATGCTGACCCTCGGCCAGTACCTGCAGCCGTCGCGCAGCCACTTGCCGGTGCAGCGTTTTGTGCACCCGGACACCTTCGCCTGGTTCGCCGAGGAAGGTTACAAAATGGGCTTCAAGAACGTGGCGTCCGGCCCGCTGGTGCGTTCCTCGTACCACGCTGACGAGCAGGCCAAGCTGGTCAAGGCCAGCCTGGTTTCCTGAGCCTGACCTGGAGTAATTTGGGCGTGGCTTGTGT
Source organism: Pseudomonas sp. MF08831 (assembly GCF_059862645.1). Classification (NCBI taxonomy): domain Bacteria; kingdom Pseudomonadati; phylum Pseudomonadota; class Gammaproteobacteria; order Pseudomonadales; family Pseudomonadaceae; genus Pseudomonas; species Pseudomonas sp. MF08831. The sequence goes on along the minus strand of NZ_JCBCUX010000007.1, from coordinate 192,843 downwards.
GGGAGCGGGCTTGCTCGCGAAGGCGGTGTTTCAGTCACCTGATGTGTTGACTGACACCCCACCTTCGCGAGCAAGCCCGCTCCCACATTTCGTTCTGCGTCATAGATGGGAGACTTATGGATGAGCACTGAACTGGCAGCCGCGGTACCTGCACTTCGAGCCGAAGGCATCATCGGCCTGATCGCCCCCGCCGGCCCTGCCGCCCTCGACGTTGAAAAAGCCGGGCAATGGATGCGTGCCCGTGGCCATGAGCTGCGGATTTTCCCTGGTGTATACGAGCGCGGCGGTTACCTCGCAGGCAGCGATGACGTGCGCCTGCGTGACCTTCACGCTGCCTTCGCCGACCCCGAAATCGATGCCATCTTCTGCCTGCGCGGCGGCTACGGTACGCCACGCTTGCTGGATCGCCTGGATTACGACCTGCTGCGCGCCAACCCCAAGCCGTTCGTGGGTTACAGCGACATCACCGCGTTGCACCTGGCGATCAGCCGCTACGCCGGCTTCGTGACTTTCCACGGGCCAATGCTCAGTGCCGATTTGCTGGGCGACAAACAACAGCCCACGGAGTCATCGCTGTTCAGCATGCTGCGCGGCCAGCTTGGCGCCGGCAGTGTCGTGGCGCACCCGGTGGCCTACCCATTGACCACCCTTGAGCCGGGTATTGCCTGTGGACGCTTGCTGGGCGGCAACCTGTCGATGATCGCCGCAGTCATGGGCACGGCTTATGAGATTGATGCCGAGGGCATCATTTTGCTGATCGAAGACGTCAACGAGCCGATCTACCGTATCGACCGCCTGCTGACTCACCTGCGCCTGGCCGGCAAGCTGGAGCAAATTGCCGGTGTGCTGGTGGGCGACGTGGCGGGTGTGGATAAAGCAGCGCTGGAGCGGCTGCTGAAGCAGACCTTCGCACCGTTGTGCATTCCGGTGTTGTCCGGCTGGCGCAGTGGGCACTGCGATCCGAACCTGACGCTGCCGATGGGCGCGTTGGTGCGGCTGGATGCGGGGGAGCAGCGGCTGGTGTTGGAGCAGGATGTAGTTTTGAAATAATTGTCGCCTGTGATGCCGTCTTCGCAAGCAAGCCCGCTCCCACATTCGACCGAGTTCCAACCTTGGAATGTCGTTGAATGTGGGAGCGGGCTTGCTCGCGAAGGCGATAGTCGCCATACGCCGACCTATTGGCTTTGCAACGACTCCAGCAGTTTCACCGTCGGATACCCGTCCGCTGGCCAACCCAGCGACTGCTGCGCCGCGCGAATCGCCTTGCGCGTGTTGGCGCCGATGATGCCGTCTGCATTGCCCGCGTCATACCCTTTGGCGCTCAGCACTGTCTGCAAATCGATGCGCTGGGAGCGGCTCAGTGGCAGCTCATCTTTGGGCCAATCGCCACGAATCACACCACCGCCGCCAAACCGTTCCGACAGCAGGCCAACCGCCAGCGCGTAGGACGACGAGTTGTTGTACTTGAGGATCGCGCGGAAGTTGTCCAGCACCAGGAAAGCGGGGCCACGGTAGCCTGCCGGCAGCAACAAGGCGGCGGACAGTTGGTCGACGTTGGGCGGCATGCTCGCGCCAGGTGGCAACTGGATACCGAGTTTCAGCCACTCGGCGACGGTCTTGCGTACGCCGCCGTCTGCCAGGGCGTAATCAAAGTTGGCCGGCAGCTGTTGCACCTCAAAGCCCCACGGCTGGCCTTTTTGCCAGCCAGAGCTTTGCAGGTAATGCGCCGTGGAGGCGAGGGCGTCGGCCGGGCTGTTCCAGATGTCACGGCGACCGTCACCGTCGAAGTCGACCGCGTGGGTGTTATAGGTAGTCGGGATAAATTGCGTCTGGCCCATCGCGCCGGCCCAGGAGCCTTTCATCTGGTCGGCCTGGATGTCGCCATGCTGGATGATCTGCAGCGCCGCCAGCAGTTGCGCCTGGGCGAACGCCGGGCGACGGCCTTCGTAGGCCAGGGTTGCCAGGGAGCGGATCACCGAATTATTGCCTTGGAACTGGCCAAAATTGCTTTCCATGCCCCACACCGAAACCAGCGCCTGGCGGTCGACGCCATAGCGTTGTTCGATGCTTTGCAGGATGTCGGCGTACTTGATCAGCAAGGCTTGGCCATTGCGTACGCGCACCGGCGAGAGGGCGCCGTCGAGGTATTCCCAAACCGGGCGGGAAAATTCCGGTTGGCTGCGGTCAGCGCGAATCACCGCCATGTCGGGGGTGACGCCGGCAAAGGCGTTGTCGAACACCGCAGGCGTGATCCCGGCTTTCAGGGCGTCCACGCGAAAGGCCGCTTGCCATTCGGCGAAGGTCTGGGTCGGTTGGATATCGAGGTTGTCCACGGCCAACGGCGCAACGACGGCAGGCGCGACGGCCGGCACAGTCTGCAGTTTTGGCAGGGGTTGCGCGTCTGCGGCGGTGGGTTTTTCCGCGCAGGCGACAAGCAGAATGAGGCTGGAGGCAGCGATCAATTGGCGAAGGTGCCAACGACGGGAAAGACTAGAGGGCATGCACAGGTCCAGGGATTACAAATCAGGTACAGACCTTATCATGCCGGAGGGGCGCTTGCCTTCAGGCAGCCAGAAAGTAAGAAGCCTCCCAGCTATTAGACTGGAAGGCTTCGCGGCGGTAGCTGCCTTTGCCCTTGCCGGCGCGTTCCTGACGGCTTCGGAACAGTGGCTGGGCGATGATGGATTTGGCCTTGTTGGGGCCATGCTTGGATGGCTTTTTGCTCATGTCGATACTCTCTGTCGGTGGGATGAAACGGTGCAAATCATCTGCCGAAGTGACGCCGCTGTAAAGCCCGGCGCGGTGTAGGAAAGGTGCACGATCAAAATGGGGGAGCGGGCTTGCTCGCGAAGGCGGTGGGCCAGTCGCCTGATCCATAAACTGATACACCGTCTTCGTGAGCAAGCCCGCTCCCACATTGGGATTGTGGTGTTTTTGGGCGGGGCGTTATTCAGCCGGTAACGATAGGCGCTGACCAGACATCAAAAGTGACAAACGGCTCAGGCTCATCCACGGCGAACCCGCCGCCTGACCCTTGATTTGCGCATCGATGCGCTGCGCTTCAAGTAGAAGCTGTGCCCAGCGTTGCGCCGAGTGCCGTTGCAGGGCTTTGCTCATCAGGGGTTTGCGTTTGTCCCAGACCGGTGGCCGCGCCTGGCTGAAGCATTTGTCCAGCGGAGTGCCCTGGCTGTATTGCAGCGAAATATTGGCCAGCACCCGCAACTCACGGGCCAGGGCCCATAGAATCACCGGGGGTTCCACGCCTTCGCCGCGCAGCCCTTCGAGCATGCGCAAGGCGTGGGCAGGTTCACCATTAAGAATCGCGTCCACCAGCCCGAACACGTCAAAGCGAGCACTGTCGGCCACTGCGCCTTGCACGGTTTCGACGGTGATCTGACCGTCTTCGGCCATCAACTTGAGCTTTTCGATCTCCTGGGCGGCGGCAAGCAAGTTGCCTTCGACCCGGGCGGCGATCAGTTCAACAGCGTCTTGCGTCGCTGACAGCCCCGACTGGGACAGGCGCTGACGAATCCACTGCGGCAACTGGTTGCTGTCCACTGGCCAGATCTGGATGAACTGGGTCTGTGGCCCCTCTACCAGCGCCTTGCCCCATTTGGTTTTCTGCGCACTGCCGTCGAGCTTGGGCAAGCTGATCAGCAGCACTGTGTCTTCAGCGGGACGCGAGCAGTATTCCATCAAGGCCGCCGCGCCCTTGTCGCCGGGTTTGCCCGAGGGCAGGCGCAATTCCAACAGGCGTTTTTCGGCGAACAGCGACATGCTCGCACCGGCTTGCAGCAGCGTGCCCCAGTCGAAACTGGCGTCGGCGCTGAAGACCTGGCGTTCATCGAAACCCTGCTGGCGCGCGGCGCTGCGAATAGCGTCTGCCGCTTCCTGGCACAACAGCGGGTCATCACCGCTGACGATGTAGACAGGCGCGAGGCCACCTTGCAGGTGTTTGGCGAGTTGGGCGGGGGCGAGCTTCATAGGCGGGGCAAACGGGGCGCCAGGGGCGCCCCGTCTGGCTTACTCGACAGGGACTTCAACAGGCGATTGTTTCGGCGTGTTGTCTTCGTATTCTTTTGCGGCTTTCAGGGCGTCGGCGTCAGCCTTGGCCTTGTTGTCGGCGGTTTGCTGCAGAGCGGCCAGTTTTTCCGGCGTCAGCTGTTGCAGACGTACCATCAGGCGCTGGATCAGCTCACGACGCATTTCCTTGCGAACCTGAATGATCTCCGAGTCCGAACCCACCAGGTTGTTGCCGTCGTGGCTCACCACTTTCTGGACTTCGAGCTTGTCAGCCATCAATGGCAGGTGGTCACGGCCTTGTACTTCATAGTTGACGGCCGTATTGAGCTCAACGTCCGACGCGCGGCCGGCGCTGGCGTAGCTCAGGCTACGCTGGGATTCCTGCTCGTCCACAAGGACCAGTTTGTAGGTTGCACCGGTGTAGACGCGCACGCCGCTGTTTTCCAGGGTCTGGCGCAGCTGAACCACGGTGTCGCCATAGGCGTTGCGGGCGCTGACGTCCAGTTCCTTGATGCTCAGTTCATTGGTGCCGGTACCGCGCAGCTGGAAGCCGCAAGCGCTCAGCAGCACAGCGAGGCCCATCACCAGCAAATTGCGTTTGATCATTTTGTTGCTCCCCTTGAAACCATGTGGGCCTTATCGAGGCCTTAAAGGTTTGGTTCGGCGCAGGGCCCAAGCCCTGCGCCCGATCCGATTAGCTGGCGACGATGTTGACCAGTTTGCCAGGCACTACGATCACTTTGCGGATCGTCAGGCCTTCGGTAAAGCGCAGCACGTTCTCGTTGACCCGTGCAGCCGCCTCGACGTCTTCACGACTGGCGCTGGCTGGCATATCGATCTGGCCGCGCAGTTTGCCGTTGACCTGGATTACCAGCTGCAGCGTGTCCTGTACCAGCGCGCTGTCATCCTGTACCGGCCAACCGGCGTCGATCACCGCGCCACTGTGGCCCAAGCGGCTCCACAGATCATGGCTGATGTGCGGCGTGATCGGAGCCAGCAACAGGACGACCGCTTCCAGGCCTTCCTGTACCAGCGCGCGGTCCTGTTCGGTCGCCTGCGGTGCTTTTTCCAGCACGTTCATCAGCGTCATCACCTGAGCGATGGCGGTGTTGAATTTGTGGTTCTGGCCCACGTCCTGGCTGGCCTGGCGGATGGCCAGGTGAGTGCTGCGGCGAATGGCTTTCTGTTCATCGCTCAAGGACGCCACGTCCAGCTTGCCCGGCAGGCCCTGGCTGACATGGGCGTGCGCCAGGCGCCAGACGCGCTTGAGGAAACGGTGCGAGCCTTCGACGCCGGAGTCGGACCATTCGGCGCTCATGTCGGGCGGCGAGGCGAACATCATGAACAGGCGGCAGGTGTCGGCGCCGAACTGGTCGATCATCGACTGTGGGTCGACGCCGTTGTTCTTGGACTTGGCCATCTTCTCGGTGCCGCCGATTTCCACCGGCAGGCCGTCGGACTTCAGCTTGGCGCTGATCACCTTGGCCTTGCTGTCACGCTCAAGCTCTACGTCCGCCGGGTTGAACCAGGTGTAGGCGCCATTGGCTTCGCGGCGATAGTAAGTGTCGGCGATCACCATGCCTTGGGTCAGCAGGTTCTTGAACGGCTCGTCGGAGCTGACCAGGCCTTCGTCGCGCATCAGCTTGTGGAAGAAACGCGCGTACAGCAGGTGAAGAATTGCGTGTTCGATGCCGCCGATGTACTGATCCACCGGCAACCAGTGGTCGGCCGCGGATTTTTCCACCAGACCGCCTTCATAGTGCGGCGAGGCGTAGCGAGCGTAGTACCACGAGGACTCGACGAAGGTGTCCATGGTGTCGGTTTCACGCTTGGCCGGTGCACCGCATTTCGGGCAGGCGCACTCGTAGAACTCGGGCATGCGCGCCAATGGCGAACCGGCGCCATCGGGCACCACGTCTTCGGGCAGTACCACCGGCAACTGGTCTTCCGGCACCGGCACGTCACCGCAGGTTTGGCAGTGGATGATCGGAATCGGGCAGCCCCAGTAGCGCTGGCGGCTGATGCCCCAGTCGCGCAGGCGGAACTGGGTGCGCGAGGCACCGAGGTTTTTCTTGATCAGTGCCACTTCAATGGCGTCGAAGGCACCCTGGAAATCCAGGCCGTCGAACTCGCCGGAGTTGATCAGTTCGCCGTGCTCACCGTAAGCGTCTTGCCACGGGGCCGGGTTGGTATCGCCCGAGCTGGTACGCACGACCGATTTGATCGGCAGGCCGTACTTGGTGGCAAATTCGAAATCGCGCTCGTCGTGAGCCGGCACGGCCATTACTGCGCCATCGCCGTAGTGCATCAGCACGTAGTTGGCGACCCACACCGGCAGTTTTTCACCGGTCAGTGGGTGCTCGACGAACAAGCCGGTTGGCAGGCCTTTTTTCTCCTGGGTGGCGACGTCGGCTTCGGCCACGCTGCCGCCTTTGCATTCGGTGATGAAGGCCGAAAGCTCTGGGTTGTTCTGCGCGGCCTGGGTGGCCAGCGGGTGTTCAGCGGCCACGGCGACGTAGGTCGCGCCCATCAGGGTGTCCGGGCGGGTGGTGAAGACTTTCAGTGCGCCGGCAGCGCCAATGGAATCGACGTTGTACGGGAACTGCACTTCCATGCCCTTGGATTTGCCGATCCAGTTGCGCTGCATGGTCTTGACCTGTTCAGGCCAGCCCGGCAGGTCGTCGAGGCTCGACAAGAGTTCATCCGCATAGGCGGTGATCTTGAAGTAGTACATCGGGATTTCGCGCTTTTCGATCAGCGCGCCGGAGCGCCAGCCGCGACCGTCGATGACCTGTTCGTTGGCCAGTACGGTCTGGTCGATCGGGTCCCAGTTCACGGTGCCGCTTTTCTTGTAGATCACACCTTTTTCGAACAGGCGGGTGAACAGCCATTGTTCCCAGCGGTAGTAATCGGGCTTGCAGGTGGTGACCTCGCGCGACCAGTCCACCGCCAGGCCCAGGCTGCGCAGCTGGGTCTTCATGTAGGCGATGTTTTCGTAGGTCCACTTGGCGGGCGCCACGTTGTTTTTCATCGCGGCGTTTTCCGCCGGCATGCCGAAGGCGTCCCAACCCATGGGTTGCAGGACGTTCTTGCCGAGCATGCGCTGGTAGCGCGAAATCACGTCGCCGATGGTGTAGTTACGCACGTGCCCCATGTGTAGCTTGCCGCTGGGGTAAGGGAACATCGATAGGCAGTAGTAAGTCTCCTTGCCTGGCTGTTCACTGACTTCAAAGGACTTTTGCTCGTCCCAGAAGGTTTGGGCGGCATTTTCTATTTCACGGGGCTGATATTGTTCGTGCATGGCTACTTTTGAACTGAATAGGGGTGGCCTAATCCTCTTCGGTGCAACGTTCAGGTTGATCGACACCAAAAAGCGGCGCGTCCGTGCCCAAACCCTGCGGGAAGTGGAGTTACAGGAAGCGCCGTAGCATACATGACCCCACTCTATCGAGGGAAACCCTGATTGCGCAGGCAGGGCCGTCTGTCGCGGCGCCGGGCAGGCGCAGCCACGGGGACTACGCTGTTTATTGGGGAGTGAGTCTTATCTTCAATGAGGTGAGGGGATGGTTGAATCGCAGCGAACTTTAACGAAACCGCAGTTGTACCAAGGACTGATCGACCGTTTGGGTCGGGCATTGGATGCCGCCAGAACCGCAGGCCGATTGCGTGATGAACGGCCTCTGGAATTGGAGTTGCGAGGCTTGAGCCAGGCTGAGCTTGAATTGATCAAGGTTTACCTGGAATTGAATCACCACCGTGCCTCTCAAGGGCAGGCTTCCCCGCCAGCCCAGGCGCCATCACGTTCGGCCAAGGTGGTCTGGCTGAAGGATGTGGCGGCCGGTCGCGGCCCCGAAAAGCTTCGGGCCGTTCGGTGAAACATCGCGTTATCCAGTGACCTTCTCGAAATGTGTTGGTAAAGATTGTCGCTAAACCCCGTTGCATCTAGGCTTCGGGCATCTTTGGAGATGCCCGATGCCTTTTCGTTATTTCATTAAACAATTGCTCTTGCCGCCCGGCATTTTTTTGCTGTTGCTGGTGTTTGCCTGGTGGTTTCGTAAAAGCCGCCCGCGCCTGGCCGGGTTTTGCTTTGTAGTGGGGTTGGGCGGGCTGTGGCTGATCAGCCTGCCGGTGATGGTGCAATGGGGCGCGCATGCGCTGGAAACCGAGCCACCATTGGCGCGTGACGCGTGGGCAACATTGGCGCAGCGCGCTGATGCCATTGTGGTGCTGGGCTCTGGGCGCGAACGCGGTGATCCGGCCTGGGGCAGTGATCAGCCCACCGGCATCGGTCTTGAGCGCCAGCGGTATGCCGCGCGACTGGCCAAGGCCTCCGGGTTGCCGGTATTGACCAGCGGCGGCTTGCACTACGGCACGCCGCCCAGTGAGGCGCAGTTGATGGCCGTGTCGATGCAGGATGACTTCGGCGTGACGGTGCGCTGGAAGGAAGAACGCAGCCGCACCACCTGGGAAAACGCGCAGATGAGTGCCGAGATACTGCTGCCCCAAGGCATCAAGCGCGTGGTGGTGGTGACCCAGGCCTGGCACATGCCGCGCGCGGTGTGGAGTTTTGAGAAGGCCGGCTTCACCGTGGTGCCGGGGCCGGTGGGTTTCTTGGGCGTGGACAATGCCCGGCCACTCGGCGGCTGGATGCCCGAGTTTGTATCGGTGTGGCGCAGCGGGCAGTTGATCAATGAGGCGGTGGGGCAGGTGGGGTATCGGGTGTTTTATCGATAACACCGTGAATCAACGGTGCGGTGGGCTTATGTGGGAGCGGGCTTGCTCGCGAAGCGGTGCGTCCGTCAGCCTGTTCGTTAGCTGATGCACCCTGTTCGCGAGCAAGCCCGCTCCCACATTGATTTTGGGTTTGTCTGTCAGACCGTCTTGGACATCCGGCCCGCCAGCAACGCCCAGCCAAACAGCCCCAGGCAGACGATGATCAACGGCCATGAGCGCCATTGCAGGTACGGCGTGAGGTTATGCATCGGCACCACTTCGCCGTACAGGATCCCGCGCTCGAACTGCGGGATCTGCGCGGTGATCTGCCCGAACGGGTTGATCAGGCCGGTAACGCCGTTGTTGGTCGCCCGAATCATCCAGCGGCCAGCCTCCAATGCGCGCATCTGCGCCATTTGCAAGTGTTGCAGCGGGCCGATGGAGCGGCCAAACCAGGTGTCATTACTGATGGTCAGCAAGAGGTCGCTCTGGGCCGACAGGCCGGCGGCAAATTCCGGGTACACCACTTCATAGCAAATGAAGGGCGCAATCTGATAGCCCTTGGCCTGCAGCATCGCCTGGTCAGCCGGGCCGCGCGCAAAGTCCGACATCGGCAGGTCGAAGAACGCAATCAGCCCGCGCAGCATGTCTTGCAGCGGCACGTATTCGCCAAACGGCACCAGCTTCTGCTTAAGGTAGGTGCCTTCGCCTTCACCAACCACGGTGATGCCATTGAAGAAACGCTTCTGGTGGTGCACTTCCTGGCGGATCGGCACGCCGGTGATCAGCGCCGTGTGCCGGTCTGCAGCAAACTTGCCCATCATGCCCAGATAGCCTTCGACGGAATCCTTGAGCACCGGCACGGCGGTTTCCGGCCACACCAACAGGTCGACGCGCTTGGAGCTGAAGCTCATGTCGCGGTACAGCGCCAACTGCGCATTGAGCTGCTCCGGGTCCCACTTCATGCTTTGTTCGACGTTGCCCTGGATCGCTGCCACCGTCAGGGGTGCGCCCGAGGGCGCGGTCCAGGCGTGGTGCTTGAGCGCCAGGCCGATGGCCCAGGGGGCAACCAGCAGAACCAGGCCTGCGCCGATGAACCCGTTGCGCCTGCTCGCCAGCAGGCGTGGCAGGTTGCACAGCACCGCAGCGGTCAGTGCCAGCGCGAAGGAAATCAGCCACATCCCGCCCAGCGGCGCGAGGCCGGTAAGTGGGCCGTCGAGTTGACTGTAGCCAGAGTAGAGCCAGGGGAAACCGGTGAGGAACCAGCCGCGAAACGCCTCCTGGCCGACCCACAACGCAGCAAACGTCAGCGCGTCGGCCAACGGCGCTTCATTACGGCGCAGCCAGCGCGCCCACAGCCAGGCGGGCAGGGCGAAAAACCAGGCGATGGCGGCGGTAAACAGCAGCATCAAAAAGCCAGCCAGCAGCACCGAAGCGCCGCCGAAATGGTGAATGCTGTAGTAGATCCAGCTGGTGCCGGCGCCAAACAGGCCGAAGCCGAAGCACCAGCCACGGCCCAAGGCCTGACGTGGCGTCAGCTCGCGCAGGCCGATATAGAACAACCCGATCGCCAGCAGTGCAAATGGCCACAGATCGAACGGCGCCAGCGCCAGGGTGGTGATGGCGCCGGCCACCACGGCCAGCAAGTTACCGGGCCAGCCGGGGCGGGTCAGACGGCGCATATCAATCCTTAGCGGGCAATAGGTGTCAGGCGAATCAGATGGATGCGGCGGCTGTCGGCATTCAGGATGCGGAAGCGATAGGCGCCGATCTCGGTGGTCTCGTTACGTTTGGGCAGATGCCCGAACGCGCTCATTACCAGGCCGCCGACGGTGTCGAACTCGTCGTCGGAGAATTCGCTGTCGAAGAACGCGTTGAAGTTCTCGATCGGCGTGAGCGCCTTGACCAGGAAATCACCGCTGGGCAGCGGCTTGATGTAGCTGTCTTCTTCGACGTCGTGCTCGTCTTCGATGTCGCCGACGATCTGTTCCAGCACGTCTTCGATGGTCACCAGACCGGCCACGCCACCGTATTCGTCGATCACGATGGCCATGTGATTGTGGTTGGCGCGAAATTCACGCAACAGCACATTCAGGCGCTTGGATTCAGGCACGAAGGTGGCCGGACGCAGCAGGTCCTTGATGTTGAAGTTGTCGCCGTTCTCCTTGAGGATCAACGGCAGCAGGTCCTTGGCCAACAGGACACCCATGACGTCGTCATGGCTTTCACCGATCACCGGGTAGCGCGAGTGCGCCGAGTCGATCACGGCCGGGAGGAATTCCCGAGGGGTCTGGGTCGCCTTGATGCTGATCATCTGCGAACGCGGGACCATGATGTCCCGGACTTGCAGGTCAGCCACCTGAATGGCGCCTTCGACGATGGCCAGCGCTTCGCTGTCCAGCAACTTGTTCTGATGGGCCTCGCGCAGCAGCTCAAGCAGCTCCTGGCGGTTTTTCGGCTCGTGGGCAAAAGCCTGGGTCAATTTACCCAGCCATGACTTCTGCCCGTTGCTCGATCGGTCTTCGCTCATAGCGATTACTCTAAATCCTTTGTTGTTTCAGTGAGGTGTAGTTTCGATTTCGTCGTCTGCATAAGGGTCGCGGTGACCCAATTCAGCAAGCAACGTTTGTTCCAGTGTTTCCATCTCTAGCGCTTCGTCATCGTCTATATGGTCGTAACCCAAGAGATGCAAGCAGCCGTGGATCACTAGATGGGCCCAATGGGCCTCAAGTTCCTTGCCTTGCTCCTTGGCTTCGCGTTCCACCACCTCGACACAGATCACCAAGTCGCCCAGCAGCGGGATGTCCAGTAACTCATCCGGCACGTCGGCTGGGAAGGACAGCACGTTGGTCGCGTAATCCTTTTGACGCCAAGTGTGATTCAGTTCGCGGCCTTCGGGCTCGTCCACCAGGCGGATGGTCAGCTCCGAGTCGGCGGTGCGCTGGCGCAGGGCCAGCGTGCACCATTGGCGGAACTGTTCTTCGCTGGGGGCGGGCGCTTCGGTGGCCAGCTGCAGGTCAAGCTCAAGCATCGCGGCGAACGTCCTTGGCGGGTGCGTCGTCCTTGTGGTCGAAGCGCTCGTAGGCTTCGACGATGCGCTGCACCAGCGGGTGGCGCACTACGTCTTTGGGCATGAAATGCGTAAAGCTGATGCCCGGCACGTCCTTGAGCACTTCGATGACTTGGGCCAGGCCCGACTTGGTGCCCTTGGGCAGGTCGACCTGGGTCACGTCACCGGTGATCACAGCGGTTGAGCCGAAACCGATACGGGTCAGGAACATCTTCATCTGTTCGACGGTGGTGTTCTGGCTTTCGTCGAGGATGATGAAGCTGTTGTTCAGCGTACGCCCACGCATGTAGGCCAGCGGGGCGATCTCGATCACCTGGCGCTCGATCAGTTTGGCCACGTATTCAAAGCCGAGCATCTCGTACAGCGCGTCATAGAGCGGGCGCAGGTACGGGTCAATCTTCTGGGCCAGGTCGCCGGGCAGGAAGCCAAGCTTTTCGCCGGCCTCGACCGCCGGGCGCACCAGCAGGATGCGGCGTACTTGCTCGCGCTCCAGGGCGTCCACCGCACAGGCCACGGCCAGGTAGGTCTTGCCGGTACCGGCGGGACCGATGCCGAAATTGATGTCGTTACCGAGGATTTCTTTGACGTAGCGCTGCTGATTCAAGCCGCGTGGGCGAATCATGCCTTTTTTGGTGCGCAGGGCCACGCTGGCTTCGGCAACCGGGTTGTTCGCCAGGTCTTGCACGGCAGATTCCTGCAGGTACAGGTGCACGGTCTCCGGCGACAGCTCGCTACCCTTGGTTTCGCGGTAGAGGCGGCGGAGCAGGTTTTCTGCAGACGTGGTGTGCTGAGGTTCACCAATTAGCTCGAACTGATTGCCGCGGTTGCGGATCTCGATGCTCAGGCGTTGTTCGATCAGGCGCAGGTGCTCGTCGAACTGTCCGCACAGGTTGGCGAAACGGCGAGCCTCAAAAGGCTCGAGGAGAAAACGATGAGGTTCTATGGGTGCGTTCAAGGTCGCTTTTAGCCGCCCTTTGGCTGTTGAGGTGAAAGAGAGGATAACGCCAGCCGTCGACGTGCGAAAGCACTTATCTAGCCCAAGTGCAGCACGGTTCCCATGTGGGAGCGGGCTTGCTCGCGAATGCGGTGGGTCAGCTAATCCATGTATCAACTGATCTACCGCATTCGCGAGCAAGCCCGCTCCCACATTTTGATCTCTACCAGTCAGCAATATGGGTGGGTTACTGAACCAACGACCCGCGCAACGAGTGCGGTTGCGCCGCGTCAATGTGCACATCGGCAAACTGGCCGATCAGGGTCGGGTTGTCGCAGCGGAAGTTGACGATGCGGTTGTTTTCGGTACGGCCTTGCAGCTCGCCCGGGTCTTTTTTCGAATAGTCGGTGACCAGGATGCGCTGGATCGAGCCGACCATTTGTCGGCTGATTTCGAAACCTTGCTGGTTCAGGCGATGTTGCAGAGCATTCAGGCGCTCTTTTTTCAGCGCTTCAGGGGTTTCATCCGCCAAGTCGGCGGCCGGGGTGCCCGGGCGCTGGCTGTAGACGAACGAGTAGGAGAAGTCGAAGCCGACGTCTTCGATCAGCTTCATGGTCTGCTCGAAATCTTTCTCGGTCTCCCCAGGAAAGCCGACGATAAAGTCCGAGCTGATGCAGATACCCGGCACCGCCGCGCGCAGTTTGCGCAGCTTGGATTTGTATTCCAGGGCGGTGTGGTTGCGTTTCATCGCCGACAGAATGCGGTCCGAACCCGACTGCACCGGCAAGTGCAGGTGTTTGACCAGCTCCGGCACTTCGGCGTGGGCCTGGATCAGGCTGTCGGAGAACTCAAGCGGGTGCGAGGTGGTGTAGCGAATGCGCTCGATGCCATCGACGGCGGCCACCACGCGGATCAACTCTGCGAGGTCGGCCAGGCGACCATCGTGGGTCTGGCCGCGATAGCCGTTGACGTTTTGGCCCAGCAGGGTCACTTCGCGCACACCGTTTTCGGCCAGGTGGATAATTTCCGCCAGCACGTCATCAAACGGCCGGCTGACTTCTTCACCACGGGTGTAGGGCACCACGCAGAAGGTGCAGTACTTGCTGCAGCCTTCCATCACCGACACATAGGCGCTCGGGCCGTCGATGCGCGGCTCGGGCAAGTGGTCGAATTTTTCGATTTCCGGGAACGACACATCCACCTGCGGCAGCTTGGTGATACGTGCCGCGTCGATCATTTCCGGCAGGCGGTGCAAGGTTTGCGGGCCGAAGACCACGTCGACGTAGGGCGCGCGGTCGCGGATCGCGGCGCCTTCCTGGCTGGCCACGCAGCCGCCAACGGCAATCACCATGTCCGGGTTGGCCAGTTTCAACTCGCGCCAGCGGCCCAGTTGAGAGTACACACGGTCCTGGGCGCGCTCACGAATCGAGCAGGTATTAAGCAGGATAACGTCGGCATCTTCGGCGCGGGCGGTGACTTCCAGGGCCTGATGTTCGCCCAGCAGATCGACCATGCGCGAGCTGTCGTACTCGTTCATCTGGCAACCGTGGGTTTCGATGTAAAGCTTCTTGGCCATGGGAATCATCAACTGGTGGTAAAGAACCGCGCATTATAGGGGGCATGCCCATTGGTTCCTAGCGTTGTGCATCGGGTGCCATGCTATAGTTCGCGCCCTCTTTTATATCCCCGATGTGTTATTCGCCCACCATGACCAAACGTGAAGCTCCAATCTATAAGGTGATTTTCCTTAACCAGGGCCAGGTGTTCGAAATGTACGCCAAGCAGATCTATCAAAGTGATCTGTGGGGCTTCCTGGAAGTGGAAGAGTTCGTCTTTGGCGAGCGCACCCAGTTGGTCGTCGATCCGGGCGAGGAAAAACTGAAGGCGCAGTTTGAAGGCGTGGTGCGCAGCTTTGTGCCGATGCATTCGATTGTGCGCATCGACGAAGTCGAGCGCCTGGGCACGCCGAAGATCAGCGAGGCGCGTGGTACCAGCAATGTCATGCCGTTTCCGATGCCGATGCCTGAGAAGTAGGACGTTAGACCGAGGTGTGCCCATCGCAGGCAAGCCCGCTCCCACACTCGACCGCGTTCCTATGCTGGAACTCGGTCGAGTGTGGGAGCGGGCTTGCTCGCGAATGGGCCTAAAAAGGCACTGAAAATTTAAGGCAATGGCGAGAACGGCGAACGCCCATCCGCACTCTGCAATTCCTGCAAGTAATTGCGGAAGATCTGGCCCAGCACCTGGGTTGCCACTTCCAACTCATCACGCTGCATGTGCTCGGCGACTTCGTCGGCGGTGTCCAGCGCGTCTTCAGCGCCGTTGACCGCGGCCATTTTCAGCACGATATACGCCTGGACGTTGTTGGCCGGCACGCCTTCGCCTTTGAAGAACATGTTGCCCAACTGAAATTGCGCCTGGGCGTGGCCCTGCAACGACGCTTTCTCGAAGTAGCTCAAGGCTTTGTTGAGGTCGCGCGCGGGGTTTTTGTCGTCGTGGTAGTACTCGCCCAACTCGTATTGCGCCTGCGCATCCCCGCCGTCGGCCTGTTTCTGGCACGCGCTCAGGGCTTCGGCCTGGCTGTCTGGCTGGGTATTGAGGGTGCAACGACCCATCGCTGGGATTAACAACGAGTTGCCGCCTGCTTGTGCTTGTGCATGTGCCAGCAGCGGCTGAAGGAGCAACAGGCAGCCCAGAACCAGGGTGCGGCCGGTGCGTTTCATGGGAATCGACTTACCTCTGACGGGGCGCGCGGACCCTCGGGGGTCCAATAAGCGCGCATTATGAAATAAGCAGGCCTCTGCTTACAAAGTCTTTACTCGTTTTTCTGCTGCGTGGGCAAGTTATCTGCCGGATTGCAGGTGATTTCTCGAAAAATGCAGGAAAGCGCTGTAAGCAAAGTAGCAAATTCTGACGTCACCCAAGGCAACGTCAGCTTGATATGCCCCTTATTTCAGGGCCGCGAAGGCGCGCTCGGCAGCATCCAGGGTCAATTTCAGCTCTGCATCGCCATGGGCGATCGAGGTGAAGCCCGCTTCAAAGGCGCTCGGTGCCAGGTAAACGCCGCCTTCCAGCATCAGGTGGAAGAAGCGCTTGAACAGGTCGGCATCGCTGCCCATCACGTCATCGAAGGTGACGATATCGTCGGCACCGCTGAAGTACAGGCCGAACATGCCGCCGGCTTGCGTGGTGACGAACGGGATGCCGGCAGCATCGGCGCGCTGTTGCAGGCCATCGAGCAGGCGCGTGGTGTAGTCGGTCAGCTCGGCGTGAAAACCCGGGCGGCTGATCAGGCGCAAGGTGGTCAGGCCGGCCGCCATCGCCAACGGGTTACCCGACAAGGTGCCCGCCTGGTACACCGGGCCCAGTGGCGCGATGTGCTGCATGATGTCGCGCTTGCCGCCGAAGCAACCCACCGGCATGCCGCCGCCAATGATCTTGCCGAAGGTGCTCAGGTCCGGCGTGACGCCGTAGTAGGCCTGGGCGCCGCCGAGGGCGACACGGAAACCGGTCATGACTTCGTCGAAAATCAGCACTACGCCGTGCTTGTCGCACTGCTCGCGCAGGCCTTCAAGGAAACCAGGCGCCGGCGGTACGCAGTTCATGTTGCCGGCGACCGGCTCGACGATGATGCATGCCACCTCTTGGCCCACTTCACTGAGCATCTGCTCGACCGCGGCGATGTCGTTGAAGGGCAGGGTCAGGGTGTGCTTGGCGAAGGCCGCCGGTACACCGGCCGAGCTTGGTACGCCCTGGGTCAGCGCGCCGGAACCGGCTTTTACCAGCAGGCTGTCGGAGTGGCCGTGGTAGCAGCCTTCGAACTTGATGATGCTGTCGCGGCCGGTAAAACCACGGGCCAGGCGAATCGCGCTCATGGTGGCCTCGGTGCCGGAGCTGACCATGCGCACCATTTCCATCGACGGCACGATCGAGCACACCAAGTCCGCCATTTCGGTTTCCATGGCGGTCGGGGCGCCGTAGGACAGGCCGTGTTGCAACTGCTGGCGCACCGCATCGAGCACGTCCGGGTGGCTGTGGCCGAGGATCATCGGGCCCCAGGAACCCACGTAGTCAACGTAGCGCTTGTCATCTTCGTCGGTGACGTAGGCGCCTTCGGCATGCTTGAAGAACAACGGCGTGCCGCCCACGCTCTTGAACGCACGCACGGGGGAGTTCACACCGCCGGGAATGTGTTTCTGAGCATTGGCAAACAGGGTTTCGGAACGGGACATGGTCGGGCTCTCTAAACTGAAATTTTAAGAAGATCGTTGAATGCGCGCGCGCGGCGCGTGACTTCCTGGGTGCTGTCGGCACCGAACAGGCCGTGCACCACGGCGAGCAGGTCGGCACCGTGGGCCACCAGCGGTTCGGCGTTTTCCAGGGTGACGCCGCCGATCACGCAGATCGGCAGCTGCAGGCGCGCGCGGGCCTGGGCCAGCATTTCGACGGTGGCGGCGGGTGCGCCGGGCTTGGTGTTGGAATTGAAGAAGCGGCCGAAGGCGACGTAGCTGGCGCCTTCTTTGGCGGCCTGTTCGGCCAATTCGATCTGGCTGTGGCAGGTGGCGCCGATGATCGCTTTGGAACCGAGCAACGCTCGGGCCGGAGTCAGTGGGCCGTCGGTTTGGCCCAGGTGTACGCCCACGCCCAGGCGCGCGGCCAGTTCGGCGTCGTCATTGATAATAAGCTGGGTCTTGTAGCGCGAGCACAGCTCGCGCAGTTTCTCCGCTTCTCGCAGGCGGCGGGCTTCATCGCTGCTTTTGTCGCGGTACTGCAGCAGGGTTACGCCGCCGTCCAATGCCGCTTCGACGTAGGCGAGAAATTTGCCGGCCAACAGTTGGCTGTCGGTAATGGCATACAGGCCACGTAGTTTCATCGGGCAGGCCTCTTGTGCTTTAAGAGCAGAAATCCAGCGGCAAACGGCGCGGCACGAACTGGCCCTGGCCGAGTTGTTCGGCGTCACGCAAGGTGCGCCAAGTGTAGTTGAGCGCTGACTGCACGGCGCTGACCAGGCCTTCGCCCTGGGCGATGCGACCAGCCAGTGCGCTGGCCAGCGTGCAGCCCGAACCATGATAGCTGCCGGGCAGGCGCTGGCAGGTAAAGGTCTGGCGCGTGCCGTCGCGGCTGTACAGGCGATTGTGCACTTGATGCTCGTCGCCGTGGCCGCCGGTGATCAGCAAGTGCTTGATAAACGGCAGCAGCTTCTCGGCGCATTCGTCCGCGGTGCCCTCAGGCAATTCGGCGAGGATGCGCGCTTCAGGCAAGTTGGGCGTGGCGATCAGCGACAACGGCAGCAGCCGCTCGCGCATGGCGTAGCCGACTTCGTCCTTGCCCAGGCTGCCACCGCCGCCGGCCCGCAGCACCGGGTCGCACACCACCGGCAGGTGCGGGTGAGCCTGCAGCAGTTCGACCACGGTGTCGACCATCGCTGTGGAGCCGAGCATGCCAAGCTTGACCGCCGCCACCTCGGAATCGCCGAGCACGGCATTCGCCTGGGCCAGGACCCACTCGCGGTCGAGCACGCGGAAATCGCTGACATTGACGGTGTTCTGCACGGTCAGGGCGGTGACGGCGGGAGCCGCATGACAGCCTTGGGCGAGCAGGGCTTCGATATCTGCCTGCAGGCCGGCGCCACCACTTGGGTCATGGCCGGAGAGACAGAGGACAACGGGGCGAGAGCTGTAGATATTCATGGTGCGCGAGCTTACCACCAAACGCTTTTTGCGTGGCTGTCTGGCGATGGTTGAATTTTGCCGCTGCCCAGGTGTAATTGTGGCTGATAGCCATTATCGAGCGTTGCGGCATAAATCCGTTGAAAGCCGCGTTCTAGAGCCTTTCAAAAAATTATTTCAATGGTGTCTAATGGCCTCCAGCGGCTATGCTAGAGTGGATCCAAACAACTTACTGTATCGCCGGTATACGTCTTCTCAAAAGGAATGGGGGCTTTTGACATAACCGGACAGGCCACGCTGGGGCTCTATGCGCTATTTGCTGATCTTATTATTGTGCGGGCTGCCAATGCTCGCCGGCGCCGTCGAGTTCAATCAGAGCACTCGAAGCCTGCCGCTGGGCCGGGTCATGCAAGTACTCGAAGACCCTACCGACGCCCTCACCATCGCCCAAGTCAGTTCCCCCGCCTACGCCGCCCAGTTCAAGACCCACGACCAAGCCACCCTCAATGCCGGCTATTCACGTTCGGTGTTCTGGCTCAAGGTCGAGCTGCATTACACCGCCACTGACCCGCGCGCGCCGCGTACCTGGTTCCTGGAGCTGGCGTACCCGCCGCTGAACCGCCTGGACCTGTACCAGAACGACGGCACCGGCGGCTACCGACTGACCACTCGCACCGGCAGCGCACTGCCCTTTTCCAGCCGTGAAGTGCGCCAGAGCAACTACCTGTTCAAGCTCAACTTTGTGCCCGACCAGCAGCAAACCGTGTACCTGCGCCTGCAAAGCGAAGGCTCGATCCAGGCGCCGTTGACGCTCTGGGCCGGCACCGCCTACCTGGAAGAACAGCCGCTGCGCCTGTATGTACTGGGCGCTATCTACGGCGTACTGCTGGGGATGCTGGTCTACAACCTGTTTATCTACCTCAGCGTGCGCGACACCAGCTACCTCTATTACATCCTTTATATCGCCTCGTTCGGCCTGTACCAGCTGTCGGTCAATGGCGTGGCCGTGGAGTACTTCTGGCCGAACAACCCGTGGTGGTCGAATGCGGCGGTGCCGTTCCTGATCGGGTCGGCGGCGCTGTTCGGCAGCCTGTTTGCGCGCAGCTTCCTGCACACCGCGCAGCACAGCCGCTGGCTCGACCGGATCTTGCTGGCGCTGGCGACCTGCGGCGCGGTGGTGATGGTGCTGGCGCTGCTGACCAGCTATGCGGTGGCCCTGCGCCTGGCTACCGGTCTGGCGCTGGTGTTTACCGTGACGATCTTTGTTGCCGCGATCAAGGCGTGGTATTGCGGCCAGCGAATGGCGCGGTATTTCATCATCGCCTGGTCGGCATTCCTGCTCGGCGGGGTGGTCAACACCCTGATGGTGTTGGGCTACTTGCCCAACATGTTTCTCACCATGTACGCCAGCCAGCTCGGTTCTGCGATTGAGGTGGCGCTGCTCTCGTTGGCCCTGGCGGACCGCATCAATGGCATGCGTGAGCAGCAGGCGCAAATCCTGTTCGACGCCAGCCAGAAACTCGAAGTGCTCAACCAGCAGCTCGCGCGCAGCAATCGTCTGAAAGACGAATTCCTCGCTACCCTGACCCATGAACTGCGCACCCCGATGAACGGCGTGATCGGCTCCCTTGAGCTGATGCAA
Organism: Pseudomonas sp. MF08831; assembly: GCF_059862645.1. NCBI lineage: Bacteria > Pseudomonadati > Pseudomonadota > Gammaproteobacteria > Pseudomonadales > Pseudomonadaceae > Pseudomonas > Pseudomonas sp. MF08831. The sequence goes on along the minus strand of NZ_JCBCUX010000007.1, from coordinate 172,792 downwards.
ACCGTGCCGCTGGACGATGACCTGGCGCAGTACCAGCAAACCGCCGCCGGCTCGGCGCGGGACATGATGCGCATGGTCAACGGCATTCTCACTCTGACCGAACTGCAGGCCGGGCGCCTGACCGCCCAACCCCAGGTGTTCAGCCTGCGCGGCGCGCTCGACACCTTGCGTCAACAGTTCAGCACCGGCGCCCAGAACAAGGGCTTGGCATTCTCCATCGACGTGGCGGACGAGTTGCCGGACCGCGTGATCGGCGATGCCGACAAACTGATCCAGTGCCTGGATTGCCTGCTCGACAACGCGTTCAAGTTCACTCACGAAGGCGCCGTGCGCGTGCGTGTGGTGGGTGTTCCACAAAGCGATGGCAGCTTGCGCCTGAGCTTTATCGTCACCGACAGTGGTATCGGCTTCGCTTTCCTCGACGAGGCCACGCTGTATCAGCGCTTCTTCCAGCTCGACGGCTCGACCACCCGCGAATACGGCGGCCTGGGCATCGGCCTGGCGATCTGCCGACAGCTGATCGAGCTGCTCGGTGGGCGCCTGACCCATCATTCGGAGCCGCGCAAGGGCAGCCGGTTCCAACTCGAAGTGACGGTGAGCCCGGTGCCTCCCGAACCCAAAGCGACGCCCCAGGAAACCTTGATGCAGCGCGCGCCCCACGAGTGCGCGGTGCTGCTGGTGGACGACAACAGCGTCGGCCAGTTGGCGGTGCGTGGCATGCTGCTCAAGCTGGGCTATCGGGTGAAAACCGTGGACAACGGTTCGTCTGCGCTGGCGATGTTGCAGAGTGAAACGTTTGATGCGGTGCTGCTGGACGTGCCTGAAGGCGGGTTCTCATTGTGCTGTCAGATCCGTGCACTGCCTGGGTGTGGCGAACTGCCGGTGATCGCCCTGACGACGTCCCTCAATGGCACGGACCGCGAGCGCTGCCATGGCATTGGCATCACGGACCGGCTGGCCAAGCCTGTGCGTTTTGAAGCGCTGCAGGCGGTGCTGGAGCGTCGGCTGCTGTGCCCGTTAGAGGGCGAAAGCGCCGGACATTAGGCGGGTATGCCACTTTTTTAAGCCCTGTGACGGTGCTTAACTGAAATTCAGGCCTCAACTGCACGTGGCCTTTTTCCAGGAGGCCCGTCATGAACCTGCATCAGTTCGCCGAAACCCACGACGTCACCAATCAGCCACCGTCCCTGGACGGCACCAACCTGTACCGCATTGACGTGCCCCTGCAAGACTGGTCGCGCCGCTTTGGCGCCGGCTGGGCCCATGCGCGTATCGATGCGTATGGCGCACTGGCGGGCGGGCCTTTGATGGCAGCCGGGTTTCTGGCAAACGAGAACAAGCCGGTGTTCAACAGCCATGACCGTTATGGCCATCGCATCGACTGGGTGGCGTTTCATCCGGCGTACCACGAGCTGATGCGCACCGCCGTCGAACATGGCCTGCCGTCGCTGCCGTGGGCGCACCCGCAACCCGGCGCCCACGTGGCGCGCGCCGCCATGACCTACCTGCACAGCCAGGCCGAAGCGGGCACCGGTTGCCCGCTGACCATGACCTTCGCCTGCGTGCCGGCCCTGCGCCTGCAACCGGATCTGGCGCAGACCTGGCTGCCGAAAATCCTCAGCACCGAATACGACCCGCGCAATGTCGGCATCGCCCACAAGGCCGGGGCCACCATCGGCATGGCCATGACCGAGAAGCAGGGTGGCACCGACGTGCGCGCCAACACCACCCGCGCGTATCCGGTGGGCGCGGGCGGCCCAGGGCAAGCTTATGAACTGGTGGGGCACAAGTGGTTCTGCTCGGCGCCGATGTGTGACGCGTTCCTCACGCTGGCGCAGACCGACAAAGGCTTGACCTGTTTCCTGCTGCCCCGGCACCGCCCGGATGACACCCGCAACGAGTTCTACATCCAGCGCCTGAAAAACAAACTCGGCAACTGCTCCAATGCCTCCAGCGAAGTGGAATTTCGTGGCGCGCTGGCCTGGATGATCGGCGAAGAGGGCCGTGGCGTGCCGACCATTATCGAAATGGTCGCCATGACCCGCTTCGACTGCATGGTTGGCTCCAGCGCGCTGATGCGTCAGGCGTTGACCCAGGCCAGTCATCATTGTGCGCACCGCTTGGTAGGTGGCCGTGTGTTGAGTGAGCAGCCGCTGATGCAAAACGTATTGGCTGACCTGGCCCTGGAAAGCGAGGCGTCGCTGGCATTGAGCATGCGCATGGGCCGGGCGCTGGACCATCTGGATAACGAGCAGGAAGCCAAATTCGCCCGGCTGGTGACGGCAGTGGGCAAGTATTGGATCTGCAAGCGCGCGCCAGCAATGATCAACGAGGCGGCCGAGTGCATGGGCGGTGCCGGGTATGTCGAGGACAGCATCCTGCCGCGCTTGTACCGTGAGGCGCCGGTTAATTCAACGTGGGAAGGTTCCGGCAATGTGCAGTGCCTGGACGTGTTGCGGGCACTGTCGAAAGAACCGGGCGTGCTCGAGGCGCTGTTTGTCGAACTCGGGGACGGGCATGGCCACACGCAACTGGCGCGGCATATCGAGCAGCTTAAGTCGGCGTTTATGGATACCCAGGATATTCAGTACCGTGCGCGCCAATTGACCGAGGACATTGCCGTGGCGTTGCAGGCCAAACTGTTGCTGGAGGCCGGGAACGCGGCGGTCAGTGATGGGTTTATTGCCAGCCGCTTGGGGGAGTCGTCCGGTCGGGTGTATGGCACCTTGCCGCGTGGCGTGGAGGTGGAAGCGATCGTTGCTCGTTCAACCCCAACCCTCTGACTACACGCGGTCAAAATGTGGGAGCGGGCTTGCTCGCGAATACGGTCTGTCAGTGACTGATTAGGTGACTGATACACCGCATTCGCGAGCAAGCCCGCGCCCACATTATTAATCGCATTCCAATCCTACTGTTTCAGTGAGGCCGGGATACAGGCAAGATAAAGGCCTGCAAGTCAGAACACAGGATGCTTACCGTGACCGAAGCTTTTGTTGTCGTTCAAACCGCCGAAGAAGCCGTGGATCGGCTGGCGGCTCTTCACGAGCGTGCTACCGGTGCGCTCAATCAAGCCCTCAAGCAATACCTCAAGGACCGCGTCGAGCCCGACGCCGCGCAACGCGCGTTGTTTCGCTATCCAGAACTGCGCCTGACCTACCACTGCCACGGCGAAGTCCCTCAGACCACTCGGGCGTACGCCAAGGTTCAGCTGCCGGGAACCTACAGCGTCACCGTCACCCATCCGGCCGCGTTCCGTAAGTACCTGCTGGAGCAACTGGTGCCGCTGATGCACGACTTCACCGTGACGGTAGAAGTCGGCGTGAGCCAACAGAATATTCCTTACCCGTATGTGGTGGAGCAGGGCGACGAACTGGCCGGCTCCGGCGTGACTGCCGCAACCCTGGCGCGGGTGTTCCCCAGCACCGACCTGTCCGCGGCCACCGACGGTATCGCCGATGGCCTATACGACTGGGAAAACACCGACCCGCTGCCGCTGGCGCTGTTCGATGCCGCCCGCGTGGACTTTTCCCTGCGCCGCCTGGTGCACTACACCGGCAGCGACTGGCGCCATGTGCAGCCGTGGATCCTGCTGACCAACTACCATCGCTATGTTGACCAGTTCATCCTGCATGGCCTGGAGCAATTGCGCAGTGACCCGCGGTTTATCCGCATGGTGCTGCCGGGCAACGTGATCATCGACAAGAGCATGGACCACGGCGAAGCCTCGGCCATTGCGGCGGGCGTGGTCTGGCACCGTTATCAGATGCCGGCCTATCACCTGCAGGCCACTGATGGCCACGGCGTGACCCTGGTGAACATCGGCGTTGGCCCATCAAATGCGAAGAACATCACCGATCATTTGGCCGTGCTGCGCCCGCATTGCTGGCTGATGATCGGCCACTGCGGCGGTCTGCGCCAATCCCAGACCATTGGCGATTACGTACTGGCCCACGCCTACATGCGCCGCGACGGGATTCTGGACCGCGTGGTGCCGCCGAATATTCCGATCCCGGCCCTGGCCGAAGTGCAGATGGCCCTGCAGCAAGCGGCGGCCAACGTCACTGGCGAGAAAGGCGAAGAGCTGAAAAAGCGCCTGCGCACCGGCACCGTGTTGACCTACGACGACCGCAACTGGGAGCTGCGTTGGGCCCAGGAACGGCCGCTGATCAACCTGTCCCGCGCCGTGGCCGTGGACATGGAAAGCGGCACCATCGCCGCCCAGGGCTATCGTCTGCGGGTGCCGTATGGCACGTTGCTGTGCGTCTCGGACAAGCCGCTGCACAGCGAGATCAAGCTGCCGGGTTCGGCCAACGCGTTCTATGAGCGTGCGGTCAGCCAGCACTTGAAGATCGGCATCGAGGCGGTGGACCTGTTGCGCACCGAACTCAACTCGCTGCACTCGCGCAAACTGCGCAGCTTCGACGAGCCGCCGTTCCGCTAAGCGGTTGGGATGGTCATTTAGCGGTCAGGCCACTAGCATTGTCGGTCCTGACCGTTAGATGTTCCTTTGCCATGTCCCGTCCCACCCGTCCCGATTCGCGCCGCCCTGGCGTGAAACCTGCGTATTGCGCTCCCCGTCGTGTCGCCAAGGCGCCACCGGCCGAGCCGAAGTTGATCCTGTTCAATAAACCCTTCGACGTGCTGACCCAGTTCAGCGACGAAGGCGGGCGCGCGACCCTCAAGGATTTTATCGACATCCCCGGTATCTACCCGGCTGGCCGCCTGGACCGTGACAGCGAGGGCCTGCTGCTGCTGACCAACGATGGCCAACTGCAGGCCCGGATTGCCGACCCCAAGCACAAGCTGGCGAAAACCTACTGGGTGCAAGTCGAGGGCGAACCGACCGAAGAGCAATTGCAGCGCCTGCGTGACGGCGTGGAGCTTAACGACGGCATGACCTTGCCCGCGCAAGCCCGGCAGTTGGACGAACCTGAATTGTGGCCGCGCAATCCGCCGGTGCGTTTTCGCAAGAGCGTGCCCACGCATTGGCTGGAGCTGGTGATTCGTGAAGGGCGTAACCGCCAGGTGCGGCGCATGACTGCTGCGGTGGGCTTGCCGACATTGCGTTTGGTGCGCGTGCGCATTGGTGACTGGTCGATTGATGGCCTGGATCAAGGCCAATGGAAGGAAGTGCCGGCGCGTTTATAAGGCGCCGGATTCGATCAGGCCGATCACCACGCTCTTGATGATGAACGCGGCCACGCCCAGGCCCAGTACGAAGAACAGAATGAACGAGCCAAAGCGCCCGGCTTTGGATTTCTTCGCCAGGTCCCAAACGATAAAGCCCATGAAAATGATCAGAATGGTGACCAGGCCGGTCATCATCCATTCTTCAAACACGGCGGGGTCGATGTTGTTCATGTGAGCATTTTCCGGCAGGGCAGGCGGGAAGTATAAAGCAGGGCTTCAGGCGCAACATTGACCTGAGTCGAAGTGCAATCCAAATGTGGGAGCGGGCTTGCTCGCGAATGCGGTGGATCAGTTACCTATTCGTTAACTGACAGACCGCATTCGCGAGCAAGCCCGCTCCCACAATGGATCTTCATTGATTTCGCGATCAGGTACGCAGGTGGGTCAGCGGCAATTCTGTGCTGTTGAGTACCTGGTTAAGCACAAAACTCGATCGCACGCTGGTCACGCCTTCAATGCGGGTCAGGTGGCCCAGCAGCAGTTTCTGGTAGTGATCCATGTCCGGCACCACCACTTTCAACTGATAGTCCGCATCCATGCCAGTGACCAAACTGCATTCCAGCACTTGCGGCAGGGTGCGGATGGCCGCTTCGAAATTCTCGAAACGCTCGGGTGTGTGGCGGTCCATGCCGATCAGCACATAGGCCGTGAGGCTCAGGCCGAGCATCTTGCGATCGAGCAAGGCGACCTGGCGCGCGATGTAACCATCGTCCTCAAGCTGCTTGACCCGGCGCGAGCAGGGCGAAGGCGACAAGCCGATGCGCTCGGCCAACTCCTGGTTGGAGATCCTCGCGTCGCGCTGCAATTCCGCCAAAATACTCAGGTCGTATCGGTCAAGCTTGCTCATTGGGTTGGCCTTTGTCGTAACTATTGCGGCGAATTATCTATGAAGGGTTAAAAATTGCGCAAGCACTGTTTATTGACGCAATCTTCGCAATCATCTGTCGGCGCGGCGGGCCTATGATTACCAACAGAATCACCGCCTGGACAACAGTCCACTGCAGCCCGCCCAATCAGGCCCGCTGCGGCCGCCGCCCCAGCAGGGTTGAGCCGGCCTCCAGGCTGCACACTGTCCACAAGACGGCGTGAGGTGAGCCAACGTCAAAAGCGTTGAGCACGGACGAAATTCTCAAGGGGTGGCCGACGGGTCACCCCTTTTTCTTTGCGCGCGTTTTTACCCGAAAAAATACTTCTCGTGACTGATAACCTGTCTCAGAACCGGGCGAGGCTTTTCCAGTCTCATCTATGAGGCCGGACGTTCTAGGCCCTTATCCGCAGTGAGGAATAGCATGAAGCGCATCTGGCGTATGGCAGGTGTAGGTTTGCTGATGATGACCGTTGGCTCGCACGTGATGGCCGACGACCCGCGCTCTGAAGGGGGCGGTCAGCATGAAAGAGGTCCCGAAGGCGGACGGCAAGGCAACGAACAGCCGCGACCGCAAAATAACCAACCACGTCCGCAAAACAATCAACCGCGCCCGGAAATCAACCAGCCGCGCCCGCAGAACCCGCATGTCGAGAACAACCAGCCTCGGCCGCAAAACCAGCATTTTGATCGCGCCGAGCAACAGCAGCACGGCGGTGGGCAATGGCAAGGTCGCCCGCAAGGTGCCGAACAGCCTCGGCCGGCGCCGCAGCCCGCGAATAACCTGCCGATTCAGGGGCGCCCGGACACGGTTCGGCAAACCCAGGAGCCGCGCCAGGGTCACTATCAGGACATCCCGCGCCGTAACGATGGCAACCAGCATTGGCAGGCCGGCAATGGCCCTGGGCGCCCGGGTGGCGGCTTCAACAATGGCCACCCCAACGACAACCGCTGGCCGGGTCGCCCCAGTGGGCACGGCAATGGTTGGGGCCCTGGCCCGCAATATCGCCCCGGCTATACAGTGGATCGGTTTCCCGACCGCAACTACCGCGTGCCTTACCGTGGCCAGGATTACTTCTTCTCCGGCGGTTACTGGTATCGCCCGCAAGGCCCGCGTTATGTCGTGGTGACGCCGCCGTACGGCATCCGCGTGCAATACCTGCCGGACTATGCGCGCGAAGTGTGGGTGGGAAGCGCGCTGTTCTTCCTTGCAGCGGGTTCGTACTACACCTATGAAAACGCCACCCAGCAGTACGTGGTGGTGCAGCCGCCGACAGAGGTGCCGGCACCGCAACCTGCGCCGCAAGGCAATGGCTATGACGTGGTGGCCTACCCGGCCAACGGCCAGTCACCGGCGCAAGTGCAGCAGGACGGCTACGACTGTTATCGCTGGGCAGTGCAACAAAGCGGTTTCGACCCACGGACCGTCACCTACGCCCCGGACCCTGCGGTGGTGCAAACCTACCGCCAGGCCCAGGGCAACTGCCTCACCAGTCGCGGGTATCAGGTGCAGTACTAAGCCTTATTGCCCGTGACCACTTCCCGCGGGTCGGCGTGCACCAGCACTTCGGCGCGCGGGTAGGCGTTGTGAATGGCATCGGCGGCCCGGTCGCTGATGCCGTGGGCAACCGACAACGATAATTCCCCCGGCAATTCCAGATGCAGTTGCACGAACCAGTGGCTGCCGGAAATCCGCGTGCGCAAATCATGCGCACCCAACACGCCCGGCACACCGCGCGCCAGTTCCAGCATGTGCTGGCTCACTTCGGCTGGCAGTTCCTCGTCCATCAACACCGCAAAGCTTTCGCGGGCGATCTGGATAGCGCTCCACAAAATGTACGCGGCGATACCCAGGCCGAACCACGCATCGACCTGATTGAAGCCGAACCCCGCCAACACCAACGCCACCAGAATGCTGCCATTGAGCATCAAGTCCGAACGGTAGTGCAGCGAGTCCGCGCGCACGGCGTTGGAGCCGGTTTCGCGGATCACCCGGTGTTGCAGCATCAGCAGCGCCACCGTCATCACCAGTGAAAACACGATGACCCCGATGCTCAGCCATGGCGCGCCGACCGGTTCCGGATGGTGCAGACGCTGGTACGCCTGGAACGCGATCAGCACCGCACTGCCGGCGATAAACAACGCCTGGGCCATGCCCGACAGCGACTCCGCCTTGCCATGCCCGTAACGGTGATCATCGTCGGCTGGGCGCAGCGCGTAATGCACTGCCAGCAGGTTCAGCAACGAGGTCACGCCATCGAGCAGCGAGTCGGTCAACCCGGCGAGCATGCTCACCGAGCCACTGAACCACCAGGCGATGGCCTTGATAATAATCAGCGCACAGGCCACGCCCACCGACGCGCGGGTGGCCAGGCGCAAGAGCCTTGCGTGTTCGGGACTGCTGGTCATAAGCGGGTCGAATCCTTAAGCGGCGGGCTGCAGGCCCAGGGAGGCGAGTTGCTGCACGCTGCCCTTGAACTGGATCATGCGCGGGTCATCCAGCGGCAGGGTGCGGCCGGTTTCCTTCTGGATGATGGTTTGCAGCTTGGCGTTATCGACCTTGCCGTCGGCGCCGATGGCTTCGTGCAGTTTCTCGGGTGCGACTTGAGCCGTTTTGCCGGGCTCGAAGTAAATCGCGCCGGTGGCGAAGTCCACGCCGAATGCGATCAGGCCGGGGATTACGTAGAACAGCAGGCCCACGGCGTCGAGCACGGCAATCGCCGGGTCGATCTTGCCGTCGATCTGGCCGCGGCGGTCCGGGTAGAAAATCGAACCGCAGGCGGTCAGTTGGCTCAGCAGGGTGACGGCGAGGACACCGCCGATGACACGGGAAGCGATACGCATGAAAACTCTCCTGAACACGGTTGATACGAAACTATAAGCCAGATCTACCGGACGACGACTATCCAATGTGGGAGCGGGCTTGCCCGCGAAGACGGCGTGTCAGTCAATACATGTGTCGACTGATACACCGCCTTCGCGAGCAAGCCCGCTCCCACACTTAACCGCGTTACCCGTGGGATTGGGCGGTCTCGTTGAGACCAGCACCGGCATCCGGCAGTTCGCCGTTATACTCGCCGCTCTGCTTTGGAGCCAGTATGAATTCGTTGCCGATCGATGATGTTTTACCCGCCCTGCGTGACGCCTTGGCGATTCGCCATGAAGCCGTGCTGGAAGCGCCGCCCGGCGCCGGTAAAACCACCCGCGTGCCCTTGGCCTTGTTGAACGAGCCATGGCTGGCCGGGCAGACCATCCTGATGCTCGAACCCCGACGCCTGGCCGCGCGTGCGGCCGCCGAACGCTTGGCCAGCGAGCTGGGCGAAAAGGTCGGCGAAACCGTCGGCTATCGCATCCGCCTCGACAGCAAGGTCGGGCCCACTACGCGTATCGAAGTGGTCACCGAAGGCATCCTCACCCGCCGCTTGCAGGACGACCCGGCGCTGGAAGGCGTGGGCCTGCTGATCTTTGACGAATTCCACGAGCGCAGCCTCGACGCCGACCTCGCGCTGGCGCTGAGCCTGAATGGCCGCGATCTGTTTCGCGACGAACAACCGCTGAAAATCCTGCTGATGTCCGCCACCCTCGAAGGCGAACGCCTATCCGGCCTGCTGGATGACGCGCCGATCCTGCGCAGCGAAGGGCGCATGTTCCCGGTGCAGATGCGCTGGGGCCGCCCGTACCAGGCCGGTGAATTTATCGAGCCGCGCGTGGTGCAGACCGTCCTTGAGGCCGTGCATGACGAGACCGGCAGCATTCTCGTGTTTCTGCCGGGGCAGGCCGAGATTCGCCGGGTTAATCAACAACTGGCCGACGCTTTGGGCGATCGCCCGGATGTGCTGCTGTGCCCGCTGCATGGCGAGCTTGACCTCAACGCCCAACGCGCCGCCATTGACCCGGCGCCCGCCGGCAAACGTAAGGTGGTACTGGCCACCAACATCGCCGAGACCAGCCTGACCATCAACGGCGTGCGCGTGGTGATCGACGCCGGGCTGGCGCGGGTCCCGCGTTTCGACCCTGGCAGCGGCATGACCCGCCTCGACACCCAGCGCATCTCCCGCGCCAGCGCCACTCAGCGTGCCGGCCGGGCAGGGCGCCTGGAGCCGGGCGTGTGTTATCGGCTGTGGACCGAAGACCAGCATGAAGGCCTGGCGGCGTATGGCAGCGCGGAAATCCTCGCCGCCGACCTTGCCGGGCTGGCCTTGCAATTGGCGCGTTGGGGCGTCACGCCCACGCAACTGGTGTGGCTGGATGTGCCGCCGACTGCCGCGTATGCCCAGGCTCAGGATTTGCTCGTGCGTCTGGGTGCCTTGAACGACGACAAACTCACCGCCCATGGCCAGAAGATGGCCGAGTTGCCCGCGCATCCGCGTATCGCCCACCTGTTGCTGCGCGGTCAGGACCTGGGGCTCGCGGCCACGGCGTGTGATGTCGCCGCGCTGTTGGGCGAGCGTGACATCTTGCGCGGCGCCGGTGCCGACTTGCACAGCCGGCTGGCGCTGATGTCCGGCGAAGAGCGTGCGCGAGGTACCCAAGGCGGCGTGCAGCGCGCCAAGCAACTTGCCCGGCAATACCGCAGCTATTTGAGAGGCCAGGCGACTCAGGCGGTGTCCGATCCCGATCACCCGCGCTGGCTCGGCGCCTTGCTGGCGCTGGCCTACCCGGACCGCGTCGCCCAGCAACGTCGCCCCGGCGGCGCCGAATACCGCCTGGCCAATGGCCGTGCCGCGCTGTTCGCCGAGGCCGACAGCCTGATGAAACAAGCGTGGCTGGTGATCGCCGACCTCGGCAGCCGTCAGGGCCAGCGCGAAGAGCGTATCTACCTCGCGGCCGACTTCGATCCGGCGCTGTTCGACACAGTGCTTGCCGAGCAAGTGCGCAACGTCGACCAGCTCGATTGGGACGAGCGCGAAGGCGTGCTGCGCGCGGAGCGTCAGCGCAAAGTCGGCGAACTGGTGCTCAGCCGCGAACCGCTGACCGGCCTCGACGAGTCAGCGCGCAGCCAGGCGTTGGTCAACCTCGTGCGCCGCAAAGGCCTGGAATTGTTACCGTGGACGCCTGAACTGCGCCAATGGCAGGCCCGCGTCATGCTGCTGCGTCAGCTGGACGCCGGCAAAGCCAGTGAATGGCCGGATATCAGCGACAAGGCTTTGCTCGCCAACCTGGAGCATTGGTTGATGCCCTACCTCGGCAAAGTCTCGCGCCTGAGCCACTTCGCCAACCTGGATATTTCCAGTTTCCTGCACAACCTGTTGCCCTGGCCGCTGCCTCAGCGCCTGGACGAGCTGGCGCCGCAGCACGTGAAGGTGCCCTCGGGCTCCTCGGTGCGTTTGGACTACAGCGAGCAGCCGCCGATTCTGGCGGTGCGCTTGCAGGAATTGTTCGGGCTGGCGGACACGCCGCGCATTGCCGGTGGGCGCCAGGCAGTCAAGCTGCACCTGTTGTCTCCGGCGCGCCGGCCGGTGCAGGTGACGCAGGACTTGGCGAACTTCTGGCGCAGTACCTACGCCGAAGTGAAGAAGGATTTGAAAGGAAGATACCCCAAGCATTATTGGCCGGACGACCCCTTGGTGGCCGAACCCACCGCCCGGATCAAACCCCGCAAGTAGGCCGTGTGCAGATCAAATGTGAGAGCTGGCTTGCCTGCGATGCAGACGACTCGGTCTATCGGGTTCACCGCGGTGAAGCTATCGCAGGCAAGCCAGCTCCCACACAAGCCAGCTTTCCACAAAGTGTTAAGTGTGGGTTATTGCGCGGCCGGGAGCAGGAACCGGGCGATCACGGGTAGGTGGTTGGAGATACGCAGTGTGTCTTCTTGCCGTACTTTGGCCTCTACCCGCTTGATCCTTGGGCTGTAGAACAAATAATCCAAGGTCCGATCCGGCCCATCCACACTCGGGTCATTGGGGAAGTGCGTAAGCCACTTGGCCCGGTCAATCCCGCTGGATTCACTGTTACTGGGGATCATCGGGTATTTATCCCAGAGCAGGTGCAGCTCGCTGTCCGGCGAATACTGCCCGCGCTTGCCCGCGTCCAGGCGCAGGAATTGCCCCAGCGGCAGCAAGTTGAAATCCCCACCAATCAACCACGGCGTGCCACGGCCTTCGAACTTGTCCAGCAGCTTAACCGTGGCTTTTACCTGCTCCTGCACCGCCGACCGCCCAGGCTTATCGCCGTCCAGCCGGGTGTTGAGCACGGCCAATTGGCCACCATCGCTCAACGGCAAGTAGGTCAACAATAAGGCGGGTTTGGGTTGGAACTGGCGACTGATGAAGTTGGCCGGAGACACCGGCAGTTGCAGGCGTTCGGCGTGTTCGATCTGGTAGCGGCTGAGCGTCACCAGCTTGCGGCCGACGCTGCCGAAAATATGCAGGCTGGGCACAAAGTCGGCTTTCCAGTCGAAGGCCTGGGCGCTGCACGGGTAGAGATCGACCAGGCGTTCCTGCAGCAGGGCGATCTGGTCCTGGTAATGGGAGGGCTTGGCGTTTTCGTCGAGTTCCTGCAGCAGCAGGATGTCGGGTTGTTCGTCGCGGATCACCCGCGCCACTTCGTCGAGGCTGGAGGCCATGTCTTCCACGGTAGGGCGATCATCCGGGCCATTGCCGTCGGCGGTGTCGTACCAGAACACATAGTTCTTGCCCGCCAGGTATTGCACATTCCAGGTCATGACCTTCAGCGCCTGCCCGGGCAGCAGCGTTGGCGCACGCGGCGCGACGCAGCTTACGGGCAGGATTTGTTTGTCGGCGGGGCGCCAGGTCAGGCTGTAGATCAGGGCGGCGAGCAGGCCCGCGATAATCAGCAGGCTCAACAGGGTGATGCGCAATAAACGGGTCATCGGCTCGGCTTATGGCGTTTCAGGAGTGGCAGGAGCATATCACCGCGCGTCGGCATCGCCACCGATCAGCATGAATAAACGGAACAGCACCACGCTGGTAAACAGTTGCAGGAAGCTGTGGGCGCTGTCGATCAGTACGCCCAGCAACGGCGCGGGGTCAGGGTAGGCCGCCACGCTGGCGCCTTTGAGCAGCCACAGCGGCGTCATCACGCACAGCAGGCACACCAGGATTCGCCAGAAATGCCCACGGGTCAGGCGAAAACTTTCCTTCATCGCCTCCAGCGCCGACATACCGCGTAACACCAACAGGTACTCGGCAAACGCCAGCACCACCATCAGCCACAGGCCCGGCAGGAAATACAGCGACAAGCCCAGCAGGATCAGCAAGGTGCTGATGGCCGTGAGCAGCGCGAAACGCGGCCACAGGGTCAGTGCCATGGCCCACACGTCTTTGGTCCGCGGCGACTCCCCACGGGTGCGCGCATCCAGAAACAGGATCAACGCGCCGGTGTACAGCGGGTACACCAACAGCCCCACCACCACGCTGTAGCCGGGGAAGGCGTCCGGGCCCAGCGTGTGATCGAGCACTTGTTGCAGCAGGGCTTCGAGAATCACCAGCGGCAGGCACAGCTGGACGATAGCGCCCAGATTGCGTTGGGTGAAACGGAAGGAGTCGCGCAAAACGTCTAACGGATTCATCAGGTTCATCACAGGCCGAAAAGCAAGGCCCATACTTTAACCGATCATGACGAAAGGTAAGCAAACGTAAACCTTGCGTAAAGACCATTGAAACGTCTGGTAACAACCCCATAACTAGTGTGTAGCTCGCCTGATCACAGGCGGACCCATGATTTTTACCGGCAATCTAACGAGGTCGCCATGAACAGCGAAGAGCAAACCCTGATCGATGGACTGTTTTCACGGCTGCAGCAAGCCGAAGCGGACTCAGCCCCCCGCGACGCCCTGGCTGAAGCGCGGATCAAGGAGCACATGACTCGCCAACCGGCCGCTGGGTACTACATGACCCAGTCGATCCTGGTGCAAGAACACGCGATCAAGAGCCTCGACGCGCAGAACAAGCAACAGGCGCAGCAGATCCAGCAGTTGCAGGATGAGTTGCAGCAGGCCAAGGCTCAGGCAGCACAGCCGGCGCCGAGCAGTGGCGGTTTTCTGTCGAGCATCTTTGGCGGCGGCTCCCGTGACCCGCAACCCACGCAAAGTGCGCCGGCGGCGTCCGGTGGCGGTTGGCGTGAGCCTGGGCGGCCTTCGTTCGGCCAGCCTGCGCCGCAGCAAAACTACGGCGCGCCGCCGCAAAACTATCAACAGCCCCAACAAGCGCCCGCAGCACCGATTGGCAGTGGCTTCCTCGGCGGGGCGTTGAAAACCGCTGCCGGCGTGGCCGGTGGTGTGATGTTGGCCGAAGGCATCAGCAGCTTGTTCAACCACGACTCGCAACAGCCGCAAGTGGTGGAAGAAATCATCCGCGAAGAACCGGCGCCCGCCAGTGATAACGGCAATTGGGGCAACGACGACCAGAAGTTTGCCGGCAATGATAGCTGGGGCCGCGACAATGCCTCGGACAGCTTCGCCGACAGCGACTTTGGCGACGATTCCTCCTCGTTTGGCGACGACGATTCCTTCGTCTGACTCGCCTTCAACCGGGGCGCTTCGTCGCCCCGGGCTGATTTTTCGCTGAAACTTTCCCATGGCTGGCATACTGGCGCCTTTGCGGGCTCTCACGTCCGAGGTCCAAGTGGCAACCATGGGGAAGTGCGGTGAAGAAAATTGCGGTGTTCGCCGATGTACAAAACCTCTACTACACCGTGCGCCAGGCCTACGGTTGCCACTTCAATTACGCTGCCTTGTGGGCTGACATCAGCGCGCGCGGGCAGATCGTCGAAGCCTATGCGTACGCCATCGACCGTGGCGACAGCAAGCAGCAGCAATTCCAGCAGATCCTGCGCAACCTGGGCTTCACGGTAAAACTCAAACCCTACATCCAACGCAGCGACGGCTCGGCCAAGGGCGACTGGGACGTGGGCATCACCCTCGACATCATGGACGCCGCCGACCACGTCGACGAAGTGGTGCTGGCCTCCGGCGACGGTGATTTCGACATGCTGCTCGAGCGCATCATCCAAAAGCATGGCGTCGAAGCCGTGGCCTATGGCGTCCCGGGGCTGACGGCCAACTCGCTGATCCGCGCCGCCAGCCGCTACGTGCCGATCGAAGGCGCGCTGCTGCTTAAATAAGTCAATTGTCAGACGGAGTTGGAACAGGTTTGGAACGTATAGCGGTCATCGACTTTGAAACCACCGGCATCACCCCGAGCAGCCACTGCCGGGCCACGGAAATCGCGGTGGTCATCCTTGAACGCGGGCAGATCGTGGACCGCTACCAGAGTCTGATGAATGCCGGTGTGCGCGTGCCGGGCTTTATCGAACAGCTCACCGGCATCAGCAACGCCATGCTGCGCAGCGCGCCACCGGCCGAGCGCGTGATGAACGAAGTGAATGAGTTCGTCGGCACCACGCCACTGCTGGCGCACAACGCCGCGTTCGACCAAAAGTTCTGGGATTTTGAGCTGGGCCTGATCCGCCGCACTCGCCTGCAAAAATTCGCCTGCTCGCTGCTGCTGGCCCGCCGCCTGATGCCGTCGGCGCCGAACCACAAACTCGGCACGTTGAATTCATTCGCCCAACTGCCCCACACCGGCAAGGCTCACCGGGCGATGGCGGATGCCGAAATGGCAGCTAACTTGACGGCGCACCTGGCCGAGCAATTGCGCGGTACGCATGGGTTGCGCGAACTGTCCCACGACCTGCTGTGCACCTTGCAGAAAGTGCCGGCAGCGAAGATCAATGAGCATCTGAAGAAGCACCGCGGGTTCTAAACCGACCACACTCCATAAGAACACTGAAGATCAAATGTGGGAGCGGGCTTGCCCGCGACTGCAGTGTGTCAGCCGCCGGATCAATTGACTGATACACCGCCTTCGCGAGCAAGCCCGCTCCCACAGGGGTTATGCCGTGTTCATCGAGGCTGCACGCATTCCAACGCCCGACCCACCACGTCTTTCGCCATCCCCACCAAATGCATCACCGCCCGCTGTTGCGCGCTGATCGTCTCACCCGCCACCTGCGCCGTCTCCACCGCGCAATGCAGCAAGTCGGTTGCATGCGCGAGCGCGTCTTCGAAGCTCAGGTTGTCGTTCAGCACAAAGTTGGGCGCGTCCGGAGCGCAGGCGTGGAGGTAGTAGTCGATGGCACGGCGGTTGAGCAGGGCGTCTTCGCTGAGGAAGTTGGGTGGATCGGGGGTGACTTTGACCATGGTGAAACGGGATCCACGTCGGCTCCAGCAAAACGACGAACCTGGCGAGCCTTATTGGAATGCGCTTTTTCCCTCGTAAGCTGATCAGGCAGCCAACAGCGGCCAGGTTGGCAAAAGCAACGTGTGGCACCGTCCGCGTATTTGGCATTATTGGGCGAGGCATTCCCTTCGTTGCTGTGGGGCTGGCTATTTTTGACCTGATCAGTATTGGCAAGTGTGCCTATGAGGCGAGAAATGGAAGGTAGCCCGACCCGAGCCGAGATCTGCGAAAAGGTGATTCAGCTGTTCGTCGATATCATTGGTTTTATCGACCGAAGCCACGTGACGGAACATACGGATTTCATTCATGACTTCACGATCATTGATGACGATTTGACCTGCTTCGTTATGCAGATTAAGTGGCAATTCAACCTGCAGGCGACTCAGGAAGACTGGGATCACATCACGACCATCAAGCAGGTTGTCGAGTTGATTGCTCAGCGCTCAAGTCTTCGCTGAAGCAACTGACGCCATCGCAGGCAAGCCAGCTCCCACGGTTGACCGAGGCGCCAGGGCTGGATGCAATCTACTGTGGGAGCTGGCTTGTCGGGGCGCCGCATCGCAGCGATGACGGTGTATCAGCCGCCATTTTTCCCATTGCGTTCCAACTGCCCCAACGGTACCCGCCGCGCTATTGCGCTCGACAAAATGATCGAGGTCTTGCTGAAGCCAAACTTCGCCACCCGGTTGATCAGGTTCTCCAACTCCGGCATCGAGCCCACGGCCGCCTGCATGATCACGCACGGGTCGCCTGTTACCCGATGGCATTCGGTCAGCTCGGGGATTTCCGCGAGGGCGTCGTAAACCTTTTGGCTGCCATTGTTGGTCAGGCGCAGCTCTATCGTGCATTGGATCGGCAAACCGATTTTCGACAGGTCGACCTTGGCCTGATACCCGGTGATCACCCCGCTGGCTTCCAGCTTGGCCACGCGCTCGGCCACGGCGGGGGCGGAGAGGTTTACGGTGCGTGCCAACTGCGCATAGGACGCGCGGCCATCCTCGAGCAGGGCGCTGAGGAGCATGCGGTCGTATTTGTCCATGATAAGGCTCCGGTGATGCGTGGCTTTCGAATACACGGGTTATAGCCTTCAGAACCATGTTTTGAAAAGTGTATGGTCGCTTTAAACAGGTTTTGTAACTTATGTTCAGCGTGCTGCCTTTTTAGAATAAGCCTCCAATATTCTGCCGCAGAGCTACCCAATGCCTGGCCCACGTCGCTTTCCCTTACCGTTGATTGCCGCTTTTTTTGCGCTGTATGTGATCTGGGGTTCTACCTACCTGGTAATTCGAATTGGCGTGGAGTACTGGCCACCGCTGATGCTGGGCGGGATTCGATTCCTGGTAGCGGGGTTGGTGATGTATGGCTATCTGCGCTGGCGCGGGGCGCCTGCGCCGACGTGGGTGCAGTGGAAGGCCGCGGCCAAGATCGGCGTTTTGCTGCTGACCTTTGGTAATGGTGCGGTGACGGTTGCCGAGCACACCGGCGTTGCTTCCGGCGTGGCCGCGTTGGCGGTGGCGACGGTGCCGTTGTTCACGTTGCTGTGTGGGTATTTCTGGGGCGCACGCAATACGCGCCTGGAGTGGGCCGGCGTGGTGCTGGGGATTATCGGCATTGCCATGCTCAACATGGGCTCCAACCTGCAGTCGAGCCCCACCGGTGCAATGTTGCTGCTGTTCGCCGCCGCCTCCTGGGCCTTCGGCTCGGTGTGGAGCCGGCACTTGCCGCTGCCGGCCGGCGCCATGGCCAGTGCGGCCGAGATGATCATCGCCGGTGCCTTGCTGCTGGTGGGCAGTGCGCTGACCGGTGAGCGCCTGCATTCAATCCCGCCGATTGAAGGCTGGCTGGCCTTGGCTTATCTGGCCGTGTTCGGCTCGATCATCGCCTTCAATGCCTATATGTACCTGCTCAAGCATGTACGCCCGGCAGCGGCGACCAGCTATGCCTACGTGAACCCGGCCGTCGCGGTGTTGTTGGGTATTGTGTTCGTCGGCGAGACCATCGGCATGGAGGAAGCCTTGGCGATGCTGGTGATCATCAGCGCGGTGTTGCTGATCAGCCTGCCCCAGTGGCGAAAGCCCAAGCCGGAAATAAGGTAAACTGCCGCGCATTACGCCCTTGCGCTGAATTTTTCCTACGGTAAACACATGACTTTCGCCACACTTGGCCTGATCGAACCCTTGCTGCGCGCCCTTGAGACGCTTGGCTACCAGACCCCGACGCCGGTGCAGGCGCAAGCCATTCCGGCGGTGCTGGCCGGTCGCGACCTGATGGCCGCGGCCCAGACCGGCACCGGCAAGACCGCAGGTTTCGCCCTGCCGCTGCTGCAACTGTTGACCATGGAAGGGCCGAAAGTCGCCGCCAACTCGGCGCGTGCGCTGATTCTGTGCCCGACCCGCGAGCTGGCCGAGCAGGTTCACGCCAGCGTCGCCGAGTACGCCCAACACCTGCCGCTGACCACGTACGCGGTGTACGGCGGCGTGAGCATCAACCCGCAGATGATGAAGCTGCGCAAGGGTGTCGACATTCTGGTCGCCACGCCTGGCCGCCTGATCGACTTGTTTCGCCAGAACGCGCTGAAGCTCAACCAGTTGCAAACCCTGGTGCTGGATGAAGCCGACCGCATGCTCGACCTGGGCTTCTCGGAAGAACTGGCGAACATTTACCGCATGCTGCCGAAAAAGCGCCAGACCTTGCTGTTCTCCGCGACCTTCTCCGATGAAATCCGCTCGCTCGCCGGGCAGATGCTCAACGACCCGCTGAGCATTGAAGTCAGCCCGCGCAACGTCGCCGCCAACACCGTGAAACAGTGGGTGGTGCCGGTGGACAAGAAGCGCAAGGCGGAGCTGTTTGTGCACCTGATGCGCAAAGGTCGCTGGAAGCAGGTGCTGGTGTTTGCCAAGACCCGTAACGGCGTGGATGCGCTGGTAGACAAGTTGCAGGGCCTGGGCATCAATGCCGATGGCATCCATGGCGACAAACCGCAAGCAACCCGCCAGCGTGCGCTGGACCGCTTCAAATCCAGCGAAGTGCAGATTCTGGTAGCCACCGACGTGGCAGCCCGTGGCCTGGACATCGAAGACTTGCCGATGGTGGTCAACTTTGACCTGCCAATCGTGGCCGAAGACTACATTCACCGTATCGGTCGCACCGGCCGTGCAGGCAACACCGGCGAGGCGATTTCGCTGGTGTGTGCCGATGAGGTGAACATGCTGTCGGCCATCGAGATGCTCACGCGTCAGACCCTGACCCGCAAAATGGAGCCGGACTTTGAGCCGGAGCACCGCGTGCCGGACACCGATGCCAGTGGGCAGGTGGTGAAAAAACCGAAAAAGCCGAAGAAGCCAAAGACGTCGGGCGGTGGCGGCGGTAAGCGCAATTTGGGTAAGTGGGTGGACAGCGGGGACGTAGCGCCGGCTGAGCCGTCGATCAAGCCGGTGCGCAAGGTGCCGGTTTTCAACACTGGGCCGCGCAAGAAGAAGTGATTTTGCGGCGCTGCTGATGGCCTCATCGCAGGGCAAGCCAGCTCCCACATTTTGAATGTATTCACAGCTCAAAATGTGGGAGCTGGCTTGCCTGCGAAGGCGGCTTTGAAGTCGCCACAGACCTCAGCGCTTAAGCCATTCCAACATTCCCCGCCCAGCCGCTCTGCCGCTGGCAAAACACCCGGTCAGCAAATAGCCGCCCGTCGGCGCTTCCCAATCCAGCATCTCCCCGGCGCAAAACACCCCCGGCAATTGCTTGAGCATCAGCCGCTCATCCAGCGCCTCAAACGGCACACCCCCCGCCGTGCTGATGGCTTCATCCATCGGCCGGGTTTTCACCAGTGTCAGCGGCAATGCCTTGATATCCACCGCCAGTTGCGCCGGATCATGGAAGTGTTCCGCAGGCGCCAGCTCACGCAACAGGGCCGCCTTGACCCCGTCCAGGCCCAATTGGCTGTGCAAGTGCTTGCTCATCGAGCGCGAACCACGCGGCTTGGCCAGTGCAGCCTGGACCTTGTCCAGCGGCTTGCTCGGCAGCAGGTCGATATGCACCGTGGCTGAGCCATCGCGATTGATCGCTTCACGAATCGGCGCCGACAGCGCGTAGATCAAGCTGCCCTCGATGCCCATGGCGGTGACCACGCATTCCCCCAACCGAGGCTTGTCATCTGCCACGCCGATGGCGACGTTTTTCAACGGCGCGCCGGCGAATTTGCTCACCATCAATTCGCTCCAGGCTGACACCTCAAAGCCGCAATTGCTCGGTTGTAACGGCGCGAAAGGCACGCCTTTGTCTTCCAGTAACTTGAGCCAGGCACCATCGGAGCCCAGGCGCGACCAGCTGCCGCCGCCCAGGGCCAGCAACACCGCATCGCTGTGGACAGTTTTTTCGCCGTCCGGGCTGTGGATAAGTAAACCGCCGTCGGCCGTCCACCCCAGCCAGCGATGCCGGGTGTGGATAACCACGCCTTGATCGCGCAGGCGTTTGAGCCAGGCGCGCAGCAGCGGGGCGGCTTTCATGTCGGTAGGAAACACGCGGCCGGAAGTGCCGACGAAGGTTTGTACGCCCAGCCCATGAATCCACTCGCACAACGCCTCGGCACCAAAGGCTCGCAGCAGCGGCGCCATGTCCGGCGCGCGTTCGGCGTAGCGCGACAGGAACGCCGGGTACGCCTCGGAGTGGGTGATGTTCATGCCGCCCACACCCGCGAGCAGAAACTTGCGGCCCACTGACGGCATGCCGTCATACAGGTCTACCCGCACGCCCGCCTGGCTCAGGACTTCAGCGGCCATCAGCCCGGCTGGGCCGCCGCCGATAAG
The DNA here is from genome assembly GCF_059862645.1 of Pseudomonas sp. MF08831. Lineage (NCBI taxonomy): Bacteria > Pseudomonadati > Pseudomonadota > Gammaproteobacteria > Pseudomonadales > Pseudomonadaceae > Pseudomonas > Pseudomonas sp. MF08831. Next base: position 151,733 of record NZ_JCBCUX010000007.1, on the reverse strand, counting down.
AGTGACGTGTCGAGAAGGGTGCTGAGGCATGGGCAAGGCTACGGTCGCTGAATAGGCCGAGCATTCTACCCGACGGCAGCGTGGCTGCCTGATCAAAAAACGTACACTTTCCTACAGGCCATACGGCTGTGCGCTTTCAGGCGCTTACGCTCAACTTATCCACAGGCCGTTCCACAGGCATTGTGGGTAACGCGCACAGTTCAATGACACCCTGATGACGTCCACACCCGCTGAGCGCTGTGGTGCAGGATGCCGTGGCGGCGGGCCAGGGCCGGGCGGTCTTTGCTGTAGCCGCCACCGATCACGCCCATCACCGGAATGTCGCGGCCCAGGCAGTGGCGCATCACGCTCTCGTCGCGGGCGGCGACGCCTGCGTCTGTCAGCTTGAGGTAACCGAGGGCGTCGTCCTTATGCACATCGACACCGGCGTCGTACAACACCAGGTCAGGCTGGTAGAGCGGCAGCAGGTAGTTGAGCGCATCGTCCACCACCTTGAGGTAATCGGCGTCGCCCATGCCCATGGGCAGCGGGATGTCCCAGTCGCTTTGGGCCTTGCGTGCGGGGAAGTTCTTTTCACAGTGCAGCGACACGGTGATGGCATCCGGCGTGTCGTGGAGGATGCGTGCAGTGCCGTCGCCCTGGTGCACGTCGCAGTCGAAGATCAGCACGCGGTTGACCCGGCCGCTGGCCAGCAGGTAATGACTGATCACCGCCAGGTCATTGAAGATGCAAAAGCCGGCCGGGTAATCGTAATGGGCGTGGTGGGTGCCGCCCGCCAGGTGGCAGGCCAGGCCGTGTTGCAGCGCCTGTTCGGCCGCGAGGATCGAGCCGCCGACCGCGCGCACGGTGCGTCGCGCCAGGGCTTCGTTCCACGGCAGGCCGAGGCGCCGTTGGTCTTCGCGCGACAGCTCACCGCTCATGTAGCGCTCGATGTACCCCGGTTCATGCGCGAGGGCCAGAATCTGCGCCGGGCATACCTCTGGTCGCAGCAATTGGCTGTCCTCGGTCAGCCCGCTGTCCACCAGGTGGTCGCGCAACAGGCGAAACTTGTCCATGGGAAACCGGTGGTCTGCCGGGAACTCAGGGCTGTAGTCATCGTGGTAGATCAATGGCAATGGCATGGGATTTTCTGACGGGAACCTGCGAAGGATCTTACCAGCGCTGTACACTCACGCACATGGCAAGGGAGGGGACCCATGGAGCCGATACTGGAATTGGAAAGCGCGCGCTTGCTGCTGCGCCAGTGGCGCGACAGCGACCTACCGGAATTTGCGCGCATGTGCGCCGACCCGCAGGTGATGCGTTATTTCCCGGCCAAGTTGAGCCACTTGGAAAGCGCGGCGTTGATCGGCCGGATTCGCGGGCATTTCGCTGAATACGGCTTTGGCCTGTGGGCCTTGCAGCGCAAGGACACCGGCGAATTTATCGGCCTGACCGGGCTGCTGAATGTCAGCTTTGAAGCGGACTTTACCCCGGCGGTGGAAATCGGCTGGCGCCTGGCCCGCGAACATTGGGGGTTGGGGTACGCCAGTGAGGCGGCGTGGACTGCGCTGCGGTGTGGTTTTGACCGACTGCAGCTGGATGAAATTCTCGCCTTCACCACCGAAACCAATCTGCCATCACAAAAAGTCATGCAGGCCATCGGTATGCATTACGATCCCCAGGCAGATTTTGAACACCCCAAGGTCGCAGCAGATGATCCGCTGCGCCATCATGTTTTGTATCGCATCACCCGCGCCCAATGGTTGGACACGCTGCACGGATAAGCAGCCCGGAATGCCCTCTCGATTGTTGTAGGAGTTGCTCTATGAGCCAAGTATTGGAAGATCTGGTGGACTTGCTGACCCTGGAGCCGATCGAGGAAAACCTCTTTCGCGGCCGCAGCCAGGACCTGGGTTTTCGCCAACTGTTCGGTGGCCAGGTGCTGGGCCAGTCGTTGTCGGCTGCCAGCCAGACCGTAGAAGAAGCGCGACATGTGCATTCCCTGCATGGTTATTTCCTGCGCCCCGGCGACGCGTCATTGCCGGTGGTTTACTCGGTTGACCGTGTGCGCGATGGCGGCAGTTTCAGCACGCGCCGCGTCACGGCGATCCAGAAGGGCAACCCGATTTTCACCTGCACCACGTCGTTCCAATATGACGAGAAGGGCTTTGAGCACCAGAGCACCATGCCTGTGGTGGTCGGCCCGGAGAACTTGCCGTCCGAACTGGAACTGACCCAGCAGCGTGCGCACCTGATCCCCGAGCACATGCGCGACAAGTTGCTGTGCCCCAAGCCGATCGAAGTGCGCCCGGTGACTGAAAAAGACCCGTACAACCCGCAGCCGTCCGACCCGATCAAGTACGTGTGGTTCCGAGCCGACGGCGCGCTGGCCGACGCGCCCGCGCTGCATAAATACCTGCTGGCTTATGCCTCGGATTTTGGTTTGCTGACCACCTCGTTGCTGCCCCATGGCAAGACCGTGTGGCAAAAGGATATGCAGGTCGCCAGCCTCGACCACGCGCTGTGGTTTCATGCCGACCTGCGCGCCGATGACTGGTTGCTGTACGCCATGGACAGCCCGTGGGCCGGTAACTCGCGCGGTTTCTCGCGCGGCAGCGTGTACAACCGCGCCGGGCAACTGGTGGCCTCGGTGACCCAGGAAGGCTTGATTCGCCATCGCAAGGACTGGGCATGAGCCTGTCGGACGTCAAGCATTGGGTGTTTGACATGGACGGCACCCTCACGGTCGCCGTGCATGATTTTGCGGCGATTCGCGTGGCCCTGGAGATTCCGCCCGAGGACGACATCCTCACGCACCTGGCGGCTTTGCCGGCGGACGTGGCGGCAGCCAAGCACGCGTGGCTGCTTGCGCATGAGCGCGAGCTGGCTGTGGGGTCAGTGGCGGCGCAAGGTGCGGTGGAGCTGGTGCGCGAGCTGGCCGGGCGCGGTTATCGCCTGGGCATCCTGACGCGCAACGCGCGCGAGTTGGCGCACATCACGCTGCAGGCGATTGGCCTGGAGGACTGCTTTGCCGTCGACGATGTGCTGGGGCGTGAAGATGCGCCGCCCAAGCCGGACCCGGGTGGTTTGCTGAAACTGGCGCAGGTTTGGAAGGTGGCGCCGAGCGAGATGGTGATGGTCGGGGACTACCGCTTTGACCTGGATTGCGGGCGGGCGGCGGGGACCAGGACGGTGTTGGTGAATGTGCCCGAGAACCCTTGGCCGGAGTTGGCGGATTGGCACGCTGAGGATTGCGCGGCCCTGCGCCGGATGATCCAGCCCCAGCACTGAAGATCGAATGTGGGAGCGGGCTTGCTCGCGAAAGCGGTGGATCAGTCACTGATGAGTCGACTGAAAATCCGCCTTCGCGAGCAAGCCCGCTCCCACCTTTTTATCCGGTTTTGTCAGTCACTTTGCAAACAACACCTTCTCGCCCTGAGGCGAAGTAAACATCTTGTCCCCGTCGTGCCCAACCCCTGGCACTTCCACCAGCCTCTGAGTCAGCTGCGGATGAAGCTGCTTGAGGTAGTCAAAGTAGTTGTGCCCACGAATCAGGCGATACGCACCCTGGGTTTCGGCCTCGCAGCTTTTATCCAGCGCCGGGTGGTTGGGGTCGGTGTCCTGTTGGCCGAGCAGGTAGGTGATGTCGCGTGACACGTAAGCCTGCTCAAGCTGCTGCGCACTCTGGCCCTTGGCGTAGTCCGGCAGGTTTTGCATGCCGTACTTCCAATCGTTGAAGCCAGGGCAGCTGGCCGTGTCGAATTTCACCGGGCGTTGTGGGCTGAAGTAGGCGTAGGACGACGGATTGGCCACCACGTAACGCAGGCTGATGCCTTCGGTTTGCAGCTGCGGGTGGTCGTGGCCGGTGAGGGCGAAACGCTGCACCACCTGGCCGCCGCCGGAATGGCCGGCCACTACGATTTCCTTCAACGCCGGGAACAGCTTGCGGTTGCCCAGGTGCTTGATGATCTGGTCCAGCGCGCCGTAGGAACTGAGCTGGCCAGGGCCCGTCGAGGCGTCGCCGGCCATCCAGTCATTGCCGTTCCAGCGCAATACCTGGGTGCCCAAGTGGTTGCGCTTTATGTCGGACTCGTTGAGAAATTGCGGCGCGATCACCAGGGTGGTGGCAGCAACCCCGGCGTGTTCGGCTGCGTCTTCGCCGCTTTGCAGGTAGGTCTGTGCGTTGCGCAGGCGGCCATGCACGATGATCAGCGCGCGGGTCACGTTGGGCAGCGGCTGGCTCCAGTCCTGGCTCAAGCCCAGGCTGAGGTCACCGGCGTCCAGGTGGAAACGATCGGGGCTGACCACCTTGACGCCGTGTTCTTTCTCGGCGGCCCAGGTGGCGGAGGAACAGGCAATCATCACGCCGAACAGCAATCCCAATCGTTTATTCATCTAAAGACTCTTCGCTGTAAAAGTGTCGCATTGAGTGATCTGGCCCGCTGCGAAGCCGGTCTTGAACCAGCGAACGCGCTGCGCAGAGGTGCCGTGGGTAAACGAGTCCGGCACCACGCGGCCCTGACCCTGCTGTTGCAAACGGTCATCGCCGATGGCGTTGGCCGCATTCAGTGCTTCTTCAATATCGCCGGGCTCCAGCCAGTTCAGGCGTTTTTGCGCACGGTTGGCCCACACCCCGGCAAAGCAATCGGCTTGCAGTTCCTGGCGTACCAGCAGGCCGCCGTCGCCTTGCATCTGGCGGCCTTGTTGGCGCGCGGCTTGAATCTTGGCCGAGATGCCCAGCAGCGTTTGCACGTGGTGCCCGACTTCGTGGGCGATCACGTAGGCCTGGGCGAAATCGCCGGCGGCCTGGAAGCGCTGCGACATTTCCCGGAAGAAATCCAGGTCCAAATACACCTGCTGGTCAGCCGGGCAATAAAACGGGCCGCTGGCCGAGGTGGCGCCACCGCAGGCGGAATTGACCCGACCACGGAACAGAATCAGTTTCGGGTTCTTGTAGACCAACCCGTTTTCCTTGAACACCTGGCCCCAGGTGTCTTCCGTATCACCCAGAATCGCGCGGACGAAATCGGCCTGCTGGTCATTGGCCGGCGGTGCCTGGCGCGGCTGCGTGCTCACTGACGGCGCTTGCTCCGCCTGGCCGGTCAATTGGCCGAGGATCTGCAGCGGGTCCTGGCCGGTCAGCCAGCCAATACCGACGATCAACACAATTGCCGTCAGGCTCAGCCCCTTGCCGCCGCCAAACCGCATGCCGCCACCGCCGCCGCCACTGTCATCGCGGGCATCTACCACGTTGTCGCTGCGTCGGCCTTTTTTCCATAGCATGGGGCAATCCTCTCGTTAAACCTGTCGAACACTTTTCTAAGAGCAGTGTTGTTGGTGCGTATGAATGGCGCCAGCCCGGCTGTCCGACAAGCAACGAGAGTTGCCTAGTATCGTTGCTGTCAGGCCGTGCGGGCAGGGGCGCCAGATGAAAGTTGTGTCACGTTGATTGGGTCAGTCGCGGCAATAGCCTTCGCCGGTATCGACGATCAGGCAGTCCTTTTTATCCGCCAGCCATTTCAGGCCAGTGGCCTCACCGTCACCGGCGCTCAATTGTTGCGGGCCGTCCGGGCGGGTAAAGGCGATACCGTCTTCGTTGGCTTCACCTTTGAAGGTGCCTTCGTCGTCGGCGTCAAGGCCGTACTTCATGGTCAGAACGTAGTGGCCGCGGCCGATGCTGTCGTCCTTGGCGATGGTCAGGTTCAGGCCTTCGACGCCGATCCACTTGCCGACCCATTTGTCGGTGGGCGGCGTGGCCGGTACCAGGGTGGCTTGCACCGAAGCCGGGGCGGGCTTGGGCGCTTCTTTGGACTCTTGGTTACAAGCAGTGAGCAGGACGAGAGCAGAAAGAACAAAGAGTGTCTTTTTCATAGCGGCAAGGCCTTGGTTAAAAAGTGCAACGCGCGGGCAAAGGTGCAGCGTTGGACTCGAATCCGGTGATTTAGTGCGCTGTTCGCACGGTGTTTGGTTATGCTCTTGGGGCGCACGCAGGCCCGCCTGCTAGATTACCGGGTTGAGTGCCTGCGTGTTCAGTGCTCAGTGCTCAGCGTTCAGCCCGCCATGCAAGAGAATTCAATGACTGTCAGTACACCCCTTTCCGGCGTCAACCATCCCTTCAAAGGCATCCTGCTGATTGTGGTGGCGACGTTTCTGTTTTCCAGCCACGACGCCTTGTCCAAATACCTGGCCGGGTTCTACCCGATTGTGATGGTGGTGTGGGCGCGGTACCTGGTGCACACCTTGCTGATGGCCGGCATTTTCCTGCCGCAGTCGGGTTTGCGCGTGCTGCGCAGCAAACGCCCGGGCATGCAGGTGGTGCGTGCGTTGTGCCTGCTGGGCACCAGCCTGTTTTTTACCGCGGCGCTGCATTACATCCCCTTGGCGGAAGCTACGGCGGTGAACTTCCTGGCGCCGATCCTGGTGACAGCGTTGTCGGTGCCCTTGCTCGGTGAACACGTGACACGTGGCCAATGGCTGGCGGTGATCTGCGGGTTTGTCGGCGTGCTGATCATCATCCACCCCGGCGGTGAGCTGTTCACGCCTGCGGTGCTGCTGCCGCTGTGTTCGGCGTTGTTCTTCTGCTTCTACCAGTTGCTCACGCGCATCCTCAGCCAATACGACACGCCGACCACCAGTAACTTTTTCGCCGGCCTGTGCAATACCCTGGTGATGAGTGCGCTGGTGCCGTTCTTCTGGCAGTTGCCCACGGTGTGGCATGGCGTGCTGATGCTGGCGTTAGGCACGTGCGGCATGACCGCGCACTTGATGTTGACCCAGGCCTTCCGCTTTGCGGCGCCGGCCTTGCTGGCACCGTTCGGCTACTGCCAGATCGTGTTTGCGGGTTTGTTGGGCTGGCTGGTGTTCAACCATACCCCCGACATGACCACGGTGGTCGGCATCGGGGTGATCTGCATGAGCGGGTTGGCCGCTGCCTGGCAGCAGCGGCGGCGTTGAATCAAACCTCGACTGTCGGAATCTTGCGCGGTGCCATGAAGTACATCCAGGTCAGCGCGATGAAGTACATCGCTGGGATCAGGGTGAACAGCACGGTGTAGTTGTTGTTCGTGACCGTGAGGATGTGGCCGACAATCTGGGTCATGAACATGCCGCCGATGGCCGCGCACATGCCGCCGAAACCGAACACCGTGCTCATCATGTGCTTGGGCGTGTAGTCCATCACCAGGCTCCAGATGTTGGCGGTCCAGGCCTGGTGCGCGCCGATGGCCAGGGAGATGGCGAACACGGCGACCCACAACTGGCTGGAGCCGGCGGCCATGATCACGCCGACGATGCAGCAGGCAAACAGCAGCATCGACAACAGGCGCGCCTTGATCGGATTCATCCCACGGCCGATCAGGAATGACGACAGAATCCCCCCACCCACGCTGCCGAAGTCGGCTGTCAGGTAAATGATGATCAGCGGGATGCCCATTTGGGTCACGTTGATGCCCAGGTTGTATTGCTGGTTCAGAAACGGCGGCAGCCAGTACAGGTAGAACCAGAACACCGGCGCGGTCATTGCGTAGGCAAGGGCGAAGGCCCAGGTGCCGCGCATGCGCAGGATGCGGCTGAAGGGCACGCTGGGTTGCGGCGGTTCGACTTCCTGCTGCACGTAGTCCAATTCGGATTGTTTGACCGTCGGGTGGTCTTCCGGGTTGTAGTACTTCAGGCCCCAGCACACCAGCCAGATCCCGCCCAGTGCCGACATGCACAGAAACGCCGCCTGCCAGCCCCAGACGTGAAGGATCAATGGCAGCAGCATCGGCGTCATCATCGCGCCCACATTGGTGCCGGCGTTGAAAATACCGGTGGCCACTGCGCGCTCGCCGGCCGGGAACCACAACCGCGTGGTCTTCACGCAGGCCGGGTAGTTGGCGGCCTCGGTCAGCCCGAGAATGAAGCGGCACACCATAAAGCCCACGGCCGACGTCGCCAGGCCATGGGCGCCCGTGGCCAGGCTCCACAGCAGCACGGCGCAGAAAAACACGCGCTTCACGCCAATTCGATCAATCAGCCGGCCTTGCAGCACAAAGCCGATGGCGTAGCCAACCTGGAACCAGAAGTTGATGTTGGCGTAATCCATCGCCGTCCAGCTCATCTCCTTGGCCAGGATCGGTTGCATCACGCCCAGCGCGGCGCGGTCGATGTAGTTCAGGGTGGTGGCGAAGAACACCAGGGCCAGCATGCCCCAGCGGGTTTTGCCCACGGCCATGGCGCCGCGGATTTTGTCGCCGATGCCGCTGTGCGGATTGCTGTGGCGCACGGCCACGGCGGGAGTTTGCGAAGGCATGAGGTCGTACCCGTTTTTTGAAATTTTTATGGTGTGTTCTGGGTCTTGATACGTGTTCGATGGTGCGCAGTGGCTAAAAACTCGTCAATTCGCGGATTGCCATTTTGTTCGATAATCGCCCAAAAAACTAACCGGTTCGTACATTTCAATTGCTGTGCACAGTTTAGCGGCCAATAATTTGCCGTAAATAAGACGAGCCTCATTTGCCGGGAGTCGCCCCATGCAACGCTCCATTGCCACTGTTTCCTTGAGTGGAACCCTGCCGGAAAAACTCGAAGCCATTGCCGCTGCCGGGTTTGATGGTGTGGAAATCTTCGAAAACGATCTGCTGTATTACGACGGCAGCCCACGGGAAGTTAGGCAGATGTGCGCCGACCTGGGTATCGCCATTACCTTGTTCCAGCCGTTTCGCGACTTCGAAGGCTGCCGCCGCGACCGCCTGGCGCGCAACCTGGAGCGCGCCGAGCGCAAGTTCGACTTGATGCAGGAGCTGGGCACCGACCTGGTGCTGGTGTGCAGCAATGCCTCGGCCGATTGCGTCGGCGATGAGCAGATTTTGCTCGACGACCTCAGCCTGCTCGCTGAGCACGCCGGTCGCCGTGGCCTGCGCATCGGCTATGAAGCGCTGGCCTGGGGCAAGCACGTGAATACCTGGCAGCAAGTGTGGAACCTGGTGCGCCAGATCGACCACCCGAGCCTTGGCGTGTTGCTCGACAGCTTCCACACCCTGTCGCTCAAGGGCGACCCGAGTGCAATCGCCCAGATCCCGGGGGACAAAATCTTCTTTGTACAAATGGCCGACGCACCGATCCTGGCCATGGATGTGCTGGAGTGGAGCCGGCATTTTCGCTGCTTCCCGGGGCAGGGTGAGTTCGATCTGGCGGGGTTTCTTGCGCCGATTATCCAGAGTGGCTACAGCGGGCCGTTGTCCCTGGAAATTTTCAACGATGGTTTTCGCGCAGCCCCGACGCGGGCGAATGCGGCGGATGGCTTGCGCTCGCTGTTGTACCTGGAAGAGAAAACCCGCGAGCGCCTCAAGCAGCGAGCGCCTGCTCAACCGGTCGACCTCCTGTTTGATACGCCGGCCGCCAGCGAGTACGACGGCATCGAATTTCTTGAGTTTGCCGTGGATGAAAACCTCGCAGCCAAGCTCACCCAATGGCTGGAACGCCTGGGTTTCGTCAAGGCCGGGCAGCACCGTTCCAAGAGCGTGAGCCTGTTGCGCCAGGGCGATATCAACCTGATCCTCAATTGCGAACCCTATTCTTTTGCCCACAACTTTTTTGAAGCCCACGGGCCGTCGCTGTGCGCCACTGCGATTCGGGTCAAGGACAGCGCCAAGGCGTTGCAGCGGGCGGTGGCTTACAAGGGGCAGCCATATCGTGGGCTTGTAGGGCCAAATGAACTGGAGTTGGCCGCCGTGCGTGCGCCGGACGGCAGCCTGATTTACCTGGTGGATCAGAACGAAGGCGGGCTGTACGGCACCGACTTCAATCTGCAACCGACTACCGCCTCAAGCGGCGGCCTGCTGCGCATTGACCATATGGCCATGGCCTTGCCCGCCGACAGCCTCGACAGTTGGGTGTTGTTCTACAAGAGCCTGCTGGATTTCGAAGCCGATGATGAAGTGGTGCTGCCTGACCCCTACGGCCTGGTGAAAAGCCGCGCGCTGCGCAGCCGTTGCAGCTCGATTCGCCTGCCGTTGAACATTTCCGAGAACCGCAACACGGCGATTTCCCACGCGCTGTCGAGCTACCGCGGCTCGGGTGTGCACCACATCGCCTTCGACTGTGCAGATATTTTCGCCGAGGTGAGTCGGGCCAAAGAGGCAGGTGTGCCATTGCTGGACATCCCGCTCAACTACTACGACGACCTGGCGGCACGCTTTGATTTTGACGACGAGTTCCTCAGCGAGCTGGCGTACTACAACGTGCTGTACGACCGTGACGCCCAGGGCGGTGAGCTGTTTCATGTGTACACCGAGCCGTTCGAAGGGCGGTTTTTCTTCGAGATCATCCAGCGCAAAAACGGCTACGCCGGGTATGGCGCAGCCAACGTGGCCGTGCGCCTGGCGGCGATGGCCAAATCGCGTAGCGGGGCGCCGCGACAAGCACGGTTATGACGGCGCGGCCAGGTGCTTCCTTCGGGAAGCGCCTCGGCCCATAATCGCGGCCTGCACAACAAAAATGGCCGTGAGCGCACCATGACCCTGACCCCCGATCTCTCCGCTGTGTCAGACGCACCGCGCAAGAGTCGTAAGAACAATCCGGAAAAGACCCGCGAAAACATCCTGCAGGAAGCGATCGTCGAGTTTGTCCAGCAGGGCCTGTCCGGCGCTCGCGTGGATGCCATCGCCGAACGCATCCACACCTCCAAACGCATGATTTATTACTACTTCGGCAGCAAGGAGCAGTTGTACGTCGAGGTGCTGGAGAAGCTCTACGGCGACATTCGCAATACTGAAACCCGCATGAACCTCACCGCCCTGGAGCCGCGCGAAGCGATCCGCCGGCTAGTGGAATTCACCTTTGATCACCATGACCAGAACGTGGATTTCGTGCGCATCGTCAGCATCGAAAACATCAACAACGCCGAATACGTGAAGCGCTCGGATTCGATCAAGGCGATGAACAGCAATATTCTCGAAGGGCTTGGCGCCACGTTGCAGCGCGGCGCCGAGCTGGGCGTGTTCCGCCAAGGGCTGGACCCGTTGGACGTGCACCTGCTGATCAACTCGTTCAGCTTTTACCGGGTGTCCAACCGCCATACGTTCAGTGAGATCTTTCAGATCGAGTTGTCGGACGAAGCGGTTAAGCAGCGGCATCGGGAGATGATCTGTGAGTCGGTGATGCGTTACCTGCAAGCCTAAATCTATCGAATAACCCGGGTGGGAGCGGGCTTGCCCGCGAATGCAGAGTGTCAGCCAATACAGCCGGCGACTGACACAGCGCTTTTGCGAGCAAGCCCGCTCCCACATGGGGTTCGGTTTCAGCAGTCAGGTATTCATGCTCTGGAAGTGCGCCAACATCCTCTGCGCATCCGGCCTCTGGCCACTGAACAGTTCAAACGCCTTCACTGCCTGAAACACCGCCATGTTGCCGCCATCCAGCGTGCGGCAGCCCAGGGCGCGGGCATCGCGCAGCAGCTCGGTTTCCAGCGGGAAATACACGATTTCTGCAACCCATAATGCCGCCCGCAACAGCTGGGCCGGTACCGGCGTGCCGGGCAGCTTGGCCATGCCCATCGGCGTGGTGTTGACCAGCCCGTCGGCCTCGGCCATGGCGCTTTCCAGGTGGTTGCCGACCTGCGCGCGCCCGGCGCCAAAACGCTGGGCAAGGTTATCCACCAGGTCCCGAGCGCGGGCGACGTCCACGTCGAAAATGCTCAAGTGGTGCACGCCTTCGGCCAGCAGCGCGTGGGCCACCGCCGCGCCCGCCCCGCCGGCGCCCATCTGCACCACATGCTGGCGCGCGACGTCATTCAAATTGCGCCGGAACCCTTCGGCGAAGCCCAGGCAGTCGGTGTTGTGGCCGATGCGTTTGCCGTTTTTGAACACCACGGTGTTGGCCGCGCCTATACCCATGGCTTCGTCGGACAATTCGTCGAGCAATGGCAGAATCGCCTGTTTGCACGGGTAGGTAATGTTCAAGCCGGTGAACTGCATCATCTCGGCGGCGTCCAGCAGGTCGGGCAGGGCATTGAGGTTCAGCTGCAGCGGTTCCAGGTCGATCAGGCGATACAGGTAGCGCAAGCCCTGGGCATCACCTTCGTGTTCATGCAGGGCCGGCGTGCGGGAGGCCTGGATACCTGCGCCGATCAGGCCGGCGAGGATGCGCGGTTTCATCGGGCTCACCCTTTCAACGTGTGGCTGAAGTGTTCCAGGGCCAGGTGGTAACCATGGCTGCCGAACCCGGCGAGCACCGCCTTGGCAATGGGCGACACAAACGAGTGATGCCGAAACGCCTCACGCGCGTGCACATTGGATAAATGCACTTCGATCACCGGCACTTCGCTGGCCACCAGTGCGTCGCGAATCGCTACCGAGGTGTGGGTCCAGGCTGCCGGGTTGATCACGATGCCAGCGCAACGGGCGCGGGCGCTGTGGATCCAGTCGAGCAGTTCGCCTTCGTGGTTGGTCTGGCGGAATTCGATTTTCAACCCGAGTTTTTCCGCGCTGCGCCCACACAGGGCGGCGATGTCGGCCAGGGTTTCATGGCCGTAGGTGGCGGGCTCGCGGGTGCCGAGCAGATTGAGATTGGGGCCGTTGAGCACCAGCACGATGGGCGGCATTGGGGTATCTCCACAGTTATTATTGGTTGTGGAGATAAAATGTACTGGATGGTTAATTTGGTCAATTGACGGCAGCGGATCTGTTCGATTATCGAACCGTAAATCAGCGCGGGGGAGGGGGTTCGGTGGTCGGCGACCGCCCTTGCCAATAGCCAGGGGGCGGTCGCACGCGCAAGAGACGGGTTACCGGCGGGTCAACAACACGCCGGATTCCATATGGTGAGTCCATGGGAACTGGTCAAACATCGCACACTGGGTAATCCGGTGCGTGTCATGCAGTTGCGCAATGTTCGCCGCCAACGTCTCCGGGTTGCAGGAGATGTACAGGATGTTGTCAAAGCGCCGCGTCAGCTCGCAGGTGTCCGGGTCCATGCCGGCGCGCGGCGGGTCGACGAACACGCTGCCGAATTCGTAGCTTTTCAGATCGATGCCATGCAGGCGGCGGAACGGGCGCACTTCGTTGAGCGCCTCGGTGAGTTCTTCGGCTGACAAGCGCACCAGGGTGACGTTATCCACCGCGTTTTCATCGAGGTTGCTCAACGCCGCATTCACTGAGGTCTTGCTGATCTCGGTCGCCAGCACTTTGCGTACACGGGTCGCCAACGGCAGGGTGAAGTTGCCGTTGCCGCAGTACAGCTCGAGCAAATCATCCGGACGATCGCCCAAGGCTTCATACGCCCAATTGAGCATCTTCTGGTTCACCGTGCCGTTGGGCTGGGTGAACGCGCCTTCAGGTTGGCGATAGCTGAACGTGCGCCCGCCGACGGCGAGTTTTTCCACCACGTAGTCGTGGCCGATCACATCACGCTTGCCCTTGGAGCGGCCGATGATGCTGACATTCAAATCGGCAGCGAGTTGGTTGGCGGCCGCGTGCCAGTGCTCGTCCAGCGGGCGGTGGTAGCACAGGGTGATCATCGCGTCGCCGGCCAGGGTAGTGAGGAACTCCACTTGGAACAGCTTGTGACTCAGGGCCGCGCTGGCTTGCCAGGCGGCTTTGAGTTGCGGCATCAACTGGTTGATGCGCTGGCTGGCAATCGGGAATTCTTCGATCAGAATCGGCGTGCGCTTGTCGTCCTGGGAAAACATCGCGTAGTGGCGCTCACCGCCTTCGCGCCACAGGCGAAACTCCGCGCGCAGGCGGAAGTTCTGCAGCGGCGAATCGAAAACCTGCGGCTCGGGTGCGTCGAACGGTGCCAGCAGGTCACGCAAGCGCGTGACCTTGTCTTGCAGTTGAGCGGTGTAGCTTGCGGCGTCAAAAGTCATGCGTTGAACCAGCCCAGCTTGATCACAAACAGAATCGACAGGATCACCAGTGCCGGGTTCAGCTCACGGTAGCGGCCCGAAAGCAGCTTGATGGCGGTCCAGGCGATGAAACCGAAGGCAATGCCGTTGGCGATGGAGTAAGTGAAGGGCATCGCCAGGGCGGTGATCACCACCGGCGCTGCAACCGTAATGTCATCCCAGTCGATTTCGGCCAGGCCCGAGGTCATCAGCACGGCCACGAACAGCAACGCAGGCGCGGTGGCAAAGGCCGGAACGCTGGCCGCCAGTGGCGAGAAGAACAGCGCCAGCAGGAACAGGATCGCGACCACGACGGCGGTCAAACCGGTACGGCCACCGGCACTCACGCCCGCAGCAGACTCGATGTAGCTGGTGGTGGTCGAGGTGCCCAGCAGCGAGCCGGCCATGGCCGCGGTGCTGTCGGCGATCAGCGCACGGCCCATTTTTGGCATGTGGCCGTCCTTGCCCATCAGGCCGGCGCGCTTGGCGACGCCGATCAGGGTGCCGGAGTTGTCGAACAGGTCAACGAACAGGAACGCGAAGATCACGCTGACCAGGCCGATATCCAGCGCGCCTTTGATATCCAGCTGCAGGAAGGTCGGGGCCAGGGACGGAGGCATCGAGATCACGCCGCCGAACGGGGTGACATTCAACAGGATCGAGACAATGGTCACGGCCAGAATGCCGATCAGCACTGCACCGCGTACGGCCAGGGCTTCCAGCGCAACGATGAGGATAAAACCAAAGGTGGCCAGGATAGGCGCCGGTTTTTTCAGGTCGCCCAGGCCCACCAGGGTGTTCGGATTGCCGACCACGATGCCGGCGTTGTGCAGGGCGATCAGCGCCAGGAACAGACCGATACCGGCGGCAATCGCCGAGCGCAGGGGCAAGGGGATGCTGTTGATGATCCACTCACGGATGCGGAAGATCGACAGCAGGAAGAACAGCACCGCCGAAATGAACACCGCGCCCAGCGCCACTTGCCAGGTGTGGCCCATGTGCAGCACCACGGTGTAGGTGAAGAAGGCGTTGAGGCCCATGCCCGGCGCCAGTGCGATCGGGTAATTGGCGATCAGGCCCATCACGGTCGAACCGATGGCAGCGGCCAGGCAGGTCGCGACAAACACTGCGCCCTTGTCCATGCCCGTCTCGCCAAGGATGCTCGGGTTCACGAACAGAATGTAGGCCATGGCCAGAAAGGTCGTGATCCCCGCAAGAATCTCGGTGCGCACGTTGGTGTTGTGTGCGTTGAGTTGAAACAGCTTTTCCAGCATGCCGGCTCCCTGTGACGCTATTTTGCGTCGTTATTTGTTGACCTCTAAGTCAAAGCACAAACTGCGCCAAGCGGCTGTGGTTTCAGAGAGGATCGGAAAAAGCGGCGCATCATACCAGCAGCCGAAGGCCAATGGCGCATAGGCTTGGTTTTGTGGGTGGATGGCCTTGAGGCATACTGCGTCGACGTTTAATCCAGAGTCGTCAACAGCATGAAAAAAGCCAACGCCAGCAGTCTAGCTCTGTTCGCCCTAATCGGCCTGGGGCTGGCGGCACCGGCTTGGGGCGCGACTGCACCGGCGTTGAGCGAAGTGCGCGTGTTCAAAGTGGAGTCTGCCGCTTGCGCTGAAACCATCCCGGAGCGCGCGACCAGCACGCAGATGTGCGCCCATCGCGGCCCAACCAAGGTGTCGGTGATGGAAGTCGGCCTGGGCAAAAGCCCGATGGGCCGTTTCGATGGCGCCGAGTTGAACGGGCAACGCTCGCCGGTATGCCAGGTCGGCAATATCAGCCAGGCCTGTAATGGCGTGGGCACTGTGATGGGCTACATCTATGTGTTTGACCTGAACGTCCAGGCCCCTGGCTGGTTCGAGTACAGCAATTCCTCGATCAACGGCTCGCAAACCCCGCTGACGACGATGCTCAACATCCGCTGATCAATCCTCTTGAACGCTCAATACCCCGGGAAGTCGTACCCCTGAGACGGCGACTTTCCTGAACGCCGCGGATATACCCCAACCCGTGAGGTGTTTATGAGCGCAACCCCCAATGGCGCGGCGGCCAGACCGTTCGTCAGCCACCCGATTCGTCTGACCCTGAACGGCCAGAACCGCCAACTTGACGTTTTGCCCTGGACCACCTTGCTGGACCTGCTGCGCGAACAGTTGGACCTGGTCGGCAGTAAAAAAGGCTGCGACCACGGCCAATGCGGCGCCTGCACAGTGTTGCGCGACGGCAAACGCGTCAACGCCTGCCTGACCCTGGCGGTGATGTGCGATGGCGCCGAATTGACCACCATCGAAGGCCTGGCCGACGGCGACGCGTTGCACCCGATGCAGCAAGCCTTTATCAAACATGACGCCTTTCAGTGCGGCTATTGCACCCCAGGGCAGATCTGCTCCGCCGTCGGCCTGGCCAATGAAGGCCGCGCCCACGACACCGCGCAGATTAAGGAGCTGATGAGCGGCAACCTGTGCCGCTGCGGCGCCTACAGCAACATCCGCGATGCCATCGAAGATGCCTTGCCGGCCTGCCGTGCCCAGGGAGGTGAGCAATGAATCCCTTCCAGTACAGCAAGCCAGCCGATGTGCACGAGGCCGTGCACATGAGCAGCGCGGCTTCACGTTTTATCGCCGGTGGCACCAACCTGCTGGACCTGATGAAAGAAAACATCAGCCGCCCCGAGCACTTGATCGATATCACCGGCCTGCCGCTGCAGGGCGTTGAAGAGACCGCCAGTGGCGGCGTGATGATCGGCGCGCTAGTGAGCAACGCCGACCTGGCCTGGCACCCCGTGATCGAGGCGCGTTACCCACTGCTGTCCCAGGCCATCCTGGCCGGAGCCTCGCCGCAGTTGCGCAACATGGCCAGCACCGGCGGCAACTTGTTGCAGCGCACTCGCTGCTACTACTTTTATGACGCCAGCGTGCCCTGCAACAAGCGCGAACCCGGTAGCGGCTGCCCGGCGCGCACCGGCTTGAACCGTATTCACGCGATCCTCGGCGCCAGCGAACACTGCGTCGCCACGCACCCGTCTGACATGTGCGTGGCCTTGGCGGCGCTGGAGGCGCGGGTGCATGTCGAAGGCCGCGCGGGTGCGCGCGTCATCGAATTTGCTGACTTCCATCGACTGCCCGGCGATACGCCGCAGCGCGACAACCTGCTGGCCGACGATGAGTTGATCACCGCCATCGAGCTGCCCGCCAACCAGCTGGCCCGTCACAGCCATTACCTGAAAATCCGCGACCGCGCCTCTTACGCTTTTGCCCTGGTCTCCGTGGCCGCCGCCCTCGAACTGGACGGCGACCAAATCATCGACGCCCGCGTTGCGCTGGGCGGCGTGGCCCACAAGCCTTGGCGTGACCGCGCGGTGGAAGCCTCGCTGATCGGCCAGACGGTCAGCCGCGAAACCTTCAGCAACGCCGCCGACGCCTTGCTGCAAGATGCCGTACCGCTGGAACACAACGGCTTCAAAATCAAGCTAGCGCGCCGTGGCATTATTCGCGCCCTGAGCGACGCGGCTGTCGCAGGAGAACGCCCATGACCGCTATCGGCAAACCTCTGGACCGCGTCGACGGTCTGCTCAAGGTCACCGGCCAGGCGCGATATGCCGGCGAGTTTCCAGACAAAGACTTGCTGCACGGCAGTGTGGTCTCCAGCACCATCGCCAAGGGCCGGGTGATCAAGATCGATGCCTCAAAGGCCCTGGCGCTGCCGGGCGTAGTCATGGTGCTGGATCACCACAATCGCCCCAGGCTTGCCAGCTACGATGACGCGTTCGCCGACGACGATGCGGCGGATGGCTCGCCGTTTCGCCCGCTCTACAACGACCGCGTCCTTTATAGCGGCCAGCCCTTGGCGCTGGTGATTGCCGACAATTTGGAGCTGGCGCGACATGCCGGTTCTCTGGTCGAGATCGAGTACGCAAGCGAAGCCTTTGAAACCGACTTGCTGGCCATGCAGGAGCAGGCGCACCCCTCGCCACAAACGCCGCCCGCGCCCCGCGGTAACTTCCAGGCCGAGTCGAGCGCTGCCGCCGTCAGCCTCGACGTGCACTACAGCACGCCCATCGAACACCACAACCCGATGGAACCCCACGCCAGTACGGTGCTGTATCAGCCGGACGGCACCCTGCATATCCACGACAAAACCCAAGGCCCACAGAACTGCCAGGCCTATGTGCAAAAAATCTTCGGCCTGGATAAGAGCCAGGTGAGGATTTTTGCCGCGTTCGTCGGCGGCGCTTTCGGTTCCGGCCTGCGCCCGCAATACCAGTTGCCCCTGGCGGTGATGGCGTCATTGGCGCTCAAGCGTTCGGTGCGCGTCACCCTGACGCGTCAACAGATGTTCACCTTTGGCTACCGACCACGCACCTTGCAGCGGTTGCAGATGGGCGCGGCCGCCAACGGTCGGCTGCTGGCGTTGGGGCACACCGCAATTGGCCAGACCTCGCGCTTCGAAGACTTCAGCGAGCACGTGGTGGAGTGGAGCGGCATGCTCTATCACTGCGATAACGTGCAGCTGACCTACAACCTGGTGCCGCTGGATGTGTACACCCCGCTGGACATGCGCGCGCCAGGCGCCGCGCTGGGCGTGATCGGCCTGGAGTGCGCCATGGACGAACTGGCCTGTGCCTTGGGCATGGACCCAGTGCAGTTGCGCCTGATCAACTACGCCGAGCGCAACCAGAACGAAGACAAACCCTGGTCGAGCAAAGCCCTGCGCGAATGCTACAGCGAAGGCGCCGAACGCTTCGGTTGGGGCCAGCGCAACCCGGAGCCAC
The DNA here is from genome assembly GCF_059862645.1 of Pseudomonas sp. MF08831. Lineage (NCBI taxonomy): Bacteria > Pseudomonadati > Pseudomonadota > Gammaproteobacteria > Pseudomonadales > Pseudomonadaceae > Pseudomonas > Pseudomonas sp. MF08831. The sequence continues at coordinate 133,116 of NZ_JCBCUX010000007.1, read as the reverse complement.
GCAGCATGCGTGACGGCAACCAGTTGATCGGCTGGGGCATGGCCGGCGGCGTGTGGGAAGCCATGCAGATGAAGGCCAGCGCCAAGGCGAGCATCGACGCCGAAGGCAAATTGACAGTCAGCAGCGCCACCACCGATATCGGCACCGGCACTTACACGGTCATGACCCAGATTGCCGCGCAGGCCAGCGGTGTGGCGATGGGCGATATCCAATTTTTGCTGGGGGACTCGTCCTTGCCCACCGCGCCTTTGCAGGGCGGCTCGTTTACCGTGTCGTCCGTCGGCACTGCCGTGCAACAGGCGTGCGAAGCGCTCAACGCCAAACTGCTGAAGATTGCCCGGCAGACGTACCCGGTGTTCAAAGACGCCGAGTCCGTGCGCTTTGAAGACGGCCAATTGCACACAGGCGACGTGAGTGTGTCGTTGGCCCAACTGGTTAAAGACAGCGGTGAGGACGCGCTGCAAGTGCAGGTCGACAGCGAGCTCGACAAAAAACGCGAGGGCTACGCCACGGCCACTCACTCGGCGGTATTTGTGGAAGTGCGGGTCGATGAAGACCTGGGCACCATCAAGGTCAGTCGCGTGGTCAGCGCGATTGCCGCCGGTCGCGTGGTCAATCCGAAGATGGCCCGCAGCCAGATCCTCGGCGGCGTGGTGTGGGGTATTGGCATGGCGCTGCATGAAGAGACGCAGATCGACCACCATCTGGGGCGCTACATGAACCACAGCCTGGCCGAGTACCACATCCCGGTGAACGCCGACATTGGCGAGATTGACGTGATCTTTGTCGAAGAACACGACGACGTGGTCAATGCCCTGGGCTCCAAAGGCGTGGGCGAAATCGGCATCGTCGGGGTGGCGGCGGCGGTGGCGAACGCGATTTATCACGCCACCGGCAAACGGGTACGCGACTTCCCTGTCACCCTGGACAAGGTGCTCTAGCACACACCTCAAAACCACTGTGGGAGCGGGTTAGCCCGCGAAAGCGCGGCGTCAGTCAATGACTGTATCGACTGATGCACCGCCTTCGCGAGCAAGCCCGCTCCCACAGTGTTCTGTAGTGCTGCCTCCGGTCAGGCGGCGGTGCTCAGACCTTCGCCGCTTCAGCCTTCGGCTCTTCTACCGCCACATGCATCCGGTCGCGATTGGCCAGGGTTGGGAACAGTTTTATCCACACCCCGGTCACCAGCAGCGTGCCGATTCCGCCCATGACCACGGCGGGCACGGTGCCGAACCAGTGGGCGGTGATCCCCGATTCGAACTCGCCCAGCTGATTGGACGCGCCGATAAACAGGCCGTTGACCGCACTGACGCGGCCGCGCATTTCATCCGGCGTTTCCAGTTGCACGAACGACGCGCGAATTACCATGCTGATCATGTCTGCTGCGCCCAGCACCACCAGCACCGCCAGGGAAAACCAGAACGAGGTCGACAGGCCGAACGCGATGGTCGCCACGCCAAACACGCCGACGGCAGTAAACATCACGCGCCCGACATGCCGGTCCACCGAGAACCGTGCCAGCCACAACGACATCAACAACGCGCCCACCGCCGGTGCCGAGCGCAGCAGGCCCAGGCCCCAGGCGCCGGTCAGCAGGATGTCCTTGGCAAACACCGGCAGCAACGCGGTGGCGCCGCCCAACAGCACGGCGAACAGGTCCAGCGAGATGGCGCCGAGGATGTCCGGGCGGCTGCGGATAAAGCGAATCCCGGCCAGCAGCGAGTCCATGGTGGCCTTGGCTTTGTTCAGCGGGGTCTGGCGTGCGGGCAGGTTGAGGGTCAGCACGCAGGCGATCAGGTACAACGCCACTGTCGGGCCATACACCCACACGCTGCCAAATGCATAGAGCAGGCCGCCCAAGGCCGGCGCGACAATGGTCGCCAGTTGCTGCGCCGATTGCGACGAGGCCACGGCCCGCGGGAACAGTGCGCTGGGCACGATGCTTGGCAGCAGCGCCTGGGTGGTCGGCATTTCAAACGAACGCGCGGCGCCGAGCAGGAAGGCGAGGATAAAGATCATCTCGCGCGTCACGTTGCCGGTCAGGCCGCCGATGGCCAGGGACAAGGCAATCAGCGCCTGCACGGTCTGGCAGATGGCGGCGACCTTGCGTCGTTCATAGCGATCGGCCACATGCCCGGTGTGCAGCATGAACAGTACGCGCGGGATGAATTCCACCAGGCCGACCAGGCCCAGGTCCAGCACGTTGCCGGTCAGTTGGTAGAGGTTCCAGCCGATGGCCACGGTGAGCATCTGGAAGCCGCTGGCGGTGAAGATCCGTGCCAGCCAGAACGCGATGAAAGGGCGATGGTGACGCAACAGCAACGCGGGTTCACTAGTAGGCATCGGGAATTCAGGTCGGGAGCAGAGGGAACGGCGAGATTAGCATCATGCTGTAACAAATAGTTGCAAGGGTTTGCTGTGCACCGGTATGAGGCAAGCTGTCACGCGGCAAAAGACCACGCCTTCCTACAGCGAAAATGGGACTACTCTTTCAGCAATGCTTGATCCAGATCAAAACCGGCCCCGGGATTGTTCTGGAGGCCGAAAGGCCCGATTCCCTACGTGGTGGTTTAAAAAAAGAAACGAATTGAAATTCGCCACACTCCATATCCGTGGGGGCAGTGGGTGCAGGCTCCCAGCCAGCAGCCGGTATTACCTGACAGAGGAAGACTTATGTTCGGTTTGGAGGCGCTAGATCTCGCCCGAATTCAATTCGCATTCACCATCTCGTTCCACATCCTGTTCCCGGCGATCACTATCGGCCTGGCCAGTTACCTTGCGGTGCTGGAAGGTTTGTGGCTCAAGACCCATAACGACACCTACCGTGACCTCTACCATTTCTGGTCGAAGATCTTTGCCGTCAACTTCGGCATGGGCGTGGTCTCGGGCCTGGTCATGGCCTACCAGTTCGGCACCAACTGGAGCCGCTTCTCGGACTTCGCCGGCGCTGTAACCGGGCCGTTGCTGACGTACGAGGTGCTCACGGCCTTCTTCCTGGAGGCGGGTTTCCTCGGCGTGATGCTGTTCGGCTGGAACAAGGTGGGGCGCAAGCTGCACTTCTTTGCCACGGTGATGGTGGCCGTCGGCACGCTGATCTCGACCTTCTGGATTCTTGCGTCCAACAGCTGGATGCAGACCCCGCAAGGCTTTGAAATCGTCGACGGGCGCGTGATTCCGACCGACTGGCTGGCGGTGATCTTCAACCCGTCGTTCCCGTACCGGCTGATGCACATGGCCACGGCGGCCTTTGTGGCCACGGCGTTCTTCGTCGGTTCGTCGGCGGCCTGGCACCTGCTGCGCGGCAAGGACAACCCTGCGATCCGCACCATGCTCTCGATGGCAATGTGGATGGCGCTGATCGTGGCGCCTATCCAGGCGGTGATCGGTGACTTCCACGGCCTGAATACCCTCAAGCACCAGCCGGCGAAAATCGCCGCGATTGAAGGCCACTGGGAAAATATCGGCAACGAGCCGACGCCGCTGATCCTGTTCGGCCTGCCCGACATGAAGGCCGAAAAAACCAAATACGCGGTCGAAATTCCTTACCTGGGCAGCCTGATCCTGACGCACTCCCTGGACAAACAGGTGCCGGCGCTCAAGGAGTTCCCGCCTGAAGACCGTCCCAACTCGACGATTGTGTTCTGGTCGTTCCGGGTCATGGTTGGCCTGGGTTTCCTGATGATCTTCACCGGCCTGTTCAGCCTCTGGCTGCGTCGGGGCGACAAGATGTACACCTCCAGGCCGTTCCTGTACCTGGCGCTGTGGATGGGCCCGTCCGGCCTGATCGCGATTCTCGCCGGTTGGTTTACCACCGAAATCGGCCGCCAGCCGTGGGTGGTCTACGGTTTGATGCGCACGGCGGACGCTTCCTCCGGGCATAGCCTGGCGCAGATGACGATCACCCTGGTGCTGTTCGTGGTGGTGTACTTCGCGCTGTTCGGCGCAGGGCTGGGCTACATGATGCGCCTGGTGCGCAAAGGGCCGCAGACCCACGAAGGCAGCGAGCCTACCCATGGTGGCCCTGGCCAGAAACGCACGCCGGCCCGTCCGTTGTCCGCCGCCGATGATGGCAGCGACGACGACCACGCCCACATTCAGCACAAGGGGAATTGAGATGGGTATTGATCTTCCGCTGATCTGGGCCGTGATCATCATCTTCGGCATCATGATGTACGTGGTCATGGACGGCTTCGACCTGGGTATCGGCATCCTCTTTCCGTTCATTCCCGGCAAAGTCGACCGTGACGTGATGATGAACACGGTCGCCCCGGTATGGGACGGCAATGAAACCTGGCTGGTACTGGGCGGCGCGGCGTTGTTCGGCGCGTTCCCGCTGGCCTACTCGGTGGTGCTGTCGGCGCTTTACCTGCCACTGATCCTGATGTTGATCGGGCTGATTTTCCGTGGCGTGGCTTTCGAGTTCCGTTTCAAGGCCAAGGACGACAAGCGCCATTTGTGGGACAAGGCGTTTATCGGCGGTTCCATTGCGGCGACCTTCTTCCAGGGCGTGGCACTGGGGGCGTTCATCGATGGCATTCCGGTGGTCGACCGTCAGTTTGCCGGTGGCTCGCTGGATTGGCTCACGCCGTTCACGATGTTCTGCGGCGTTGCGCTGGTCATCGCGTATGCCTTGCTCGGCTGCACCTGGCTGATCATGAAGACCGAAGGCAAGTTGCAGGAGCAGATGCACAACCTGGCGCGGCCGTTGGCGTTCGTGGTGTTGGCGGTGATCGGCGTTGTCAGCTTGTGGACGCCTCTGGCGCACCCGGAAATCTCCTCGCGCTGGTTCACCCTGCCGAACCTGTTCTGGTTCCTGCCCGTGCCGATTCTGGTGCTGGTGACCATGTACGGCTTGATCCGCGCAGTGGCGCGAAATGCGCACTACACGCCGTTCCTGCTGACGCTGGTGCTGATATTCCTCGGCTACAGCGGTTTGGGTATCAGCCTGTGGCCGAACATCATTCCGCCGTCGGTTTCCATCTGGGACGCCGCTGCACCGCCGCAAAGCCAGGGCTTCATGCTGGTGGGCACGTTGTTCATCATCCGGTTCATCCTGGGCTACACCTTCTGGAGCTACTACGTGTTCCGCGGCAAGGTCACCCACGAAGACGGCTATCACTAGGAGGGTCGTTTCATGTCCGGCAAACCTTCGTTGCACGAGATCGAACAGGCCGAGAAACAGCCGTTGTGGCGGCGCCTGGGGTGGCTGGCGATGATCTGGACCGGCAGCGTGCTGGCCCTGTTTGTCGTGGCCAGCCTGATGCGCATGTTCATGAGCGCGGCGGGCTTGACCACCCACTGACATCCCAATCCGGGCCTCGCGGCCCGGCTTTTCAGCCCTGCCACTCGCAAGAGCGGCAGGGTTTTTTTATTTGCGCGCTTTGAGAATCACAAACTTTGGCGTGGCCGCGACTTGCTCGACGCCACGGAACAGCTTCGCCAATTTGCTGTGATAGCCCAAATGGCGGTTGCCCACGATATACAGCGCGCCACCAACGACCAGGGCATCACGCGCCTGCTGGAACATGCGCCAGGCAAGGAAGTCACCGACCACCTGCTGCTGGTGGAAGGGCGGGTTGCACAGCACCACGTCCAGCGACTGCGGCGCCTGACCGGCCAGGCCGTCGTCGGCGCGCAGGGTGACCGCGCGAGCGCCCAGGGCGGCCTGCCAGTTCTCGGCCGCCGATTGCACGGCCATGTAGGACTCATCCACCAGCGTGTACTGCGCGTCGGGGTTTTGCAGGGCGCTGGCGATCGCCAACACGCCATTACCGCAGCCAAGGTCTGCCACGCGGGCGCTGCCGAGGTTGTTCGGCAGGTGCGGGAGGAAGGCGCGGGTGCCGATGTCCAGGCCTTCGCGGCAGAACACGTTGGCATGGTTGAGCAGCTCGATGGCCGGTGCGTCCAGGGTGTAGCGGGTAGGGTAGGGCGACACGGCGGTTGGGCGAGCATCTACGGTGGCGATCAGCAGCCGGGCTTTTTTGACCGCAAGCGAGGCGTGCATGGGCCCTATGTAGCGCTCCAGCAGTTCACCGGCGGCCCGTGGCAGGTGTTTGATCATCGCCCCGGCGATCACTTCGGCGCCTGGCGCCAGTTGGCCTTGCAGGCGAATCAACTGTTCTTCGAGCAAGGCCAGGGTTTTCGGCACGCGGATCAGCACGCGGTCGAAAGGCCCGGTGGCTACGTGCGAGGCTGGCACAAACGCCACGGCATCAAACGCCTTGGCGTTGCGCACCAGGTTTTTCTCAAGGCCAAGGGCTGCCAGAAACGAATCGCCACTGGAGGTCACCTGCACCTGGCCTTCGAGGCTGGCCGCCAGGGCGCCGAAGCTGTCATTGAGCACCAGCACGCGGGTTGCCGAATTCAGCGACTGTTCGGCCAGGTAGTTGAGCAAGTACTCATCGGCGGCATCAAAGGCCTGCAGCGGGTCATTGTGTTGCTCTGGCTGGCGGATCAGATCGAGCTGGGCGAAGGGGCTGTCAAGCAGGGGCATGGCGGGGGAGACTCTGGTCATCGATGGGCGTTCGACGGGCGTGGTACCCGGCGTAACCGTCTGAGTGTACGGCGAGGCGGCACCCAAGGCGCAGCGTCAACACTCAGAATTGGCCGTAAATGTTACGTTTTTTTCAAGGGGATTACATGCGGTGTTTCCAGGTTGGCTAAAACCACCCCGCTTTTGAGGCGCGCAGTACAGCCGCGATCTTGTTGGTAACGCCCAGTTTCTTGAGGCAACTGCTGATATGAAAGCCCACGGTCCGCTCTGACAGGCAAAGAATCGTGGCGATTTCCGAGGCGGTCTTGCCGATGGCTGACCACCTGAGAATTTCTATTTCCCGTGGGGTCAGTTTGCAGGGCGGCGTGATACTGGGTGTGTCGGCATATGTTTGCGCTACGACGGCGTGCATGGCGTGACATAGCCACAGTACCTGGCCTGCTTTTTCGTACAGTTCTTCAGGGCTGACGCTGCCGGTACTTCGGCCCAGGGTCAGCATGCTGAACACACCCTGGAAGTCATGCACGGCTTGAGTCCATCCCAGGTGCACACCAAACGATTGGGCCAGCGTCCATAGATTCGGCGCGGTGCTGAACGCTTTTTCATCCCAGACCAGCGGCATTACGCTGCGTTTGCAGTGGGCGACTATGGGATCCACATCAAAAAAATGCGCTTGGTTGTACAGTGCATTCCATTCATTTGGATAGTTGTTTAATCGAATAGGTTGTGTCTGGTTGGCAGGTTGTTGGGAACTCATCGTAAATGAGCAATATTCAAAACCGAGCTGGAAAGTTTGATTGACGATCATCTCGTAAACAGTGGTGATCTTGTTCTCGCCTTCCAGTTTTGGGAGTCTCGTGTTGCGCCAGTTAACCATAGGGTGAATCTCCATGGGGTAGGTGTGAGTTGGGGACGTCCTGGCTCCCAATGCGCCACGAACAGGAGTGTAGGATAAAGCCCACATACTGAGATGAAAAAGTTGTCAGAAAGATCGGGTATTTATACTTGTTGAGCTTGTACAACAACTGAGTTTTTGTGGAGGTTAGTTGTTGGGTGAAGAAAACTTATTGAATTTAACAGGTTGTGGAAATGGCCTATTCAGGGCTGTTTTTATGAACGCCATCATCTAATGGCCTATTGGATGAGGGGCGATAGCTAAATAATTAGTGTGAGCACCAAAACCCCGGCGACGGTGCAATTGCGTTGAAAGCATCAGCGTTTCATTGGCGTTACATTCGCGAATGCCCGAGCAATGAAAATGCCAGTACAAACCACCGGTGTTTCCCAACGCCGCTTTGAGGGACACTAGGGCACCTGTTCAACGGAGCCCCCCATGACGGCCAGTGCTGAGAAATTTACCCGCCAGACCTTGCTCGATGTGCAATCGCTGACCCCCAGCCTGTTTACTTTGCGTACCACTCGCGACCCGGGTTTTCGGTTTACCGCCGGCCAGTTCGTGCGCCTGGGGGTGACCAAGGCGGATGGCAGCACCGTCTGGCGGGCTTATTCGATCGTGTCCTCACCGTTTGACGAGCACCTCGACTTCTTCTCCATTGTTGTTCCGGGCGGCGAGTTCACCAGTCAATTGAGCCGCCTGCGAGTGGGCGACACCTTGATGGTCGAGCGCCAGGCCACAGGCTTTCTGACGCTGAACCGATTTGTGGACGGGCGAGATTTGTGGCTGCTGGGCACTGGCACAGGCGTGGCGCCGTTCCTGTCGATCCTGCAGGACTTCGAGGTCTGGGAAAAATTCGAGCGCATTGTCCTGGTGTACAGCGCCCGCGAGGCCAAGGAGCTTGCGTATCAGGAACTGATCCACGCGTTGGGCGAGCGTGAGTACCTGGCCGAGTATGCGCACAAGCTGGTCTACATCCCCACCGTCACCCGTGAGCAACACCCTGGCGCCCTGAGTGGTCGCATCACCACCTTGATCGAGAATGGCGAACTGGAGCGCGCGGCCGGCGTCGAGTTGACCCCGGAACACTCCCGCGTGCTGATCTGCGGCAATCCGCAGATGGTCGACGACACGCGTCAATTGCTCAAGCAACGCGACATGCAACTGAGCCTGAGCCGTCGCCCAGGCCAGGTGGCAGTAGAGAATTACTGGTAGTACGGCGCATAAAAAAAGGCGCCTGCAACAGGCGCCCTTTTTGCCAAACCAGTGCCGGTTAAAGCGGCTTGTCGTTCTGTGCCTTGAGCAAATCGCGGATCTCGCCCAGCAACACCTCTTCCTTGGTCGGGGTCGGCGGCAAGCTTGGGGCCACAGCCTCTTCACGCTTGAGGCGGTTGATCGCCTTCACGCCCATGAAGATTGCAAACGCGACGATCAGGAAGTCGACCACGCTCTGGATAAACTTGCCGTAAGCCAACACCACCGCAGGGACGTTGCCCTGAGCGGCCTTGAGTGTTATTGCCAAATCGCCGAAGTCCACACCACCGATCAGCAGACCGAGCGGCGGCATTACGACGTCGCCTACAAACGAGGAAACAATTTTGCCGAAGGCGGCACCGATGATGATACCGACGGCCATATCGACCACATTGCCTTTGACCGCGAAGGCCTTGAACTCACTGATCACGCCCATAGGTTATTCCTTGTTACAGATGAGAAGGGTGGAGGTCAGTGTAAGTCAGTCGTAGAGGGCTTGCGCGACACAACCGTTAACACTGTCAGCTTTTATCGACACATTAAAACGCAAATAGTTTGCAAAGTGCCACCAATCGCGCGCGAAATACTCGCTATTTCAGTGGCTTACCACCGTATTTTCTTAATCGTCCCGGTGGGGTTTTTCTATTTATCTTCTGCGTCGCGGGTCACTAGCCTCTGGCAAGCACAACTGAATGTGCACTAGAAAAACCAGAGGAAACCTCGATGAAGAATCCAATCAAGCGCCGCCCGGTTATCGCGCGACACGCGCTGATACTGGCGAGCGCCACCCTGCTTTCACTCTCCGTACACGCTGCCAACCTGACCCGCGATAACGGCGCGGCGGTGGGCGACAACCAGAACTCGCAAACGGCCGGCGCCAATGGCCCGGTGCTGTTGCAAGACGTGCAACTGATTCAAAAACTGCAACGCTTTGACCGTGAGCGCATTCCGGAGCGCGTGGTGCATGCCCGTGGCACCGGCGCCCACGGCACCTTCACCGTCACTGACGACCTCAGCGACCTGACCAAGGCCAAAGTGTTCGCCGCAGGCGAGGCCACGCCCGTGTTCGTGCGCTTCTCGGCCGTGGTGCACGGCAACCACTCTCCGGAAACCCTGCGCGATCCACGCGGCTTTGCCACCAAGTTCTATACCGCCGAAGGTAACTGGGACTTGGTCGGCAATAACTTCCCGACTTTCTTTATTCGCGACGCCATCAAGTTCCCGGACATGGTTCATGCGTTCAAACCCGACCCGCGCACTAACCTGGACGACGACTCCCGCCGTTTCGACTTCTTCTCCCATGTTCCAGAGTCCACTCGTACACTCACCGAGTTGTACTCCGACGCCGGCACCCCGGCCAGTTATCGGGAAATGGACGGCAACGGCGTACATGCCTACAAGTTGATTAACGCCAAGGGCGAAGTGCACTACGTCAAGTTCCACTGGAAGAGCCTGCAGGGCATCAACAACCTTGACCCCAAGCAAGTCACCGAAGTGCAAGGGCGTGACTACAGCCACATGACCCATGACTTGGTTACCCACATCAACAAGGGTGACTTCCCCAAGTGGGACCTGTACGTGCAAGTGCTCAAGCCTGAGGACCTGGCCAAGTTCGACTTCGACCCGCTGGACGCCACCAAAATCTGGCCGAACGTACCGGAGCGTAAAGTCGGGCAGATGGTGCTGAACCGTAACCCGGCGAATGTCTTCCAGGAGACCGAACAAGTGGCCATGGCGCCGGCCAACCTGGTGCCAGGTATCGAGCCCTCTGAAGACCGCCTGCTGCAAGGCCGGGTGTTCTCCTACGCCGACACGCAAATGTACCGCCTGGGGCCGAACGCCCTGCAACTGCCGATCAACGCCCCACGGGTAACCGTTAACAACGGTAACCAGGACGGCGCGATGAATGCAGGCAAAACCACTACCGGCGTGAACTACCAGCCAAGCCGCCTGCTGCCGCGCGAAGAGCCGCAAACCGCGCGCTACAGCCAGTCGGCGCTGTCGGGCAGCACCCAGCAGGCGAAGATCCAGCGTGAGCAGAACTTCAAGCAGGCTGGCGACTTGTACCGCTCGTACAACAAGAAAGAGCGTCAGGACCTGATCGACAACTTTGGCGGCTCGCTGGCCACCACGGATGACGAGAGCAAGCACATCATCCTGTCGTTCCTCTACAAGGCCGACCCGGAGTACGGCACCGGCGTGACCAAGGTCGCCAAGGGTGATTTGGCTCGCGTGAAAGCGCTGGCAGAAAAACTCACTGACTGACGTTGGTTCCGGTCGGCGCCCTTGCACGGGCGTCGACCCCTGGCAGGAGAACACCCCCATGCGTATTTCGATTGGTTTACTGATGGCGATGCTGGCCTTTGTCGCCCATGCCGAGTCGCCTGACCCGGTCGCGCTCAAGGCACAGCTGCAGGACTACTATTTCGATGCCGCCCGCCGTGGCGATATCGACATGCTCAACACCTTCATCGAGTCCGGCTACGGCCTCAACACCCAGGACGACAAGGGCTACACCGCGCTGATCCTCGCCGCCTATCACGGCCAGGGCCCTTTCGTGGAGCGCCTGCTCAGCGCCGGCGCCGACGCCTGCGTGCAAGACAAACGCGGCAACACCGCCCTGATGGGCGCAATTTTCAAAGGCGAGCTGAAAATCGCCCAGCGTCTGCTGGCCACTGACTGCAACCCCGACCAACGCAACGGCGCCGGGCAGACCGCGGCCATGTACGCCGGGTTGTTCAAGCGCGTCGAGTTGTTGGATGAGTTGAAAGCCAAAGGCGCCGACCTCAACGCTGAAGACCCGATCGGCAACAGCGCTTCACGATTGGCCAGTGGTGAAATCCGGACCCCGGCGCCGCGCTGAGCTATCATCGCGGTTTTTCGGTTGGAGGTTCTCAAATGGCAAAGGCCAAGCGCATGTACGGCTGCACAGAGTGCGGCGCGACCTTTCCCAAGTGGGCCGGCCAATGCACCGAGTGCGGCGCGTGGAACACCCTGACGGAAACCATGATTGAAAGCGGCGGCGCCGCAGCGCCCACCGGCCGTGCCGGCTGGACCGGGCAACAGGCGCAGATCAAGACCCTGGCGGAAGTCAGCGTCGAAGAAATCCCGCGTTTCTCCACCGCGTCCGGTGAGCTCGACCGCGTGCTCGGCGGCGGCCTGGTGGACGGCTCGGTGGTGCTGATCGGCGGCGACCCGGGCATCGGCAAGTCGACCATCCTGCTGCAAACCCTGTGCAGCATCGCCAGCCGCATGCCGGCGCTGTACGTCACCGGCGAAGAATCCCAGCAGCAGGTGGCGATGCGCGCCCGCCGCCTGGGCTTGCCCCAGGACCAACTGCGGGTGATGACCGAAACCTGCATCGAAAGCATCATCGCCACGGCGCGCATCGAAAAGCCCAAGGTCATGGTGATCGACTCGATCCAGACGATTTTTACCGAACAGCTGCAATCGGCGCCGGGCGGCGTCTCCCAAGTGCGCGAGAGCGCGGCGCTGCTGGTGCGTTACGCCAAGCAGAGCGGCACGGCGATCTTCCTGGTCGGCCATGTAACCAAAGAAGGTGCGCTGGCCGGCCCGCGGGTACTGGAGCACATGGTCGACACCGTGTTGTATTTCGAGGGTGAATCCGATGGCCGTTTGCGGTTGCTGCGGGCAGTGAAGAACCGCTTCGGCGCGGTGAACGAACTGGGCGTGTTTGCCATGACCGACCGTGGGCTTAAAGAAGTCTCCAACCCCTCGGCGATTTTTCTCACACGCGCTCAGGAAGAAGTCCCAGGCAGCGTGGTGATGGCTACGTGGGAAGGCACTCGCCCGATGCTGGTGGAAGTGCAGGCACTGGTGGATGACAGCCATTTGGCCAACCCGCGCCGCGTGACCCTTGGCCTGGACCAGAATCGCCTGGCAATGCTGCTGGCGGTGTTGCACCGTCACGGCGGCATTCCCACCCACGACCAGGATGTGTTTCTCAACGTGGTCGGTGGGGTGAAGGTGCTGGAAACCGCCTCCGACCTGGCGTTGATGGCGGCGGTGATGTCCAGCCTGCGCAATAAACCGTTGCCCCACGATCTGCTGGTGTTTGGTGAGGTTGGCCTGTCGGGCGAAGTGCGCCCGGTGCCGAGCGGCCAGGAGCGTCTGAAGGAGGCGGCCAAGCACGGCTTCAAGCGCGCGATTGTGCCCAAGGGCAACGCGCCCAAGGAAATGCCGGCAGGGTTGAAGGTGATCGGTGTAACCCGCCTGGAGCAGGCGCTGGATGCACTGTTCGAATAATTCATGGATCAGTCAGGGATGAGTGCAATGCACAACTCGAATCGCTGGGCAGCCGTTGCCCTGTTCATGGCCTTGGTTGGGTTGCCGATGGGTGCTTTGGCCGAGCCAGCCAAGCTGCCGGTCGGTTACCGATCGGCGCAGACGTTGGCAACGCAAGACGCCAGCGTGTTGCAGGTACTGGAAGACCAGCGCATCAGCGCCCAGTTGCACAAAGACAGCTGGGGCAATGGCCTGGATGAGGACTCGTTTGACGAGCCCGGTGATCTGGTTGAACACCCGCTGCTTAACGCCCGACTGCGCTTGCTGTCGGCGTCCGGAGAAGTGCTGGCAAGCGAAGAACTCGGCTACCCCTTGGCCCAGGTGGAGAAGGCCCCCATCAAAGGGCTGCCGGAACCTGTGTATTTTTTGACCATCGATCAAACCGCGCCGATGGGCAGCTACAGCGGCCCCGCGACACAGCTGCTGCTGCCGAGCCGGCAGCAACTCACGCCGCTGAATTACAAAAGCGCCGACGCTAAGGTCGAGCCATTGACCCTGGCGCAGACCGGCAAAGCCGCGTGGCAGATCGCAACGCCCGCCGAAGGTGGCGCGGATGAGTTGTTGCAAGTCTCGTCATTCATGGACGGTGACGGCGATGATGATTTTGCCACCCGGTTTGAAACCTACCGTTTTGTCGACGGGCAATGGCAGGCCACGTCGAGTCAGAAGGCGGGCTACTGGGACGCAGAAAACGAGTTCCCTGCGCGTACGGCGTTTCCCTGACGCGTCACACCTGCAGCAGTGCGCCAAGTTCGCGCTCAAGTTCTTCCTGATCGCCGAGGTTCAGTTCGATCAGCCGGCGTAAATGGCTGATCGAGTCCAGGTCGATGTGCTCGCACACAAACCCCAATTGCCCGTGATCGTCATGGGCCAGCTTCACCTGCATCTTTATATGCGCCTGCGGGTCAAGGCGGATATCCACGTCGAACGACTCCGTGCGATTGCCCTGCCAGTCATCCGGGCGCTGCACCAGCAAACCTTTGAGCGACAAGTCCACCAGTTGCACCGGCCAATTCCAGCCGTTCTGCGCAATGGTCGTTCGTGCATCGAAGGCGATACGCCGAAAACGGCGTCGATCAGACGACTGTTCGTTCATGTCAAATCCTCTGTGGATAGAAGGATTGTAGCCGTGCGCCATCATCGAGCTTTTATTTGTGCTTTTTTTGCCCGGGCAAGGCTCTAGACCAATGTAGGGGGGTGGCCTTTAAAGCCAACAGCGCTAAACTCGGACTGGCTGTCCTTTCTGTCCACCCTGGCTGGAATATAAAAATGAAAAATAATAATAGCCTGCTACGCCACCTACCCTGGCTGGTGCTGGCAATCGTAGGAGCGTGCGCCCTGGGCGTAGTGGCCTTGCGCCGCGGCGAGGCGATCAACGCCTTGTGGATTGTGGTCGCTGCTGTGGCCATCTACCTGGTTGCGTACCGTTACTACAGTCTGTTCATCGCAAACAACGTGATGCAACTCGATCCACGGCGGGCCACCCCCGCAGTGCTCAACAATGACGGTCTGGACTATGTGCCGACCAACAAACACATCCTTTTTGGCCACCACTTTGCGGCGATTGCCGGTGCAGGCCCGCTGGTCGGCCCGGTGCTGGCGGCGCAGATGGGCTACCTGCCCGGCACCCTGTGGCTGATTGCAGGCGTGGTGCTGGCCGGTGCAGTGCAAGACTTCATGGTCCTGTTCCTGTCCACCCGTCGCAATGGCCGCTCCCTTGGCGACATGGTTCGCGAAGAGATGGGCCGCATCCCGGGGACCATCGCGTTGTTCGGTTGCTTCCTGATCATGATCATCATCCTCGCGGTGCTGGCGCTGATCGTGGTCAAGGCCCTGGCCGAAAGCCCATGGGGCATCTTCACCGTAATGGCGACCATCCCGATTGCGATGTTCATGGGCGTGTACATGCGCTACATCCGCCCGGGCCGCATTGGTGAAATCTCGGTGATCGGCGTGCTGTTGCTGCTCGGTTCGATCTGGCTGGGCGGGCAGATTGCCGCTGACCCGGTATGGGCCAAGGCCTTCTCCTTCACCGGGATCCAAATCACCTGGATGCTGATCGGCTACGGCTTCGTTGCCGCAGTACTGCCGGTGTGGCTGATCCTGGCGCCGCGTGACTACCTTTCCACCTTCCTCAAAATCGGCACCATCATTGCCCTGGCGATCGGCATTCTGGTCACCATGCCAGAGCTGAAAATGCCGGCGCTGACCCAGTTCATCGACGGCACCGGCCCGGTGTGGAAGGGCGGCCTGTTCCCGTTCCTGTTCATCACCATCGCCTGTGGCGCGGTCTCGGGTTTCCACGCGCTGATTTCCTCGGGCACCACGCCCAAGTTGCTGGATAACGAAGTCAACGCCCGTTACATCGGCTACGGCGCGATGCTGATGGAATCGTTCGTGGCCATCATGGCAATGGTTGCCGCCTCGGTGATCGAACCTGGTGTGTACTTCGCCATGAACAGCCCCGCCGCCGTGGTCGGTGGTGATGTGATGGCCGTGGCACAAACCGTCAGCAGCTGGGGTTTTGCGATTACGCCGGAAGCGCTGCAAGCAGTGGCCCATGACATCGGCGAAACCACCATCCTGGCACGTGCCGGCGGTGCACCGACCCTCGCGGTGGGTATCGCGCAGATCCTGCACAGTGTGTTGCCGGGTGAAAACACCATGGCGTTCTGGTACCACTTTGCAATCCTGTTCGAAGCGCTGTTCATCCTGACGGCGGTTGACGCCGGTACCCGTGCCGGTCGCTTCATGCTCCAGGACTTGCTCGGCTCCTTCGTGCCGTCGCTCAAGCGTACCGAATCCTGGACTGCCAACCTGATCGCAACCGCAGGTTGCGTGGCAATGTGGGGTTACCTGCTGTACCAAGGCGTGATCGACCCACTGGGCGGCATCAACACCTTGTGGCCGCTGTTCGGTATTTCCAACCAGATGCTGGCCGGGATCGCACTGATGCTCGCCACGGTCGTGCTGATCAAAATGAAACGCCAGCGCTACATCTGGGTGACCATGCTGCCGGCGGTCTGGCTGCTGATCTGCACCACCACGGCGGGCTTCATCAAACTGTTCGACGCAAACCCTGCGATCGGCTTCCTGTCGCTGGCCAAGAAGTACAGCGATGCCCTGGCAGGCGGCCAGATCCTGGCGCCGGCCAAGAACATCGACCAGATGCAACACGTGATCTGGAACGCCTACACCAACGCAACGCTCACGGCGCTGTTCCTGTTCGTGGTCTTCAGCATCCTGTTCTATGCGCTCAAGGTCGGCGTCGCCGCCTGGGGCAACAAAGAACGTACGGATAAAGAAGCCCCGTTCCAGGCGGTTCCGGACGCGTAATCGAGGATTGCAACCATGTTCAATGACATCAGTCGCCTCGGTAAATACCTCGGTCAGGCCGCGCGCCTGATGGTCGGCATGCCCGACTACGACACCTACGTCGAGCATATGCAAACCAAACACCCGGACAAACCGGTGATGGACTACAAGGCGTTCTTCCGGGAACGCCAGGAAGCCCGTTACGGTGGCAAGGGTGGGCCCAAGTGCTGCTAGCCCGCCTGTCGGGTTAGCGAGTCCCCTTGTGGGGGCAGGGCTTTATGTGGGAGCTGGCTTGCCTGCGATGGCATCACCTCGGTCTGACTGAAATACCGAGTTGTCTGCATCGCAGGCAAGCCAGCTCCCACATTTGTTTTGTGTTCCTTCAGTTATTTCATTAAACAGGAGAATAGTTTTGTCCTCTCCCATCCCCGTCACCATCCTCAGCGGCTTCCTCGGCGCGGGCAAAACCACCTTGCTGCGCCACCTGCTCAAGGCCGAGCACGGATTGAAAATCGCCGTGATCGAAAACGAATTCAGTGACGCCGGTATCGACACCCAGCTGCTGGGCGCAGAACCGGTGCAGGTCATGACCCTGTCCAACGGTTGCGTGTGCTGCACTATCCACACTGACCTGACCAAAGCCCTGTACCTGCTGCTCGAGCGCCTGGACAGCGGCGAGATTGCCTTCGACCGCCTGGTGATCGAGTGCACCGGCCTGGCCGACCCGGCGCCGGTGGCCCAGACCTTTTTCATCGACGAAGAACTGCGCGAGCGCTACCTTCTCGACGGCATCATCACCCTGGTGGACGCGGCCCACGCCGAACACCACCTGACCCAGGCCATCGCCCAGGCCCAGATCGGTTTTGCCGACCGCTTGCTGGTGAGCAAGCGCGACCTGGTGGACGAGGCCACCTTCGACGCCCTCAGCCAGCGCCTGACCCGCATCAACCGCCGCGCGCCGATCCGCGTGGTCGATCATGGCGCCATCGACCTGGCCGAATTGCTTGATGTGCGCGGCTTCAACCTCAACGCCGGCATGAGCTTGCGCCCGGTCAGCGCGGCGCCGGCCATCGACCGCATTTCCAGCCTGGTGCTGCGCACCGACCAGCCGCTGGATATCGACCGCCTCAGCGAGTTCATGAACGAGCTGCTGGAAGACCACGGCAAGCAACTGCTGCGCTACAAGGGCGTGCTGAATATTGCCGGCGAAGACCGGCGCATGGTGTTTCAAGGCGTGCTCAAGCTTTACGGGTTCGATTGGGACACCGAATGGGCCGAGGGCGAGGCGCGCGAAAGTGTGATTGTGTTTATTGCCGATGAGTTGCCGGAAGACAAAATCCGCGAAGGATTTGCGAAGGTCTACCAACAATCCTGACTTGAAATGCAGCCCTGTGTGGGAGCTGGCTTGCCTGCGATGGCGGTGTATCAGTCACAGCTGTATCAGCTGACAAACCGCTATCGCAGGCAAGCCAGTTCCCACAGTGAACCGTATTTCACTTTGAGATCGCCCATAAAAAAGCCCGGCTCAAGAGCCGGGCTTTTTATTCAAGCAACTGCAATCAAGCGCCGTACACCGGCAGCTTTTTGCAGATGGCCTTGACCTTCTCACGCACCGCGTCGATCACGGCTTCGTTGTTCAGGTCTGCCAGGATGTCGCAGATCCAGCCGGCCAGTTCCTTGCACTCTGCTTCTTTAAAGCCACGAGTGGTCACAGCCGGGGTGCCGAAGCGCAGGCCGGAGGTGACGAACGGCGAACGTGGGTCGTTCGGCACGGAGTTTTTGTTCACGGTGATGAAGGCTTTGCCCAGGGCAGCGTCAGCATCTTTACCGGAAATGTCCTGCTTGATCAGCGACAGCAGGAACAGGTGGTTTTCAGTACCGCCGGAGACCACGTCGTAGCCGCGTTCGATGAACACACCGGCCATGGCCTTGGCGTTCTTGATCACTTGTTGCTGGTAAGTCTTGAACTCAGGCTGCAGGGCTTCTTTGAAGCAGATCGCTTTGGCGGCGATTACGTGCTCCAGCGGGCCACCTTGGGCGCCTGGGAATACGGCGGAGTTCAGCTTCTTCTCGATCTCGGCGTTGGCGCGCGCCAGGATCAGGCCGCCACGTGGGCCGCGCAGGGTTTTGTGCGTAGTGGTGGTGACCACGTCAGCGTAAGGCACCGGGTTCGGGTAGACGCCAGCGGCGACCAGACCGGCTACGTGAGCCATGTCAACGAACAGGTAAGCGCCGACCTTGTCAGCGATTTCGCGGAAACGTGGGAAGTCCAGGATCTGCGAGTAGGCAGAGAAACCGGCCACGATCATTTTAGGCTTGTGCTCGACCGCCAGACGCTCGACTTCGTCGTAGTCGATCAGGCCGTTGGCATCGATACCGTACTGAACGGCGTTGTACAGCTTGCCGGAGGAAGAAACGCTGGCGCCGTGGGTCAGGTGACCGCCGTGGGCCAGGCTCATGCCCAGGATGGTGTCGCCGCCTTGCAGCAAGGCCAGGTACACGGCGCTGTTGGCTTGGGAGCCGGCGTGTGGCTGGACGTTGGCGTAATCGGCGCCGAACAGTTCCTTGGCACGGTCAATGGCCAACTGCTCAACCACGTCGACGTACTCGCAACCACCGTAGTAGCGCTTGCCAGGGTAGCCTTCAGCGTACTTGTTGGTCAGAACCGAACCTTGAGCCTCCATGACCGCAGGGCTGGTGTAGTTTTCCGAAGCGATCAGCTCGATGTGCTCTTCCTGGCGCACGGCTTCTTGCTCCATGGCGGCAAAGAGATCGGCGTCGTACTTGGCAATAGTCAAATCACGGCTGAACATGGCGGTCCTCAAGGATCGGGGGCAGAAAAGGAGGGCATTCTAACCCAATGGGTTTTAGATGGCATATGAAAGGACATCATGTCGCGGACAAGTGGGGCTCATCTGGGGATAAGCGGTGACTGTGCTGGCCCTATCGGGGGCAAGCCCCCTCCCACACTTGAATGGGTTCACAGATCAAAATGTGGGAGCGGGCTTGCCCGCGATGAGGCCGTCAGCCGCACTGCAAGGTTTCAGTCGAACATGAACAGCGCATCATTACTGAACTGCGCTTCAAACCGATTCGCCGGCATCGGCCGCCCAAACAGATACCCCTGCACTTCATCGCAGCCATGCTCGCGCAGAAAGTCCAGCTGCTCATGGGTTTCCACACCCTCGGCGATCACCGCCAGGTTCAGGCTGTGGGCCATGGCGATAATGGCGCGGGCGATTTGCGCGTCTTGCTCGCCGGAGGGCAGGCCGTCGACAAAGGTGCGGTCGATCTTCAACACGTCGATGGGGAATTGCTTGAGGTAGTTGAGCGACGAATAACCCGTGCCAAAGTCGTCCACCGCGATGCTCAGCCCGAGGTTTTTCAGGCTGGCGAGGATCTGCATGGCTTCGTTGACTTCGCGCATCAGGATGCTTTCGGTCAGCTCCAGCTCCAGGCATGCCGGCGGCAGGCCGGTGTCCCTGAGAATGGTGGCGATGCGCTCGCCCAGTTGGCCATCGGAGAACTGCCGCGCCGAGATGTTCACCGAGACTTTCGGCACCCGCACCTTGTTCTGGTGCCAGGTCTTGAGCTGGCGACAGGCCTCGCTGAGCACCCAGTCGCCCACGTCTACCACCAGTCCCAACTCCTCCAGCACCGGAATGAAATCACCCGGCGGCACCAGCCCGCGGCGTGGGTGGCGCCAGCGCAGCAGGGCTTCGGCGCCGGTCAGGCGTTTGCCATCGCCACTGAACTGAGGCTGGTAATACAGCACGAATTCGTTCTGATCCAGCGCGTGGCGCAGGTCGCTTTCCAGCTCCAGGCGCTCCAGGGCGCTGGCGTTCATGTCCGCCTGGTAGAACTGGAAGTTGTTTTTGCCACGTTCCTTGGCGTGGTACATCGCGGTGTCGGCGTTCTTCATCAACTGGCTCAGCTCGTTGCCGTCCTGCGGGCTCAAGGCGATACCGATACTGGCGGTCACAAAGAACTCGCGGCCTTCAAGCACAAATGGCCTTACCAGGCTGGCCAGGATCTGCTCGGCCACGTGAATCGCGCGGTTCAGCGCCATGTCACGGCTCACCCGTGGTTGCAGGAGCAAGGTGAACTCGTCGCCGCCCATGCGCGCCACGGTGTCGTCTTCGGCCACGCAGCCCAGCAGGCGCGTGGCCATTTCCTTGAGCATGCGGTCGCCGGCGGCGTGGCCCAGGGAGTCGTTGATCGGCTTGAAACGGTCGAGGTCGAGGAACATCAGCACCACCCACGATTTCTGCCGTTCCGCTGCCTGCAGGGCAGTGTGCAGGCGGTCCTGGAACAGCGTGCGGTTGGGCAGGTGGGTCAGGGCGTCGTAATACGCCAGGCGGTGGATGCGCTGTTCGCTGGCCTTGCGCTCACTGATGTCACTGAAGAAGCACACATAGCTGGCCAGGTCGCCTTCATCATCGAACACGGCGGTAATGCCGACCCACGCCGGGTAATGCTCGCCGTTGCGGCGCTTGAGCCACACTTCGCCTTCCCAGGTGCTGTGCTGGTGCAGTTGCTTGAGCACATAACGCAGGTGGGCTTCCTGTTGTTCGTCAACGGTGAGCATGTTCGGCAACTGGTCGAGCACATCCGCGACGGCATAGCCGCTGACCCGGCTGAAGGCCTCGTTGGCCTGCACGATATAACCGGCCGGGTCGGTGATCAGAATCGCTGAGGTGGAGTGTTCGAATACCGTGGCCGCCATGCGCAGGTCTTTTTCGGCGCGCCGTTGCTGGCTGATATCGCGGCCCACGCCGAGGATGCCCTCAAACGCGCCGTGTTCGTCCCACACCAGCACCAGGCGCAGCTCGATCGGCACCTTGCGGCCATCGGCGCGCAGGCAGTCGAACAGGAACAGCTGGGTTTGCACGTCATCGCGCAGCTTGTTCAGCGCCGCAGTGTCGCCCAGCGAGCGGCTGACCTGCTCCACCAGGCTATAAATGCCGGACAGTTGTTGCGGGTTGGCGATGATCGACTGCCAGCCATTCTTGAACACCCAATCCACGTCATAACCCAGCACGGCATTGACCGACGGGCTGACGTAATTGAGCGCAAGCTGGCTGTCGGTGGAGCAGATCACGTCGCTGATGCTTTCGGCCAGCATGCGGTAGCGCTGCTCGCTGTCGCGCAGGGACTCGCTGGCTTCTATCTGATCGGTAATGTCTTTGGCCACGCCGATAATCCGCGTGACCACCGCCGTCTTGTCGCGGGCCAGGGCTTGCTCGCGGATATCGAAGCGGCGCCATTGGTTGTTGCGGTGCCGAAAGCGCAGTTGGCAATGCAGCTGCGTGGTGTAGCCGACTTCACGTTGTTGCTGACGCAGGTCGTGGTAATACTCCGCATCGTCGGGGTGCAGCAGGATTTCCCAGAAGTACTCGCCCATTTGCTGCAGTTCGGCCCTGTTATAGCCGAGGGTGTGGCCCAAGTGGTGGTTGCTGAAAATCATCCGCTGGCTGATCACGTCCTGCACATACAGGTGATCCGGCACGGTGCGCACCACGTCTGACCAGAAACTCTCACGCTCCACCAGCGACAGTTCGATCAGCTTGCGGCTGGTGATGTCACTGATACTGAGGATGACTGCCTTGAAGTCGTCCTGCTGCTCCGGCAGGCGCATCACCAGCCACAGGTACTGGTCGTTACCGGCAACGTCGTTGAGTTGAATTTCCAGCTCCAGCTGTTTTTGCTGGGTCAGTACGGCTTCCAGAACCTGATAACCGATGGCCGTGGCGTTGCGCGGGCAGTCATCGATCAGACGCTCCCAGGCTTGCTCGCAAGAACTGACGTTCAACAGGCGCACAGCCACCTGGTTGACCTCGGTGACGCGTAACTCCTTGAGCAGTTGTTGGCGTTCTTCGACGTGGGTGTGCAGCCAGGCCTGTAATTGCTCACGGGTGTGCAGGTTGGTTTTGTCGAAAAACGTCTTCAACCCCGACAGGTCGAGCACGCAAAGCGCCACGCCGGTGCCTTCGAAAATATCCTGATAGCGGCGCCGGCCTTCATGCACCTGGCGCTGGCGACGACGCATGTTCAGCAGCACGATCACCGGGATCAGCGAAAAGGCCAGGCCCAGCAGGCATTTGCCGATGAAGGCCGGCAGCAGTTGCTCCAGCACGGCGCTGCGGTCGAACAGCCCGCGCAATTGCCAGTCACTTTTGCTCAGGGGCGTGACCAGTACGCTTTTGTTCAATTCGTCCGGCGTCAGCGCGGAGGCCCACTGCGCCGGCATACCGCTGTCACGGCTAACCACGCGGTAGTTGAGGCGGTTCTCGATGGCCCACATCGGGCGCTGGCCCTGGCCGTCCTGGCGGGTCAGGTTGCTCAGGTAGTTGGGCGCCAGGCGCAGCGCCCAATACATTCTCGAGCCGCCGCTGGGCTGGTGCAGCAGCAGGTAAATGATCGTGCCGTCCGGGTTGTTGCTCAGGTAATAAGGTTGCGAGTGACTGCGCTGTACCAGCTCTTCAAGCCAGGCGCTGTCCTGGCTGTCTTTGGCGCTGTCGCTGATCATCGCGCCGCTGGGGGCGAGCAGGGCGACACTGCGCAGTTCCGGCAGCGAACTTTGCAAGGTGCGCATCAGCGTCTGTTGCTGTTCGTCATTGCGCGGCGGCTCGACCATCGGCAGCAAATTCAGGGCGATTTTGGCGCTCAGGGCCATGTTCAAGCTGATCTGTTCAGCCAGGTCGGCGCTGTAGTCGATGGTGTATTGCTGTTGGTTCTTCTGGTTTTGCTGCAGTTGGTCCAGCAGTTGCCAGAACAATAACGCGAGCAGCAGCAGGACAAGCGTCGCCAATGCGCCTTTGAGGGTGCCGTGCAGGGGCGCTCCCGGCGCTATATGAGCGGCGCGCAGGGGAGTGGGCGGCGTGACTTTGGACAAGCTGTGATCCTGCGGTTTGGCTGGACTGGCGCGCGACGTGCACTATAAGCCGGACGCCCGGAGGGCGGCTAGCATGCCTTGAGTTGTGGCAAAGTGCCAGTCCTGCCTGGCTGGACTGACCCAGCGCATTCAGGTAGCTTTGCCGGTTACGCGGGGGCGTTCCAGCCCCAGACATTCAGGCTTTTTCCCCACGCAGGCATTGATCACTATCAACGGCCCGCGCGGCGCATGGCCTGGCACGGGCTTCGTCCGCTTAATTCATCAGTCACTGACGCTAGGTTCACCATGGCTCAATACGTCTTCACCATGCATCGGCTGGGAAAAGTTGTTCCGCCGAAGCGGGAAATCCTGAAAAACATTTCGCTGTCCTTCTTCCCAGGCGCCAAGATCGGCGTGCTCGGCCTCAACGGTTCGGGTAAGTCCACGCTGCTGAAAATCATGGCCGGCGTCGACACCGAGTTCGAAGGCGAAGCCCGCCCGATGCCCGAGCTGAACATCGGCTACCTGCCGCAAGAGCCGATCCTGGACCCGACCAAGACCGTGCGTGAAGTGGTCGAAGAGGCCGTGGCCGTGATCAAGAACGCCCAGGCGCGCCTGGACGAGGTCTACGCCGCCTACGCCGAAGAGGACGCCGACTTCGACAAACTGGCCGCCGAACAGGCCAAGCTCGAAGCCATCCTGCAGGCCGGCGACGGCCACAACCTGGAGCGCCAGCTGGAAGTCGCCGCCGATGCGCTGCGCCTGCCGGCGTGGGACGCCAAGGTCGAATTCCTCTCTGGTGGTGAAAAGCGTCGCGTGGCCCTGTGCCGCCTGCTGCTGTCGGCCCCCGACATGCTGCTGCTCGACGAACCGACCAACCACTTGGACGCCGATTCCGTCGCCTGGCTGGAACACTTCCTTCACGATTTCCCGGGCACCGTGGTTGCGATCACGCACGACCGGTACTTCCTGGACAACGTCGCCGGCTGGATTCTGGAACTCGACCGTGGCGCCGGTATCCCTTACGAGGGCAACTACTCCGGTTGGCTGGAAGCCAAGTCCGACCGTCTGGCCGCTGAATCCAAGCAGCAATCGGCCCACGAAAAAGCCATGAAGGAAGAGCTGGAGTGGGTGCGCAAAGGCGCCAAGGCCCGCCAGTCCAAATCCAAGGCTCGTCTGCAACGCTTTGAAGAAATGCAGTCGCAGGAATTCCAGAAGCGCAGCGAAACCAACGAAATCTACATCCCGGCCGGCCCGCGCCTGGGTGACAAGGTCATCGAGTTCAAGAACGTCACCAAGGGCTATGGCGACCGCGTGTTGATCGACAACCTGTCGTTCTCCATGCCAAAAGGCGCGATCGTCGGCGTAATCGGCGGTAACGGTGCGGGTAAATCCACTCTGTTCCGCATGTTGATGGGCAAGGAAACGCCGGATTCGGGCACCATCGAAGTCGGTGAAACCGTGCAACTGGCCTGCGTCGACCAGAGCCGCGAAGACCTGGATGGCAGCAAGACTGTGTTCCAGCAAATCTCCGACGGTTCCGACCAGATCCGCATCGGCAACTATGAAATCCCGTCGCGCACCTACGTCGGCCGTTTCAACTTCAAGGGCGGCGACCAGCAGAAGTTCGTCAAGGACCTGTCCGGTGGTGAGCGCGGCCGCTTGCACCTGGCCCTGACCTTGAAAGAAGGCGGCAACGTGTTGCTGCTCGACGAACCGTCCAACGATCTCGACGTTGAAACCCTGCGTTCCCTGGAAGAAGCCCTGCTGGACTTCCCGGGCGCCGCCATTGTGATCTCTCACGATCGCTGGTTCCTTGACCGCGTCGCGACTCACATCCTGGCGTACGAAGACGACTCCCAAGCGGTGTTCTTCGAAGGTAACTACACCGAGTACGAAGCGGACCGTAAAAAGCGCTTGGGCGATGCGGCTGCCCAGCCGCACCGTGTGCGTCACAAAAAACTGGCCTGATTTGGGCTGGTTGGAACAAACGGAGCCTTCGGGCTCCGTTTTTTTTGCGCGTTTTTTCAAAGAGACCGAGGTGGATTCATTCGCGAGCAAGCCCGCTCCCACATTCGAGCGCATTCCATAGTTGGAAATCGATCAAATGTGGGAGCGGGCTTGCTCGCGAAGGCGGTTTAACGGCTGGTGCATGCCCTAAGCTGAAATCCCTCTCATGGTGCAAAAAAGCCCATTTATTTATATCCAATGCACCATTTAAATTCACAAAGGCGACATTTTGCGCTTTTCAGGTGCAACTTCAGTTGCTAAGGTCCGGCTCAATCTCCTTTAAAAACAATCAATTTGCCGAGACTTCTTCATGATCGAATCCGTTGAATCCTTCCTCGCCCGCCTCAAGAAACGCGATCCTGACCAGCCGGAATTTCACCAGGCCGTGGAAGAAGTCCTGCGCAGCTTGTGGCCGTTTCTCGAAGCCAACCCCCATTACCTGACCTCGGGCATTCTGGAGCGCATCTGCGAGCCGGAACGCGCGATCACCTTCCGGGTGTCGTGGGTGGATGATCACGGCAAGGTCCAGGTCAATCGCGGCTTTCGCATTCAGATGAACAGCGCCATCGGCCCCTACAAAGGTGGCTTGCGCTTTCACCCCTCGGTGAACCTGGGCGTACTGAAATTCCTCGCCTTCGAGCAGACGTTCAAGAACTCCCTGACCTCGCTGCCCATGGGCGGCGGCAAAGGCGGCGCGGACTTCGACCCCAAGGGCAAGAGCGACGCCGAAGTGATGCGTTTTTGCCAGGCGTTCATGAGCGAGTTGTACCGCCACATCGGCGCCGACGTGGACGTGCCGGCCGGCGATATCGGCGTGGGCGCGCGCGAAATCGGCTTCCTGTTTGGTCAATACAAACGCCTCAGCAACCAGTTCACTTCGGTGCTGACCGGCAAGGGCATGACGTACGGCGGCAGCCTGATCCGCCCCGAAGCCACTGGTTTTGGCTGCGTGTATTTCGCCGAAGCAATGCTCAAGCGCGACGGCCAGCGGGTTGAGGGCAAGCGCGTGGCGATCTCCGGTTCCGGCAACGTCGCGCAGTACGCGGCGCGCAAGGTCATGGACCTGGGCGGCAAAGTGATTTCCTTGTCCGACTCCGAAGGCACCCTGTACGCCGAAAGCGGGTTGACCGAGGAGCAATGGTCGGCCCTGCTGGAGCTGAAAAACGTGCAGCGCGGGCGCATCAGCGAATTGGCTTCCCGTTACAGCCTGGAATTTCGCGCCGGTAAAACGCCCTGGGAACTGGCCTGCGATATTGCCCTGCCATGCGCGACCCAAAACGAACTCGACGCCGATGCCGCGCGCACCCTATTGCGCAACGGCTGCCTGTGCGTCGCAGAAGGCGCCAACATGCCAACCACGCTTGCGGCTGTGGATATCTTTATCGAAGCCGGCATTCTGTTTGCCCCGGGCAAAGCCTCCAACGCCGGCGGTGTGGCCGTCAGCGGCCTGGAAATGTCGCAGAACGCCATGCGCCTGCTGTGGACCGCAGGCGAAGTCGACAGCAAGTTGCACAACATCATGCAGTCGATCCACCACGCCTGCGTGCACTACGGCGAAGAAAACGGCCGGGTCAACTACGTGAAAGGCGCAAATATCGCAGGCTTCGTAAAAGTCGCGGACGCGATGCTGGCCCAAGGCATCGTCTAAACCTGTGGCTCGACGCGCAGCACTTCGATCACCTGATCACCGACGGGGCGCTTCCACAGCACCTCGTCGCCGACCTCGGCGCCCAGTAATGCGCGGCCCAGCGGCGAACCCCAGTTGATCAGGTTGGCGGCGGCGTCGGCCTGGTCTTCACCTACCAACTGAATGCGCTGCTGCTCGCCCTGTTCGTTGGCGAAGGTGACCCAACTGCCGATCTGCACCTTTTCGGTGGAAGTCGCCGGCGCCACCACTTGGGCGCTTTGCACCCGCTGATTGAAGTAGCGCAGGTCCCGCTCAAGATCCGCCTGACGCTGTTTATCGTCCTTGGCAGATTCAAGGCTGTATTCGTGCTGCAACTGCGCGACCTTGGCCTGCAATTGCGCCAACCCTTGCGCGGTGAGGTGGTTGGGTTGCTCACTGACCTGGCGCTCTACCGGTTGGTCGGCCTGGGCGGCGGCGTTGTCTTCATTAACAAAAGCTCGGCTCATGACATTCTCCCTCTATGGAGTTTGGGCCATGGTCGCCGCGCTTTAGTTTCGATGGATGTCTGAAAGCGACCTACTGCGGGCGATAAGCTTTGGCGGCGTCGCGGTCTTTTTCCTGCTGCCAGTCCCGTTCACGGTCATCCCAGTGGTTGTCCTTGTAGTCGCGCAACTCTTCGTTCTCGCGCATGGCCTTGCACTGTCGAAAGCCGTCTTCCCAGCCTTCGGCGTACTGGCGGTCTTTGAGATACCGCGGCACGTTCTTGCGAAACTCCCCGCTGATCACACCGGCGGCCTGGCGACCGCTGCTGCAACCGTCATCAAATCCATCGGCAAAGGCCGGTGGATAACCTTTGGCCAGCAAATCCTGGTGGGTTGATTGGCAACCTGACAACCACACTACTGCGCACAGCATTACCGCAGACCGCCACATGGCGTACTCCCTGACCGTTTCACGGCTGATAGGGTGAGTCTAGTCAGGGATTTGTCGGGCAGGTGTGAAAGAGAGGTGAGAAAGGTGTTGGGTTAAAGGCCCATCACGACGCGGCGAACAATATGCCTGGGCCGCGCATTAGCTGTGCGAGAGGGGCAAAGCCGTTGTGGACGACCCGACCCAAGCGATAACACCCGCCACCCAACGCCTGACACCGCCACAGGTGCTGATCCGGCCTATGTGGCGAGCAGGCTTGCCCTGCGTCGGGCTGCGCAGCCGCCCTGATAAACAGGAACGCGGAGTATCTGATACTCCCCGACAGACTGCTTGGGGCTGCTGCGCAGGCCAACGTGGGGCAAACCCGCTCGCCACAGCGGGGGTTATGTCGTCTGGTTGGACGTCAGCTCGGCATGCTCGGCCAATTCCTGCTGGATAAACGCCGCAATCATCGCGCGATACACCTGCTCAGTGACCTCAGGGTTGGCGCCCACCGCCTCGGACAAACCCCGCACCTTGGCAATCACCTGTTCAACCCGTTGCGGCGCCTTGACGCCGTCGGCGTCTTTTTTGAAGCGTGCCGCCTGGGAGACGTAATGACCGCGCTCGGCCAGCAGGGTGACGATGTGTTGGTCGAGGCGGTCGATGTTTGCGCGGACTTCTTCGAGGGTGGTGCAGTTAACGGCCATGTTGATGAAACTCCTGATGGGGTGGGCAATGCGATGCGCCTGAATGTACGCGAGCCAAATGTGGGCGCGGGCTTGCTCGCGAATGCGGTGGTTCATTCAATACATCATCGCCTGACCGAGCGCCATCGCGGGCAAGCCCGCTCCCACCTTTGAACTGCGGCGGGCAAGAGGTTCAGGCCAGGCACAAACCCGTGTGGGAGCTGGCTTGCCTGCGATGGCGGTGGGGCAGTCAGTCTGGTTGTTACTGATACACCGCTTTCGCGAGCAAGCCCGCTCCCACATTTGAACTGCGGCGGTCGCAGGATTTAGGCCAGGCACAAAACGGTGTGGGAGCTCGCTTGCCTGCGATGGCGGTGGGGCAGTCAGTCTGGTTGTTACTGATACACCGCTTTCGCGAGCAAGCCCGCTCCCACATTTGAGCTGCGGCGGGCAAGGGATTCAGGCCAGGCACAAACCCGTGTGGGAGCTGGCTTGCCTGCGATGGCGGTGGGGCAGTCAGTATGGTTGTTACTGATACACCGCTTTCGCGAGCAAGCCCGCTCCCACATTTGAACTGCGGCGGGCAAGGGATTCAGGCCAGGCACAAACCCGTGTGGGAGCTGGCTTGCCTGCGATGGCGGTGGGGCAGTCAGTTAGGTTGTTACTGATACACCGCTTTCGCGAGCAAGCCCGCTCCCACATTTGAACTGCGGCGGTCGCAGGATTCAGGCCAGGCACAAAAACAGTGTGGGAGCTGGCTGGCCTGCGATGGCGGTGGGGCAGTCAGCCTGGTTGTTACTGATACACCGCATTCGCGGGCAAGCCCGCTCCCACCTTTGAACTGCGGCGGGCGCAGGATTCAGGCCGGGCATGAATCAATGTGGGAGCTGCCTTGCCTGCGATGGCGGTGGGGCGGTGAGTCAGGTTGTTACTGATACACCGCATTCGCGAGCAAGCCCGCTCCCACAGTGGGTCTTCGCCCGGTCTCACAGGTCAGTAGTGATACCACTTCACTTCAAGCATCACTTCATTCACGGGGGTGGACAGGTGGCTGTACTCGCGCTGGGCGCTCAGGCGCAGGCCCAGGTTGCGCGACAATTCCCACTGCTGGTTCAAGCTGACACTGCGCCGCACTTCGCCATTGGTGAAGAAATCCCCTTTGGCTTCCAGGCTCAAATTCCCCAGCGGGTTTTTCCACAGCACGCCGGTGTTGAACCCGGCAGCCGGGGAGATGGCTTCGCTGAAGTCGTTGTTGTGTTCCACGCGCACGGTGCCGAGGGCGAAGCCGAGCATGTCGTCGGTGAGTTGCCAGGTGCCGCCGGCGCCGCCGTTGACGTGGGCCACGAGGGTTTCATCGTCGTGTTTGCCTGGCACGCGCTCCAGGCCGCCAGTCACTTGCCATGACCACGGTTGCAACAGCGCGTTGCGTGGGGTCAGCGAGCGGATGGTGGCCAGGTCCAATTGCTGCAGTTGCCAGTGGTTGCCTTCGTACTGGCGCAGTTTCATCTGCAGGATTTCAATCTGCGCGCCCAGCGGGAAGCCTTCGGCGTTGTCGTTGAGGTCGTGGTAGGCCATGCGCAGCCCGTATTCGCCGAAGGTCTTGCTGCCACGGGTGCCGATGCCAGCCTGCCAGGTGCGGGACTCATGGCCGTCTTCCGGCAGGCCGGGACGTTCGACTTTCAGGTCTGGCGCCGGGTTCTGGTTGATCGCGCGCAGCAGTTCGAAGCTGCGTTGCGAGCGTTCGGTGTCGCGCTCAAGACCATTGGCGCGGTAGCGGCCCAGGCGATAGGCGGCGTCGATGATCAGCGCCTGACGGTCGCGGGGCAGCGCCTTGAAGGCGGGCTCCTGCAGCTGCTTCTGGTCGTCGCTGATGTTCAATACCCATTGCTGCTCATCACTATCAAGCGGCTTGGCACGTTCGAGCAGTTCGCGTTCACGGGACGGGCGATAGTCGATTTTCTCTACCAGGCCAGCCTCTTTCACCGCCTTGACGGTGTCGGTGGGGATCGCCGTCAGCGGGAATTGCTCGGTCAGGCGCAGGCTTGGGCGCGCCACTTGCAGCAGCTCCAGCAGGCGATACGAGCAGTTTTCGTCGAAAAAGAAATAGTCGAACTGGATCTGCTTGAGCTCCCATACGTGCCGGACCATGCGTTCGGTCTCGACTTGGGTAAGGTTCAGGCGGTATTCCCACAGATCACGGTTCTCGAGGTTACGGTACTCCGAGAGCTTTTCCTGGTAGGGCACCAACGCAAACAGGCCCGGATAGCCGCCCATCAGGCCTTTCCAGGCGTAGAGAATGCTGTTGTCGGAGCCTTCGATGTAGGCGCCGAAGTTGATCGCGTAGCTGAGCAGCGCGGTCTTGTCTCTTTGCACGTCAGCCTGGTCGATGCGCAGCAACGTGTGGCCGAACATCGACGACGGGCTGTTGAGGTAGGCCGCCGGGAAGATCATCACCGCGCTGTGGGGCGCGACGTCCTTGAACCACTGGGTGAATTCTTTGCACTCCAGGGTAGGCAAGTCGGTCAGCTGCAACTGTTCCTTGAGCCATCGCGTACGTGCGGGGTAAACGCATTGGGCGTGTTTTTCGCCGAGGCTGGCCGGGGCGTACAGCGCCTCTACGGTCGCCTTGAGTTCCTGGTCCGGATGGTGGGCGCCATCAGGGGCGAGGAAGAATTTCTTGTCGCTGACATAACTGCGCCAGCCCTTGAGCTTGCCGGCTTCGTAATGGCCCAGAGATAGCCAGAACGGATCGTTGGCCAATTGCTGCAAACGTTGATCATCAATATGCGGGGCCGCATACAGCGGGGCGCAGGCGAAGAGTGCCAACCAGGCAAAGCGTTTGAGCATAGGGGCAACTTAAGTCGGAAATAGTGAGACCCAAAGGGGAGGCGGGTCCAAAATAAAACCCGCGCCTCGAAAGGCGCGGGCGGGTCGAGCTTAAGCCTGGGTAGCGTATTTTGCCAGGCGGGCATCGCTTTTCAGTACAGCCAGGGTGTTGTTGTGCACGTCATCGGCGGTCACGTCAGCTTTGCTGAAGATCTGCTGGAAGTGCTCGTGGGTCACGGCCGCGAAGTGATCGCGATCTTCCGGTGCAACGCCCAGTACCACCGCGTAGGTGGTCAGCGCTTCGCCGTTGCCTTTGGCCATGTCTTCGGACAGCTCGTTCATCATGCCATTCATGGCAATCCAGGACTTGCCGCCGTAGGTCAGGGCGCTGTTGGTGCTGCAACCGTTGGTGCCCGAGGTCATGCCGAAGGTGGCGTTACCCGAGGTGCCGTTGGTGGTGGAAGCGAGGAAGTGAGCTGGAGTACCGCGCTGGCCTTCAAACAACATGTTGCCCCAACCGCAGTTCGGGCCACCTGGTGCTTCTGCCATTGCATTGAGGGAGACGACGGTGAAGAGAGTACCAAGAAGGATCCGTTTCATAGCTTTGTTCTCTTTGTGTGCAAACCAATGGACAAGGGTTCAGGCGCGTCGCAGCGCCCTAGGGGCCAGTTATTAGTCCAACCCGCGCAGTTTGGAGTTTAGGCACGTTCCTGGGGTTCCGTTATTTTTTATAAAACAATCGGAGTGATTGCGCACCGTTGTCGCGATTTTTTTGTAGGACGCCTCCCGTGTCTACGCTTTCCCACAGGCGCGCCTTGCCAGAGCGCGCAACCGAGAGCCAGAATGCCGTCATCTGCCCCGCCTGATGTAAGGAAGCCCGATGCCTGATCCTGTTGCTGCCAGCTTGCGTCTAGCGCCTGAAGCGCTGACTCGCCCTTTCTCCGCTGAACAGTTCAGCTTCTCGACCACCAATGATTTGGAGCCCTTTCGCGGTGTGCTTGGCCAGGAACGCGCAGTTGAAGCGTTGCAGTTCGGTGTGGCGATGCCACGCCCCGGTTACAACGTGTTTGTCATGGGCGAGCCCGGTACCGGCCGCTTTTCGTTCGTCAAACGCTACCTGAAAGCTGAAGGCAAACGCCTGCAGACCCCGTCGGACTGGGTCTACGTCAATAATTTTGATGAGCCGCGTGAGCCACGCGCCCTGGAATTGCCGGGCGGCGGCGCAGCGGCGTTCATCGCCGATATCAACGCGCTGGTCGACAACCTGGTCGCCACTTTCCCGGCGGTGTTCGAACACCCCACCTATCAACAGCGCAAAAGCGCCATCGACCGCGCCTTCAACCAGCGCTACGACAAGGCTCTGGACGTGATCGAGCGTCTGGCCCTTGAAAAGGACGTGGCGCTGTACCGCGACAGCACCAACATCGCGTTCACGCCGATGCTTGATGGCAAGGCGCTGGACGAGGCCGAGTTTTCGCAGCTGCCGGAAGCTGATCGTGAGCGCTTCCACACAGATATTTCCGAGCTGGAAGAGCGCCTCAACGAAGAGTTGGCCAGCCTGCCGCAGTGGAAACGTGAGTCCAACAACCAACTGCGCCAATTCAACGAAGAAACCATCACCCTGGCCCTGCAGCCTTTGCTGGCGCCGCTGTCGGAAAAGTACGCAGAAAACGCAGCGGTATGCGGCTACTTGCAAGCCATGCAGGTGTACCTGCTCAAAACCGTGGTCGAGCAACTGGTGGATGATGCCAAGACCGACGCCCAGGCCCGCAAGTTGCTCGAAGAGCAATACTGCCCCAGCCTGGTGGTCGGCCACCCGGTCAATGGCGGCGCGCCGGTGGTGTTCGAGCCGCACCCGACCTACGACAACCTGTTTGGCCGTATTGAATACAGCACCGACCAGGGCGCGCTCTACACCACGTATCGCCAGTTGCGCCCGGGCGCCTTGCACCGTGCCAATGGCGGTTTCCTGATTCTGGAAGCCGAAAAAATGCTCGGCGAGCCGTTTGTGTGGGACGCGCTCAAGCGCTCCCTGCAGTCGCGCAAGCTGAAGATGGAATCGCCGCTGGGCGAGCTGGGCCGCCTGGCCACGGTGACCCTCAACCCGCAGATGATTCCGTTGCAGGTCAAAGTCATCATTATCGGTTCGCGCCAGCTGTACTACGCGCTGCAGGACGCCGATCCGGACTTCCAGGAGATGTTCCGCGTCCTGGTGGATTTCGACGAAGACATCCCGATGGTCGACGAAAGCCTGGAGCAGTTTGCCCAGTTGCTTAAAACCCGCACCTCGGAAGAAGGCATGGCACCGTTGACGTCGGACGCGGTGGCGCGGCTGGCGACTTACAGCGCCCGCCTGGCTGAACATCAGGGGCGGTTGTCGGCGCGCATTGGCGACTTGTTCCAGCTGGTCAGTGAGGCGGATTTCATTCGCCACCTGGCGGGCGACGAGATGACTGACGCGGGGCATATCGAACGCGCGCTCAAGGCCAAGGCCACGCGTACCGGGCGGGTGTCGGCGCGGATTCTCGACGACATGCTTGCCGGCGTGATCCTGATCGACACCGCCGGTGCGGCGGTCGGCAAGTGCAACGGGCTGACGGTGCTGGAGGTCGGCGACTCGGCGTTCGGCGTGCCGGCGCGGATTTCCGCCACGGTGTACCCCGGCGGCAGCGGCATTGTCGACATCGAGCGCGAAGTTAACCTCGGCCAGCCGATTCACTCCAAGGGCGTGATGATTCTCACCGGTTACCTGGGCAGCCGTTATGCACAGGAATTCCCGCTGGCGATCTCGGCGAGTATCGCGCTGGAGCAGTCCTACGGTTATGTGGACGGCGACAGTGCCTCGCTGGGCGAGGCGTGCACCCTGATTTCGGCGCTGTCGAAGACGCCGCTCAAGCAGTGCTTTGCCATCACCGGCTCGATCAACCAGTTTGGTGAGGTGCAGGCGGTGGGCGGGGTCAACGAGAAAATCGAAGGCTTCTTCCGCCTCTGCGAAGCACGCGGGTTGACCGGTGAGCAGGGCGCGATCATCCCGCAGGCCAACGTGGCTACGCTGATGCTTGACGAGAAGGTGCTGCAGGCCGTGCGCGACGGGCAATTCCACATCTACGCCGTGCGTCAGGCGGACGAGGCGTTGAGCTTGTTGGTCGGTGAGCCTGCCGGTGAGCCGGACGAGGAGGGCCAATTCCCTGAAGGCACCGTGAATGCGCGCGTGGTAGAGCGTTTGCGCGCGATTGCCGAGATGATCAGCGAGGATGACTTGAAGGAGGCGGAGAAGGAGCTGGCGCAGCAGGCGTTGGCGGAAGCCAAACCCACCTGATTATTGTCAGCACGCGGTTAATGTGGGAGCGGGCTTGCTCGCGAAGGCGGTGGATCAGTCAGTATCAATGTGTCTGACAGACCGCCTTCGCGAGCAAGCCCGCTCCCACATTTGATCAGCGGTGTATCGACCACCTCGGTAAATTCGCCACTAAATTGACTCCATCCTCAGGCACCAACGCCCGTTGGTCCCTACAAGCTTGGTTTGTACTGGTTTTCTTCTATTCTCACTTCAAGGGATATCCACAGGAGTCGCTGGACAGAGACAGCCTTGCCCTGCGCGAGGTTGAACACCGATCTACCGAGGGTCGCCGCCATGCCGCGCAACCTTTGCCTTACCCGCCAATGCCTGGGCCTGGTCACCCGTATCGAATGCTCCATTCGCCCTCTCGCCGGGGATAACGGGATGTGGACGCTGTTGTTTGCTGCCGGAATGACCGGCGAACAGCCTTCCACCATCAAGTCTCAAGGCCCGTTTCATGGGCCCTTCGTGGCAGAAACCATTCTGGGATCGATCGTCGAAAGCTTGACGCTGCACGGCTACGAGCTGGCGGACGACCCGCAGATCTGGTGCCTGCACCTGCAGGCACATCTGCGGCAACTCAATGGCGGGCGAGCCCAGACGCTCAGTGATATTCGCCACTGAGCGTTTATTTGCTGTCGGGCTTGTCCAGTTTGACCTCAAAGCCGTATTGCACGGTGTCGAGGTCGGTGCGCTGGTAGCTTTCCAGGCTGGTCGGCTGGCCGTAGAAATAGTGCACGTCAAACAACGCTGTGCCGTATTCCTCGGCACGGTGGCTGACGCCGAGAATTTCCTTCAGGTAATTGCCGCTCGCGTCCTTGGCGTAGAAGCGCCAGCTGTCGGCGGGAAATTCGTGTTGATCGACGATCAATGCGTTGTCCTTGAGCGACAGGCCCTTGGGCAGCTTGGCAACGTCAATCGTGGCTTTCTCGATGGTGGCGAGAAACAGCGGAATCGAGCCCACCACAAACGCCGGGGTTTCCGGGAACAGGTTGAGATCGTAGGTGAGCGTGCCGGTGGCGGCGTTCAGCTCGAAAGCCTCGGCCGGCAGCTCGATGGGCTCGCCGCGTTGACCTTTGTCGTCCGCCGCAAAGAAGGTGATGGGCGCGTCGCTGTTGTTGCGATCGGCACCGACCAGGTCGTCATTGAAGGTGAACGGGTGGTCAAAGACGATCTTCGCAGCGCTGGCGTCTTCGGTTGATTGGCTGATCGTCACGCTGTTTTTCAGCTGGTCTTCCGTCATTGCCGCGTCTTTGAGCCAGCTGGCAGCGCTGTCGTCGTACACGGTGACCGGCATCGGCAAGGCTTGCACGGTCTTTTGCAGGCTGTTCTTGTCAAAACGCAGCACCGGCAGGTCGAGGTCCTTGCGGGTGACGGTGGCCTTGGAAAAATCCAGGACGTCGACCTGCAGGGTGTCGATCAGGCCATTGAAATACACCTTGGCGTAATGGCTGCTTTGTTTGTGCTCGAAGGCTTTTTGCTCGTCCGTCAGCTGTTTTTCAAAGGCCTCCGACCAGGCTTTCTGCTTTTGCATCTCGGCCAGTTGTTTCTCGTAAAACGCCACTTGCGCGGCGTTTTCGTTGATCGAGCCTGAGCGGGTGAGAAATTGCCCGGTGTTGTCGCGCGCCTGCACCAGCAATGGGTTTGGCGATTCGTCGCCGACTTCCGGCGCCAGGGGCTCGCTGTTGGTCAGCTCGATCTCGGCGTAGTTTTTCTCAAGCAGCAGCAGGTTGAGGGTGATGTTGCCCTCGGTGCGTTTGTGGCCCACGTCTTTTTTCGACAAATCGAAGGTCAGCACTTTGCCCGGCGCCATCACCTCGACCGCGCCCTTGAGACTGACGGGCTGCGGCTGGCTCTTGTTCTCGGTTTCTACGCCCTCGATAAACGGGTAAGTCACCGTCAAGTCATCGGGGTTAGTCAGGTTGGAACTGCTCGGGCTGAGCTGGATACCCGGATCTGTTTCCGACCATTCGGGCTGAAAGGGAATGACCTTGTTGTTGCTCAACGTCACCGACTGCCATTCAAGGCCGTGGGGGAAGGGGAATTGGTCCGGGGTGTTGAAGTTGAAGGGGAACACCGGCTCCAAATCGGTCAGGTAGTCGGAATGCGAGGCTTTGCGCAGCACGAACAGGCCATTGATGTAGGTGTCCACCAAGGCCTGGGGCGTGGGGTAGTGCTTGAGCAGGGCCAGGGTGTCTTCGCCGTATTCGGCTTCGATGGGCTTGTTGGCGAGCTTGACCCGCGCCCGCTCCAGCAACAGCAGCGAGCCACCAAGGTCGGCGATGGCGTCTCTGAGCTTGGGGTCTTGAATGCTGTCCAGCGATTGTTCGAACTTCGCGGTTTTCTCTTCGAGGGTGGCCTGCTTCTGCTCTTCTTTGGGCGAGCAGCCGCCAGCCATCAGCAACACCGCACACAGGCCGAAAGTGGCCAAAGGGGATCGCACATCCATTATTCGAGTCTTCCTGTTCGTCAGCATCGAGCCGATTTGATGGGCTCGACACTAGCAGAAAAATTCTCTTACAGATGCCGCTCAGGTCAGTTTTCTCGCGGTTACAGGTGTTTGGTAGCGGCTGGTATACTCGCGGCCATTTTTAGCCAGGCTGTGTGAGATTCAATGGAACGCTTTATCGAAAATGCCATGTACGCCTCGCGATGGCTGCTGGCGCCGATTTATTTCGGCTTGTCCCTGGGGTTGCTGGCGCTGGCGCTGAAGTTCTTCCAGGAAGTGATTCACCTGCTGCCGAGCGTGTTCTCGATGGCCGAGTCCGACCTGATCCTGGTGCTGCTGTCGTTGATCGACATGGCCCTGGTCGGCGGTTTGCTGGTGATGGTGATGATTTCCGGCTACGAGAACTTCGTCTCGCAGCTGGATATCGATGAGAGCAAGGAAAAGCTCAACTGGCTGGGCACCATGGACTCTTCATCGCTGAAGATGAAAGTGGCGGCGTCTATCGTGGCGATCTCGTCCATCCACCTGCTGCGTATCTTCATGGACGCCAAGAACGTCGATCCGCAGCATTTGATGTGGTACGTGATCATCCACATGACCTTTGTGATCTCGGCGTTCGCCATGGGTTACCTGGACAAGCTCACCAAGCACTGATGCCCCGCGCCAGCCTTACTGCTCGACGAAGTAGTAAGGCTGACGGTTGATCGAGATTTCCTTGATCACCGTGACCTTCTCGGCCAGTTGCTCCGTGCGGTCCAGCAACGCGATGTTGCCGGGCTTGGCCGTGAGATAGCTGCGCAGCTCAGTTTCGGTTTGCAGGATCGGCAAGTAGGCCTGCAGATAGAACACGCTGGCCCCGGCGATACGTTCGTTGGGCTGGAACAGCACCACGTCCTTGCCTTGGGCCTGGTAGGCCTGAACCTCACTGATGACGGGCACAAACGACTGGCGCACGTCGGCTTTGGGCGCAAACCAGAACGCCGCCGCCAGGTAACAGGTTATCGCCAGGGTGAACACGCCACCGATCACGCCTCGGTGGACGCGGTACAGCGCCGGTTTGTTGGCTTTGAGCCACGCCAACAATACCCCTGCGTATTCCGCTGCCAGTACGGCGGCGGCAGGCGTGAGTGCCATCAGGTAAACCACGCGCTTGCTCGAAGCCAGGGTCAGCAGGGTGAACTGCGCCACCAGCCACACGCTGAAAAACAGCCGGTAGCGGTTACGCACCAGGCTTTTGCGAAAGTGCCACAGGCCCAGGTACACCAGGATGTTCCACGGCAGGAAGGCTTCGGGCAGTTTGGCGATGTAGTAGTAGAAGGGCTCATAGTGCCCGGCCTCGACAAACGAGCCGCTGAAGCGCCCGACGCTGTTGGTCCACAGCACTTCGGCCACAGCCTGCATGCCGCCGCGCTGGAACAGGAAGCTCAACCAGATGAGCAACGGCACCAGGGCCAGCAGCGTGAACAGCGCTGGCTTGAGCCAGTCGCCAATGCGCACACGCTTATCCATCACGCTGGTGCTGGCCAGGTACACAAAGATCACAATGCCCGGCATCGCCAGGCCCAGTACACCTTTACTCAGGGTCGCGATGACCATGCCGACGGTGAACAACGCCCAGGCCCACGTACTTGAACCTTCGCGGTCCGGCCGCACAGCTTGATAGAACGCCAGCAGCGCGGTGGTCACGCCGAGGCTGAGCAGCGAGTCTTCCCCCACGCCCCGCACGTTGCCCCAGTAACTGGCCATGGTTGCCAGAATCAGCGCCGCGCAGAATGCCATTGGCTTGGGCCGTCCAAACTTGCGCAGCATCGCGTAAAACAGCATCACGCTGAACAGGCCGGCAAATGCCGACGCCAGGCGCACTGCCCACGTCGTGCCGCCGAACAGACGAATGGCGCCGGCGTCCAGCCATAGGCTCAGGGGCGGTTTTTCCAGGAAGGGTTCGCGGAACAGGCGCGGGATGACCCAGTCATTGTCCAGGTGCATGGCCATGGCGATCCCGGCGACGCGGGCTTCGGTGGAGCCTTGCAGCTCATGGCCACCCAAGGCAAAGAAGAACAACAAACCAGCGAGAAGGAGCAGCAGAGGAGCGGGACGCGTCATGGTTTCTGGCTACCGGAGCAAGGGACCGTTCGGGGGAACGGCCGTGGCGATCGGCTAGTATCTGCCAGCACTTCTGAACATTTCATGAATGAGTGTCAGTTTTTTGTAAGGCTGGCCGACGTGCAACTCAGGGCAGTTTCAAGCTTGGCACGGCTGCCTTGCCTTGCGCTGTGAGTACCGGCTCTAACTGCTCCCAGGTGAAAGACAAGTCATTGTCGCAGCCGTCTCCCGTGGCCGGTGTCGAGAGTTGCAGGCCTTGGGTGTTGAAGCTCAGGTCAAAGGAGGAATAGCGGTTGATGGCCGGGCAGCCTTCGTCAGTGGTGGTTTGCTTGGCCAGCCAGCGGCTGAATGCGCTGGGCAGCTTGATTTGGCCGGAGTACGGGCTGTCCCATTCTTCGCGCCCACCCAGCCAGGTCCACGGGTCTACGCTGTCGCCGGTTTGCAGGTTCCAGCTGTGCAAGCCCCAACTGATGCCGCCGCGACCGTAACCGGCTGTCCAGCGGTAAAACCGCACGGTGATCCACTGCGACGACCAGTAGAAGGGCTCTACGGTGATTTCACTGGTTGAGGTGCTGCCGCTTTGATCCAGCGCGTTGCGCCGCTCGCGGTAGAAGTCTGCCTGGCCCTCGGGGCTGATTGCCAGGCGCGCCAGGTCGCGGTTGATCTTTTCGATCGCCGGCCCGTCGCCTTCGAGTTTCAAAGTGACCTGCCCGCCCTGGGTTTTCACGTGGTAGGCGTGCTCGCCGAACGTCTTCTTCTCGACCGTGACCGCCGGCGGCACCGCCTCGAGCGGGTTGTTATAGGTGTCGCTGGCGCAGCTGTCCGAATCCGCGCGCTTGAGCGCCAATGCCAGGCTTTTACCGCCCAGTGTTTTACTCCAGGTTCCCGTCAGCGTGTCGCCTTGCGGTTCGTCCAGTTGCCAGAAACCGGTATTGCCCTCTTCGGCCCACGGCTCGCTGGCGTTGGCTTGTGTCAGCTGGATGGGGGTGAGAATGCGCTGGTAGTAATAACTGCCATTGGCCCCGTGAGCCCCGTTGAAACAGGCCGTAATGGAGGACTTGCCCAGTGTGCCTTTCCAGACACCTGCCAGGTCGGCAGCAGAGACGAGCAACGGCGCGCAGGCGAGCGCGAGGACAGCGAGAGGCTTGAGCACGGGTATCGGACTTCCGGTTGTCTGATAAAGGCCGTCAGGGTAATGGGAAGTGTGAGGGGTTTCCAGAGGGCGAGGCGTTGTGAGGCGGCTCGCCCTTTTACGTCGCTTAGGGCTGAGGCGTGTGGCAGGGGAAGGGGTGGGTGCTCAACACACGGTCGATGAGTAGCTCGCCCAAAACGGTCAATTGCTGAGCGGCCAGCAGCGTGTGGCGATGCGAGCCTTCAAGCTTGAAGGCCAGGTCTGTGGTCATGGCGTTCAATGAGGCGAGGGTTTCGCTGGCTTGGATCAGCAGGGTTTCGGGATCGACGCCTTCAGTAATTGTGAAGAGCGTTGTTGGAGGATTGGGGGTGATTTTTTTCATGATGAAGCTCCCACACTGTTTAAGGAGCTGCCACCCCCTGCTGTCAAACAGGATTAGGTGGCAGCTGTACGCGGGTTGACAGACCGGAAGTGTAGGAACCCGGCGCACCCGAAGATGCCCCACGCACAGCCGCCATGAGCGAAACGGAACACGCAAAGCATGCCGCTAGATCAATGGGTGTGAAAGGTTACACTTTTCGGCCTGTCAAAGCCGGTCGCTGATGAGCAACGACAGGGGGAAGTTAGCGTTGTGGGTGGTGTTGTGCCAGTTCACCGACAGCGCGACATATCGAAGGAAAAATCCGAAGGCCCGCCGGCTGGGCTTTCCACCCTCCAGAAACAACAAAACCCGCACTGGGCGGGTTCTGTTGATGCGTCGAATGGGTAAATACCCACTGCAATACCGTGCGAAATGGCATTCCACTTGAGCACCCACAGACACACTCGCCATCAGTCAACGCTATCGTCAGCTACGTGGGGTTTGGAGTGCGTGGTAACCATAGTCGGCCCGAGCCTGGCGCAACGGCACGCCTGCCT
Source organism: Pseudomonas sp. MF08831 (assembly GCF_059862645.1). Classification (NCBI taxonomy): domain Bacteria; kingdom Pseudomonadati; phylum Pseudomonadota; class Gammaproteobacteria; order Pseudomonadales; family Pseudomonadaceae; genus Pseudomonas; species Pseudomonas sp. MF08831. The sequence continues at coordinate 91,977 of NZ_JCBCUX010000007.1, read as the reverse complement.
CGATAGCCGCGCGGATATGCTCTTCGGCCTGGTGGACTTCTTCGGCCACCGTCAGCACTTCGCTCAGCGAACCGGCCGGAATCACCACCAGGCCATCGCCATCGCCGCGCAACCAATCATCCGGTTGTACCCGCACGCCGCCCAGCGTCACGGGCGCCTGGATCGCCTCAACACGCACCCGATCCTTGCCGGTGCGCATCCAGTTACCCCGGGAAAAGATCGGGTAATTAAGCTCCAGCGCACGGTCGACATCGCGGCAGATACCGTCAATCACCGTCCCGGCCAACTGCTTACGGGCGGCGGTCGAGGTCAGCAAGTCGCCCCACACGGTGGTGTCGAGCCGCGCCTGGTTGTCGATCACCACCACCTGGCCAGCCTCAAGGTCGTCGATGTAGTCCCCCACCGAGCCGCCGTCCAGGCCAATAGGGCCGTAGCGTAGGGTCCAGGCTTTGCCGGTGAGATTGAACGTGCGATCCAGGGGCATGATGTCGGTGCACTGGCAAACGATTTTCAGGCGGTCCATCAGCATCGCTGAGGTCGGTGCAACTCAGGGCGTTGAGACGAGTAAAAATAGAGGTTTGCATGGTGTGGCCTTCCTTGTGTCCGATAGGTTAAAGCACGCTGGCGGCGTTACTGAATGCATGGATCTTGTCGACGATCTGGCGCGATGCCGCCCTGATTGCCGTGGTGGTATTGCCGGCGATATGTGGCGTCAATTGCGCGCAGGGAATGCCGGTCAGTGGCGACTCGAACCGGTCCTTTTCCAGGGCAAAGGTATCGATGGCGACCGCCTTGATATGCTTGGGAAACTGGCGCATGAAGGCTGCCAGCTGGTGTTCGTCGACGATCCCGCCGCGTGCGGTATTGATCAGGATTGAACCTGGGCGCATCTGCCGGAACTCGGCAGTGCCGAACAAGTCTCGGGTCAGCGTGGTGAGCGGAACGTGGATCGAAACGATGTGCGCCTCGGCCAGTAACTGCGCAAGGTTTGCTCGTCGCTCAAGCTCAAGGCTGCGTGCCACCTGTTCGGTGAAGCGCTCCGACCCGGTGGCGATCACCTTGATGCCCAGCGCCGCCGCCTTGCGTGCCACCTGCCGGGCAATGCTGCCGGTGCCCACCAGCCCAAGCGTGAGTTCGGCGTATTCGGGGGTAGGTGCCAAGGTGCCTTTTGCCCAATGGCCGTTGTGGGTTTGGGCGTTGTAGTAATCCAGGTCGCGGGACAGAAACAGCATCTGGGCCACGACGTACTCGGCAACAGCGGCCGCGTTGGAACCTGGCGTGTTGAGTATCGCCACGCCGCGCTGCTCGCACTCAAGCCGATCAATATGATTAACCCCGGTGCCGGCCTGGGCAATAGCGCGCAGTGGCGTGGCCAACGCGGGCGAGCTGGCGGCGCGGATCAGGCTGGCGCCCAGGGGGATGTTCAAGCGCGTCTTGAACACGCTGTAACCCCCGGCCCGACTCACGGCGGCAATAAAGGCAGGCTCGTCGTGGCAGTTGATCTCGGCATATTGAATGCGCGTGGTGTAGTGCTGCCGGATGCGCTCTTTGTCTGCGAAATAGTGCAGGTTGAGGGTGACGGCCATGCCCAGCTCAAGAAAGCGATCAACTTCCTCAAACAGTAACGGTGGGCCGGGGGCATCGAGTATCAGGGTAGTAAATGCCATACAGTTGATCCTCTTGGAGGGTAGCGCCTGCCGATACCCAGGTTGCCCTGGGTATCGGGGCTGATCACCAGGTGAAATGGTGGGCGCTGATGGGATCGACCAGACCTGCATCGGTACTCACGGCCGCGAGGAACCCGCTGTAGAAATCATTCAGCGATGAAGACTGGATGAACTCGGGATTGCTCTTGGCGTAGATAAGAAACAACCGATAGATTCTCAGGTTCTTTTCCTTGCGGTAGACCTCTGCCTTGAGGCTAGGCCACAGGTTGAGCAAGCTGCCTTGTCCAGATACGACAGCGTATCGATTTCGGCGTAGATCCTCAGGCAAGCGCGACTGTGCGGGGTTTGCGAAGCATCATCCGTGTTTGCCTTGAGTGCGTGCTCCAATGCTCGCCATAGAACGTCATGCAGTAACGCAGGGTTGGTATGGCCGATTGATGGGCGAGTTGATGCATTTTCCAGTATGGAGTTGATCACATGATTCATGGGTTCAAGCCTCGATAATTACAAATCCCTTATTTGCATTGCGCCAAACAGGCACAAGCAAAATCATCAATGTCCTAGGCTTAACCCACTGCGTCGCAACGAACGGAACTCACCTGTTCGCCGACAGAAAGCCCCCCTTGTCGGTACCGAAAAACGGCAAAAGTTGAAACAACTCGTTACATCTTTGAGCAATAAAGCATGTCCCCGTTTTCCCGACAAAAGACCTTTTTGGAATAAACGGCATCAAAAAAATGATAGGGAGCTATTCAATATTGTTGGATGAAGTTCTGATTTTGAGCGCCGATATTTTCTTAAGCGTCTGTTTTTTCGAGATGAAAAAAGCTAAAAGAAAAAATAGCCAGAAAAGCGTTGGTGCAACGGCGAGGTATTTTTTAGAGGGATATGAAAAAAGTTTCATGAGGCGAACAGCCGCTCTCCGCTCCCATACACGAGCCTTTATATGATCCAAATGAACTCTCGGAGGTTAAATACGCCCGTTGGCGCTTTGAACCTCGTCTTTAACGACATGCGCCAGCGCGACTTCGATCAGCTCCGGATCCCACCCATGCTCATTCAGGACGGTGCTGGCCATGGAGCGCATGCGGTGGCTGACCAAGCGGTCCTGAAAACCCATGCGTTTCAATGCCATGTTGCCGGTCTGGCTATTGGCGACCATCGGGGCATTCACTTCTGATAAGGTAAGGGCGTTGATTTCATGCTCGGACATACATGCAGCGTGAGTGAGCACCAGATGTCTTCGGCATATGCGGGAGTGACGGAATCCTTCTTCAATTACGCGGTGGCCACGTTCTCGAACGTATATTGCGTGTCCGCTCGTTTAGCTTCCTGTAGCTCATCGCGTTGAGCTTTGGGGCCGATACCCTGCGCAAACAACTCTATGGCCTCAACGGTTTTCTCCTGGCTTGCGCAAGAGAAACCTCGGGGTATGAGCCGAGTGCCATGTTGATTCGATTCTTGGTGACGTGCATCGAGCGATTGACTCCGACACGCAGCTGAAGCCCGTCGCCATCGGTAAGGACGTCTTCCTTGTCTCTCGGTTTGATCGCCTTGAGCTGGCGGTCGGAGAGGCGGGTGGTTTGAGCGCACATGAGAAGTACTCCATCACGCTTTTTGGTCTTCCCAGGATTAGCCCTAGGTAGCCGGGAATACCATTGGGAATACCAAACTGCCTGGAGCTCAAAAAACCTGGAAAGCCTCCAGCAGCCCTGAAACCCCCGTATTCACTGGATTTCAGGCACAAAAAAAGACGTCCGTGGACGTCTTTAGATGATGAATTGGTGGGCCGGGGTAATTTGAACCCGTAAAGCAAGCTATTGATTTATCGAATTAATATCGATTTTTATTTTTGACTGGAATGCCAGTTGGAATACTGCAGCCCACTCCCACGACCTGTTTGCATTCGATCTTGCCAGGAGGCTTCATGACCATTGCTATGGCCTTCTGAAAATGTCAGTACCCATATATAGGCGACGGCACTGTCGGGTAAGCCCTATATACGTGCCGGAAAACATTCTCAGCCAGGACTTTGATTTCACCCTCACTGTAGTCTTTATCCGGAAGCCCGGTGCTGTCGTCCCAGAGGAAGTCATAAATTTTCTGCTTCACAGCGTCGCGCGTGCTTTCCTTCTCGCGCCAGTTCTCGACCCTGAGCCGCTCGGCTTTCAGGGTTTCCAGCAGCTCGGTAGAGACCTTCTTGATTTTTGCTGTATCGCCCTTGGACAGCTGTGGCTTTGAGAGGAGGTCGAACAAGGCGAGAGTTTCTTCATCAAGTCCCTCCTCCATGGCACGACGTTCTTCTGCACTCAGATCATCGACCAGCTTCAGAAGCGCCTCGAAGGTCTTTTGAATAGTGAGCCGATCTTTCTCAAGATTGTATTCATCGACAAGCTTGTCGTAGTGCGCCTGGAAGTCAGTGCGCAGAGGGTTCTTCATCAGCAGGATGTTCAGACGTTTTTCAATGACATCCTTCAATCCCTGCACGGCAGTGTGCTTGGCGGGAGATTTTGCAAACTCCAGACGCAACCGTTCGAAGTCGATCTTGCTAATGTCATAGACCCCAGCCCCCTCACCTATAGCGGTACGGGTGTGGATCGCTTCATCGACGATCCCGTGAAGCTGACGGATGATGTCGCTGATGTCGGCAGCTTCCCGGTCGGCCTGCAAACTCTTGTAGATAATGTTGATTGCATCCCTGGCATCGCGCTGCCCATTCACGCCGGGCACATTGATACAGGCTTTGAATTTTTTGAAAACCTCGCGGGCCATGATCTCGAAGCGCTTGCGGCTCTGGTCATGCTCGTTGACGGCCTCTTTGGCCTCGACGATAGCGGCGTTTCGGGCAAAGCCTGTCTTCTCGTTGATGTCTTCAAGGCGGAAGCCCTGGACACGCAGGAAGTCGCGTGCAAAGCCAATGGCTTCGATGAGCTCTGCGAGCAGGTCTTCCTTAGGCAAAGTAGGGTCGAGTTCGCCCTCATCATCCCCATGTCCCTCATCCCCGCGACCGGCAAAGGTAGACAGGGCCTCGCGCAGGTTTTTGAGGATGCCGCAGTAATCGACAATCAGACCATTGTTCTTGCCTTCTGCAACACGGTTCGCGCGAGCGATGGCCTGCATGAGCGTATGGGCCTGCAAGGGCTTGTCGAGATAAAGCGTGGACAGGGTTGGTACGTCAAAGCCGGTCAGCCACATAGCGCATACGATAGCCACGCGAAACGGGTGTTCAGGCTTTTTGAATGCACTCTCAGGGTCGATACGCTTGCCATCGCCAAGCAGGAAGCCCTCTTTTATCAGGCGACGATGCGGTGTGATGTCCAGATCCCACTTACGGAACTTGTCCACCTCGCCTTGTTCTTCGCTAACTACGACGGCGATCTGCGTTTCCCGCATCCAGTCGATCTGGCGACGACGCCAGATATCATCTTGCTCGTCCAACGCGCTCGGCAGGTCTTTTTCCAGCCGGGCAATGTGCTCTTGCCAATAGGCATCGATCAGCTTGTGCATACGCACACACGTGATTTTGTCGATACAAACGAGCATGGCCTTGCCGGTTTCCCAGCCATTGGCGTAATGCTGGACAAAATCCTGTGCAACCTGTTCGAGGCGACTGGTGCTGGTAATGATGTGGTAGTCGCGTTTCAGCTCACGCTCAAGGCGCTGCTGAACGTCGATATCATCAATTTCCAGCTCTTCAAGTTTGGCAGCGATCTTCTCGTTCAGGCCCTTCGGATCGGCCACACTATGTTCGTCGCCGTCCTCATCAACGAAGCGCAACTGTTCGCCGCGCGCGTCGTAGTAGAGCGGTACGGTGGCGTTGTCTTCCACGGCGCGCTGAAAATCGTAAGTGGAAACGTATTCACCGAAGACCTTTTTGGTGATTTCGTCATCCTTGAACAGTGGCGTACCTGTGAAGCCGATGAAGCTGGCACCGGGCATGGCGTTACGCATGTTTAGCGAGAGCGTGCCGTACTGGGTACGGTGCGCCTCGTCAGTGATGACGATGATGTCATCCCGTTCCGAGTAAGGCTTTTCAGGATCGACCTTTTTGTTGAATTTCTGGATCAGCGAGAATACGAAAGCTTTGTGCTGACCCAGCAACTCCTGCAAATGCTCACCACTGGTGGCACGACAAGGATCGCGGTCGTTATCCACAACGCCGCACCCGCCGAAGGTCTTGTAGATCTGGGTGTCCAGGTCTTCACGGTCGGTCAGAACGACAAAGGTGTAGTTGCCGCCGAGCTTGCGGTGGACCTTCCGGGCAAAGAACACAATTGAATAGGACTTGCCGGAGCCTTGGGTGTGCCAGAAAACCCCGAGCTTGCCAGCACGGGCTTTACGATCCTTCACGGCATCAATGGCGCGATTAACGCCCAGGAACTGGTGATTCCGGGCGACGATCTTGACGAGTTTTCCAGTGCTCTCATCGAAGAGGATGTAGTTCTCGAAGATGTCCATCAAGTTCGCTTTGGAACAAGTGCCTTTCAGCAGCGTCTCCATACCCACAACACCGGGGCTGTCTTCATGCAGGCGCTTCCAATCGTTGAAGTGCTCAAATTTGCTGGAGACCGAGCCGATCTTGGCGTCCACGCCATTACCCAAGACGATGAAGGCATTGTGGTGGAAGAGATGCGGGATGGTGTCCTTGTAGTCAGCAAAGTTCCTCTCGTAAGCCGACTTGATGTCTTTATGGACATTCTTGAGCTCCATGAACACGAGCGGAATACCGTTCACGAAGCAGACAATATCGGCACGTCGGCGATACAAGTCGCCCTTAATCCAAAGCTCCCGCACGACAAGGAAGTGGTTTGCTGAGGGGTTGTCGAAGTCAAAAAGGCGAAGACGCTTTTTGACGCGCTCGCCTTTTTCGTCGCGGAAACTTATCTCAACGCCATTCTTATGAAGATTGTCTTTCTCGCGATTGGTCGCCAAAAGCACAGAGCTGCTGCTGTACTCATTCACAATGCGCAAGGCGTCTTCATAGGCCTCCATCGGGAGGCCAGGATTGAGATCGATGAGCTTCTGACCGAGGTAGCGGTTCAGTACGATTTCAGTTTCACTTGTGCGACCGAGGGTGCCTTCCTTGCCTAAAACTTCCTGCATTGCGTAGATCGACTCATCCCACTGCAAGTCATGCAGCAGGTAGTTGGCAGTCGTCTGCTGCGCCAGGTAATCCTCGGTCATCAAATTCATACGGTGATGTCTCCATTCATCAATCGAGGCAATAAGAGATCCCTAACTTTTACTAAGGCTTTGTTTTGCAAAGAAAGGACCTTTAGCTGGTTAACTATTTCGGCAACCTGCTCATTGAAAGATTGCAGCAAAATCTCTGGGGGAACAATAACATCATATGTCTTAAGGTACGCCCAATCTGCACGAGGCATCTTTGAGCCTTCCTTAACGGTTTTGGAAGCCAAGGCCACGAAAAAATCACTGGACAAGTATAGCAGGCAGAAATAATAGAGCATCTCTTCAGCTGGCCTAATGACAATTGAATCTGAAGAGGTGATGCCGCCGCACATGGTAAATCCAACCTTATGGAAGTAAGGGCGAATCTTCCCAAAAAGAATGTCTCCTGGGAGAAATCTAAGCTTTGTGCTCGTTACTTTTTCCGCAGCCCCCCACTCATTAAGTGTGATAGAGCGTCGCGGCATATGCTCCAAACCTATATATGGTGTATCTGGCTCAACTTTTTCAGGGCTAATGGTTTCCTTGATCTCATTGCAGATATTTTTAAGCGGCAGCTTTTTCCAGCCTTCTGGAAGACCATTTACTACTTTTGCGCCTTCATGCCCCGGATACTGAAGAGATACGAACCACTCTCTAAATAAAAGCCTTAGAGTGTCTTCGAGGATTTGAATTCGGCGACAGTTGTTATTAATCAGGTCGTCATAAGGCTTGATCTGATCAACTATTTTAGTTTGCGCATCAATATCTCTGTAGAAGACCTTTAGCTTTCTTTGAGCGGTGACCCCGATGTATGGCCTTGTAGACTGCTGAGCTAAAGACGCCATTACTTTTTGAAAGCCGCTTTCACGAAAGCAGTACATCAAGTAATAATTATTTAGGATTTCTTGGTTTGTTCTATAATAAGTGACCTGAGGTGTTAGCATCACGTAAGGGGAAACCTCGGGCACGATTGCTGTGTTACCAATCGTTCCTTTGTGCGTAAGCAGAACATCGCCAGTAACCGAAAATCCAATCCTGAGCTTGTCGGCAAGATTTTCTGTTATTTTTGCTGTGCTTTCCGGCGTCAATAGCCCCTTGTTTAAATCGTTCGCCATAACGAATGAAATGCCATCATCTACATAGTCAGAGGCTTTGGGGTGTTTCTCTCCATGGTTGCCATCTTGAATGGCTACAATTGCATTGGCTTGGATTAGCTCCCCAATTTCTACCACCCCTTCTTTCAGAGTCATATACCTAACCCTTCGAGATTGACCGAGATTTGGCTGGCAAGTCTTATTGCGTCTTCATTTAATCCATTTAGCTCAATGTGAAGATCACGTAACGTCTCTTCAAAATCGAAGTCCTCATCAATTTCCTCTGGCGCTACTTCCACGTATTTGCCAGGGGTTAGACTCCAATCAGTTGCCTCGATATCTTCAATTGAGACGAGTTTTACTAAGCCCTTCACATCTCGCATCTTTCCTTCAGGAAAACGTGAGAGCAACCAGTGAGCTTGCTTGTAAAAATAGCGAACGTTTTTCAGTTGATCTACTGCAATTTTCCTTGCGCTGTCTGCCGATTTCTTCAGGCTTATACGGCGAGTTCCATGTATACTTGCATAGTCCCAGAGATCGTTTTCCCTAGCCGCGTGCTTACTTTCGCAAAGTTCGATAAGTCTTGTGATCAGCTTGTATGCGTGATCGATTAGCTTAATCAAGTCGCGGGTCTGCTCTGACAGTCTAGCAAGACAAACATTTCTTTCCGTAAACTCAACGAGGCTAGCTGCAGTGTCATGCTGATTGCTTTCCCACTGACCATTCAGGTCGCGTCTAATAGATTGGAAGTTATTCCAATCTATTACGATTTGCTCGATAGCTGTTAGCAATTCACTATGCAGCGAAAGGTGCAACTGGTCAGGCTCTGCGCTTTTCTCTAACTGTTCTAAAAAAGGACGCATCGCTGCATGCAGCCGCTTGATTAAAGTAATAAATTCGGGAACTGGCTCCGTCTGCAGCTCTTCTGATTTTTCACAAGCAAGCGCCTCAAAAAGCGAAGTATCAATATAACTACGTACCAACTCAATAAAGCGATCCTCTTGACCGCGATACAGCCAAACGATTGAGGTCAAGTTTTTAAGTTGTTCAGGACTGAAGTCAAAGATTTTGCGTGTAACCTTGCGATATACATTTCGCGCATCAATCATCAACACCTTATCATGATGCTCCTTGGGTTTATCCTTGTTCAGAAACCAAAGCTGGCAGGGGACTGTTCGTGTGTAAAAGAAGTTGCTACGGATATCGATCATGGCGTCGACATGACCGGATTTTATAAGTTGTTCGCGTACTTTCGCATCTTCCCGGCCCGCGCTCGATGCTTGCGAGGACATGACAAAGCCAGCACGCCCTTTTTTATTCAGATAGCTATAGAAGTACTGAATCCACAGGTAATTTGCATTCGGAACTTTCTTGGTTTTGTTGATGCCGGGAATACCAAATGGTAGGCGCGGATCATTCTTAATTTTCTCAGCGTCAACCTCGTCCACGTTGAAGGGCGGATTCGCCATGACGTAATCGACGTTTCCCCATAGCTTTTCATGAGGATCGTTGTAATAGGTGATGGCTGGCTCACCGCCGATAACATTACCCTCGAGACCATGAACCGCGAGGTTCATTTTGCAGAGACGAGTCGTTACACGGTTCTTCTCATGGCCGAAGAAGGTGAGTTTGTTCGGATCTTCTTTATGGACTTCCAGGAAATGAGCGCTTTGCACGAACATGCCGCCAGATCCGCACGCCGGGTCAAATACGATGCCGTGATCGGGCTCCAGCACGTTGGTGATGAGCTGCACCAAAGATACAGGGGTGAAGAACTCTCCGCCGTCATGCGCCCCTTGGTCGGCAAACTCGGTCAGGAAGTATTCGTAGATGCGACCGAAAATGTCCCCGGTCGCCTTCTTCAGCTCGTCTGGGTTCAAGGTCCGCAAGAGCTGGCCGAGGACATCGTTCGGGATACTGCGATACTCGTTCTTAGGCAGCTGGCCCGCTAGGTTGGCATAATCCTTCTCAATGGACTCCATCGCCTTGATGATGGCTTCGGCACGATCATCGGCGTCGGTCAGCGCTACAAGGGCATCAAACTCAGCCTTGGGATTGAGGTAGATTGCACCTTTCTGCGAGAAGTCTTCCTTAGTGAGCTCACGGGTCTTACCGCCCCGGCTCGGCAGGCTCGCAACGATCTGGTCCTTAACGGCCAGGAAGCGGCTGTAGGCGTGACGCAGGAAAATCAGGCCCATAACGGGCAGGAAGTATTCGTTGCTGGCCAGTTCAGAGTTGCTACGGAGGGTGTCTGCCGCCTTCCAAAGCCGTCTTTCAATTGCCTCGATGTTCTCTAACTGAGCCAAAACAGCATCCTTTTAATAACACGGGTATGAGGACAGCTCACAGCGCTCCCGGCCTTCGAAGCCGCTTGGAGCACCAATCCTCAAGTAAGCAACGATTCTAGTTTCTTAGGCCATGTTTTGATAGCCAGCACTATGGCCAGCAAACAATTGGTTAGGAGGGGCCTCATATGGGGGCGTGGGTTACGAGGATGGTTTGGAAAGACTCATGGCTCACCGCCTGAGTGTTAGTGAGATATAGCAATCTACCTAAACGCTATCTTGTCCAACCATGAATTGAGCACTACATATCTTCTTCCGTGCTGTAACAGCTCTAGGTCGCTTCCAGGGGATGAGGCCAGCAATCTCATCAACGCAATGACGAGGTGCGTCCCATGCGGCTCCAGATCAATCGTGCAGTAAGCCGATAGTAATACAACGTTGTATTCGCGCGGCCTTCTAGATAGAAAGCCAGAAACCATCGCACATGCTTAAACTGCCAAACCCACGGATTTTCGCGCTGCCACCGCTTTTGAATAGCCACATGCATAATCCGGGCTTGCCGCAGATGGCGTTGCTGCGTAGCAGCCGAGCCAGTCAATACGCCACTCAGGAAAAGCGCCATATCGAATGGCTTGGTCATGCCCGACCTCCAATATATGCTGATACCACGTCGATTCGGTGATGTCCGAGCTCAAAACTGATCTGTTGGCGCGCCTGTCGAGCAAGGTCGTGATCAGCGCGATAACAGTGGCCACCACTAACCGGTGCGGGGTGACCCGTAAGTTGCTTGTACCGTTCGCAAGCGTAAGCCGCTCTTAGTTCATGAAAGCCTTTCAGCCCTTGTTCGTGCAGTATTTTACGCGCAGGGCACACGGTCTGTTGCAAGAACGTTGCGTAGCTTTCGTCTCGAGCCAGCAAGTTACGGCTGCCGGTTGGTGACGCATTTCGAGCGAACTGTAGCGCCGCCTTCACTTCTTCATTGACCACGACCCAGCGTGGTGCCGAAGCTCCGGACCTGCCACCTTTGGTACCGTCCTGAATATTGATGCGGCCCAAGCACTCAGCCTCACGCTGCAAGCGTAGCAAGTCAGCCAGGATCGCTTCGCGTAGGCGCATGCCGGTTGCGCGGGCCAAGCAGACAATCGCGGCTACGCGGTGGTGTTGCTGTTCGCGAAGCGCTTCAATCACTCGATTCAGTTGTTGGTGGTCTTGGCCATTCGGTGCTCGGGTGCGTACGCTTGATCGCTGCATGCTGAGTGCTCTGCTCGGGCTGGCGATCTTCACGTGCTGATCACCGCGTAGCGCGGCGAGGGTACGGTTGACGCTGCTTAGACGGTTCAGCGCGGTGGCGATGCAGATTTCACCTTGTTGGATTTGCAGGCGCAGATGTGCGGCGTAACTGTGCAAGGTACAGCGATCTATCCGGCGAGCATCGTTGTAACCGGGGCCATCTGTTGACCGACACCATTTCACAAACGCCTGCCAGCGATCACTGTGTGCTTTGACCGTAGCGAAGTGTCCGCCGGCAAACATATCCTTCAACGCTTGTGGGCCGGCATAGCTGAGCTGACGGCCATAGCCAAAGTTGCGCCCGTCACGCCGGCCGACCAATGCCATCGGCTTCACCGTTTTCCGTGTCTTGCAGAAAGCGCAGCACCGCTTTCCAGTGGGCGCTGATCTTGTCCGTCTGATGCCAATGTGTGGGACGAATAATCAGGGCGTTTTGCTGATGCCGGAGCATTGCTCCCTCTTCGCGCAGTTGGTGGATCAGTTGGCCGATGTCGACAGGCCCTAAGACGGGTGTGGCGACAACGGCGACAGTGGCGACAACCCTTGTAGTTGCTGCTCTGAAGCTTGGCGACAAGGCGGCGACGGAAGTGGCGACACTCCGCAATGCAGGTCGTGTCTGATGTTGTGCCTGGTAACGGCGCACCGCGTCATTGAGGCGGAACATGGCGCACCTCGAAGGTCTTTCCGTCAGGAGAGTCCAGCCAGCTATGTGAGATCAATTCGACCAGCAGCGTAATTGCGTGATGACTGCTCTTGCGGGCAAAGCGGGGGCCATTGCGGTTGAGGTCGCGGACGGTGAATTGGGTCCAGCCTTTTTGCGTTAGCCAGCGCAATAGTCGATCTGCCTCCTCGCGTAACGTGTTGATGGGCTCTTGCTCCGTCAGGCGCTGGATTTCGGCCAGGTAGTAATCCATCAGCGTCGAGGCGCGCTGGATATGGGGTTCGTCCACTACATGCGCGTCTTCAATCACCGCCAATACCCCGGCGATACGCAGTACGTTGGCGGCTGCTTTCCCCGCGACGGATTGAACGCCGGACAGCTCGCCAAACTCACCAGATTGGCATTCAATGGTGTCGTGAATATCGATCCAGGCAGTGCGCGCTCTGGATGTCAGTTCCAGCCTGTCAGGGTTAAGTGAGCCGTCGTTGTGTAGCGACATCGGCTTATCCAACAGAGCGGTAATGCGCGCTTGATAGCGCTGGATCTTGGCATCTCGCGTCAGGTCGACGGCCTTGTACAAGCGCCGCCCCACCAGGCGTTCGGGCCAACTGATCAGGCAGCGCCCAAGAATGCCTTGGCCGTTGATCATTCGATCTGTGAGTAGCTGATTGGCCAGGTAAGGTTGCAGCATCAGATGCAGACTGAGACGGCGATCATAAGCTCGTAGGCTTTCGCCAGGCATGGAGCGCGCCCGGTCGATGGGGCTGCCATCCCAGAGCGCTGACAGGGTGGTGATGGCTTTGAGTTGGTTCTCTTTGCTCATCGTGCTGCTGCCCAAAAACTGGCCGCCCTCATCGTTGAATAACCCCATGCTGGGCAAGCCCTGGCATAGGTTTTTGATCAGCGCCTCAATGGTGGGCTCGGCAATGATCAACCTAGGCGGCACGGGGTCGGATAACTCACGAGCGTCGTGCTTTCCTCGAATGGCGGCGCGATTGGCTTTCAGTTGCTCCAAGTACAGCATCCACTGCCGTCGCTCCCACTCACGCGCAGCCGCCAGCGCAAGATGATCCACTGCGCTTTTCCGATCACCCGACGATGCCACCGTCAGCATGTACAGGGACAACGGATAAACACGGCCATCGAGATGCACATTGGCGTGCGACTGGGCCACCAGGGCGGCAGTGGCCAACACCGATTGCGCAGCCATGGCGCAGGGCACGCCGATCACCTCGGCCATGCGTTCGACGGCTGGCCCTAAGATCTGTCCCAACGCTTCGACTGGATACGCAAGCGGCTCAGGCCGGTATTCCAGCAGCGGCTGTGGCAGGTCGAACACTTCGCACAATTGCATCGTCATTCTCCTGGTGCGTCGAATTTCCCCCTCACTCTCCCCGCCACGGTTGTTGAGTGTTATCAGGGATCAAGGCCCCTGCAGCCTGTGAGGGTTGTCCACTTACGCGGGACGGGCGGCTCTTTACGACCGGGAGCTTGGGCATCTCATGATCTGGCCTCCTGAGCACCGATAGCGGTGGGCGGGTGGAGGCTGTGTTGGCTGACGAGACCAGCGCCGCGAGATCCTGAGTCTGTTGCAGGCAGTGATGCGATGACCGGGGCGTGCCTGACTGTCAGTCAGGTGCAGTCCATTTCGTGGGCTGCGGCACCATCATCTGCATTGCTGCTACGGGTGACATCGGGGTTTGTCACGCCGATTGTCACAGGGACAAATGCTGCAATGTGTTGCCCGGCAAGGGCTGCGGCAGTGATTTCGGCGCCCGTCTCTTTCCTGGAGAAAGAGACGGGCGTGGGCTGCCGCATTTGCACTGTGGATAAGTTGGCTTCGATCACGTTGGGCGTGACTGCGCGCCTAATTGGAAGCGAGCGGGCATGGGCTGGGACCACCTGTAGGGCGTAGCCTTAAAGATCCCTGGCTACCTGGGCAATGCTGTCGATGACAGCGCTGTACGGCTCTGGTGTAACGCGTGCTCGGAGGGTGGTCAACTGGGGGGGGCGGTGGGCTTTTTAGGCGTTGGACGTGCGTGGAAGAAGGTGGCCTTGAATGGACGATTGGCCGTTCGTCGGTTTTTAAAGTGAGCCCCTGAGGACGGGAAGGCGAAGCCTTCCTGCCCTCAGGGGCTGGGCGTTAAAAAGCTTATGGGCGATGCAGATGGTGGCGACTGTCGCCACGTTGTCGCCATACGAAGGATCGCTAAATACGTGGGATGTCGCCAGTGTCGCCGCTGTCGCCAGCAGGAACTGATTAACGAAACGGGATGACGTTCCCGTTTTTGTTTTCATGAATGGCCGTCACCGACAAATTGCCGGTGGCGGCTTTTTGAATGTATTCGCTCCACCAAGTCATCATCGGGCGTCTTCGCTCGATGTAGTCCGCTCGGTTGTACGCGCTTCGGACTTCGTCTTTGTCGACATGGGCGAGTGCGACTTCAATTAACTCCGGGTCCCATCCATGTTCGTTGAGGATGGTGCTGGCCATTGATCGCAGGCCGTGGCTGACCAACCGATCCTGGAAGCCCATACGCTTTAATGCCATGTTTGCGGTCTGGCTGTTTGCGTGGGTACGCGGATTTCGGTCGGCCGGAAATACGTGTTCCCGGTGGCCGCTGTAGGGCTTGAGTGTCTCTAGCAGCGCGAGCGTCTGGTCGCTTAGGGGGATGGGGTGCACACGGCGTTTTTTCATGCGCTCCTTTGGGATGGTCCAGATGCGTTTCTCGAAATCTATTTCTGCCCAGGTCGTCCCGGCAGCCTCGGCAGGGCGGGTCATAGTGTGCAGTTGCCATTCGATCAGGCAGCGGGTGATGCGTTTGATACTGGCGTTGGCAATCGCCAGCATAAGGTCGGGTAGTTCTTCGGGAGGAAGTGCCGCCATGTTTTGTTTTTGCGGTTTCTTGAAGGCTGACCGAATGCCACTGAGCGGGTTCGCAAAGATCAGCCCGCAGTTGACGCCGTAGGCCATGATTTCGTTGAGGCGTTGGGAAAGTCGCTTGACCGTCTCCAGGCTGCCTTTGGCCTCGATCGGGCGTAGGAGCTTGATGAGCATGGGGGCGGTGATGTCTGCAAGGGGTGCGGCTTTGAGGCAGGGGAAAACATGCAGCGTGAGTGAGCGCCAGATGTCTTCGGCGTAGGCCGTTGTGACGGAGTGTTTTTTCAGTTCGAACCAGGCGGTGGCCACCTTCTCGAATGTGTGTTCGGTCTTCGCCAGCTTGGCTTGCCTGAGCTCATCGCGGTGAGCCTTGGGATCAATGCCTAGCGCCAGTAGTTCACGTGCTTCTTGAGCTTTCTTTCTGGCGTTCGCCAACGAGAGAGCCGGGTAAGGGCCCAGAGCCATATTGAGGCGGTTTTTGGTTACCGGCTCGCGATAGTTGAAATTCCATATCATCGAGCCACTGGCTCTGACCCTGAGTTGAAGGCCGTCGCCGTCAGTGAGAACGAAGTCTTTTCCTGTTGCCTTGACTGCCTTGAGTTGGCGGTCTGAGAGGCGGGTTGCATTAGTAGGCATGAGAGCTACCTCCGACACCGTTTTGGTATCCCAAAAATAGCACCGGTGAGGCCGGGATACCAAATGGGATACCAAAACGCCTGGAACTCTGAATTCTTCTACGGAAGCCAATGCCCCTGAAACCCTTGATTTCAATGGATTTCAGGCACAAAAAAAGACGTCCGTGGACGTCTTTAGATGTAGAAGTGGTGGAGCCGGGGGGATTTGAACCCCCGTCCGCCAGTACTCCGCTGTCGGTACTACATGCGTAGCCGTATCTATTAAGTTAACCCTCAGCGACCCGAAGGGCAGGGTGCTTTGGGCGAGTTGTGTAAGTTTTAGCCGCTTCGTCCACAACGTACTGCACGGCGATTCTGTTCTATATGACAATCACTTTGGGTTTACAGACATCCCCTGGTGATTGCTGGACCCGAAGGTACCAGAAGCTCAGGTCTAAGGCTGCTTACGCAGCGATAGCGAATTCCTGGCCGTAGTTTTCGTCATTGGCAACTATAAGAAGTTGCAACAGTGGATTTACGAGTTCTGTTACCAACTCGGCATGCACCTAAAGTTTCGCGACCGGCGTCGAATCCTAAACGGCCCCGTGCTTGTAACTCGTTGTTTCATAGTGAGTGACAAGCCTGTGCAGTGTACGCCAAACCGTCACAGAAGGCCAACCCGAAGGTTGACCTCTGCGGCTGGCGTGGTTACTGATTGCCGCCTTTGTCGCTGTTCTGCAGGTCTTGCAGGGCTTTGGAGGTGATCTCGATGCACTTCTTGTCATCACCGGCCGCGTGCGCGGCTTTGGCTTGGGAGACAGCGGTATCGATTTCGCCTTTTTTGCCACTGGTATCGGTTGCGAGCAGGGCTTGGCCGTTATTGATTTTGTCCAGGTTGATTTTGCACAGATCAGGCTCACCGGCAGCAAAAACAGGGGAGGCCATCATCGCAGCGGTAATGAACAAGCCAGCAAGAGCGGAACGCTTCATAGGGTATCTCCTTGCGAAAAAGGGCTCGACGCTGCTGGCGTTCAGAGGCGGCCAGCGACATCACTGTTAAGCCTCGTACGCCGAGGCCTATTCAAATGACTACGCAGACGCACAGGCGTTCGGTTTAGTGGCTATTTAATGCACTCGAGCTTGCGTTACCCGGTCCACCAGGTACACCAACCCGTGATAATCAATGCCTCCATGCTGGCTCAAGCCGATCTCGCAGGTGCGGCTGGTGGAAATGCCTTCGCTGCAATGTTGCACCGCGTCCTTGAGCGACCGCAGTGAGTGGGCGTTGAGCTCGGGCGTGGTAAAGCCTTTGTCGCCGGCAAAACCGCAGCAATGGATGCCTTCCGGGATCACCACGTTTTTTGAGCAGCGTCGCGCGAGATCAATCAACGCCTGGCTCTCGCCCAGGTGCTGAGTGCTGCAGGTGACGTGCACAGCGATGGGCGCCTCCTGCGGCGTGAAGTCGAGACGGTCCATCAGGTGGGTGCGGATAAAACGCACCGGGTCGTAGAAGTCCAGGCGTGTTTCGCCCAGGTCTTGTACCAGGCGCAGGGTGCAGGGGCTGGTGTCGCAATAGATCGGGTCGAGGCCGCCGCGGCTGGCGTGGAGCAGGGCGCCGATCAGTTCCTGACGTTTGTGCTCAGCCTGTTCGGCATAGCCTTTGGAGGCGAATGGCTGGCCGCAGCACAGGCTGTCCTGATTATCGGGGAAGACTACTTGGTAACCGGCTTTTTCCAGCAGCCCACGGGTCTTGTCGTACAGCGACATCTGCTCTTTATCGCCAGCCGCTGGGCCCATGGCGCGTGAGACGCAGGCTGCCAGGTAGACCACGCGCGGCCGCTCATCCGTCACGGCCGGACTGAAACGAATGGCTTTTTCCGGCTGTGGCATGGCGCTGCTCCACTGCGGGATTTGCCCCTTGGACAGCTTGGTTACTCTGGCTGACAGTTTGGCCAGACGCGGCGCGCCCAAGAGCATGCGCGCGCCATTGGCGACATGCAGGGTAAAACGCGCACCTTGCAGTGCCGTGGCGAAATGGCTGGCGAGCCATTCGGCGGTTTTCTGACTGTCGGCGTCACGGGCGCGCAGCTTTTTCACCAGGTCGCCGGTATTGATGCCTACAGGGCAGCGTTGAGCGCATAACCCGGTGGCGGCGCAGGTGTCGATGCCCTGGTAGTGGTAAGCCGCTTCCAACTCGGTGGTGTCTGCACCCGCGCGCTTTTTCGCCTGGATATCGCGCCAGATCACGATGCGCTGGCGCGGGCTCAAGGTCAGACCCTTCGAGGGGCATACCGGCTCGCAGAACCCGCACTCGATGCACTTATCCACAATCTCGTCGGCCGCAGGCAATGGCTTGAGGTGTTTAAGGTGAATGTGCGGGTCTTCGCTGAGCACCACGTCGGGGTTGAGAATGCCGTTGGGGTCGAGCAAGCGTTTGAGCTGCCACATCAATTGATACGCATCGCTGCCCCATTCCAGTTCAACGAACGGGGCCATATTGCGGCCAGTGCCGTGTTCGGCTTTCAGCGAGCCACCGAACTCGACTGCTACCAGTTGCGCAACGTCGTCCATGAACGCTTTATAACGTGCGATTTCTTCAGTGCTGTTGAAGCCTTGGGTGAACACAAAGTGCAGATTACCTTCCAGGGCATGTCCGAAAAGGATGGCTTCGTCGTAGTGATGTTTGTCGAACAACTCGATCAAGCGGTTCACGCCGATGGCCAACTGCTCGACCGGGAAGGTCACGTCTTCGATGATTACGGTGGTGCCGGTTTTACGTACAGCACCGACGGCGGGGAAGGTGTCTTTGCGGATGGCCCACAGCCGTGCGTTCTCAACCGGGTCTTCGGTGAAGTCGACCTGTTTTTCCACAGGGAAAGGTGCCAGGGACGCCATGATCAGCGACAGTTGCTCGTGCAGCAATGACGACGACGCGGCGCGGGATTCGATCAGCAGCGCACAGGCATTTTCCGATAACTGCTGTACGAAAGCCGGCATGCCCGGTTTGTCCTGTACCGAACGCATGCTGCGCCGGTCCAGCAATTCGACGGCCGAGACCGGCTGGGTTTTCAGCACCGTCACCGCGTTGCAGCAGGTTTCGACATCCGGGAACACGATCAGCGCCGAAGCTTTGTTCGGGTGATCGATCACCGTGTCGTAAGTCACCGCGCTGATAAAACCCAGGGTGCCTTCGGAACCCACCAGCAAGTGGCTGAGGATATCCAGTGGCTCGTCGAAATCCACCAAGGCATTGAGTGACAGGCCGGTGGTATTTTTCAGACGGTATTTGTGGCGGATTTTGGCCGCCAACTCAGCGTTTGCCCGCGTCTCACGTCCCATCGTCGCCAAGCGTTCCAGCAGCGCGCCATGTTGGTTACGAAAGGCCGCGACGCTGGCTGCATCTTCGGTATCCAGGCGGCTGCCATCGGCCAGTACCAGCCGGATGCCAGCCAGGGTGTGATAAGTATTCTGCGCCGTACCGCAGCACATGCCGCTGGCATTGTTGGCGACGATGCCGCCAATTTTGCAGGCATTGATCGACGCGGGGTCCGGGCCAATCTTGCGTCCGAACGGCGCAAGCCACGCATTGGCCTGCGCGCCAATCACGCCGGGTTGCAGGCGGATCTGTGTGCCTTGTCCACGAATCTCGCGACCGTTCCAGTTGTCACCCAGCACGATCAGCACCGAGTCGCTGATGGCTTGGCCTGACAGACTGGTGCCCGCCGCGCGGAAGGTGACGGGTACGCGATCACGCTGAGCCAATTGCAGCAGTGCGACTACTTCGTCTTCCGACTCCACGCGGATCACCAGCTGTGGGATCAGTCGGTAAAAACTGGCGTCGGTGCCGAAGGCTAGCGTGGAAAGTGGATCGTCGAAGCGACGATCTTTCGGGATCAGTTGTGTGGCGTCGCTCAGAAAAGCAGCAGGCAGGCTCATCGGTCCTCCAGAAATAGCTGACGCCGGCATGAGTGTCCGGCGCCGATTCTTACCCTATTACGTGCAGGTTTCAGTGCACCAGCATACCGGTGAACCAGTAGGCCTGCGCCAGCGTGATCAGCCCGACGATGGTGGCAAAAAACAGGCTGTGCTTGAGGGTAAAGCGGAACAGATCGGATTCCTTGCCCACCAGGCCGGTGGCGGCGCAGGCGACGGCGATCGACTGCGGCGAAATCATCTTGCCGGTCACGCCGCCGCTGGTATTGGCGGCGACCAACAGCACGTCGTTGACGCCGATCTGGTGGGCAGTGGTGGCTTGCAGCGAGCTGAACAGGGCGTTGGACGATGTGTCGGAGCCTGTCAGGAAAACGCCCAGCCAGCCAAGGAATGGCGAGAAGAACGGGAATGCCGCACCGGTTCCGGCCAGCACCAGCGCCATGGTCGAGGACATGCCGGAGTAGTTGGTGACGAAAGCAAACGCCAGCACCATACCAATTGAGAGGATTGGCCAGCGCAGTTCGTAGAAGGTCTCTTTTAAAGTGGTAAGACCAGTTTTTACGTCGATCTTGAGTACCAGCATCGACACGAGTGCGGAGAAGAAAATCGCCGTGCCGGTGGCTGAAATGGGGTCCAGTTTGAACACGGCTGGAATCGCCGTTGGGGCGGTGACGATCGGGGCGACCTTGATCACCAACTGGTCCAGGTGCGGGATCGCGAAGTTGAAGACCCAGCTGTACATCGAACCGCCCGCCGCGAACATTGCCTTGAAAGGTTTGAGGGTCCAAATGGTGACCAGGACGGTCAGGATCAGAAACGGCGACCAGGCTTTGAAAATCTGCCCTAGGCTGTAGGGCGAAGCGACCGTTTGGCGTGGTTGGCCGAAGCCGCCGACACTGGCGGTAACCGCGGCGCTGGATGTCGCGCCGGCAATCTGCGCGCCCGCGGTGCGCTTGGGCTGCCAAACTTTCAGGAATAAGGTCAGGGCTACCAGGCTGGCCAGCGCGGAAGTGATGTCCGGCAGCTCCGGGCCGATGAAGTTGGAGGTGAAATATTGGGTGACGGCAAAGCTCAGGCCTGCCACCAAGGCTGCCGGCCAGGTTTCACGAACGCCACGCAGGCCGTCCATCATAAACACCAGCCAGAACGGCACGAACAGCGACAGCAGGGGCAGTTGGCGGCCGGTCATGGCGCCGATCTTGAATGCGTCAATGCCGGTGACCTGGCCTGCGACGATGATTGGAATGCCTAGCGCGCCGAAGGCCACCGGCGCCGTGTTAGCGATCAGGCACAGGCCGGCGGCGTACAGCGGGTTGAAACCCAGGCCGACCAGCAGTGCGGCGGTGATCGCCACTGGTGCGCCGAAACCGGCCGCGCCTTCGAGGAAGGCGCCGAAGCAAAAGCCGATCAGCAGCACTTGCAGGCGCTGGTCGTCGGTAATCGACAGAACTGAGCTGCGGATGATTTCGAACTGGCCGCTCTTGACCGTCAGTTTGTAGAGAAACACGGCTGCGACGATGATCCACGCGATAGGCCACAGGCCGTAGGCAAAGCCATAACCAGCGGCGGCCAGTGCCATGTCCACGGGCATCTGGAAGGCAAAGATAGCCACCAGGATCGACAGCCCCAAGGTGATGCTCCCGGCGACGTGGCCTTTGAGGCGAAACACGGCCAGGGCGAGGAAGAAAAATACGATTGGAATAACGGCGGCCAATGCGGACAGGCCGAGGCTGCCGAGCGGGCTGTAGAGCTGTTGCCAGGTTTGCATATGGGGTGGCCCCTGATTGTTGTTGTTAGGTCAGCTTGGATAATTGGTAATACCAATTTACAGTTGCTGTTGGCTAGAGTAAAAGCCTGGGATGGGGTGTGTCAATTTGCCGCTCGCGAAACTTTGGTCGTAACGGTGCGGTGCAGAGGTTCTGCTCGGGTGAATCGAGGGCGTTCTGATAGGTGCCGCAAGCGCGGCGATAGGCCAGAATAGAGGGCCCGGCGAGTGGTCGGGATTGTGGAGAGTGAGTTATGGGGTTTGATCAGGTGCGTCAGCGCCGTTTGTCTGACGATATCGTCGAGCAGCTTGAGGGCATGATCCTCGAGGGCACGTTGAAGTCAGGCGAGCGCTTGCCGGCCGAGCGCGCTTTGGCTGAGCAATTTGGCGTGTCGCGCCCGTCGTTGCGCGAGGCGATCCAGAAGCTGGCGGCCAAGGGGTTGCTGGTCAGTCGCCAGGGCGGCGGCAACTATGTGGCGGACTCCCTGGGGTCGACGTTCAGCGACCCGTTGCTGCACCTGCTGGAAAATAATCCCGAGGCTCAGCGGGATTTGCTCGAGTTTCGCCAGACGCTTGAAGCGTCGTGCGCTTATTACGCCGCGCAGCGCGCCACCGAAGTGGATCGTGAGCGGCTGACCGCAGCGTTTGAGGCGTTACAGGATTGCTATACGCGCGTTGATGAGGTGAGCCGGGTGGAGGAGGGCGCGGCGGATGCGAGGTTTCATTTGGCTATCGCCGAGGCGAGCCATAATGCGGTGTTGCTGCACACCATTCGCGGTTTGTTCGATCTGCTCAAGCGCAATGTGGTGACCAATATCGGTGGTATGTATCAGCAGCGCACGGAAACCCGCGACATGTTGATCAGTCAGCACCGGGATTTGTACCTGGCGATTATCGAAGGGCGGGCCGAGCAGGCGCGTGAGGTTTCAACACGCCATCTGCTGTATGTGCAGGAGGTGTTGGAGGAGGTGCGTCAGGAGGTCCAGCGCGTGGCGCGGGCGGAGCGACGTAAAGGCCTGTAGCCCGGGTGAGTCACCCAGGGCTACATCGTCACAAGGATTATTCTTCCTTGCCCTTGTTGCGAACGGCGCGATGCAGCTCACGATTGGAATCACGCTCGCGCTCGGTATCGCGCTTGTCGTATTCCTTTTTACCCTTGCCCAATGCGATCTCGCACTTGACCAGGTGCTTGCTCCAGTACCAAGACAGGCAGATGCAGGCATAGCCCTTCTGCTGTACAGCGGCGGCGAGCTTTTCGAGTTCGCGGGCGTTGAGCAACAGCTTGCGTGTGCGCACCGGGTCAGCAATCACGTGGGTGCTCGCGGTGGTCAGCGGGGTGATATGACTGCCGAGCAGCCATGCCTCGCCATCCTTGAGCAATACGTAGCTGTCGACCAGTTGCAGCTTGCTGGCGCGCAGACTTTTTACTTCCCAGCCGGCCAGGACCAGACCAGCCTCGAACCGATGTTCGATGAAGTAATCGTGTCGCGCCTTTTTATTTTGCGCGATGGTCCCTGTGGGGTGTTTCTTTTGTTTAGCCATAGGGGCGGCATTATAGGGAGTTGCGAGCGTGTCGGCTACGGTCAACCTGCGTGCTTGAGCGTGTTGGACGAATCCCGGACAATACCGGCAGTTCTTTGGTTTTTTTCTCTCGCGGATTGGGCTGTTCTTTCGCGATGTTTGCCTCAGCAGTGGAAGTAACGCTCACATGACGACGCATATTCAACGTTCGGCTTTATTGCCTTATCCGGCGCAGGCGCTCTATGACCTGGTCAACGACGTGGCGCGTTACCCGGAATTCCTGCCATGGTGCAACACCGCCGAGGTGCTGGAGAGCAGTGCTGAGCACATGGTTGCCAGTGTCGGGGTGGCGAAGGGCGGCCTTAGCCAGCATTTTGTTACACGCAATGTGTTGGTCCCTGGGCAATCCATCGAAATGAATTTGCAGGAAGGGCCGTTCACTCAGCTTCATGGGGTATGGGTGTTCAAGGCGCTGACTGACAAGGCCTGCAAGATCAGCCTGGACCTGTCCTTTGATTATGCAGGGCCGATTGTGCGGGCAACGTTGGGGCCGTTGTTCAACCAGGCGGCCAATACGCTGGTGGATGCGTTCTGCCAGCGGGCCAAGCAGCTGCATGGTTGAGATTGAGGTGGTGTATGCCGCCGAGGACCGCCAGGTCTTATTGGCGGTCACGGTGCCGGCGGGCACAAGCCTGAGGGCTGCGGTGCAGGCGTCGGGTATTGCGGTGCAGTTTCCAACAGTGGTCTTGGCTGATTGCCCCTTGGGCATATTCGGCAAGGTAGTTGCGGATGCGGATATGCGCGCTGTGCAGCCGGGTGACCGAATCGAGATTTACCGGCCCTTGCTGGCAGACCCTAAGGAAGTACGCAGGCTGCGCGCAGCCAAGGCGGCGATAGCCCGGCAGAAAAACTCATAACCCTGCTAAAAGGGCAGGCAACAAAAAGCCCGGCATGCCGGGCTTTTTATCGAGCGCCGCAAACTTACTGCGGGCCGGTGTCGAGAGGCTGAGGCGTCGGGACTGGAACAGTTTGCACGCCGTCCACGTCCTTCTGGATCTGATCCAGCAAGGAGCCTGGTTTGGCCGGTACTTCCGACTTCGGCTTTTCTGCTTCCTGCGCGGGCGCAGTCACATTGGTGCCGTTGTCCTTGCCCAGCAAGGCTTCATCGCGGCTTACGCCAGGCATGAAGTCACCGGACAAGCTGACGAGCTGGTCATTGCCATTAAAGATGACACTGACGCGTTCCTGCTGGCGTTCACCGCCACCAGGCTGGATGCTGTAGAGATAATCCCAGCGATCGGCATGAAAAGTGTCGGTCAGCAGGGGGTTGCCCATAATAAACCGTACTTGCCGTCGGGTCATTCCCGGGCGTAACTGGTCTATCATGTCCTGCGTGACGACATTGCCCTGCTGGATGTCGATTTTGTAAACCCCGGGGAATGAACAACCGGCGAGTGCGAGCAGTCCCACAAGGGTGAAACTGGTTAGCAAGAGCTTGGTGTTTTGCATCGGTGGGCGACTTCCACTATCTTGGCTGGGACAACGTAAACGCCGATCATACCCGTATTAAGAGAAGCTGCGAAGCAGCATCCGCGAGAAAGCTAACCATGGTTGAAAATAGCGAACTACGCAAAGCCGGTCTTAAAGTGACTCTGCCACGAGTCAAGATTCTACAAATGCTCGATTCTGCTGAGCAGCGCCACATGAGTGCCGAGGATGTTTACAAGGCGCTGATGGAGTCTAACGAGGACGTTGGCCTGGCCACGGTTTACCGTGTGCTGACCCAGTTTGAAGCCGCAGGGCTGGTGGTTCGTCATAATTTCGACGGCGGTCATGCGGTGTTCGAATTGGCTGATGGTGGTCATCACGACCACATGGTTGACCTTGATACCAATGAGGTTATCGAGTTCACCAGTCCGGAAATCGAGAAGCTCCAGAAGGCTATCGCCGAAGAGCATGGTTTCGATTTG
The DNA here is from genome assembly GCF_059862645.1 of Pseudomonas sp. MF08831. Taxonomy (NCBI): domain Bacteria; kingdom Pseudomonadati; phylum Pseudomonadota; class Gammaproteobacteria; order Pseudomonadales; family Pseudomonadaceae; genus Pseudomonas; species Pseudomonas sp. MF08831. Next base: position 67,127 of record NZ_JCBCUX010000007.1, on the reverse strand, counting down.
GTGGACCATAATCTGGTGCTGTACATCCGTAAGAAAAAGTAAAAATCGACGCAGATTTGCTCTGCAAAACGATTGAAGGCGACCCTAGGGTCGCCTTCGTGCTTTCTAAATAGAAGAAATTACCGGGTTAGGCCTTGGCTGCCACGACCATTTTCTTCGCATGGGCCAAAGACTCTTTGGTCAGGTCGATCCCGCCAAGCATCCGCGCCACCTCTTCCACACGTTCCGACTTGTTGAGTTTGGAGACGGCTGTGTGCGTCGCATCGCTGCCGCGTACTTTGTGTACAAACAGGTGCTGATGCCCTTGAGCGGCCACTTGCGGTAAGTGGGTCACGGTCAAGACCTGGCCACGTTCGCCCAAGCGGCGCAGCAACTGGCCAACAATTTCCGCAGTCGGCCCGCCGATACCCACGTCTACTTCATCGAATACCAGTGTGGGTACCCGTGAGGTTTGGGCGGTAATGACCTGGATCGCCAGGCTGATTCGCGACAGCTCGCCGCCTGACGCCACTTTTGCCAACGCCTTGAGCGGCTGACCGGGGTTGGCGCTCACCAGCAGTTCCACCTGTTCCAGGCCGTGGGGTTGCAGCTCGTTGCTGGTGTTGGCATGCAGTTCGATGGTGAAGCGCCCGCCTGGCATGCCCAGGCGCTGAATTTCTTGTTCTACCGCTCCGGCCAGGCCTGTGGCCGCCTGCTGGCGCAGGTCGCTTAATTCGCGAGCTTTCTCATGGTAGTGGCGAGCAAAGGAGGCGAGCTCGTCACCGAGGCGCTCAATGGATTCGTCATTCGCGTTCAAGGTTTCGATTTCATCCAGCAACTTCTGCTGCATCGTCGCTACTTCGGTTGGCTGGATTCGGTGTTTGCGGGCCAGGGTGTAAATAGTGTCCAGGCGTTCTTCGATTTCTTGCAGGCGCGCTGGGTCCGCGTCGAAGTGATCCAGGAAGCGATTCAGTTCGCCCACGGCCTCTTCGACTTGGATTTGTGCGCTGGTCAACAGAGTTGTGGCTTCACTCAGCGAACCGGACGCGTTGTTCACGCTGGACAGTCGATTGAGGCTGGCAGTCAATGCGTTAAGGACATTGCCCGAATCACTCTCGCTGCATTGCTCCACCACTTGGCGACAGATACCCAGCAGGGTTTCGGCATTGGTGAGGTTCTTGTGCTCCTGCTCGAGCTGCTCCAGCTCTGTTTCGCCAAGGCCCAGGCTTTCGAGTTCTTCAAGCTGATAGCTGAGTAACTGATGGCGAGCGCGCTGTTCGTCGCCAGAGTTGGATAGGCGCTCCAGCTCCTGACGAGTCTGACGCCAGCGCTGGGCGGCAAGCTGTACCTGCCGGGCCAGGTCGGTGGCGCCGGCATACTCATCGAGCAGGCGGCGATGGGTATCGGTTTTCAGCAGGGATTGGTGTTCGTGCTGGCTGTGGATATCGATCAGCAGCTCGCCCAGGGCTTTCAAGTCGCCGAGAGGGCAGGGCGTGCCGTTGATGTAGCCGCGCGAGCGGCCTTCTGCTGTGATGACCCGGCGCAGGATGCACGGGCCTTCATTATTAAGGTCGCGCTCGGCCAGCCAGGCTTCGGCTTCCGGAATGTCTGCGAGGTCGAAGGTCGCCAGGATATCGGCCTTGTCCGCACCGGGTCGCACCACGCCGCTGTCGGCGCGGTCGCCAAGCGTCAGGCCCAGGGCGTCGAGCATGATCGACTTGCCGGCACCGGTTTCGCCTGTGATTACGCTCATCCCGCGATCCAGTTCAAGGTCCAGATGTTCAACGATGGCGTAGTTATGTACAGACAGGTGCACGAGCATGGCGGCCGCTCCGAGGTGTTAGGTCTGGTTATTTATACAGTGTTTTGTTTGAGGCTGACAATCCTGATGCTTAGCTCGATTTGCTTGATTGCAGGAGTTTTTTAGCTCAATGAGGAATGAGTGCGAAGGAATTGATCCAGAGCAGGCGAAAGACTTTTGGTAACGCCTGCGCTCTTGAACCTGGAAATTGTGGCCCCATATACCGGAACAGAAGCGCGAGTTGAGTTCGCGCATGATTTTGAAAGGAGAAATCTATGGCTGACGAACAGACGCAGGATACGCAAACTCCAGACGCCAATTCGGCTGCCGGTGATGAGCTGGCGACTCGTGTGCAAGTGCTCGAAGAGCAATTGGCTGCTGCGCAGGATCAGTCTTTGCGTGTTGCCGCCGATCTGCAGAACGTCCGCCGCCGTGCCGAGCAGGATGTCGAGAAGGCTCACAAATTCGCGTTGGAAAAATTCGCCAATGACTTGCTGCCGATTATTGACAGCCTGGAACGTGGCCTTGAACTGTCCAATCCGGACGATGAAAACATCCGCCCGATGCGCGAAGGGATTGAGCTGACGCTGAAAATGTTCCAGGACACCTTGAAGCGTTATCAGCTGGAAGCTATCGATCCGCAAGGCGGCGAGCCGTTCAATGCAGAGCATCACCAAGCCATGGCCATGCAGGAAAGCCATGACCTGGAGCCCAACAGCGTATTGAAAGTGTTCCAGAAGGGTTATCAGCTTAACGGTCGCTTGTTGCGCCCGGCGATGGTGGTGGTGAGCAAGGCTCCTGCACCTATCGCACCTTCTATTGATGAGCAGGCTTGAAATCAGTCGTAACGACCCCATCTATAAGTCAAGCGTTTAAGTGCTACCGCAGTTGGCCACCACTGCTGCGGCAACCAAATTAAAGTTTCGGGAGAGTAAATCATGGGCAAAATTATCGGTATCGACCTGGGGACTACCAACTCCTGCGTCTCCGTGCTGGAAAACGGCGTTGCTAAAGTTATCGAAAACGCCGAAGGCGCGCGTACCACGCCGTCGATCATTGCATACGCCAACGACGGTGAAATCCTCGTGGGTCAGTCGGCCAAGCGTCAGGCCGTGACCAATCCGCACAACACCCTGTACGCGGTGAAGCGTCTGATCGGTCGTAAGTTCGACGAAGAAGTCGTACAGAAAGACATCAAGATGGTCCCTTACAAAATCGCCAAGGCTGACAACGGTGACGCCTGGGTTGAAGTAAATGGCCAGAAAATGTCGCCGCCGCAAATCTCGGCTGAAATCTTGAAAAAGATGAAGAAAACCGCCGAAGACTACCTCGGTGAAGCAGTGACTGAAGCGGTGATCACCGTTCCGGCCTACTTCAACGACAGCCAGCGCCAGGCGACCAAAGACGCCGGCCGCATCGCGGGCCTGGATGTAAAACGTATCATCAACGAGCCAACCGCAGCCGCTCTGGCCTACGGCATGGACAAGGCCAAGGGCGACCACACTGTGATCGTTTACGACCTGGGTGGCGGTACTTTCGACGTCTCCGTGATCGAGATCGCAGAAGTTGACGGCGAGCACCAGTTTGAAGTGTTGGCCACCAACGGCGACACCTTCCTGGGCGGTGAAGACTTTGACATTCGTCTGATCGACTACCTCGTTGACGAATTCAAGAAAGAAAGCGGCATGAACCTCAAGGGTGATCCGCTGGCCATGCAGCGTCTGAAAGAAGCCGCTGAGAAAGCCAAGATCGAGCTGTCTTCCGCTCAGTCGACCGACGTGAACCTGCCGTACATCACTGCAGACGCCACCGGTCCTAAGCACTTGAACGTGAAAATCTCGCGTTCCAAGCTGGAAGCACTGGTTGAAGACCTGGTTCAACGCACCATCGAGCCTTGCCGCATCGCGCTGAAAGACTCCGGTATCGACGTTGGCTCGATCAACGACGTGATCCTGGTTGGCGGTCAGACCCGTATGCCACTGGTTCAGAAGCTGGTCACCGAGTTCTTTGGCAAAGAAGCCCGTAAGGACGTGAACCCGGACGAAGCTGTTGCCATGGGTGCTGCTATCCAAGGTGCGGTACTGGCCGGCGACGTGAAAGATGTGTTGCTGCTGGACGTGAGTCCGCTGACTCTGGGTATCGAAACCATGGGCGGCGTGATGACTGCGCTGATCGAGAAAAACACCACGATTCCTACCAAGAAATCGCAAGTGTTCTCGACTGCCGACGACAACCAGGGCGCTGTGACCATTCACGTGCTGCAAGGTGAGCGTAAGCAAGCGGCGCAGAACAAGTCTCTGGGCAAGTTCGACCTGGCTGAGATTCCACCAGCACCACGTGGCGTGCCACAAATTGAAGTGACCTTCGACATCGACGCCAACGGCATTCTGCACGTAGGCGCCAAAGACAAGGCCACTGGCAAAGAGCAGAAGATCACGATCAAGGCCAACTCCGGTCTGTCTGATGAAGAAATTCAACAGATGATTCGTGATGCTGAAGCTAACGCTGATGCGGATGCCAAGTTTGCTGAGCTGGCCGGCGCCCGTAACCAGGGTGATGCCCTGGTTCACTCGACGCGCAAAATGATCTCCGAAGCAGGCGACAAAGTGACTGCTGAAGAGAAAACCGCAATCGAAGCGGCTGTAGTTGCCCTGGAAGCCGCCATCAAAGGCGACGACAAGGCTGCCATCGAAGCCAAGGTTGAGGAGCTGTCGAAAGTCTCCGCACCGGTTGCTCAGAAAATGTACGCCGAGCAAGGCCAGCCGGCAGAAGGCGCTGCGCAGCATGCAGAGCCTGAAGCCAAGCACGACGACGTTGTCGATGCCGAGTTCGAAGAAGTTAAAGACCAGAAGTAAGTTGGTCGCCCGGTTGACCGCTATCAAGCGGTGACTGGTAGGATGTCGCCGCGCGGGAGCTTGCTCCCGCGTTGGCGTGTCTGGGGTATGCGAATTTTTACAGCATGCGACAAGGTTCGGATGCTGGCGGTGTGATCGGGAATGCTCCTGCTTCCTGGCGACAGTCACCGCGTTTTTGGCCGGGTCTCTGGCTAAAAGCAGTTATGACCAGGATCGTTGAATTGACGTGAGTTGGGTCCGGGCCGGTATTGGGGCTCAACGAGTTTGGCGAGGCTCAGGAGGGTCTGGCTGAACGTCCTTAAGAGTGTAAAGACTTATGGCAAAGCGTGACTATTACGAAGTATTGGGTGTGGAGCGCGGCTCCAGCGAGGCAGACCTGAAAAAGGCTTACCGTCGCCTGGCGATGAAGCACCACCCGGACCGTAATCCGGATAGCAAAGAATCCGAAGAGCTGTTCAAAGAGGCCAATGAGGCCTACGAGTGCCTGTCTGATCCCAACAAGCGTGCGGCCTACGACCAGTATGGTCACGCAGGTGTTGACCCAAGCATGGGTGGCGGTGGTGCTGGTTTTGGTGGTCAGAACTTCTCCGATATCTTCGGCGACGTATTCAGTGACTTCTTCGGCGGAGGCCGTGGCGGCCAGCGTGGCGGCGCTCAGCGTGGCAGCGATTTGCGCTACACCCTGGAGCTGAACCTGGAAGAAGCCGTGCGCGGCACCAGCGTCAATATCCGTGTGCCGACGCTGGTCAATTGCAAGCCGTGCGATGGCTCGGGCGCGAAGAAAGGCTCCTCGCCGATCACGTGCCCAACCTGCGGCGGTATTGGCCAGGTCCGTATGCAGCAGGGCTTCTTCTCGGTGCAGCAGACCTGCCCGCGTTGCCATGGCCAAGGCAAGATCATTTCCGATCCTTGCGACTCCTGCCACGGCGAAGGCCGCGTTGAAGAGTACAAGACCCTCTTGGTGAAAGTGCCGGCGGGTGTCGATACCGGTGATCGCATTCGCCTGTCGGGCGAGGGTGAGGCGGGTACTCAGGGCGGCCCTACCGGCGACCTGTATGTGGTGATCAATGTGCGCGAGCACTCGATCTTCCAGCGCGATGGCAAACACCTGTTCTGTGAAGTGCCAATCAGCTTTGTCGATGCGGCCCTGGGTGGCGAGTTGGAGATTCCGACGCTCGATGGTCGGGTCAAGCTCAAGATTCCTGAAGGCACGCAGACCGGCAAGCAGTTCCGTATTCGTGGCAAAGGCGTTGCGCCGGTGCGCGGTGGCGGTGCTGGCGACCTGATGTGTCGCGTAGCCGTGGAAACACCGGTCAACCTCGGGCGTCGTCAGCGCGAGCTGCTGGAAGAGTTCCGCAGTTCGTTGGAAGGTGATGACTCCCATTCGCCGAAAACTACCGGCTTTTTCGATGGCGTGAAGCGCTTCTTCGGCGACCTGTAAGGAAGTGAGTATGCGACGTATAGCCGTAATGGGCGCTGCCGGGCGCATGGGCAAGACGCTGGTCGAAGCGGTGCAGCAGCGCTCGCCGGCCTCTGGGCTGACGGCGGCGATTGTTCGCCCGGGCAGCACGTTGATCGGTGCGGATGCGGGTGAGCTGGCCTCGCTGGGGCGCATCGGCGTTTCGTTGTCGGGCAACCTGGAGCAGGTGGCCGACGAGTTCGACGTGCTGATCGATTTCACCCTGCCGGAGGTGATGCTGAAAAACCTGGCGTTCTGCCGCAAGGCGGGCAAAGCCATGGTGATCGGTACCACGGGCTTGAGTGCTGAGCAGAAGCAGTTGCTGGTGGAGGCGGGTAAGGTTATTCCGATCGTCTTCGCTGCCAATTTCAGTGTGGGCGTGAACCTGTCGCTCAAGTTGCTGGACCTGGCTGCTCGTGTGCTGGGTGATGAGGCGGATATCGAGATCATCGAGACCCATCATCGCCACAAGATCGACGCGCCGTCGGGTACCGCACTGCGCATGGGTGAAGCGATCGCCGATGCGCTGGGGCGTGATCTGTCGAAAGTCGCGGTGTATGGCCGTGAAGGTCATACCGGGGCGCGTGCACGTGACACCATCGGTTTCGCCACTGTGCGCGGTGGCGATGTGGTGGGTGATCACACCGTGCTGTTCGCCTCCGAAGGCGAGCGCCTGGAGATCACGCACAAAGCCTCAAGTCGCATGACATTCGCCAAGGGGGCGGTACGTGCCGCCCTCTGGTTGGAAGGTCGTGAGGCGGGGCTGTACGACATGCGTGATGTGCTGGATCTGCACTAATCAGTAGCTAAAACGGGGCCTCAGGATTATCCTGAACCCCCGTTTTTACCCGCTAAGCGACTTCCTGTCGCATTCCCCTGCCTTTAAGGCTCATTAGCGGTGGACCAAAAAAGCCTTTTTCTGTAAGCTACAGCTTTAGTGTGTCCACTAAAAGCGCGCAGAATAATTCAGTGAAGAAGCGGGGTGACGTGTCCATACGTCACTCCGCTTTTTTACAACCTGCGATCGCCCTTTCAGGCTTTATTTACGGGAGGTCTTCTTGACTAAGCCAGCCATACTCGCCCTTGCTGATGGCAGCATTTTTCGCGGCGAAGCCATTGGAGCCGACGGTCAGACCGTTGGAGAGGTAGTGTTTAACACTGCCATGACCGGCTATCAGGAAATCCTTACCGATCCTTCCTACGCCCAACAGATCGTTACCCTGACCTATCCGCACATCGGCAACACCGGTACTACACCGGAAGACGTCGAGTCTGATCGTGTGTGGTCGGCTGGCCTGGTCATTCGTGACCTGCCACTGGTTGCGAGCAACTGGCGTAACACGATGTCGCTGTCCGATTACCTGAAAGCCAACAATGTGGTGGCAATCGCCGGTATCGACACGCGCCGCCTGACACGCATCCTGCGTGAAAAAGGCTCGCAGAATGGCTGCATCATGGCGGGTGACAATATTTCCGAAGAAGCGGCGATCGCCGCAGCGCAAGGCTTCCCCGGTCTGAAAGGCATGGACCTGGCGAAAGTTGTCAGCACCAAAGAGCAGTACGAGTGGCGCTCCACTGTCTGGGATTTGAAGACCGACAGCCACGAGACCATCGCTGCAGCTGACCTGCAATACCATGTGGTCGCCTACGACTACGGGATCAAGTACAACATCCTGCGCATGCTGGTAGAGCGCGGTTGCCGCGTGACCGTAGTGCCGGCGCAAACCCCGGCCAGCGACGTGCTGGCCCTGCAGCCGGACGGTGTGTTCCTGTCCAACGGCCCGGGTGATCCCGAGCCTTGCGACTACGCCATCAAGGCGATCAAGGAAGTGCTGGAAACCGAGATTCCGGTATTCGGTATCTGCCTCGGTCACCAACTGCTGGCCCTGGCCTCCGGCGCCAAGACTCTGAAAATGGGTCACGGCCACCACGGCGCCAACCACCCTGTGCAGGACCTGGACACTGGCGTTGTGATGATCACCAGTCAGAACCACGGTTTTGCGGTGGATGAAGCGACTTTGCCGGCTAACGTGCGCGCGATTCACAAGTCGCTGTTCGACGGTTCCCTTCAAGGCATCGAGCGCACTGACAAGAGCGCGTTCAGCTTCCAGGGCCACCCTGAAGCAAGCCCGGGCCCGAACGACGTAGCGCCGCTGTTCGACCGTTTCATCAATGAGATGGCCAAGCGACGCTGACTGAGCGGCTTGCGGGCGGCCCCGAATCTCGGTGGCCCCCGCAGGCTCTTCAAAGAGTGTTCAAGACGGCTTGCCGACTGACCTGCGGATTTGAGTGACAAACCCATGCCAAAACGTACAGACATAAAAAGCATCCTGATTCTCGGCGCTGGCCCGATCGTGATCGGCCAGGCCTGCGAATTCGACTACTCCGGCGCCCAGGCCTGCAAAGCCCTGCGCGAAGAGGGTTACCGCGTCATCCTGGTGAACTCCAACCCGGCCACCATCATGACCGACCCGGATATGGCCGACGCCACCTACATCGAGCCGATCAAATGGCAGACCGTTGCCAAGATCATCGAGAAAGAGCGTCCGGACGCGCTGCTGCCAACCATGGGCGGCCAGACCGCACTGAACTGCGCCCTGGACCTGGAGCGCGAAGGCGTCCTGGAAAAATTCGGCGTAGAGATGATCGGCGCCAATGCCGACACCATCGACAAGGCTGAAGACCGCTCGCGTTTCGACAAGGCCATGAAGTCCATCGGCCTGGATTGCCCGCGTTCCGGTATCGCCCACAGCATGGAAGAGGCCAATGCGGTCCTCGAGAAGCTCGGCTTCCCGTGCATCATCCGTCCGTCCTTCACCATGGGCGGCACGGGTGGCGGTATTGCCTACAACCGTGAAGAGTTCGAAGAAATCTGCGCCCGTGGTCTGGACCTGTCGCCGACCAAAGAGCTGCTGATCGACGAATCCCTGATCGGCTGGAAAGAGTACGAGATGGAGGTTGTCCGCGACAAAAAGGACAACTGCATCATCGTCTGCTCGATCGAAAACTTCGACCCGATGGGCGTGCACACCGGCGACTCGATCACCGTTGCTCCTGCGCAGACCCTGACGGACAAGGAATACCAGATCATGCGTAACGCCTCGTTGGCGGTACTGCGTGAGATCGGCGTGGAAACCGGCGGTTCCAACGTTCAGTTCGGCATCTGCCCGGACACCGGCCGTATGGTCGTGATCGAGATGAACCCGCGTGTATCGCGTTCTTCGGCGCTGGCATCGAAAGCCACCGGCTTCCCGATTGCGCGCATCGCTGCCAAGCTGGCGATCGGTTACACCCTGGACGAATTGCAAAACGAAATCACTGGCGGCGCTACGCCGGCATCTTTCGAGCCGTCCATCGACTACGTCGTGACCAAGCTGCCACGGTTTGCCTTCGAGAAATTCGCCAAGGCTGACGCTCGCCTGACCACCCAGATGAAATCCGTCGGTGAAGTCATGGCCATCGGCCGGACCTTCCAGGAGTCCCTGCAGAAAGCCCTGCGTGGCCTGGAAGTGGGTGTTTGCGGTCTGGACGAGAAGCTCGACCTGAGCAACCCGGAAAGCATGAGCGTGCTCAAGCGCGAGCTGACCGTGCCGGGTGCCGAGCGCATCTGGTACGTGGCCGATGCTTTCCGCGCCGGCATGACTGTCGAACAAATCTTCGGCATGAACATGATCGACCCGTGGTTCCTGGTGCAGATCGAAGATCTGATCAAGGAAGAAGAGAAGGTCAAGACCCTTGGTCTGTCCTCCATCGACCGCGACCTGATGTTCCGCCTCAAGCGCAAAGGTTTCTCCGATCAGCGTCTGGCCAAGCTGCTGGGTGTGACCGAGAAGAACCTGCGTACGCATCGCCACAAGCTGGATATCTTCCCGGTCTACAAGCGCGTTGACACCTGCGCGGCCGAGTTCGCCACCGACACTGCTTACCTGTACTCCACCTACGAGGAAGAGTGTGAAGCCGCGCCGTCGGGCCGCGACAAGATCATTATTCTGGGCGGCGGTCCAAACCGTATCGGCCAGGGCATCGAGTTCGACTACTGCTGCGTACACGCCGCTCTCGCCCTGCGCGAAGACGGGTACGAGACCATCATGGTCAACTGCAACCCGGAAACCGTTTCCACTGACTACGACACTTCCGACCGTCTGTACTTCGAGCCGGTAACTCTGGAAGACGTGCTGGAAATCTGCCGGGTCGAGAAGCCAAAAGGCGTGATCGTCCAGTACGGTGGCCAAACTCCGCTGAAACTGGCTCGCGCTCTGGAAGCAGCCGGCGTGCCGATCATCGGCACCAGCCCTGACGCCATCGACCGTGCCGAAGACCGTGAGCGCTTCCAGCAGATGGTTGAGCGCTTGAACCTGCGTCAGCCGCCAAACGCCACCGTGCGCAGCGAAGACGAAGCCATCCGCGCAGCCAGCAAGATCGGTTACCCGCTGGTGGTGCGTCCGTCCTACGTGCTGGGCGGCCGTGCGATGGAAATCGTCTACGAAGAAGAAGAACTCAAGCGTTACCTGCGTGATGCAGTGAAAGTGTCCAACGACAGCCCAGTGCTGCTGGATCACTTCCTCAACTGCGCCATCGAGATGGATGTGGATGCTGTCTGCGACGGCACCGACGTAGTGATTGGCGCGATCATGCAGCATATCGAACAGGCGGGCGTTCACTCCGGTGACTCCGCATGCTCGCTGCCGCCATACTCGCTGCCGGCGCACATCCAGGACGAGATGCGAGAGCAGGTCAAGAAGATGGCTCTGGAACTGGGCGTGGTCGGCCTGATGAACGTACAGTTGGCGCTGCAAGGCGAAGACATCTACGTGATCGAAGTCAACCCGCGTGCTTCGCGTACCGTGCCATTTGTTTCCAAGTGCATCGGTGTTTCCCTGGCGATGATTGCTGCCCGTGTGATGGCCGGTAAGACCTTGAAGGAAATCGGCTTCACCAAGGAAATCATTCCTAACTTCTACAGCGTGAAAGAGGCGGTGTTCCCCTTCGCCAAATTCCCTGGTGTGGACCCGATCCTGGGCCCAGAGATGAAGTCCACCGGTGAAGTGATGGGTGTGGGCGACACCTTCGGTGAAGCGTTCGCCAAAGCCCAGATGGGTGCAAGCGAAGTGCTGCCGACCGGCGGTACCGCGTTCATCAGTGTGCGTGATGATGACAAACCGCTGGTTGCAGGCGTGGCCCGTGATCTGATCAACTTGGGCTTTGAAGTCGTGGCCACCGCCGGGACCGCCAAGCTGATCGAAGCTGCCGGCCTGAAAGTGCGTCGCGTGAACAAGGTGACGGAAGGCCGTCCGCACGTGGTCGACATGATCAAGAATGACGAAGTCACCCTGATCATCAACACCACCGAAGGTCGCCAGTCGATCGCGGACTCCTACTCCATTCGTCGTAATGCCTTGCAGCACAAGATTTACTGCACCACTACCATTGCTGCTGGCGAAGCCATCTGCGAAGCGCTCAAGTTCGGTCCGGAAAAGACCGTGCGTCGCTTGCAGGATCTACACGCAGGATTGAAGGCATGACCAAATACCCAATGACTGTCCAGGGCGCCAAGGCCCTGGAAGAGGAACACGCCCATCTGACCAAGGTCGTCCGTCCGAAGCTGAGCCAGGACATCGGTACGGCTCGCGAGCTGGGTGACTTGAAGGAAAACGCTGAATATCATGCTGCTCGCGAGCAGCAGGGTATGGTCGAAGCGCGGATCCGTGACATCGAAGGCCGTATGCAGAACGCTGTGATCATCGACGTCACGACCATCCCGCATACTGGCAAAGTGATTTTCGGTACCACCGTGGAAATCGCCAACGTCGAAACGGATGAGCGCGTTGTTTATCACATCGTCGGCGAGGACGAAGCTGACTTCAAACTCGGCAAAATCTCGGTTGGTTCGCCTCTTGCCCGCGCCTTGATTGCCAAGGAAGAGGGTGATGTGGTGGCGGTGAAAACACCTGGTGGCGTGATCGAGTACGAGATTGTTGAAGTTCGTCACATCTGAAAGACGGCGCCCGCTTCGTGCGGGCGCCATGCTTTGGCAGCTTGCCCAGATGCTTTGGGTGGGCGGCGTGTGGTTGTTACACATTGGTTTACTGCCGACGCTGGGCCTGATTGGCCTGGCGCCGTTGTTGATCGATGAAATCGACGGATTGCTCAGCGCGCTGCTGGTAGGTTTTGCGGCGGCGTGCGTGACGCTCCAGGTGCTGGTGCTGATCAAGGCCGAAGGCTTGGGGAGTTTGTGGCGGGATATTCGCGGCCAACTGCTGTTGATGGCGCTGTACGCATGCGCAATGTTTTGCGTGGTGCATACGTGGCTGCCGGAAGCGTTGCGCTGGCAGCTATTCAGCTATCTTGTGCTAGGGTTCTCCGGCTTGATGCTGGTGTTGCAACCGGCGCCAGGATGGAGTGGCGGGGCGCGCGAAGCACGCCCGTGACCCTTTTATTACTTGAAGCGGTGTACGTTCGACAGTTGCTTGTTGACGCTGAAGTTCTTGCGATACAGCAGCGCCATCTTGCCAATGACCTGAACCAGATCCGCTTTGCCGACCTTGCACAGTTCTGCAACGGCGGCCAAACGCGCTTCGCGGTCAAGGATGTTGACCTTGATCTTGATCAGTTCGTGATCGCCCAATGCGCGTTCAAGTTCGGCTAACACACCTTCAGTCAAACCGTTGTCTGCCACAATCAGAACTGGTTTCAGATGGTGGCCAATGGATTTGTACTGTTTCTTCTGCTCTTGAGTGAGCGGCATAATCTGACCCCTGCGTCTGATCTTGTAAAAAGCGGCGGCCAGTTTACCCGAGCGAGTCCGGGACCGCCCAGTTAATCACGACCCGTTTTATTTTTCGAGGTGGCCCGTGGCCCGTTCCAAAACTAGCCTTAAGTGGCTGCAAGAGCATTTCAACGATCCTTACGTCAAAAAGGCGCAAAAGGACGGGTACCGTTCGCGGGCCAGCTACAAGCTCCTTGAGATCCAGGACAAGGACAAATTGATTCGCCCCGGCATGAGCGTTATTGATCTTGGCGCGGCCCCTGGTGGTTGGTCCCAGGTGACCAGTCGTCTGATTGGTGGGCAGGGCCGTTTGATTGCTTCCGACATCCTGGAAATGGACAGCATCCCGGATGTGACCTTTGTTCACGGTGACTTCACCCAGGACGCCGTGCTCGCAGAGATCCTCGAGGCGGTGGGAAATTCGCAGGTAGACCTTGTGATTTCCGACATGGCCCCCAATATGAGTGGATTACCGGCCGTCGATATGCCGCGCGCAATGTTCCTGTGTGAACTGGCGCTGGATTTGGCGGGTCGGGTGTTGCGTCCGGGTGGGGATTTTCTGGTGAAAGTCTTCCAGGGCGAAGGTTTTGACGAGTACCACAAGAACATTCGCAAGTTGTTCGACAAGGTGCAAACGCGCAAGCCAGACTCTTCTCGGGACAGGTCTCGAGAGCAATACCTGTTGTGCCGCGGCTTCCGCGGTGTTGAAGGTGCGGCGAGTGAAGAGCGTTTTTGAGGAATTCGAGGAAGGCGATAGGTTTTTTTATATCGCTTTCGTCACGAAGCTTTACGAATATTGTGTAGTCAAAGTTTCACAAAGGGTTACAGACGGCGCCTGCCAGAGTTGTAGGTAATGTAGTAAGTTAGGCCGGTGAATATCATGCGAAGCGCGCGCCAGTAGCGGAGCTTGCTTCAGAGGGTAGTTAATTGAACGATATGGCAAAGAATCTGATCCTGTGGTTGATCATCGCGGCAGTCCTGGTGACGGTGATGAACAACTTCTCCAGCCCTAACGAGCCGCAGACCCTCAACTATTCCGACTTCATCCAGCAAGTTAAGGATGGCAAGGTCGAGCGCGTAGCGGTTGATGGCTATGTGATCACCGGCAAGCGCAACGATGGCGACAGCTTCAAGACCATTCGTCCCGCTATTCAGGACAACGGTCTGATTGGCGATTTGGTGGATAACCACGTGGTCGTCGAAGGCAAGCAGCCTGAGCAGCAGAGCATCTGGACTCAACTCCTGGTGGCCAGCTTCCCGATCCTGGTAATTATTGCTGTGTTCATGTTCTTCATGCGCCAGATGCAAGGCGGTGCGGGAGGCAAGGGCGGGCCGATGAGCTTCGGCAAGAGCAAGGCGCGCCTGCTCTCCGAGGATCAGGTGAAGACCACCCTGGCTGACGTTGCGGGTTGCGACGAAGCCAAGGAAGAAGTTGGTGAGTTGGTCGAGTTCCTGCGCGATCCGGGCAAGTTTCAACGCCTGGGTGGCCGTATTCCACGCGGCGTGTTGATGGTTGGTCCTCCGGGTACCGGTAAAACCTTGCTCGCCAAGGCGATTGCCGGCGAAGCCAAAGTGCCGTTCTTCACCATTTCCGGTTCTGACTTCGTCGAAATGTTTGTTGGTGTGGGTGCCAGCCGTGTTCGCGATATGTTCGAACAGGCCAAGAAGCACGCACCGTGCATCATCTTCATCGATGAAATCGACGCTGTTGGTCGCCATCGTGGTGCTGGCATGGGCGGCGGTCACGATGAGCGTGAGCAGACCCTCAACCAGTTGCTGGTGGAGATGGACGGCTTCGAAATGAATGACGGCATCATCGTCATTGCTGCGACTAACCGCCCTGACGTATTGGACCCTGCGCTGCTGCGTCCAGGTCGTTTTGACCGTCAGGTGGTGGTTGGCCTGCCGGATATCCGCGGTCGCGAACAGATTCTGAAAGTGCACATGCGCAAAGTACCGATGGGCGACGATGTGGCGCCTGCCGTGATTGCTCGTGGCACACCAGGTTTCTCCGGTGCAGACCTTGCCAACCTGGTGAACGAGGCTTCGTTGTTCGCTGCCCGTACCGGTAAGCGCATCGTTGAAATGAAAGAGTTCGAGCTGGCAAAAGACAAGATCATGATGGGCGCCGAGCGCAAATCCATGGTCATGTCTGAAAAAGAGAAGCAGAACACCGCTTATCACGAAGCCGGTCACGCCATTGTGGGTCGTGTTGTGCCTGAGCATGACCCGGTTTACAAAGTGTCGATCATCCCTCGTGGTCGCGCGCTGGGTGTCACCATGTTCCTGCCGGAAGAGGATCGTTACAGTCTCTCCAAGCGAGCGCTGATCAGTCAGATCTGCTCGCTGTACGGTGGCCGAATTGCTGAAGAAATGACCTTGGGCTTTGACGGTGTGACCACCGGTGCCTCCAACGACATCATGCGCGCCAGCCAGATTGCGCGAAACATGGTGACCAAGTGGGGCTTGTCGGAGAAACTTGGTCCATTGATGTATGCCGAAGAAGATGGCGAAGTGTTCCTGGGGCGTGGCGGCGGCGGTCAAAGCGCCAGCTTCTCCGGTGAGACGGCCAAGCTGATCGACTCCGAGGTGCGCAGCATCATTGACCAGTGCTACGGCACTGCCAAGCAGATCCTGACTGACAACCGCGACAAGCTGGATGCAATGGCTGATGCGCTGATGAAGTACGAGACCATTGACGCCGACCAGATCGACGACATTATGGCCGGTCGTACGCCTCGTGAGCCTCGCGACTGGGAAGGCGGTTCAGGCACCTCTGGCACCCCGCCAGTGGTTCAGAACGAACGCCCTGAAACCCCGATCGGTGGCCCTGCGGCTGACCACTAAGGTTTGAAATGACTTCTGCGTCGTCCTCCACCCGGTTGCCTTGCGGCAACCGGGTTCTTGATTTGGCCCATACACACGTCATGGGCATTCTTAATGTAACTCCTGATTCCTTTTCCGACGGCGGCCGTTTCAGTCAGCAGGACGCCGCGTTGCGTCACGCCGAGGCTATGGTGCTGGCGGGGGCAACGTTGATTGATGTTGGTGGCGAATCGACCCGCCCCGGAGCGCGTGTTGTTTCTCCCTTGGAGGAGCTGGAGCGCGTTGCACCGATAGTTGAGCGTATCGCCCGCGAGCTTGATGTGATCATCTCGGTTGATACATCCACGCCAGCAGTAATGCGTGAGACGGCGCGCCTGGGTGCGGGCCTGATCAACGATGTGCGCTCCCTACAGCGAGACGGAGCCCTGGATGCCGCGGCGGCAACCGGCCTGCCGGTGTGCCTGATGCATATGCTGGGAGAGCCCGGCAACATGCAGGACAGCCCGCATTACGACGACCTGGTGAGTGAAGTGAGTGGGTTTCTTGCTGAAAGGATCGCTCAGTGCGCCAAGGTGGGAATCGCTGCCGATAAGATCATCCTTGATCCCGGATTTGGCTTCGCCAAGACGCTTCAGCACAATTTGAGCCTCTTTAAACGTATGGAAGCCCTGCACGCCCTTGGTCGGCCTTTGTTGGTCGGTGTTTCGCGCAAGAGCATGATAGGGCTGGCCTTGAACCGCCCGGTAGGCGAGCGGCTGTACGGCGGTCTGGCGCTTGCTGCGCTTGCCATGACCAAAGGCGCGCGAATTTTGCGCGTGCATGATGTCGCCGAGACAGTCGATGTGGTGCGTATGATTGCCGCTGTAGAATCAGCCGAATAAGAATGACGGAGCACTTATGACTAAAAAATATTTTGGCACCGACGGTATTCGCGGTCGGGTCGGTGAATTCCCGATTACTCCTGACTTCATGCTCAAGCTGGGCTGGGCGGCAGGCATGGCGTTCCGCAGCATGGGCGCTTGCCGGATTCTGGTGGGCAAGGACACCCGTATTTCGGGTTATATGTTCGAATCCGCGCTGGAGGCGGGTTTATCCGCCGCCGGTGCTGATGTGATGCTGTTGGGGCCAATGCCGACGCCTGCGATCGCTTACCTGACGCGTACCTTTCACGCTGAAGCCGGTATCGTGATCAGTGCGTCGCACAATCCCCATGATGACAATGGCATCAAATTCTTCTCGGGCCAGGGCACCAAGTTGCCGGACGAGATCGAGTTGATGATTGAAGAGCTACTGGATGCACCGATGACGGTGGTTGAGTCCAGCAAGTTGGGCAAGGTGTCGCGTATCAACGACGCATCGGGCCGTTATATCGAATTTTGCAAAAGCAGCGTGCCGAGCAGTACCAATTTTGCCGGGCTGAAGATCGTTATCGACTGTGCCCACGGTGCAACCTATAAGGTGGCTCCAAGTGTATTCAAAGAGCTGGGTGCGGACGTGACGGTGCTGTCGGCGCAACCGAACGGCTTGAACATCAATGATAATTGCGGCTCTACCCACATGGGGCAGCTGCAGGCGGCCGTTCTGGCTGAGCATGCCGACCTGGGCATCGCCTTTGATGGCGATGGTGACCGTGTGTTGATGGTGGATCACACCGGTACCGTGGTTGATGGTGATGACCTGCTGTTTATCATTGCTCGCGACCTGCATGAGCGTAACAAGCTGCAAGGTGGTGTCGTCGGCACATTGATGAGTAATCTTGGGCTTGAGCTCGCTCTGGCTGAGCTGGGTATTCCGTTCGTACGCGCCAACGTCGGTGACCGGTATGTGATCGCCGAGCTGCTGGAGCGTAATTGGCAGGTGGGGGGTGAAAACTCCGGGCATGTTGTCTGCTTCCAGCACACCACTACGGGCGATGCCATCATTGCTGCTCTGCAAGTGTTGTTGTCGTTGCGTCGCCGTGAAGAGAGTCTCGCTCAGGCGCGACAGGCGCTGCGTAAGTGTCCGCAGGTTCTGCTCAATGTGCGTTTTGCCGGTGGCGAAAACCCGATTGAGCACCCAGCTGTCAAAGACGCGTGCGAGCGCGTGACCCTGGCAATGGCGGGGCGTGGACGGGTGCTGTTGCGCAAGTCCGGCACAGAGCCTCTGGTGCGCGTCATGGTCGAAGGCGAAGACGAAACACAGGTTCGTGGCCATGCCGAAGACCTGGCAAAACTGGTAACTGAAATTTGCGCCTGAATTCGGCTTGCCAGTGATGATGTGGTTGGGTAACATCTGCGCCCACTTTGACCGACGAGGTACAGCATGCGTCGCACTATGGTAGCTGGTAACTGGAAGATGCACGGTACCCGCGCCAGTGTCGCTGAGCTGATCAATGGCCTTCGTCACTTGGCCTTGCCTAGCGGTGTTGATGTTGCGGTTTTCCCGCCTTGCTTGCATATCAACCAGGTTGTTGATGGCTTGAAAGGTAAGTCGATTCAGGTCGGCGCGCAGAACTCTGCGGTGGAGCCCATGCAAGGTGCGTTGACCGGCGAGATTTCGCCGAGTCAGCTGGTAGATGCGGGTTGTTCCTATGTGCTTGTCGGGCACTCCGAGCGCCGTCAGATGATGGGCGAGCGTGATGGGACGCTCAATCGCAAGTTCGCAGCGGCACAGGCTTGTGGCTTGATTCCAGTGTTGTGTATAGGGGAGACCCTGGAGCAGCGTGAATCGGGCAAGACTCTTGAAGTTGTCTCGCGTCAGTTGGGCAGCATCATCGAGGAGCTGGGTGTTGGTGCGTTTGCAAAGGCAGTCATTGCTTACGAGCCGGTCTGGGCCATTGGCACCGGGCTGACTGCTACACCGCAACAGGCGCAGGATGTGCACGCAGCCATCCGCGCTCAGTTGGCGGCAGAGAATTCTGAAGTCGCGCAAGGTGTGCGGCTTCTATACGGCGGCAGCGTGAAGGCGGCCAATGCGGTCGAACTGTTCGGCATGCCGGATATCGATGGGGGGCTCATTGGTGGAGCTTCCCTGAATGCAGATGAGTTCGGTGCGATCTGTCGCGCCGCGGGAAACTGAAAAAATGCTGGAAACAGTCGTAGTCGTTTTTCATCTGTTGGCTGCCCTGGGCGTAGTTGCCCTGGTTTTGTTGCAACAGGGTAAAGGTGCGGATGCTGGTGCGTCTTTCGGTGCAGGTGCTTCAAATACTGTGTTCGGAAGCCAAGGTTCCTCTACCTTTCTTAGTAAGTTTACTGCTATACTTGCCGCCGGTTTCTTCATAACCAGCTTGGGGTTAGGTTACTTTGCTAAAGAGAAAGCTCATGTGCTGACTCAAGTAGGTCTCCCAAATCCAGCAGTGTTGGAAGTACCAAAAGCAAAACCGGCTTCTGATGATGTCCCGGTGCTTCAAGAGCAAAAGTCGGCTACTCCAGCGACTGACGTACCTCCAGCTCAAGAGCAGAAGTAAGAAGGGTTGTAAACGCTGTATTGCCGAGGTGGTGGAATTGGTAGACACGCAACCTTGAGGTGGTTGTGCCCATAGGGTGTAGGGGTTCGAGTCCCCTTCTCGGTACCAATTATCAGGAGAGCCCGCTGTTGCGGGCTTTCTTGTAGGTGGAAGGTTACATTGACCCTGTAAGGGATCGGTCGTATACTTCCGCCCCAGCTTTGTCGCGGGGTGGAGCAGTCTGGTAGCTCGTCGGGCTCATAACCCGAAGGTCGTCGGTTCAAATCCGGCCCCCGCAACCAGTTTTAGCGGAGCCCCTTTTAAGGGGCTTTTTGTTAGCTGGACACTTTCAACGCCGCTGTTCGACGGCGTTTCAAGGATGGGCGTTTCGCCCATTTTTTTATTTTGCACAGCATGCACATACATGCACGAGGGGGTTCAGGTGTCGAGCAAGCTAGAAGAGTTGCAGGCCTTGCTGGCCCCGGTGGTCGTGGCCCTAGGCTATGAATGCTGGGGTATTGAGTTTTCGGCTCAAGGTCGCCACTCAATGTTGCGCGTTTATATCGATAAAGAGGGCGGCGTGCTGGTGGACGATTGTGCCATTGTCAGCCGTCAGATCAGCGGTGTCCTGGATGTTGAAGATCCGATTTCCGTTGAATACACCCTCGAAGTTTCCTCGCCTGGCATGGAACGCCCACTGTTCACTATTGATCAGTTTGCAAAATTTGCCGGTGAACAAGTGAAGATCAAGCTGCGTTCTCCCTTTGAAGGGCGACGCAACTTTCAGGGCCTTCTGCGCGGTGTAGAAGAACAGGATGTCGTGGTGCAGGTAGAAGACCATGAATTCCTGTTGCCGATCGATATGATCGACAAGGCCAACATTATTCCCAGTTTTGACTGAGACGCGGATCCCGCGGATCCAATGGCTTGCGAAAGGCGAGGCGTACGATGAGCAAAGAAGTACTGCTGGTTGTTGAGTCGGTATCCAATGAAAAGGGCGTACCGGCAAACGTGATTTTTGAAGCGCTGGAGCTGGCCCTGGCCACTGCTACCAAAAAGCGTTTTGAAGACGAAGTTGATCTGCGTGTGGAAATCAACCGCCACACCGGTGCCTATGAGACTTTCCGTCGCTGGACGGTCGTCGAAGAAGCCGATCTTGATGATCCGGCCATCGAAACCTGGCCGAGCAAGGTTGCTGAAACGCATCCTGGCGCCAAGGTCGGTGATGTCGTCGAAGAAAAGATCGAGTCGATCGAATTCGGCCGTATTGCTGCACAGACCGCCAAGCAGGTCATCGTGCAGAAGGTTCGCGAAGCTGAGCGCGCTCAAGTCGTTGACGCTTATCGCGAGCGCCTGGGTGAAATCATCTCCGGTACCGTGAAAAAAGTAACCCGCGACAACGTGATCGTTGACCTGGGCAACAACGCTGAAGCGTTGCTGGCCCGCGAAGACATCATCTCTCGCGAAACCTTCCGTGTCGGCGTGCGTCTGCGTGCGCTGCTCAAGGAAATCCGCACCGAGAACCGCGGCCCTCAGTTGATCCTGTCGCGTACCGCGCCGGAAATGCTGATCGAGCTGTTCCGTATCGAAGTGCCGGAAATTGCCGAAGGCCTGATCGAAGTAATGGCTGCGTCCCGCGACCCGGGTTCGCGCGCCAAGATCGCGGTCCGCTCCAAGGACAAACGCATCGACCCGCAGGGCGCTTGCATTGGTATGCGCGGTTCGCGCGTCCAGGCAGTGTCGGGCGAGTTGGGCGGTGAGCGTGTAGACATCGTCCTGTGGGACGATAACCCGGCGCAGTTCGTAATTAACGCCATGTCGCCGGCTGAAGTGGCGGCAATTATCGTTGACGAAGATGCCCATGCAATGGACATCGCCGTTGGCGCAGATAATCTGGCTCAGGCCATTGGTCGTGGTGGTCAGAACGTGCGTCTGGCCAGCCAACTGACCGGCTGGACCCTGAACGTGATGACCGAATCGGACATCCAGGCTAAGCAGCAAGCTGAAACCGGTGACATCCTGCGCAACTTCATCGACGAGCTGGAAGTCGACGAAGACCTGGCGCAGGTGCTGGTAGATGAAGGCTTCACCAGCCTGGAAGAGATTGCCTACGTACCGTTGGAAGAAATGCTCAACATCGACGGCTTTGACGAAGACACCGTCAACGAGCTTCGCGCTCGGGCCAAGGATCGTTTGTTGACTAAAGCCATCGCTACTGAGGAAAAGCTGGCAGACGCCCATCCGGCCGAAGACCTGCTCTCGCTTGAGGGTATGGACAAGGATTTGGCGATGGAACTGGCGGTGCGCGGCGTAATTACCCGCGAAGACCTGGCCGAGCAGTCTATTGACGATCTGCTCGACATCGACGGCATTGACGATGATCGTGCCGGCAAGTTGATCATGGCCGCCCGAGCCCATTGGTTCGAGTAACTAGGCGCGGCCTGAGGAGAGAAGTGCATGACGCAAGTCACGGTGAAACAACTGGCCGATGAGGTCAAAACACCGGTAGAGCGCCTGTTGCAGCAGATGCGTGAGGCAGGTCTGCCGCACACCGCCGCCGATGAAGGTGTGAGCGACAGTGAGAAGCAGTCTTTGCTGACTCACTTGAAGAGCAGCCACAAGGCGAAAGTGGAAGAACCGCGCAAGATTACATTGCAGCGCAAAACCACCAGCACCCTGCGTGTTGCTGGTAGCAAGAGCATCAGCGTTGAAGTACGCAAGAAGAAAGTCTTCGTACAGCGCAGCCCGGAAGAAATCGAAGCCGAGCGCAAACGCGAACTGGATGAACGTCGCGCAGTAGAAAATGCTGCTCGTCAGAAGGCTGAAGAAGAAGCCAAGCGTCGCGCCGAAGAAGAAGCGCGCCGCCAGCCTGCTGCTGCGCAACCTGCTGGTACTGACGCGGTCGCCGCTCCTGTAGCGCCTGTTGAAGCTGTGCGTGAGGCTGCTCCTGTTGCCGCTGCACCTGCTCCTGCAGCAGACGCTCGCAAGCGCGACGAGCCTCGTCGTCCGGACAAGCCACGTGCCGACGATAACAATCGTCGCGGTGGTGGTGGCGATGGCGAGCGTAAAAACGCTCCACATCGTGCCTCGGTCAAAGAGAAAGCGCCTGCTCCACGCGTTGCCCCACGTACTACCGACGAAGAAAGCGATGGCTTCCGTCGTGGTGGTCGCGGCAAGGCCAAGCTGAAAAAGCGCAATGCCCACGGTTTCCAGAGCCCAACCGGCCCTGTCGTGCGTGATGTGCAGATCGGCGAGACCATCACGGTTGGCGATCTCGCCAATCAGATGTCGGTCAAGGCTGCTGAAATCATCAAGTTCATGTTCAAACTGGGTACTCCAGCGACCATCAACCAGGTACTGGACCAGGAAACTGCCCAACTGGTTGCTGAAGAGCTGGGCCACAAAGTGACCCTGGTCAGCGACACCGCCCTGGAAGATTCCCTGGCCGAGTCGCTGAAGTTTGAAGGTGAGTCGTTCTCCCGTGCGCCAGTTGTGACCGTAATGGGCCACGTTGACCACGGTAAGACCTCGCTGCTCGACTACATCCGTCGTGCCAAGGTAGCTGCTGGCGAAGCCGGCGGTATCACCCAGCACATCGGTGCATACCACGTTGAAACCGAACGCGGCATGGTCACTTTCCTCGACACCCCTGGTCACGCCGCGTTTACCGCAATGCGTGCCCGTGGTGCCAAGGCGACTGACATCGTGATTCTGGTGGTTGCAGCGGACGACGGCGTGATGCCGCAGACCATTGAAGCTGTCCAGCACGCCAAGGCCGCTGGTGTTCCACTGGTTGTTGCCGTGAACAAAATCGACAAGCCGGGCGCCGATCTCGATCGCATCCGTAGCGAGCTGTCGGTTCACGGCGTGACGTCCGAAGAGTGGGGCGGTGATACGCCGTTCGTTTCGGTCTCGGCAAAAGTCGGTACCGGTGTAGACGAGCTGCTCGAAGCGGTCCTGCTGCAAGCTGAAGTACTCGAACTGAAAGCAACGCCATCGGCCCCGGGTCGCGGTGTTGTGGTTGAATCGCGTCTCGACAAAGGTCGTGGCCCGGTTGCAACCGTTCTGGTTCAAGACGGTACGCTGCGCCAAGGCGACATGGTGCTGGTCGGTTCGAACTACGGCCGTGTACGTGCCATGCTCGACGAGAACGGCAAGCCAATCAAGGAAGCCGGTCCTTCCATCCCTGTCGAGATTCTCGGCCTGGACGGTACCCCGGACGCTGGCGACGAGATGAGCGTAGTAGCCGACGAGAAGAAAGCCCGTGAAGTGGCTCTGTTCCGTCAAGGCAAGTTCCGCGAAGTCAAACTGGCCCGTGCTCACGCCGGCAAGCTGGAAAACATCTTCGAAAACATGGGCCAGGCAGAGAAGAAGACGCTTAACATCGTCCTCAAATCTGACGTCCGTGGTTCCCTCGAAGCGTTGAACGGCGCCTTGAACGGCCTGGGTAACGACGAAGTGCAAGTGCGCGTTGTCGGTGGCGGTGTCGGTGGTATCACCGAGTCCGACGCCAACCTGGCACTGGCTTCCAACGCTGTACTGTTCGGCTTCAACGTGCGTGCCGATGCTGGCGCTCGCAAGATCGTCGAGCAGGAAGGCCTGGACATGCGTTACTACAACGTCATCTACGACATCATCGAAGACGTCAAGAAAGCCCTTACCGGTATGCTTGGCAGCGACGTTCGGGAGAATATCCTGGGTGTTGCCGAGGTGCGTGACGTGTTCCGCTCGCCGAAATTCGGCGCGATCGCCGGTTGCATGGTTATCGAAGGTGTTGTGCACCGTAACCGTCCAATCCGTGTACTGCGTGAAGACATCGTTATCTTCGAAGGCGAGCTGGAATCCCTGCGCCGCTTCAAGGATGACGCTTCCGAAGTGCGTGCCGGCATGGAATGCGGTATCGGCGTCAAGAGCTACAACGACGTCAAAGCTGGCGACAAGATCGAAGTCTACGAGAAGGTTCAGGTTGCTCGCAGCCTCTAACTCGCGCACTTCCGGAGCCACGCGGCGCGTGGGCATGCAGATGCCCCGCGCAGCGTACGGACTCTAAACGCAACGCCCGGTCTGGCTTTTGTCAGGCCGGGCGTTTGCCGCTTTCAGACCCCACGGGTTTCACCGTGTGGCAGTAACAGGTAACAAGACATGGCAAAAGAATACAGCCGTACCCAGCGTATCGGCGATCAGATGCAGCGCGAGCTGGCCCAACTGATCCGTCGCGAAGTCAAAGACCCACGCGTTGGCCTGGTCACCATCACCGCCGTTGAAGTGAGCCGCGACGTAGGTCACGCGAAGATCTTCATCACCGTGATGGGCCAGGACAGCAGCGAAGAAATCGCGCAAAGCATCAAGGTGCTCAACTCGGCTGCAGGTTTCCTGCGCATGCAGTTGGCCCGCGAAATGAAGCTGCGCAGCGTGCCTCAGTTGCACTTCCACTACGACGAAAGCGTCGTGCGTGGTGCGCACCTGTCGGCGCTGATCGAGCGCGCCGTGGCTGAAGACAGCCAGCACCCGTCCACACCTGAAGACGCCAAGGAGTAAGCGGTGGCTCAGGTCAAACGTATCCGTCGCAACGTCAGCGGCATCATTCTGCTCGACAAGCCCATTGGCTTTACCTCCAATGCTGCCTTGCAGAAAGTGCGCTGGCTGCTCAATGCCGAGAAGGCCGGGCACACCGGCAGTCTCGACCCCCTGGCCACCGGCGTGCTGCCGTTGTGCTTTGGTGAAGCGACCAAGTTCTCGCAATACCTGCTCGATTCCGACAAGGGTTACGAAACCCTGATGCAACTGGGCAAGACCACCACCACGGCCGATGCCGAGGGTGATGTTCTGCAGGTTCGTGACGTGACCGTTGGTCGTGCTGATATTGAAGCTGCTTTACCCGGTTTTCGTGGGCAAATCAGTCAGATACCGCCGATGTACTCGGCCCTCAAGCGTGATGGCCAGCCTCTGTACAAGCTGGCACGTGCGGGTGAAGTAGTGGAGCGCGAACCGCGTTCTGTTACTATTGCGCGCTTGGAATTGCTCGCCCATGAAGGCGACACTGCCCGCTTGGCCGTGGACTGCAGCAAAGGCACCTATATCCGTACCCTGGTGGAAGATATTGGTGAAAAGCTCGGTTGCGGCGCGTACGTTGCAGAATTGCGACGCACCCAGGCCGGTCCTTTCAGTCTGGCCCAGACGGTCACGCTGGAAGAGTTGGAAGCAGTACATGCCGAAGGCGGCAATGAAGCAGTTGATCGCTTCCTGATGCCATCGGACAGCGGTTTGCTGGATTGGCCATTGCTGCACTTCTCGGAGCACAGCGCGTTCTACTGGCTCAACGGCCAACCGGTACGTGCCCCGGATGCTCCGAAGTTCGGTATGGTGCGGGTACAGGATCATAACGGTCGCTTCATCGGTATCGGTGAAGTGAGCGAAGACGGGCGCATCGCGCCGCGTCGACTGATTCGGTCAGAATGACCGAACGAGTGTGGCTGTTAACAGGCACGGTCAACACTCATTTTTAGATACAGGGATTTGTCCCTGGCCTGTTGAGATCACCCTTTGGGTGGTTTCCTGAAAAAAGGATTGCCTCATGGCTCTCGACGTTCAAGAAAAAGCACAAATCGTAGCTGACTATCAGCAAGCTGTTGGTGACACTGGTTCGCCAGAAGTGCAAGTTGCACTGCTGACTCACAACATCAACAAGCTGCAAGGTCACTTCAAGGCCAACGGTAAAGATCACCACTCCCGTCGTGGTCTGATCCGCATGGTAAACCAGCGCCGTAAGCTGCTGGACTACCTGAAAGGCAAGGATCTGGGTCGTTATCAGGCTCTGATCGGTCGCCTGGGTCTGCGTCGCTAATCAGCGATTGCGCTAGAGGTTGGTTGTCTGCCGTGTGTCAGTGGGATTCCCGCTGGCCCATGGCAGGCTCCCAGCCTCAAGTTTTATCTGGATACACGTTTTACCCTGGACGAGCGTCGGGCCGATTCCCGGCATTGCCCAAGAATTTCGCAAGAAGACAAGTTCCCCAAGAGCCACAAAGAAGGTAGGACACCGTGAACCCGGTTATCAAAAAATTCCAGTTCGGTCAGTCGACCGTTACCCTCGAGACAGGCCGTATCGCCCGTCAAGCCTCCGGCGCAGTGCTGGTCACCGTTGACGACGACGTTACCGTATTGGTGACCGTTGTTGGCGCCAAGACCGCTGACCCAAGCAAAGGCTTCTTCCCTCTTTCTGTTCACTACCAGGAAAAGACTTACGCTGCCGGTAAGATCCCTGGCGGTTTCTTCAAGCGCGAAGGCCGTCCTTCCGAAAAAGAAACCCTGACTTCCCGACTGATCGACCGTCCGATCCGTCCGCTGTTCCCAGAAGGCTTCATGAACGAAGTGCAGGTTGTCTGCACCGTCGTTTCCACCAGCAAGAAGACCGATCCGGACATCGCTGCGATGATCGGTACTTCGGCTGCCCTGGCCATCTCCGGTATTCCTTTTGATGGTCCGATCGGCGCAGCTCGCGTTGCTTTCCATGAAAGCACTGGCTACCTGCTGAACCCGACTTACGAACAACAGAAAGCGTCGAGCCTGGACATGGTCGTTGCCGGTACGTCGGAAGCCGTGTTGATGGTTGAATCGGAAGCCAAAGAGCTGACCGAAGACCAGATGCTGGGCGCGGTACTGTTTGCTCACGACGAGTTCCAGGTTGTGATCAACGCTGTTAAAGAACTGGCCGCCGAAGCTGCCAAGCCGACTTGGACCTGGGCTCCACAAGCCGAAGCGACTGAACTGCTGGGTGCTATCCGCTCCGAGTTCGGCGCTGCGATCTCCGACGCCTACACCATCACCGTCAAGGCCGACCGCTACGCTCGCCTGGGCGAGCTGAAGGAACAGGTTGTGGCCAAACTGTCCGGCGAAGAAGGCCAGCCTTCTTCCAGCGACGTCAAAGCTGCCTTCGGTGAAATCGAATACCGCACCGTTCGCGAAAACATCGTTAACGGCAAGCCGCGTATCGATGGTCGCGACACGCGCACCGTACGTCCGCTGAACATCGAAGTCGGCGTTCTGCCGAAGACCCATGGTTCGGCCTTGTTCACCCGTGGTGAAACTCAGGCTCTGGTAGTTGCAACGCTGGGTACTGCCCGTGACGCACAGCTGCTGGACACCCTGGAAGGCGAGAAAAAAGACCCGTTCATGCTGCACTACAACTTCCCTCCGTTCTCGGTAGGTGAGTGTGGTCGCATGGGTGGTGCTGGTCGTCGCGAAATCGGTCACGGCCGTCTGGCCCGTCGTTCGATTGCAGCCATGCTGCCTGCTGCCGACGTGTTCCCGTACACCATCCGTGTGGTGTCGGAAATCACCGAGTCCAACGGTTCCAGCTCCATGGCTTCGGTCTGCGGTGCTTCCCTGGCGCTGATGGACGCTGGTGTGCCGATGAAGGCACCGGTTGCCGGTATCGCCATGGGCCTGGTTAAAGAAGGCGAGAAGTTCGCCATCCTGACCGACATCCTGGGCGACGAAGACCACCTGGGCGACATGGACTTCAAAGTAGCCGGTACCGCTAAAGGTGTTACCGCGCTGCAGATGGACATCAAGATCAAGGGCATCACCGAAGAGATCATGGAAATCGCTCTGGGCCAAGCCCTGGAAGCGCGCCTGAACATCCTCGGCCAGATGAACCAGATCATTGGTCAGTCGCGCACTGAGCTGTCGGAAAATGCTCCGACCATGATCGCGATGAAAATCGACACCGACAAAATCCGTGATGTTATCGGTAAAGGCGGCGCGACCATTCGTGCGATCTGTGAAGAGACCAAGGCTTCGATCGACATCGAAGACGACGGCTCGATCAAGATCTTCGGCGAAACCAAAGAAGCTGCAGAAGCTGCACGTCAGCGCGTTCTGGGTATCACCGCAGAAGCCGAGATCGGCAAGATCTACGTCGGTAAAGTTGAACGCATCGTCGACTTCGGCGCATTCGTCAACATCCTGCCGGGCAAAGACGGTCTGGTTCACATCTCCATGCTGAGCGACGCTCGTGTTGAGAAAGTGACCGACATTCTCAAAGAAGGTCAGGAAGTGGAAGTGCTGGTACTGGACGTGGACAACCGCGGCCGTATCAAGCTGTCCATCAAGGACGTAGCAGCAGCCAAGGCTTCGGGCGTTTAATTACCCCGGCCTCACGCTGAAAAAAGGACTCTTCGGAGTCCTTTTTTTATGCGCGTGGGAAAATGCCGATAAATCAGATGCTTAGTAAATCCCAAAAGCCGCAACTTGCATGCAAGAACGGTCTTCTTCATGCAAGTTGCACGATTCCGAAAATTGGCGCTTTTTATAAGTCATTGTTTTATAAGGATTTAATTCGAAAGCGCGACTTGGCACACTGCCTGCAATAACCCTGTTAACGCTGCAGCATCAAGGTTTACCCACTGCAGACTTTCAATAAAACAGGAGTTACTCGTATGAAGAAGTTCGCTCTCGCTACTGCTACCGCTCTGACCCTGGCCATGGGTGCTAACGTGGCCTTTGCTCAGACTTCCCAAGCTCCAATGACCATGGCCGCTGGCGAAGTGACCAAAGCCAAAGAATCCACTTCGGATACTTGGATCACCACCAAAGTCAAAGCTGACCTGCTGACCGAGAAAGGCATTCCTGGTTCGGACATCAAGGTTGAAACCAACAAAGGTGTGGTTTCCCTGTCGTCGACCGTAGCGATCTCTGATTCGCAGAAAGCCACTGCAGTAGCAATCACCAAGCGCATCAAAGGTGTGACCGCTGTATCTGCTGACGGCCTGCTGGCAGGCGGCGCAACTAAAGCCGACAACGTCGACAAAACCAAAGGCGCAGCAGCTGACGCCAAGGGCGCCACTTCCGATACCTGGATCACCACCAAAGTAAAAGCTGACCTGGTAACCGAGAAAGGCATTCCTGGCACCGACATCAAAGTCGAAACCAACAAAGGCGTAGTGTCTCTGTCCTCTTCGGTCGCAGTGACTGAAGCACAGAAAACCACCGCGGTGAATATCGCCAAGAAAATCAAAGGCGTTAAAGCTGTATCGGCCGATGGCCTGAAAGCAGAGTAACGCTCCACTGTTCGTCTGAACTGAATGGCGGCGGCTTAGGGTGAGTTAGATATCCACCCAAGGCACCTCTGGAGTTCATGCGACCGACCACACGGATGTAGTCATTACAGGCCCCGGCACTTGTGTCGGGGCCTGTTCTATTCTGGGCAGGAAAAAGCCCAAGTCGATTACACACAAATGTGGGAGCTGGCTTGCCCGCGATAGCATCACCTCGACTCAACTGAATGATCCAGGTGTGTGCATCGCAGGCCAGCCAGCTCCCACGTTTGGATGGGTGTCGCTCAGGTGTTACTCAGCATCCAGATGCATTGGGGTTACCACCCGGCCATCCTTTTCCGCCTGTCCCAGGTTGGCATCAATGAAGTACACCCGGTCATCTTCCAGCTGGCCCTTGTCCACCAGGTAGTCCTTGATGGCACTGGCTCGGTCTTGCCCCAGTTGACGCAGCAGTACATCACTGGCGCCCCAGAACTTGATCAGCCCGTCACGCAGCTTCGCGGTGCGTTCATCGCTGCTCAAGTCTTTCCACTCGGCCGGCGGTTGCTGTTTCAGGCGGGTGCGGTAGATGCCTTCCAGCAATGGCGCTTTTTCCTTCTCGGGTACGACCAGCAGCGAAGCCTGGGCCGGAACCTTATCGCCACGGCGCTGCAGTATCTTGTAGTAGTTGTACTGATATTCACGTTCCAGTCGCTCGGCAGCGAGCAAGG
Organism: Pseudomonas sp. MF08831; assembly: GCF_059862645.1. Taxonomy (NCBI): domain Bacteria; kingdom Pseudomonadati; phylum Pseudomonadota; class Gammaproteobacteria; order Pseudomonadales; family Pseudomonadaceae; genus Pseudomonas; species Pseudomonas sp. MF08831. The sequence goes on along the minus strand of NZ_JCBCUX010000007.1, from coordinate 37,252 downwards.
GGCCGTCACTGCTGGCAGCCGCCGTGCCTTCGATTTCAAGGCGCAGGGTAGGGCGCTCTTTGAGTGCCTTGGCCAGGGTGTCCAGCGCGCCTTGAGCGTCTTTGTTCAACTCGCTGGAGCCTGGGGCGAACGACACATTGCCCAAGTCTTCCGAGCCTCCGCCCGTCACCAGCCCACCGATGAACTTGAACGGCGCCGTCGCCGCGCGCACCACCAGGTTACGCAGGGTTTGCCAGACGATCGGCATCACACTGAATTGCGGGTTGTTCAGGTCGCCGGTGACCGGCAGTTCGATGGAGATCTTGCCGTCGGAGTCCTTGAGCAGGGCAATGGCCAGGCGAATCGGCAAATCCACGGCGTCGGCGCTGTCGACTTTCTCACCCAGTTGCAGTTGCTCAACCACCACTTTGTTTTCAGCCTTCAATTGGCCTTTGGTGATCACATAATGCAGGTCCAGGTTAAGCCTGCCCTTGCGGATGCGGAAACCGGCGAACTTGCCGGAGTACGGCGTCAACGTGGTCAACTCGACGCGTTTGAAGTTGGTGGCGATATCCAGCGCCGCCATCGGATCAAACGGGTTCACGCTGCCTTTGATGGTCACTGGCGCATAGCGATCCACCTTGCCCTTGATGTCGACGCTGGCCGGTTTGGCTTGGCGACTGTCAATGGTGCCGATCTGCCCGTTGAGCTGTTGAATGGCCGTGGCAAAGTTGGGCGTGAGGCTGAAGTCGGCAAAGTTGGCCGAGCCGTCATTGATCGCGATCTGCCCTATATGGATGCCCAGCGGCTTATCTTTGCTGGCCACTGGCTTGGCTGCCGATTTAGCGCCACTGTCGGCCGGCTGCGGGATCAACAGGTCATCGATGTTGGTGGTGCGGTCATCATTGATCATGAAGCGCGCGTACGGTTGCAGCAGGTTGACCTTGTCGATCGACAGGCTGTCGCCGTGTTGATAATTGACACCTTCGAGCACCAGGCGCTGCCATTTGAGGAAGTCGCGGGTCTTGAGCGTGTCCAGGGTGTGCAATTGGTCGACCTGGGCGCGGCCGGTGACCTGAAGCGCCAAGGGCTCGGTGCTCTTGAGGTTTACATCCAGGTTGCTGCCCAACATACCGCTGCGCAGTTCCAGCCGAATGAACGGGCTGATATAGGACTGAGCAACCCGCAGGTCGATGTCCTGGGTATTCACTTTGAGTTTGGCGCTGACCGGGTTGAGATTGACCTCGCCGGTTGCCTGAATCTTGCCTTGTTTACCCAGGCCGGAGTCGACCTTCAAGGTAAACGGGCTTTGGTTCAGGCTGTCGAAGTTCTGCACATCGACGTTCAAGGGCCCCAGTTCCAGCGCTACCGCAGGTTTGGCCTGACGGTCGGCCAGGTGCACCTGATAGTTACGCAGCTGCACATCCTTGAGCAGTACCTGCCAGGGCTTGCTAGGTGCGGCCGGTTCAGCCTTTGGCGAGTCGGCCGTCGCCGGCGCGGTGGCGGGCTCGGGCGCCTTGGCCGGTTTGCTCGGTTGGCTGGCGAACAGTTTTTGCCAGTCCAATTGCCCATCGGCTTCGCGGGCGGCCCAGGTTTCCAGCTTGTTGCTGCGAATCTTGCCGACCACCACGTGCTGCTTGGCCAGGTCCACCGTGGTGTCACTGACGTCCAAGCGTTCCAGGCGTACCAATGGGCGGCCATCGGGCGCCTTGATAGCAAACGGCGCAATGCTGGCGGCCGTGTTGGTCAGGTTCAGTTCGGTTTCTTTGGCGAGGCTGAATGTGTAGTGGGTGCTGAAATTCAGCACACCGTCCTCCAGCACAAGCGGCACGGCGTCACGGACATACGGCCACCAGGCTTTCATCTTGCCGTCGGTGACTTTCAGCGTGCCCTCGGACGTGATCGGTACCAGGCTGAAGTTGCCTTTCCAGTCGATCTGCCCACCCTCGGGGCCGGCGGCCACCAGCGTCATGTCGGCGTTGTCTTCCGGCAAGGTGCTGAGGTTTTTCAGTTCAAAGTCGAGTTTGTCGTAAAGGAATTCGATCGGTTCGCTGGGACGCAGGTCTTGAAAATGCACATAGCCGCCCGCCAGCTTGATGCTGTCTATGCGCAGCGGGAATGGCTTGGCGTTCGGGTCGGCCGGGGTCGGTTCGCTCGGCGGCAGCTTGAACAACTGCGCCAGGTTCAGCTGGCCGGATTTGTTGAACAGCAGCTCAGTCTTGGGTTGGTCGAGTTGCACATCGGCCAGGTGCAGGGCACGAGTCCAGAGGCTGTCGATCTGCAGGTTGGCGTAGAGACGCTCGAAACCTACTTGCTCCTTGCCCGGTTCGCCGATTTTCAAGCCCCAGGCTGTCACTTCCAGGCTGAACGGATTGAGTTCGATACGCTCGATGCGTGCCGGCACCGTGGCGTAATGGGCCAGCTGTTGATTGGCAATACGAAGGGCGATGCCCGGCAGAATCAGAAAACCCAGCAAGCTGTACAGAGCCAGGGCGGTCAACAAGGCGCCAGCGGCGCGGATCAATCCTTTGGGCATGAGTGACGCCATCTATGTCGAACAGGAGTGCCTTGGAGTATGGCACGGGATTTCGGTTCCGAAGCACCGGGCCTCTTGGGAAAAGTACTACAGCTGCAGGATGAGGGTTTTCAACGGTGGCTGCTGGTCCTGGGAAGGGAAGTCGGCGCCCGGCGTCATGATTTGCCAATCGCGTACCGGGCGACCGGCTTTCTCAGCGCAGCGCAGCACCTGTTCGCGCCAGTCATCCATGCTGACTTTCGCCAAGTTGTTGCAGCAGATCAGCACGCCATTGTCGGCCGTCGCGAGCAGCGCAGGCTTGAGCAGGCTCTGGTAGTCACGCAACAGGTCAACGGTGCCGAAGGCGCTCTTGGCCCATGCCGGTGGGTCGAGCAATACCAGGTCATATTGGCGCTGCTCGAGGCGTGGATAGCTCGGCAGTTTCTGCCCGCGACGTTGAGTGATCGGCAAGCCCGCCAGTTGGCGAATCGCCGGGAAGTAGTCGGACTGCACGAATTCCATGGTTGGCAATTGTGGGTTGAGCAGACCGTTTTCGCGACCGACCGCCAGGTTGCCCTCGGCGAAGTCCAGGTTGCACACCTCACGCGCACCACCAGCCGCCGCGCTCAGGCCGACGCCGCAGGTGTAGGCGAACAGGTTGAGCACGCTCTTGCCGGCGCTGTGCGCCTTGACCCAGCCGCGGGTGTTGCGCAGGTCCAGGAACAGCAGCGGGTCTTGCCCGGCGTGGCGCCCACGCACGCGATAATTGAGGCCCCATTCGTGGCCAACCAGGTCCACCAGCGCGGCAGGCTCGGCGCGGTACACCGTGTCTTCACGGTCGATGCGCGAGTTGCCACGGGAGCGGTCGTTGTAGACCAGCAGCAATTCCAAGCCCATGAACTGGTTGATCAGTTGGTGCAGGTCCAAGAGGTCAGCTGTTTCCAGGGATTGATGGAAACTCTGCACCAGCAACTGTGGGCCGTAACGGTCGATAGTCAGGCCGCCGGCGCCTTCCTGGCTGCCATGAAACAAGCGGTAGCAGTCAGTGCCTTGGGCGTGCAACTCGTTGATCAGGTCTTGGCGATAATCGAGGGCGGCGCGCAGCGCCTGATTCAAGGGAGTCATGGAGCGCGCCTTGCTGTAAATGGGGCGCGGAGTTTAACAGCTATAGGCGCCGGCCTACATCAACCCCATCCGCCGATGGGCACGCTGCACCGAGCCATTGCGCATCGCCCAGCGCAGCAACGGCGCACTGCGCTTGACCCCGGCGCGGACCATTTGCCGTTGCAGCGGGCTTTGGTGTTGCCCGAGCAGGCTGCTTGCCCAGTCCGGCAGCAAGTCGATCCCCGCCTGCATCATCAGCGCGCCAAAAGGTTTGGCCAGCGTGCTGGGGGACGGTGCATTGAGCAGCAGACGCAACACTTCGCGGCTGCGCTCGTCGCACAGCAGTTGCGGACGAATGCGTGCCAGGTAATCCGAAATTTCCTGCCGTGAACGCGGAACATGCCGCGCGCCCAAGCGTTCGGCCACCAACGCAATTTCACTGTAGTAGCGGTCCTGATCCCGACCCGAAAGGCGCGGGTTGCAGTAACGCAGGTGGGCCGCGAGGAAGTTGCTGACCTCCGCCACATGCACCCACGTCAGCAGCGCCGGATCACTGGCCGCGTAAGGTCGCCCGTCCGGGGCATGCCCCGTCACTTGCAGGTGAATGGTGCGCACTTTTTCGATCAGCCATTCGGCGTCTTTGCGCGAGCCGAACGTGGTGCCGGAAATAAACTGCGAGGTGCGCCGTAAGCGCCCGAGCATGTCCTGGCGAAAATTCGAGTGGTCCCACACACCCGCCAGTGCCAGCGGGTGCAAGGCTTGCAGCATCAAGGCGCTGATGCCACCAATCAACATGCTGCTGAAATCGCCATGGACTTGCCAACTGACCGAGTCCGGCCCGAACAGGCCTGGATCGCCCTTGGGGTTTTCCAGGTCCAGTTGGCCCAGCGACAGGCCGGTGAGGCTCATCAACTGGGTTTCGATACGGTTGCGGATAAATTCCATGGCGACTCGAGGGTTCCTAGCGGTTCAGGCGTTTGTCGATCAGGCCATCCACGACGCTGGGGTCGGCCAGTGTCGAGGTGTCACCCAGGCTGTCCAGTTCATTGCAGGCGATTTTGCGCAGAATCCGCCGCATGATCTTGCCGGATCGGGTTTTCGGCAAGGCCGGCGCCCATTGGATCAGTTCCGGCTTGGCAAAGCTGCCGATTTCCTTGCTGACCAGCTCAAGCAGGTTTTTCTTCAACGCATCGCTGGGTTCAACCCCATTCATTGGGGTAACGAAGGCATAAATTCCCTGGCCTTTGACGTCGTGGGGATAGCCCACCACGGCGGCTTCGGCCACTTGGTCATGCAACACCAGCGCGCTTTCCACCTCGGCAGTGCCGATGCGATGGCCAGACACGTTGATCACATCGTCGATGCGCCCGGTGATCCAGTAGTCGCCGTCCTCATCGCGGCGTGCGCCGTCCCCCGTGAAGTAGTAGCCAGGGTAGGGTTTGAAATAGGTGTCGATCATGCGCTGCGGGTCGCCGTAGACGCTGCGAATCTGCCCCGGCCAGCTGGCCTTGATTGCCAGCACGCCACTGCCGGCGCCGCTGATTGGCTTGCCTTGCTCATCCAGCAGCACCGGCTGCACGCCAAACATCGGCTGGGTTGCGCAGCCGGGCTTGATCCGCTGGGCGCTGACCAGGGGGCTGAGCATGATGCCGCCGGTTTCGGTCTGCCACCACGTGTCGACAATCGGGCAGCGTTGTTCACCGACGGCGTTGAAGTACCAGTCCCAGGCTTCGGGGTTGATCGGCTCGCCGACACTGCCCAGCAGGCGCAGGCTGGCGCGGGAGGTATTCTCCAGTGGCCCGTGACCCTCACGCATCAGGGCGCGCAGGGCGGTGGGCGCGGTGTAGAAGATGTTCACCTGATGTTTGTCGATCACCTGCCAGAAGCGCGAGCTGTCCGGGTAGCTCGGCACGCCCTCGAACATCAGCGAGGTAGCGCCATTGGCCAGCGGGCCGTACACGATGTAGCTGTGGCCGGTCACCCAACCGACGTCGGCGGTGCACCAGAACACTTCGCCATCGCGGTAATCGAGCACGTACTTGAAGGTCATCGCCGCTTGCAACAGGTAGCCGCCGGTGGTGTGCAGCACGCCTTTGGGTTTGCCGGTGCTGCCGGAGGTGTAGAGGATGAACAGCGGGTCTTCGGCGTCCATGGGCTCGGGCGGGCAGTCGTCGCTGGCGGCATCCAGAGCTTGCTGGTACTCGAGATCGCGGCCTTCGTGCCAGGCAAGGTCAGCGCCGGTGCGCTCCACCACCAGCACGGTGCTGACGTTCGGGCAACTGGCCAGGGCCTGGTCGACGTTCTTTTTCAGCGCCACCGGCTTACCGCCACGCACGCCTTCATCGGCGGTAATTACGGTGCGGCAGTCGGCGTCGAGAATACGGTCACGCAGGGCGTCCGGTGAGAACCCGCCAAAAACCACCGAGTGCACCGCGCCAATGCGTGTGCAGGCCAGCATTGCGTAGGCGGCTTCCGGGATCATCGGCATGTAGATGCACACGCGGTCGCCTTTTTTCACGCCACGGTTTTTCAACACATTGGCCAGGCGGCTGACGTTTTGATGGAGCTGGCGGTAGGTGATTTTTGCAGACCGTGTCGGATCATCGCCTTCCCAGATGAAGGCAGTCTGGTCGGCGCGTCGCGCCAGGTGACGGTCGATGCAGTTGTAGCTGACGTTCAGTTGGCCGCCGGCAAACCATTGGGCGGCGCCGGTGTGAATGTCTGAATGCTGGACGGTGTGCCAGGGTGTGATCCAGTCGAGAAAGCTTTTGGCCTGTTCTGCCCAAAAGGTGTCGGGTTGCTCGATGGATTGGCGATAAAGGCGCTGGTAGTCGGCTTGACTGAGCTGCGCGGCCTGGCGGACGGCATCGGCGTTGGGGAATGTGCTGATATCGAACATGAGCGGTCCTTATTCTTGTTTTGGCGACAAGTCATAAAGATGCACGCAGTGGGGGGAGGGTACAAGGCCAACGTCCAAACGGACGTTGGCCTTGGTGTACCGGCTTCAGCCGCGGTGACGACCGCGGAAGTAGTTGATCAGGCCCTGGGTCGAAGCATCCTCGGCCGAGGTTTCTTCGGCACCGGTCAGGCGGTTATACACGCCTTTGCCCAGCTCTTTGCCCAATTCCACGCCCCATTGGTCGAAGGCGTTGATACCCCAGACCACGCTTTGCACAAACACCTTGTGTTCATACATAGCCACCAGTGCGCCCAGGCGACGCGGGCTGATGCGTTCAACCACGATGGTGTTGCTCGGACGGTTGCCCGGGATCACCTTGTGCGGGGCCAGCTTCTGGACTTCGGCTTCGGGAAGGCCTTTCTCACGCAACTCGGCTTCGGCTTCGCTGCGGGTTTTGCCGAGCATCAGTGCCTGGCTTTGGGACAGGCAGTTGGCGAACAACCACTGATGGTGGTCGGACACCGGGTTGAAGCTGACAATCGGCACAATGAAGTCGGCCGGAATCAGTTGGGTCCCTTGGTGCAACAACTGGTGGTAGGCGTGCTGGCCGTTGCACCCTACGCCGCCCCAGATGACCGGGCCGGTATCGGTGGACACTGGCGTACCGTCCTGGCGCACACTCTTGCCGTTGGATTCCATGTCCAACTGTTGCAAGTGTTTGGTGATGTTGCGCAGGTAGTGGTCGTACGGCAGGATCGCGTGGCTCTGCGCACCCCAGAAGTTGCCGTACCACACGCCCAGCAGACCCAGCAGCACGGGCATGTTGGCTTCGAATGGGGCGTTCTGGAAATGCTGGTCCATGGTGTAGGCACCGGACAGCAGTTCCTTGAAGTTGGACATGCCGATCGCCAGGGCGATGGGCAAGCCGATGGCCGACCACAGCGAGTAACGCCCGCCGACCCAGTCCCACATCGGGAAGATGTTTTCTTCGCGGATACCGAAGGCCACGGCCGCTGCGTTGTTGCTTGAGACGGCGATGAAGTGGCGATACAACTCGGCTTCCGAGCCACCCTGGGCCAGGTACCAGGCGCGGGCGGCCTGGGCGTTTTTCAGGGTTTCCAGGGTGTTGAAGGATTTTGACGAGACGATAAACAGCGTGGTCTCGGCGCGCAGCTTCTGGGTCAGCTCGTGGAACTCGCTGCCGTCAATGTTCGCCAGGTAGTGGCAGCGCACGCCTTTGTGGGCGTAGGACAACAGCGCTTCGGAGACCAGCTCCGGGCCGAGGAACGAGCCGCCGATGCCAATGTTCACCACGTCGGTGATCGGCTTCTCGGTGTAACCGCGCCACAGGCCATCGTGGATGCGGCCGACCAGGTCAGTGATCTGGTTCAGCACCTTGTGCACGTCCGGCATGATGTTCACGCCGTTGACCGACAACTTGTCGCCAACCGGGCGACGCAGTGCGGTGTGCAGGGCCGGACGGCCTTCGGAGGAGTTGACCGGCTCGCCAGCGTAGAGCGCGTTGATCGCGTCTTTAAGGCCGAGTTCATTGGCCAGCTCGACGAGCAAGGCGCGCGTTTGGGCAGTGATGAGGTTTTTCGAGTAATCGAGGAAAAGCCCGCAGCTGCTCAAGGTGAATTGGGAGAAGCGCTGGGGATCGGCATTGAATGCGTCGCGCATGCTGAAATCCTGCATGGCTTGGCGATGTTTATCGAGCGCTTGCCAAGCGGGCAGAGCGGTAACGTCATGAGGAGTGCGGTAATACGCCATCGCTGCGGGTTTCCTTTTTATTACGGGGACTTGCCTTTAGGACACTTCTAAATCCGGAACGTCCAGTCTTTCATCAGGCGTTGGGTTCCGGTCAGCGCCAACAATGGCACAGGGCGTTTACATTAAACCTAGCGTGTCGATATGTCTTGGCTTTGTCTGCGTTGTAGCCGGTACTTTTTTATACCGGCACAGCGGGGAGGGCAACAGGCGCGCTTGTTTTCAAGGGAGAAAATGCAGGGTCAGGCCAGGGTCAGGTGCAGGTTGTCGATCAGGCGTGTGGCGCCCAAATACGCAGCCACCAGGATCACTACATCGCGATCCTCAGGCGTGGCGGGACGCAGGTGTACACCCTGGCGCACTTCCAAGTAGTCGATGCGCAATCCGGCCGCTTCGATCTGCTGGATCTGCTCGGCACGCAGTTTGGCAAAATCGTGGTCGCCTCCCTTGATGGCGGCGGCAATCTGGCTGAGGCTGCGGTACAGCACCGGCGCGATGGCGCGTTGTTCTTCGCTGAGGTAGCCGTTGCGCGAGGACAGCGCGAGGCCGTCAGCGGCACGCACAGTGGGCTCGCCGATGATCTGGATCGGCATGTTCAGGTCATGCACCATGGCGCGAATCACTGCCAGTTGCTGATAGTCCTTCTGGCCAAACACGGCCATATCCGGCTGGACCATGTTGAACAGCTTGCTGACCACCGTCGCTACCCCTTCGAAGTGCCCGGGGCGGCTGGCGCCGCAGAGGCCTTCGGACAGTTGCGGGACGCTGACGCGGGTCTGGCCGGTCATGCCGCCGGGGTACATTTCTTCGACGGATGGTGCGAACAGCAGGTTGCAACCGGCTTGCAGCAGTTTTTCCTGATCGGCGGCCAAGGTGCGAGGGTATTTGTCCAGGTCCTCGCCGGCACCGAACTGCAACGGGTTGACGAAGATACTCGCCACCACGAAATCCGATTGCTGGGCGGCCTTGGTCACCAGGGTGGCGTGGCCGCTGTGCAGATTGCCCATGGTGGGCACAAAGCCAATGCGCTTGCCGGCGCTGCGCGCGTGGGCGACTGCAGCGCGCAGTTCTCGTACGGTTTTAACGGTGTTCATGCAGAGAATCCGTGTTCGGCGCCTGGGAAAGTAACGGCTTTGACTTCGTCGACGTAAGCGCTCAACGCGGCCTGGATGCTGTCTTTACCTGCCATGAAGTTTTTCACGAACTTGGGGGCTCGCCCGGTCAGCGACAGGCCGAGCATGTCATGCAAGACCAGAACCTGGCCGTCGGTGGCAGAGCCCGCGCCGATGCCGATTACCGGCACTTTGACCGCCTGGGTGATCTCTGCCGCCAATTCGCTCGGCACGCATTCCAGCAGGATCATCGCGGCACCGGCTTGTTCCAGGGCAATGGCATCGGCGCGCATCTGACGCGCCTGGGCTTCATTGCGGCCTTGTACCTTGTAGCCGCCGAGGATGTTCACCGACTGTGGCGTCAGGCCCATGTGCACGCATACCGGCACACCGCGCTCGGCCAGCAGTCGGATCGACTCGGCGAGCCATACGGCGCCTTCGACCTTGATCATGTGCGCGCCGGCCTGCATCAGTTTGCCGGCGTTCTGAAAGGTCTGTTCCAGCGTGGCGTAACCCATGAACGGCAGGTCGGCGATGATGAAGGCACCCTCATTGCCGCGCTTGACGCTGGCAGTGTGGTAGGCGAGTTCATCGGTGGTGACGGGCAGGGTGCTGTCATTCCCTTGAAGAACCATGCCCAGCGAGTCGCCGATCAACAGCACTTCAACACCGGCCTGGCAACTGGCGTGGGCGAAGGTGGCGTCGTAGCACGTCAGCATGGTGATTTTTTCACCTTTGAGCTTGAGGCTCTGCAAGGTGGTCAGGGTAATGTCTGGCATGAAAAGGGTCCTCGTTCAGGCGCTTGGAAACAGCGAGTAACGCGCGTGAGTCTTCGTTTATACAGGCGCACTGTCTTGAGAGCAGTGCTTATAAGGCCTGGATTGCGCCCTTCAGCGCCGCGTTGGCGGCAGCGGGACGCCTATAGTCGTGATGAGGACTCGGGAAGTCAATTGGATGTGTTACCGCATTGTTACGATGGCGGTGTTACCGCTGTTACTGACGCGTTTCAGCACGTTGAAGACCAATTTTGACGGCCTGTGAGATCAAATGTGGGAGCGGCTTGCTCGCGAATGCGCTGGGTCAGTCAATGCTTGTAGCGACTGGGTTCGCCGCATTCGCGAGCAAGCTGCTCCCACGCGGACTGCATCAGGCGCTAGAGAGGCGTTCCAGGCCGACAAACGGGCAGGACTTCAACAGCTCCGCGAGGGTTCGGCCGTCGGGCAGTTGCAACTCAGCGGGGGCCAGTTCGGCCAGCGGGTACAACACGAACGCGCGCAGGTGCATCTGGTAGTGAGGCACTTTGAGGCGCGGCTCGTCGATCAAGCGATCGCCAAACAGCAGGATATCCAGATCCAGCGTACGCGGGCCCCAACGCTCGAGACGTTCGCGGCCCTGGCCGTTTTCGATGGCTTGCAGTGCATCGAGCAGCGCCAGTGGCGCAAGGCTGCTGTCCAGGGCCGCGACCGCATTGGTATAGCGCGGCTGACCGGGGAGCAGGGAGTCACTCTGATAGAAGTCGGACACACCGACGAGGGCGGTGCCTGGCAATAGCGCCAACGCCGCAATGGCGCTGCGCAATTGCTGGTCCGGGGCAGCGAGGTTGCTGCCCATACCGATATAGATACGTTCCACGTTTATTCGCCTGCAGCGCCCGAGGCATCGGCAGACGTGCGTTTGCGCTTGCTGGAGCTGCGACGACGCTTCTTCGGCCCATCGCTGGCGCCATCACCTTTGCTGCCAAGGTCACGAATCATGTCGCGGCGCTGGCTGTCGTTGGCGTCCTGGTAGTCGGTCCACCATTCGCCCAGGCCGTCGGTTTGCTCGCCGGCGCTTTCGCGCAGCAGCAGGAAGTCGTAGCCAGCACGGAAGCGCGGGTTGTCCAGCAGCAGGTCGGCGCGTTTGCCGCTGCGCCGTGGCAGGCGCTCCTGCATGTCCCAGATCTCGCGGATCGGCAGGGTGAAACGTTTTGGAATGGCGATGCGTTGGCATTGCTCGGCGATCAGTTCGTGCGCAGCTTCCTGCATGGCAGGAATCGGCGGCATGCCACGGTCCTGCAGGCGCAGTACGCGTTTGGGCAGGGCCGGCCACAACAGGGCGGCAAACAGGAACGCCGGGGTCACCGGTTTGTTCTGTTTGATGCGCAGGTCGGTATTGATCAAGGCTTCGCTGATCAGCGTGTGGGTGTACGTCGGGTTGTATTCCAGAGCCTCGGCGCTGGCCGGGAACAATGGATCGAACAACTGCAGGTCGACGAGCATTTCGAACGTGTCGGCGGCGTACCCCGAGAGGAACAGCTTGAGCACTTCTTCGAACAGGCGTGCCGAAGGGATTTCCCGCAGCATGGGCGCCAGTTCGCGAATCGGCGCGGCCGTGTGTTTCTCGATACCGAAATTCAGCTTGGCGGCAAAACGCACCGCTCGCAGCATGCGCACCGGGTCTTCCTGGTAGCGCTGCGTCGGGTCGCCGATCAAACGGATCAGATTGTTGCGAATGTCGTGTACGCCATTGGCGTAATCGAGGATGCGCTCGCTGACCGGATCGTAATACAAGGCGTTGATGGTGAAGTCGCGGCGTTGCGCGTCTTCTTCCAGGGTGCCGTAGACGTTGTCGCGCAGGATGCGGCCGCTCTCGTTGCGGGAAGACTGGTTGGTGTCTTCCTCTTCATCGTTTTGCGGGTGGCCGGCGCGGAACGTGGCGACCTCGATGATTTCGCGGCCAAAGTGGATATGCACCAATTTGAAGCGGCGACCGATGATTCGCGCGTTGCGAAATTCGGCACGCACTTGCTCGGGCGTGGCGCTGGTGGCGACGTCAAAATCCTTGGGTGTGATATTGAGCAACATGTCACGTACACAGCCGCCCACCAGATAGGCCTGGTAGCCGGCGTTCTGCAAACGTTCGACGATGTTCACCGCATAGCGGCTGAATTGAGCACGCTGCAATGAATGCTGATTGCTGTTAAGCACTTCAGGCGTGCTGCGAATGTGTTGCGTACGACGCAAGGGAGAACGGAATGACTGGAACAACTTCTTCAGCATGGGATGCACTGTTTGAAGGAATGTTCGGCCATAACGAAGAATGACCGCATGATGGGCCGGGATTCTAGCATTTAGTCGAGGGATGGTGTAGGAACAAGCTGCAGGCCTTGCGCCATAAGCTTAAAAGAAAGGGGAACCGGCCAAATGCCGGAAACTACAAGGGGAGCCGAAGCTCCCCCAGAAGTAGTTGCGTGCTCTATTTTTATTATTGATTTCGGGCTTCTTGTTTTTGTTGATCGCCCTCGCCATGAAGCTTCACCTTCATGACACTCCCAATCGGGAGCCAAGAGCAAACGGATTGCTTTGGTCGCTGTGTTGCTGATCTACGATCCAACCAGTTCAGGCTCTGCCTTAGGGCAGTTTTTGTTGTTCTCGGCCTGGTTGCGGGGCAAGCCCCAAATGCAACGCCTCTCCAAAAGAATCAGTTAGCTGCGCCTCCGCCGTGTTGTTTTTATTGTGCGTGAGTCGATACGTCTTATTTTTATTGTCTGGTACTAAGCTTGTTATTGTTTTTGTACTAAGCATATAGCAGGGTGCGTGCCAACTTTTGTGCCGCCTAGCAAAACCGGGGGTGTGAGGCGCTTTCGGGGTTTTTGGGGGCGAAAAAAAGCCGGGGCTTCGTTACCGTAAGCCCCGGCTTTTGTTACGTGAAAATTCAGCGGTAACAGTTTTTTCACATCTGAGGGTGTTACCTGTGGGGGCGCACCCTCAACTCTCGCTGGCCACGCCGGTCTTGCGTCGCGGAATGCCCAGGCGCTGGCGGCGTTCCCACAGGCACTTGCGGCTCACGCCCAGCTTGCGTGCCAGCTCGGTCTCGGTCATGTGGTCCTGGTGCTCAAGAACGAAGTGCTGGAAGTAATCTTCCAGTGACAAATCTTCCGTCGGCTCGTGGCTGGTATTGCTACCGCCGCCCTGTTGTGGGGCCAGGCCGATGAAATCGTCGTCTTCCAGGTCACTCAGCTCGATGTCGATGCCCAGCAGCTCGGCAGAAATCTCCGGGCTCTCCGACAGAATGACCGCGCGCTCGACCGCGTTCTCAAGTTCTCGCACGTTACCCGGCCACGAGTAGTGACGAATCGCCTGCTCGGCGTCCGGGGCAAACTTGAGGTCGGTACGGTTGATCCGTGCGCTCTGGCGCAGCAGGAAGGCGCTGGCGATTTCGTTGACGTCTGCGCCACGCTCACGCAGGGCCGGCAGCTTGAGGGCGATCACGTGCAGGCGGTAATACAAGTCTTCACGGAACTGGCCGATCTTGGCCAGGCTCTTGAGGTCGCGGTGGGTCGCTGCGATCAGGCGAACATCGACTTTTTGCGATTGCACCGAACCTACGCGGCGAATTTCGCCTTCCTGCAACACGCGCAGCAAGCGCGCCTGGGCTTCCAGCGGCAGTTCGCCGATTTCGTCGAGGAACAAAGTGCCGCCGTCCGCCGCTTCGACCAGGCCCGCACGCCCGGCGCTGGCGCCGGTAAATGCGCCTTTCTCGTGGCCGAACAGTTCGGACTCGATCAGTGATTCAGGGATCGCCGCGCAGTTCACCGAGATCATCGGCGCCTTGGCGCGCTTGGACAGGTTGTGCAGGGCACGGGCGACCAGTTCTTTACCGGTGCCCGACTCGCCCTGAATCAATACATTGGAGTCGGTGGGCGCGACTTTGCGAATCTTGCTGTACAGGTCCTGCATCGGTGGGCAGGAGCCGATAATGCCGATTTCGCCGTTGCTGTTGTTGACGCCCGGCTTGTCCGCACCGTTGGCGGTCTTGCCGGCGGGGCGCTGTTCGGCGGGCGCGCTGCTGGCCGACTGACGGTCGCGCAGAATGCGGGCCACGGCCTGCAGCATTTCGTCGTGGTCGAAAGGCTTGGCGATGTAATCCACCGCGCCCATCTTCATCGAGTCCACCGCCGAACGCAGGCTGGCGTAACTGGTCATGATCAGCACCGGGGTGCCCTGGCCAAGCTTGATCAGCTCGGTGCCTGGCGCGCCCGGCAAGCGCAGGTCGCTGACAATCAGGTCGAACGTGGGAATGCTGAATCGCTCTTGGGCTTCCTGCACCGAGCCGGCTTCGCTGACCTGGTACTGATTACGTTCAAGCAGGCGACGCAAGGCAGAGCGGATAATTGTTTCGTCTTCGACGATCAAAATGTGCGGCATTGATTCAATTCTCTCGACGGTCTCAGTTCACAGCGGACGTCGCTTCGACATGACGCGGCAAGGTCACCCGAATACGGGTGCCGCGTTGGCTTTCGGTGTCAGCCGGGCTGTCGATGGTGATTTGTCCATAATGCTCTTCAACGATGGAATAGACCAGTGCAAGGCCCAGACCGGTACCTTCACCCGGGTCCTTGGTGGTGAAGAAAGGTTCGAACAATCGGTCCATGATGTTCTGTGGAATACCGCTGCCTTCATCCTCCACGATCAGATCGACCGTGTGCTCGAAAGCCTCGCTCTTGACGCGTACCGCGCTGTGCGGCGGGGAAGCGTCACGGGCATTGGACAGCAAGTTGATCAACACCTGCGCCAAGCGTTGGGAATCGCCGTCGACCCAGTGGTCCGGGTCGCACAGATTGAAGAACTGGACTTCGAAATTGCGCCGGTTCAAGGCCAGCAGCCCTATGGCATCCTGTGCAACTTCGGCCAGGCACACGGCCTCGTCCTGATTCTGATGAGCGCCGGCATGGGCGAAGCTCATCAATGACTGCACGATGCGGGAAACGCGCTTGGTCTGCTCAAGGATTTGCCCGCTGATTTCGGTGATTTCGCCGTCCTCTTCGCGCTCTTCCCGCAGGTTCTGCGCCAGGCAGGCGATACCGGTGATCGGGTTGCCAATCTCATGGGCCACGCCTGCCGCCAAACGACCAATGCTGGCCAGGCGCTCGGAGTGCACCAGCTTGTCTTCGAGCATTTGCGTGTCGGTCAAGTCTTCGACCAGCAGCACCAGGCCGCTGTTGCCGGGTGCCAGCGGTTCGTCGATCGCCGCTTTGTGCAGGTTGAGCCACCGCGTCTGGCCGTCGAGTGCCAAGTGCTGCTTGTGCAAATGCTCGTCGGGCAGGTTGATAAAGCCTTGCAGCAGTTCTTTCCACGGATCGCCCAAGGTGTTCAGGCGCGAACCCACTACCCGCTGGGCGGCGATGCCGGTCAATTCTTCCATGGCCTTGTTCCACATCAGGATCTCTTGATCCTTGGCCAGGGAGCACACGCCCATCGGCAGTTCCTGCAGGGTCTGGCGGTGGTAGCGGCGCAGCGCATCGAGTTCGGCGGCAAGGCCGGTGAGGCGCGAGTGGTAATCCTCCAGCCGGCTCTCGATGAAATGGATGTCTTCGGTGACGTAGTTTTCGCCGCCAGCCTTGTAGGGCAAGAACGTTTCGACCATGTCTTGGGACACACTTGGCCCCATCAGGCCGGACAGGTTGGCCTCGATACGGTCACGCAAGCGCCGCAGCGCATACGGGCGGCGCTCGTCGAACGGCAGGTAGAGGTCGCGCAGTGCCTGTTCGACTTCCTTTTGCGCGGCTTTCGCACCCAGCGGCTTGGCCAGTTGCGTGGCGAACTCCTGGGGCGAGGCGGCGTGCAGCTCGCGGCGTTGCGGGCGGCGCACGTTGTCCACCGCGCAGGCTTCGGCGGCGCTGGTTTCTTCGGGACTGGCGTTGGTGAACAGCGAGATCAAGGTGAACATCAAGACGTTGGCAGCCAATGAAGCGATGGCGGCCATGTGCCAACTGGTGTCGTCCAGCACGTAAATCATGTTCAGCAACGGAATGTAGAAGCCCTGCAGGTTGCCGACCAGCGGCAGCAGCATGGTAACGATCCACACCAGAATCCCCGCCAGCAGACCGGCGATAAAGCCGCGGCGATTAGCGGTCGGCCAATACAGCACCGACAACACGCCCGGCAGGAACTGCAAGGTGGCAACGAACGCAACGATGCCGAGGTTGGCCAGGTCTTGCCCGGCGCCCAGCAACAGGTAGAAGCCATAGCCGGCCATGATGATCGCGACAATCAGCGCGCGGCGCGTCCACTTCAGCCAGCGGTAGATGTTGCCTTCGGCTGGCGGCTGATACAGCGGCAGCACCAGGTGGTTGAGCGCCATGCCCGACAACGCGAGCGTGGTGACGATGATCAAGCCGCTGGCCGCCGACAAACCGCCGACATACGCCAGCAACGCCAGGGATTTGCTGTTGGCGGCAATACCGACGCCGAGGGTGAAGTATTCCGGGTTGGTGGTTGCGCCCAGCTTGAGGCCGGCCCACAGGATCAGCGGCACGGCCAGGCTCATCAGCAGCAGGAACAGCGGCAGGCCCCAGCTGGCGCTGACCAATGAGCGCGGATTGAGGTTCTCGGTGAAGGTCATGTGGTACATGTGCGGCATCACGATCGCCGAGGCGAAGAACACCAGCAACAGCGTGCGCCATGGGCCTTCCTGCAACGGCGTGTGCAGGGCGGCGAGGGCGGTCTGGTTTTGCAGCAGCCACAGCTCCAGCTGTTGCGGGCCGTCGAACACGCCATACAGCGCATACAAGCCGACGCCGCCGATGGCGATCAGCTTGATCACCGACTCAAAGGCAATCGCAAACACCAGGCCCTCGTGTTTTTCACGGGTGGCGATATGGCGTGAGCCGAAGAAAATCGTGAACAGCGTGATCAGCGCGCAAAAGGCCAGCGCGACGCGATGCTGCACCGGCTCACGGGTCAAGATGCTGATGGAATCCGCCACGGCCTGGATCTGCAGGGCCAGCAGCGGCAATACGCCGAGCAACATGAAAATCGTGGTCAGCGCGCCGGCCCAGGTGCTGCGAAAACGGAAGGCAAACAGGTCCGCCAGGGATGACAGTTGGTAGGTGCGGGTGATTTTCAGGATCGGGTACAGCAACACCGGCGCCAGCAGGAATGCGCCGGACACCCCAAGGTAGCTGGACAGGAAGCCGTAGCCGTACTGATAGGCCAGGCCCACGGTGCCATAAAACGCCCAGGCGCTGGCGTAAACGCCCAGGGACAATGTGTAGGTCAACGGATGGCGAATGATCGCCCGCGGAATCATTCCGCGCTCACTGATCCAGGCCACGGCGAACAGCGCGGCCAGGTAGGCGGCGCTGATCAGCAGCATCTGGGTGAGGCTAAAGCTCATCGGCATCTTTTTGGCTCTGCAGGATGAAGGTCACGACGATCAGGATCAGCCACAGCAGATAAGGGCGATACCAGGCGCCCGTGGCGTCGATCCACCAATCCATGATGGCGGGGGAAAACAGGTAGATCCCGACGACCAGCAGCAGGACCAATCGATAGATGTACATGTTGGCCTCTGATTAAAAAACTGCGGCGATGGTAACGGATGGCTGGCAAGCTGCAAGCGCCTTCAGCTCAATTGCGCTTCGGCCAGCGTGAGTGTGCGCGGGATCAGGGTTGCATCCCAGTGCGCAATGCCCCAATCGAGCAGCTCCCGTGGGCTGGCGTGCAGCAGTTCAGCGCCGGTGGGCTGGCCGAGGGCGCGCAATGCCCTTAACAGCAAAGGCGTGGCTTGGTCCGGTGTCAACGGCGCAGAACGGTAGGTTTTGCCCAACTTGTTACCGTCCGGCTGCACGATCAACGGCACGTGCAGGTAGCGCGGCTGGCGCAGGCCCAGCAGTTCTTGCAGGTAGAGCTGGCGTGGCGTGGAATCGAGCAGGTCGGCACCGCGCACGATGTCGGTCACACCTTGCCAGGCGTCGTCGAGCACGACGGCCAATTGATAGGCATACAAGCCGTCGCGGCGACGGATGACGAAATCACCTACATCGCGGCCCAGGTGCTGTCGGAATTCACCCTGTACGCGGTCGGTAAAGTGGTATTCCAGCTCGGGCACGCGCAGGCGGATGGCCGCGTCTTGCTGATCGTGCCCGGCATTGCGGCATAAACCCGGGTAAATTCCGTGGTAGGGCTCCAGCTGTTTGCGCGAGCACGTGCAGGCGTAGGCCAGGCCGTGGTTGAACAGGCCGTCGAGGACTTTGGCGTAGGCATCATGCCGTTCGCTTTGTCGGACCAGTTCGCCATCCCACTCAAAGCCGTAGCTTTCCAGGGCGTGCAGGATCGCCGTCTGGGCGCCGGGTTCTTCACGCGGTGGGTCGAGGTCTTCCATGCGCATCAGCCAGCGGCCTTGGTTGGCGCGGGCATCGAGGTAGGAAGCGAGGGCGGCAACCAGCGAGCCGAAATGCAAATGGCCGCTGGGCGTGGGGGCGAAACGCCCGATATAGGTAGAGGCTGTCATGGGCCGGATACTACTGGAAAATCGGTAAACGCCAGAAACAAAAATGGGGCGTTTGCACGCCCCATTCGTTCAGCCCGGCAGGATTACTTGCCGACCTGTTTTTCCTTGATTTCAGCCAAGGTCTTGCAGTCTACGCACAGGTCCGCGGTTGGGCGGGCTTCCAGGCGGCGAATACCAATCTCGACGCCGCAGGATTCGCACCAGCCATATTCCTCGTCTTCGATCAGTTGCAGCGTTTTGTCGATTTTCTTGATCAGCTTGCGTTCACGATCACGGGCGCGCAGTTCGAGGGCGAATTCCTCTTCCTGGCTGGCACGGTCTGCCGGGTCCGGGAAGTTGGCGGCTTCGTCCTTCATGTGGTCAACGGTGCGGTCGACCTCTTGCATCAAGTCCTGCTTCCACTTTTGCAGGATCTTGGTGAAGTGCTGGCGCATGGGCTTGCCCATGTACTCCTCACCTTTCGTTTCGACGTAAGGTGTGAAGCCACTGAGGCTCTGCTGCTGTTGCTTTGCTTGGGTGGACATGAATAGACCGCCTCTCACTCTTCTAATCCATTGCGCAGGATTGCAACGTCACCGACACCTGCCGGCCCTGCGGCTGCAAGCGGGCGAACTTACCAGATAGATTCGGGGTGCGCCACTCCCGGTTGTCGAGGCCCAACTTGGCGGGGGTGCAAACTGCAACAGCCCGCCATGGCTGGGTATAGCGTGTCTCGAATGTTGATTTTAGTCGTTTTGCAAGCGCTTGCTCGGTTCGTCATGGACGGCCGAGCAGGCAATAGAGCATGTTTTACCGCGAGGGTTCGGTAGAATCCTGATTTTGTCCTCACCGTTAAGGAAGGCTAATGGCTCAGCCCTACAGTGCGCGCAGTCGCGCCATCGAACCTTTTCATGTCATGGCGCTGCTGGCGCGAGCCAATGAGCTGCAGGCAGCCGGCCATGATGTGATCCATCTGGAGATCGGCGAGCCGGATTTCACCACGGCCGAGCCCATCATCCAGGCCGGCCAGGCGGCGTTGGCCAACGGCAAGACCCGCTACACCGCAGCGCGCGGGTTGCCGGAGTTGCGAGAGGCCATCAGCGGTTTCTACCAGCAGCGCTACGGGCTGAACATTGATCCTGAACGCATTCTGATCACCCCCGGTGGTTCCGGTGCGTTGCTGCTGGCGAGCAGCCTGCTGGTCGATCCGGGCAAACATTGGTTGCTCGCCGACCCAGGCTATCCGTGCAACCGACATTTTCTGCGCTTGGTGGAAGGCGCGGCGCAACTGGTGCCGGTTGGCCCGGACGTGCGCTACCAATTGACTGCCGAGCTGGTGGCCAAACACTGGGACCAGGACAGCGTGGGCGCGTTGGTCGCGTCTCCGGCCAACCCCACCGGCACGATCCTTACACGCGACGAGTTGGCGGGGTTGTCCAGTGCAATCAAGGCGCGCGACGGCCACTTGGTGGTGGATGAGATCTATCACGGCCTCACGTACGGCACCGATGCCGCCAGCGTGCTGGAAGTGGACGACGACGCGTTCGTCCTGAATAGTTTTTCGAAGTATTTCGGCATGACCGGCTGGCGCCTCGGTTGGCTGGTGGCGCCGCCTGCGGCGGTGGGTGAATTGGAAAAGCTTGCGCAAAACCTCTACATCAGCGCGCCGAGCATGGCCCAGTACGCGGCACTGGCGTGTTTTACCCCGCAAACGTTGAGCATTCTGGAGCAGCGCCGCGCCGAATTCGGTCGCCGTCGGGATTTCCTGCTGCCCGCCCTGCGCGAACTAGGATTCGGTATCGCCGTTGAGCCCGAAGGGGCGTTCTACTTGTATGCCGATATCAGCGCGTTCGGCGGTGATGCCTTCGCGTTCTGTCGGCATTTCCTCGAAACCGAACACGTGGCGTTTACGCCTGGGCTGGATTTTGG
This sequence comes from Pseudomonas sp. MF08831, assembly GCF_059862645.1. Lineage (NCBI taxonomy): Bacteria > Pseudomonadati > Pseudomonadota > Gammaproteobacteria > Pseudomonadales > Pseudomonadaceae > Pseudomonas > Pseudomonas sp. MF08831. Next base: position 16,695 of record NZ_JCBCUX010000007.1, on the reverse strand, counting down.
CCGCTATCAAGCCGGCCACCATGTGCGTTTTGCCTACACGCAAAACATCGATCGGCTACAACAGGCGGTAGAGCGTATCGCCCGTGGTTTGCGGAGCTGGCAAGGCTGATGCGTTTTCATCCTCCTCTCGAAGAAGCGCGGCTTATCCGCCGCTACAAGCGTTTTCTCACCGATATCGAGACCGTTACCGGCGAGTTGCTGACGATTCACTGCCCGAATACCGGCTCGATGCTCAATTGCATGGTGGAAGGTGGCCAGGTCTGGTTCAGTCGCTCTTCGGACCCCAAGCGCAAGTTGCCCGGCACCTGGGAAATTGCCGAAACGCCGCAGGGCCGATTGGCGTGCGTCAACACGGCGCGCGCCAACCAATTGGTCGAGGAGGCATTGCGCGCCGGGGTCATCACTGAGCTCAACGGGTTTACCGCCTTGAAGCGCGAAGTGCCTTATGGCCAGGAGAAAAGCCGCATCGATTTTCGTCTCGATTACCCGCAAGGCGCGGCGTTTGTCGAAGTCAAAAGTGTCACCCTGGGCTTTGATGGCACGGCGGTAGCAGCCTTTCCCGATGCGGTAACGCAGCGCGGCGCCAAGCACCTGCGCGAGTTGGCGCACCTGGCGCGTGACGGGGTGCGGGCGGTGCAGTTGTATTGCGTGAACCTGTCGGGAATAGAGGCAGTACGCCCAGCGGTTGAAATCGACGCCGGTTACGCTGCGGCATTGCGGGAGGCCAAGGCCGCCGGTGTGGAGGTGTTGGCCTACGGTGTTCGCGTCACGCCTGAGGAAATTGTTGTGGAACGTCGTTTGGACGTACTGATCAGCGACTAGAGTTGCACCCACAGGCCCTGTGCGTCTTCGCGGCCGGGCAGGGCGGTGAGGCTCTGGCCCGCACAGGGACCGGCGATGCACTCGCCGCTTTCGATCAGGAACAGCGCGCCGTGAGTGGCGCACTGGATCAGGCTGGCGCTGGTGTCGAGGAACTGATCGGGTTGCCATTCCAGCGCGATGCCGCGATGGGGGCAACGGTTGATATAGAAGTAGGCGACGCCGTCCCGGCGCACGGCCAGCAGTTTGCAACCGTCGATCTCAAAGCCGAGGCTGCTGTTGGCTGCAAGGGCGTCGGAGGTGCAGAGAAACTTCATTTCAATCCTTAAGTGCCTTGACGTTCAAATGCAAACAATTATCAAATGCCGGCTTCGCCCCGCCCCTGGAAGGAAACCCTGTCATGCGTCTGAGTACCAGCGCTATTGCGTTTGTTGCCTCACTGCTGGTCCACCATGGGGCGCAAGCCTCTGAACTGCCGCAACGCTGGGTGAGTGCCGGTGGAGCGCTATCTGAATGGGTGACAGCCTTGGGCGGCGAATCGAAACTGGTAGGCGTGGATACTACCAGCCAGCACCCGGAATCGCTGAAAGCCTTGCCGAGCATAGGTTATCAGCGCCAGTTGTCGGCGGAGGGCATTCTTAGCCTGCGCCCGCAAGTACTGGTCGGCACCGAGGAAATGGGGCCGCCGCCGGTACTGGCGCAGATTCGCGGCGCCGGCGTGCAGGTCGAAATGTTTTCGGCCGAGCCGGACCTCCCGACCCTGAAAGGCAACTTGCAGCACCTTGGCAAGTTGCTGGGCAGCGAGGCTAAAGCCAACGAATTGTTTACTGGATATGAACAAGCGCTCGAGCAGCAGAAGCGCTGGGTCACTCAGGCCCAGGCCACGCAAAAAGCCCCGGGTGTGCTGTTGGTGCTCGGTCATGCAGGCGGCAAGCCGCTGATCGCAGGTAAAGACACCGCCGCCGACTGGCTGTTGCAGCAGGCGGGCGGGCGTAACTTGGCCACCCATACCGGCTACAAACCTTTTTCGGTGGAGTCGTTGGCGGGACTGAGCCCTGATGTGCTGGTATTCGCTGACCGTGCCTTGACGGGCGATGCCGCGCGCGCGGCTCTGTTTAAGGAAAACCCGATTTTGGCCTCAACGCCGGCGGCCAAAAATGGCCGGGTGTTTGAGCTGGACCCCACCCTGCTGGTGGGCGGCCTGGGCCCGCGTGTGCCGCAAAGCCTGGTGCAACTGTCTGCCGGGTTCTATCCGTCCCAGGCTAAACCTGCTCCATGACCACTCTGGTTAAGCCGAAAACGCTGTTTGTCGGCCTGGCGCTGTTGTGTGTATTGGCGATCTGGCTCTCATTAGCCTTGGGGCCGGTCAGCCTGCCGTTGCTGGATACACTCAGGGCCGCGTTGCGCTTGATGGGCGTGCCGATTGCAGCCGACGGCCTGGAGCAGGCCGAATTGATCCTGGGGCAGATTCGCCTGCCGCGCACATTGCTTGGCCTGGCGGTCGGCGGCGTGCTGGCATTGTCGGGCGTGGCGATGCAGGGTCTGTTTCGTAACCCGCTGGCAGATCCCGGGCTGGTCGGGGTGTCGAGTGGCGCGGCGCTGGGGGCGGCGATTGCAATTGTCGGTGGCTCGTTTTTTGGCGGGCTGCCGGACGCATTCGGGCCTTACCTGCTGTCGCTGTGTGCGTTTCTCGGTGGTTTGGGGGTGACTGCCCTGGTCTATCGTCTGGGGCGCCGTAACGGCCAGACCAATGTTGCGACGATGTTGCTTGCCGGCATCGCGCTCACGGCCCTCGCCAGCTCGGCGGTCGGGCTGTTTACCTATTTGGCCGACGACGCCACCCTGCGCACCCTGACTTTCTGGAACCTGGGCAGTCTCAATGGCGCGAGCTACTCGCGGTTATGGCCGTTGCTGCTGGTGAGCGCTGGTGTCGCGCTCTGGTTGCCGCGCCGCGCCAAGGCGCTGAATGCATTGTTGCTGGGCGAGTCCGAGGCCAGTCACCTGGGAATTGATGTGGAAGGGCTCAAGCGTGAGCTGGTGTTCTGCACCGCCCTGGGTGTAGGGGCGGCAGTGGCGGCGGCGGGGATGATCGGGTTTGTCGGGCTGGTGGTACCGCACTTGGTGCGGCTGCTGGCGGGGCCCGACCATCGAGTGCTGTTGCCCGCCTCGGTGCTGGCCGGCGCGAGTTTGCTGCTGTTTGCGGATTTGGTGGCGCGCCTGGCCCTGGCACCTGCGGAGTTGCCGATCGGCATTGTGACGGCGTTTATCGGTGCGCCGTTTTTTCTTTATCTGTTGTTGCGAGGACGCGCCTGATGCTGCGAGTGGAAGCGCTGCAGATCCGGCGTGGCCGCAAGACTGTGTTGGCCGATGTCAGCCTGGACCTGTTACCGGGCCAGGTACTTGGCGTGCTGGGCCCTAACGGTGCTGGCAAAAGCACCTTGCTCAGCGCGCTGTGCGGTGAGCTGCACCCTGATCAGGGCAAGGTATGGCTGGATCAGCAGGCGCTCAAGAGCTGGAGCGGCCCGCAGCGTGCCCAGCGCTTGGCGGTGTTGCCGCAAACCTCGACCCTGGATTTTGCGTTTCGCGTGGAAGAAGTTGTCGGCATGGGGCGTTTGCCGCATCAGACCGGGCGCGTGCGTGATGACGAGATCATCCGTGCGGCCTTGCAGGCGGCGGACATCGGCCATTTGAGCGGCCGCAGCTACCTGGCGTTGTCTGGCGGGGAGCGCCAACGTGTGCACCTGGCGCGGGTATTGGCGCAACTATGGCCGGGCGAGGCGGGACAGACGTTGCTGCTGGATGAGCCGACGTCGATGCTTGACCCTCTGCATCAGCACACGACGTTGCAGGCTATTCGCAGTTTTGCCGATCGAGGCGCGGCCGTACTGGTGATCCTCCATGACCTGAATCTGGCAGCGCGTTACTGTGATCGCATTCTGCTGCTGGAAGGCGGGCGTCCGCACGCCTTGGATACGCCCGCAAACGTCTTGCGACCTGAACCGCTCAAAGCGGTGTTTGGGCTGGATGTGTTGGTGCAGCCGCACCCGGAGCGTGGGCATCCGTTGATTATCGCGCGCTGAGACTCGCGGCTTTATAGGCGTTTTACAGGCAAAAAAAGACCCGGCAAGAGCCGGGTCAAATAACCGTGATTAGCCTGATGAGGAGATAATCTGAGAGTCCGAACCAATGGTCTTTCAGTTATCGGCTGATCTCGCGACCAGTTGTGATAATCATAACGATTCTCATTTGAGAGTCAACATTTGTTTTTGCTCGACCTGCGGAATTTCTCAAGCAGGCGTTCGTAATGCCCGTAAACGTTGAGTTTTATCGCTGAGCTAATTCTTCTGACGTGCCGAAATCGCATCCAACTGGCGGTTCAGCGCTTCCTTTCGCTCCGCGGGAATGTCGTTCCAGTGCACATCCATCAATGCGCCTTCAATGGCATACAGCAATACTTTCGAGGCCCGGAATCCGCGAGTTCGCACTGCCCGGTAGGCATCGACCGCTCCCAGGCGGCGCAAGTCGGAAGCGCTGTGGATGCCCACCGCATGCAGCCACTGCGCCGACGTCTTGCCAAGGTTTTTCAGGTGTTGCAGCTCATCGTTCATCAAGCCTCCTTGCGACGGCCGAATGGTGCGGTGGGTATCGTGACCAGGCAAGCCTGAAAAGGAGTGTAGCGCTCAGTAGGAAAAGCGTAGTTCTTTGGTCAGGAACGGCTGAAACGCTTATAAGAATGGTCAGGAGGTTTTACGCAGGGGCAGGGCGAACCACCCGGCACGCTTGATGCGTAGCCGGGGGCGGGCATGTGACGTCACTTGGTGCGATAGCGCAGGCGAGTACCGAAATTAACCGACATGAGGATCTCGTCAGCGGTCAGTTCAGGTGGAAAGTAGGTGCCGGAAATTTGCGCATGCGCCAGGCTGGCGCCTTCCAATGAGCAGTCGCGTAGATCCAGGCCACGCAGGTCGGCAGAACGGAAATACGCGTCGGTGAAATCTACACCCGTGGCGTTCAGGTCGCGCAGGTCCAGCCCGCGAAAGTCACCGCCACGCATGTCGATGCTGCCGTCTTTAGGCCGTTCCTGGTTGAAGCCTCGAATGTCGTCCTTGTGCAGGAGCGCGTAGAGCGGAGTATCAAGAAGCTTGGGCTGACTCATGACGGCGACTCCTGTTGGAATTATGACGCCATTATAGTGCCACTATTGCTCGGTCGTGCACCGTAGATCGGTGACACGACCAAGAAATATTTCTTACAGGCCTGGCAGGCGCTGGCGGATATGCGCCACCAAGGCATCCAGGGTTCCGCTTTCATTGGTCTCTACACGCTTGCTCAGCAGCAGTTCTTCAGCGGTCAGCGGGTCGCGGTTGGCCTGCTGCTCTTCGATGATGGTCAGCGTCGCGTCGGAAGGGTCGTTCTTATCCGCCTGACGTTGTGCCAACCAGCTGGCGATAACGGCTTGCGGTGCGTTGCAATCCAGGATCAGGAATGGCGCGCCGGTGGCCTCGGCAATCTTCGCAGCAGCGTCGCGCTGTTCACGTTTGAGGAAGGTGGCATCCAGTACGACCGGGTAGCCGGCGCGCAAGACGATATCGGCGATTTCATTCAGGCGAGCATAGGTTGCTGCGCTGGCGTCGGCAGCATAGATGCCGGCCTGTGGTGTGTTTTCAACATGCTGTTCGCCAAACAGGCGTTTGCGTTCCACGTCCGAGCGCAGGCGCACGGCACCCAACGCTTCCACCAGACGCATGGCTACGTGGCTCTTGCCGACTGCCGATACGCCGTGGGTAATCGCCAGGAAGCGCGAAGGAATAGTGCTGTAGCTTTCGGCCAGGTTGGCGTAGTTGCGGTACTGGCGCAGGGTGGTGGCGCGCTGCACCGGGCTTGCCTCGCTCGGCATGCTGAACAGTGCAACCTTGGCGCGTACCAGCGCCCGGTACGCTTTATAGAAGTTCAGCACTTCCAGGCCTTGGTAATCGCCGGTCAATTCCAGGTATTGGCTGATAAAGCGACGCGCCAGGGATTTGAGGCCACGGTCTTCCAGGTCCATCGCCAGAAAGCCGGTGTCGGCGTACACATCGGTGAAGCGGAACGGCTCGTTGAACTCGATGCAGTCGAAGATGACGACTTGGCCGTCGATCATCGTCGCATTACCCAAGTGGATATCGCCGTGACATTCACGCGTAAAGCCATCCTGCTTGCGCTGCGCCAGCAGAGGCTTGAGGCGCTCGAAGCTGCTTTCGGCCCAGGCTTGCAGAGCTTCCAGCTGTGCCAGATCGGCCTTGTCGCTGAGGAAAGGGCGGATCTGATCGAAGTTCTGGCGCACTGGCGCCATCACCTCGTCCGGGGTGCCGGCCGGGTGCGCCTGTGGAACCTTTGGTGCGGTGAGGTGGAAGTGCGCAATCTGCTTGGCCATTTCGTCAATATGTGCGCTGGTGAGTTCGCCGTTGGCTTGCAAGGTGCTCAGCAGTTGGCTTTGCGGGAACTGGCGCATTTTCAGCGCGTACTCGATTACCGGGCCATCGCCGCCCAGTTGCGGGGCCTCGGCGGTGCCGGTAATCGGCAACACTTCAAGGTACAGATCTTCGGTCAGGCGCTGGTTGAGGCGAAGTTCTTCGTTGCAGAAGTGCCCCCGGTCATCCAGTTGGGTGAAATCCAGAAAGCCGAAGTTCATCGGCTTCTTCAGTTTATAAGCGAAGGGGCCAGTCAGAATGACCCAGGAAATATGGGTCTCGATAACGTGAAACGCTTCAACCGGATGGGGATACAAAGCCGGGTTTTGCAGGGCAGCGATCAGGGACTGGCTCACGGGCGATCCTTCAAAGTCTGGGGGAAATCATGGCGGGCATTATGGCTGTTACAGCCGGTCGTGCAAACCGCTGTCCGGCTCATGTTGATCATCAATAAAGTGCGTATAATCCGCCGCCATGACTCGAACCCGATCTCCCCGTTCCCGTAAAAAACCTCCTTCCCGCGGCCTGCGCCCGTGGCTGGGCTGGGCGCTCAAGCTCAGCCTGGTGGGCCTTGTAGTGCTCGCCGGCTTCGCGGTGTACCTCGACGCTGTGGTCCAGGAGAAGTTCTCCGGCAAGCGCTGGACCATTCCGGCCAAGGTGTACGCACGCCCGCTGGAACTGTTCACTGGCCAGAAGCTGAGTAAAGATGATTTCCTGACCGAGCTCGACGCGTTGGGTTACCGCCGCGAAGCCGTGAGCAATGGCCCTGGCGCTGCGGCCGTCAGCGGCAATACCGTCGACTTGAACACCCGCGGCTTCCAGTTCTACGAAGGCCTGGAAAAAGCCCAGCCGGTACGCGTGCGCTTCTCTGGCGATTACGTCGCCGAGCTGTCCTCGCTCAATGGTTCGAAGTTGCCTGTGGTGCGCCTGGAGCCGCTGCTGATCGGCGGCATTTACCCAAAGAACCTGGAAGATCGCATCCTGATCAAGCTCGATCAGGTGCCGCCGTATCTGCTTGAAACACTCGTTGCCGTCGAAGACCGCGACTTCTACAGCCACTGGGGTGTGTCGCCGAAGTCGATTGCCCGCGCCATTTGGGTCAACACTTCTGGCGGCAAGATGACGCAGGGTGGCAGTACGCTGACGCAACAATTGGTCAAGAACTTCTACCTGACCAACGAGCGCAGCCTGACCCGCAAACTCACCGAAGCCATGATGGCGATGCTGCTGGAGCTGCATTACAGCAAGCAGGAAATCCTCGAGGCTTACCTCAACGAAGTATTCGTCGGTCAGGATGGCCAGCGCGCCGTTCACGGCTTTGGCTTGGCCAGTCAGTTCTTCTTCGGTCAGCCATTGTCCGAGTTGAAATTGCATCAGGTTGCGTTGCTGGTGGGTATGGTCAAGGGGCCGTCCTATTACAACCCGCGTCGCAACCCGGAGCGTGCGCTTGAGCGTCGCAACCTGGTGCTAGATGTACTCGAGCAGCAGGGCGTGGCTACCGCTGAACAAGTCGCGGCGGCGAAGAAAATGCCACTGGGTGTGACAACCCGCGGCAAGTTGGCTGACAGCTCCTTCCCAGGCTTTATCGACCTGGTCAAACGTCAGTTGCGCGAAGATTACCGCGACGAAGACTTGACCGAAGAAGGCTTGCGGATCTTCACCAGCTTCGACCCGATTTTGCAGATGAAAGCCGAAGCGTCGGTCAACGACACCTTCAAACGCTTGACCGGCCGCAAGGGCTCCGATGAAGTCGAGGCGGCCATGGTGGTGACCAACCCCGAAACCGGTGAAGTCCAGGCCATGATCGGCAGTCGCCAGGCCAGTTTTGCCGGTTTCAACCGCGCGCTGGATGCCGTGCGGCCGATCGGCTCGCTGGTCAAGCCTGCGGTCTACCTGACGGCCCTGGAAAAACCGAGCAAATACACCCTGACCAGTTGGCTGTCGGATGACCCGTTGTCGGTCAAAGGTGCTGATGGCCAAGTGTGGACGCCGCAGAACTTCGATCGCCGCTCTCACGGGACGGTGTTCCTGTATCAGGGCCTGGCGCATTCCTACAATATCTCCACGTCGCGCCTCGGGCTGGAAGTTGGGGTGCCGAATGTGTTGAAAACCCTGGGTCGCCTGGGCATCAATCGTGAGTTCCCGTCGTTCCCATCGATGCTGTTGGGCGCTGGCGCCATGACCCCGATGGAAGTGGCCACGATGTACCAGACTCTCGCCAACGGCGGCTTCAATACCCCGATGCGCGGTATCCGCAGCGTGCTGACTGCCGAGGGCGAGCCGCTCAAGCGCTATCCGTTCCAGATTCAGCAGCGCTTTGATGCAGGCTCCATTTACCTGATCCAGAACGCCATGCAGCGCGTAATGCGCGAAGGCACCGGGCGTTCGGTTTACAGCGTGCTGCCGTCGAACCTCACGTTGGCGGGCAAGACCGGTACCAGTAACGATTCGCGTGACAGCTGGTTCGCGGGCTTCGGCCAGGACGTGCTGGCCGTGGTTTGGCTGGGGCGTGACGACAATGGCAAGACGCCGTTCACTGGTGCTACCGGTGCGCTGCAGGTCTGGACCAGCTTTATGCGCAAGGCAGACCCGTTGCCGCTGAACATGCCGCAACCGGACAACATCGTGCAGGCCTGGATTGATCCGCACACGGGGCAGGGCTCCGATGCCAACTGTCCGGGCGCGGTGCAGATGCCGTATATTCGCGGCAGCGAGCCACCACCCGGCGCCGCATGCGGTGGCAGTGCCCCTGCTGACGCGGAATCGGTGATGGATTGGGTCAAGGGCTGGATGAACTAAGCAAAGAGGGTTTCACGTGAACAAGTGGTTGATTCCAGCTATTACAGCTCTGGCAGTGCTCAGCGGTTGCTCCAGCGTGCAGCGCGGTTCGATTCCCGTGGTGGATTCGAGTACCACCGTTTCCAATAACGATCGCATTTCGGCCAACGGCGGCTTCCGTCAGACCGTGGTCAAGCGTCCTACGCAAGCCGCACCGCAAGCCATGCCGCAGGATTCGGGTGTGGTAGTGATGGTGCCGGGCGGTGGTGCTGCAACGTCGGCACCGATCAGCGCCGAGCCGTGGACCCCAGGTCCAAGCACATCGGGGCCGGTTGATTCCACGCCGATCCAGACGGCGCCGGTCAATCAGGGCACCTACAACATGCCGTCGACGCCGAGCGGTATTCCGTCGTCGTCAAGCGCGGGCGGCCTGTCGGCTGATGAGCAACTGGACGGACCCGTGTTGTCGCTGTTGACTACTGCCCAGCAACAGCAGGCCGGTGGTGATTTGAACGGTGCTTCGTCCAGTCTTGAGCGTGCCCAGCGCGTGGCGCCTCGCGAGCCGCAAGTGTTGTATCGCCTGGCCCAGGTGCGTATGGCCCAAGGTGATGCGCCGCAAGCTGAACAGTTCGCCCGTCGCGGCCTGAGCCTGGCCAATGGTCGTCCCGATCTGCAGGCCAACCTGTGGGCCTTGATTGGTGACGCGCGTGCTGCCCAAGGCGATGCCGCCGGTGCTGCGCAGGCTCGGCAGAAAGCCAAGGTCAGCCTCTGATGGATGCACGGTTTCCCGCGATTGCCGAACAGTTATTGCTGATCGAGCGCGAATTGCGCGTGCAGGGCTGGTGGGACGAGGTGTCCCCCAGCGCAGAGGCGCTCAGCAGTGTCGAGCCTTTTTCGGTTGATACCCTGGATTTTCACCAGTGGCTGCAATGGATCTTCCTGGTGCGCATGAAGCAGATCCTCGAGCAGGATCTACCGTTGCCTAATGCGTCGGGGATCCTGGAGATGGCGGAGATGGTTTACGCCGATCGCCCGCTTGAGAGCCTCGGTTTGCGTAACGCGCTGAAAAAGTTCGACCAATTGATCGTCGACGCTCGTTAATTGCCTGACTGCCGGGTTTTCCGGCAGTCTTGCGCACATTTCTACCGCTTGACGACATTCAGGCGAGTTTTATCCCTCCTCAAACCCCTTTAATCTACGTTCTCATGCGCTTAGTTGGAAAAAAGCGCAATTATTGCTTGACTTGAAGGGGCTGAAACAGAAGAATCCAAAGTCCGCTGTATCGGGACTGCCAGAAGCAGACCCGCTCAGCAGATCATGAGGCGCATATCCGCGCCGACCTGTAACACCCGCAACGCGTTACCTCGCGCTGGGTGGGAAAAGCCCGCAACACTTGGGACGATCCCAATACTTGCTCAGTCAGTGCTGACGTAGTCGGCGACCACCGTCGCTCATGCTCTGTTGAGAAGTAAACCTATTAAGACCCGTCGGTTTTTAACGGACGGTATTCTGGCGTTTTAGAGGTGAACAACGTGGAGCTTTTATCTGGCGGTGAGATGCTCGTCCGCTTTTTGCGTGACGAAGGCGTCGACTATATCTACGGGTACCCAGGTGGTGCTCTGCTGCATGTTTACGACGCACTGTTCAAGGAACCGGCTGTTACCCACATCCTGGTTCGCCACGAACAGGCCGCGACCCATATGGCTGACGGTTACGCCCGTGCCACCGGTAAAGCCGGTGTGGTACTGGTGACGTCCGGCCCAGGCGCAACGAATGCCATTACCGGCATCGCGACTGCGTATATGGACTCTATTCCGATGGTGATCATTTCCGGCCAGGTCGCAAGCACCATGGTGGGGACCGATGCATTCCAGGAAACCGACATGATCGGTATCTCCCGGCCGATCGTGAAACACAGCTTCATGATCAAGCATGCCTCGGAAATCCCGGAAGTCATGAAAAAGGCGTTCTACCTCGCACAGTCCGGTCGTCCGGGCCCTGTTGTGGTCGATATCCCGAAAGACATGACCAACCCGGCTGAAAAGTTCGAATACATCTTCCCGAAGAAAGCCAAGCTGCGTTCCTACAGCCCGGCTGTTCGTGGGCACTCGGGGCAAATCCGCAAGGCAGCAGAAATGCTGCTGGCGGCCAAGCGCCCGGTGCTGTACTCGGGTGGTGGCGTGATCCTGGGCGGCGGTTCTGCTCCGCTGACCGAGCTGGCCAAGCTGCTCAATTTGCCAGTCACCAACACGTTGATGGGCCTCGGCGCATTCCCGGGCACGGACCGTCAGTTCGTCGGCATGCTCGGCATGCACGGCAGCTACACCGCCAACCTGGCCATGCACCACGCCGATGTGATTCTGGCAGTGGGCGCGCGTTTTGATGACCGTGTGATCAACGGCGCGAGCAAGTTCTGCCCGAATGCCAAGATCATCCACATCGACATCGACCCTGCGTCGATCTCCAAGACCATCAAGGCTGATGTGCCGATTGTGGGTCCGGTAGAAAGTGTGTTGACCGAGATGGTAGCCGCGCTCAAGGACATCGGCGAAACGCCGAACAAGGAGTCCGTTGCCAGCTGGTGGAAGCAGATCGACGAATGGCGCGGTGACCGCGGCCTGTTCCCTTACGACAAAGGCGACGGCAGCGTCATCAAGCCACAAACCGTGATCGAAACCCTGTGCGAAGTGACCAAGGGCGATGCCTTTGTAACCTCCGATGTGGGTCAGCACCAGATGTTCGCCGCGCAGTACTACAAGTTCGACAAGCCTAACCGCTGGATCAACTCCGGTGGCCTGGGCACGATGGGCTTTGGTTTCCCTGCGGCCATGGGTGTGAAGCTGAGCTTCCCCGACACCGACGTCGCGTGCGTCACCGGTGAGGGCAGCATCCAGATGAACATTCAGGAGTTGTCGACGTGCTTGCAGTACGGCCTTCCGGTGAAGATCGTCTGCCTGAACAACGGCGTACTGGGCATGGTGCGTCAATGGCAGGACATGAGCTACGGCAGCCGTCACTCCCATTCCTACATGGAATCGCTGCCAGATTTCGTAAAATTGGTTGAAGCCTACGGCCACGTCGGCATTCGCATCACCGATTTGAAAGATCTGAAGCCGAAGATGGAAGAGGCGTTCGCCATGAAGGACCGCCTGGTGTTCCTCGATATTCAAGTGGATACCAGTGAGCACGTCTACCCGATGCAGATCAAAGACGGCTCTATGCGCGACATGTGGCTGAACAAGACGGAGCGTACTTAATCATGCGGCACATTATCTCCCTGCTTCTGGAGAACGAACCCGGCGCTCTGTCTCGTGTTGTCGGCCTGTTTTCGCAACGCAACTACAACATTGAAAGCCTGACCGTGGCACCGACCGAAGACCCGACCCTGTCGCGTCTGACGTTGACCACCGTGGGCCACGATGAGGTGATCGAGCAGATCACCAAGAACCTCAACAAGTTGATCGAAGTGGTCAAGCTGGTCGATCTTTCGGAAAGTGCCCACATTGAGCGTGAGCTGATGTTGGTTAAGGTCAAGGCTACGGGTGCCCAGCGTGCCGAGATTAAACGGACTACTGATATTTATCGCGGGCAGATCGTCGATGTGAGCGCCAGCGTTTATACCGTTCAACTGACCGGTACAAGCGACAAGCTGGACAGCTTCATCCAGTCGATCGGGACGGCCTCGATTCTGGAAACCGTACGCAGTGGTGTCACCGGGATTGCCCGTGGCGACAAAGTACTCAGCATCTAACCCAAATTAGCGAATGGCCTTACGGCCTGGATATATAGAGGAACCTCATGAAAGTTTATTACGATAAAGATTGTGACCTGTCGATCATCCAGGGCAAGAAAGTCGCCATCATCGGCTACGGTTCCCAGGGCCACGCCCAAGCGTGCAACCTGAAAGATTCCGGCGTTGACGTCACTGTCGGCCTGCGCAAAGGCTCGGCCACTGTTGCCAAGGCTGAAGCCCATGGCCTGAAAGTGACCGACGTTGCTTCCGCCGTTGCTGCTGCTGACCTGGTCATGATTCTGACCCCGGACGAGTTCCAGTCCGCGCTGTACAAGAATGAAATCGAGCCGAACATCAAGAAGGGCGCCACCCTGGCCTTCTCCCACGGCTTCGCGATTCACTACAACCAGGTTGTTCCACGCGCTGACCTCGACGTGATCATGATCGCGCCGAAAGCCCCGGGCCACACCGTGCGTTCCGAGTTCGTCAAAGGCGGCGGTATCCCTGACCTGATCGCGATCTACCAGGACGCCTCGGGCAACGCTAAAAACGTTGCACTGTCCTACGCAGCTGGCGTGGGTGGCGGTCGTACCGGCATCATCGAAACCACCTTCAAGGACGAGACTGAAACCGACCTGTTCGGCGAGCAAGCCGTTCTGTGCGGCGGTACCGTTGAGCTGGTCAAAGCTGGTTTCGAAACACTGGTTGAAGCTGGCTACGCGCCAGAGATGGCCTACTTCGAATGCCTGCACGAACTGAAGCTGATCGTTGACCTCATGTACGAAGGCGGTATCGCCAACATGAACTACTCGATCTCCAACAACGCCGAATACGGCGAGTACGTGACTGGCCCGGAAGTGATCAACGCCGAGTCCCGTCAGGCCATGCGCAACGCCCTGAAACGTATCCAGGACGGCGAATACGCCAAAATGTTCATCAGCGAAGGCGCAACCGGCTACCCTTCGATGACCGCCAAGCGTCGTAACAACGCCGCTCACGGTATCGAAGTCATCGGCGAGCAACTGCGCTCCATGATGCCGTGGATCGGTGCCAACAAGATCGTCGACAAAGCCAAAAACTAAGTCGTACGCATCAACAGAAAACGCGGCTTAGGCCGCGTTTTTTCGTTTGAGGGGCTGGTTCTGGTATAAAGCTGCATCGTTTGCGGGCGAACACTCGCCGCAAGTTTCTGTCGAATTTTTTCACACCGTTGCAAGGTAAAATCCATGAGCGAACGTCCCGAAGAGCCACGCCAGGCCTCTGACGCCGAAAGCCTGCTGCCGATCGATGAGCATGTCGAAGAAGGGCATGACGCGGAAGGTCGCAAGGTCCGGCATCGTGGCATCTATCTTCTGCCTAACCTGTTCACCACCGCGAACCTGTTTGCCGGCTTCTATTCCATCATCAACTCCATGAGTGCCCAAAGTGCGCTGGCGGCGGGTGATGCGGTGAGTGCCAGCAAGTATTTCGGTTTTGCCGCCATCGCAATCTTTGTGGCCATGGTGCTTGATGGCCTTGATGGCCGCGTGGCGCGCATGACCAACACGCAAAGTGCCTTTGGCGCCGAGTACGACTCGCTGTCGGACATGGTCGCTTTCGGGGTTGCACCGGCGCTGCTGGCGTTTGCCTGGGCGCTGGGAGATATGGGCAAGGTCGGCTGGATGGTCGCCTTCATCTATGTCGCCGGCGCCGCTTTGCGTCTGGCGCGCTTCAATACCCAGGTGGGTACCGCTGACAAGCGTTACTTCATTGGCCTTGCCAGCCCCGCGGCTGCAGGCGTCGTGGCAGGTATTGTCTGGGCATTCAGTGACTATGGAATCCAGGGCTCGAAAATGTCGTTCCTGGTGGCCTTGATGGTGGCTGCGGCTGGCATGCTGATGGTCAGCAACATCAAGTACAACAGCTTCAAGGAGTTCGACCTCAAGGGCCGCGTGCCTTTCGTAGCGATCCTGGTGGTGGTGCTGGTGTTTGCTGTAGTGTTCAGCGACCCGCCGCGTATCCTGCTGCTGGCGTTCCTGGTCTACGCCGCTTCGGGGCCGATTCAGTACTTGCTGCATCTGCGCCGCGACAAAACATTGTCTTAATGTAATGTCCGCCATACTCCGCAGTCTATTGGTGCATCAGTCCTCCAATGCTGCGGAGTTGCCATGTTAATCAAGATCCCCAAAGCGTCCGATTGTCACGAATCGGATGTCACGCCTGAATCCTTCTATTTATCTCGCCGTAGCTTGCTCGGTGGTGCGCTTGCTGGCGTCGCTGCCAGTACCTTGCCGCGCTGGGCCAGTGCTGACGATGCAGCGCGTTACGCCGACGTCGAGCCTGGCAATGCGCCGAGTTGGTTTGCCCAAAAGCTGCCAGGCACCCAGTGGCAGGCTGTTACGGTAAAGGACGAAGCCATTACGCCGTTCAAGGACGCAACCCACTACAACAACTTCTATGAATTCGGTACGGACAAGGGTGACCCGGCGAAGAACGCGGGTTCACTCAAGACCGAGCCCTGGAGTGTGGTGATTGATGGAGAGGTGGGCAAGCCGGGGCGTTATGCCCTGGAAGACTTCATGAAGCCTTATCAGTTGGAGGAGCGCATCTACCGTTTGCGCTGTGTCGAGGCGTGGTCGATGGTGATTCCGTGGATGGGTTTCCCCCTTTCAGCCTTGCTCAAGCAGGTGGAGCCGACCTCTAAAGCCAAGTTCATCCGTTTTGAAACGCTCCAAGACCCCAAAAGTATGCCGGGGCAGCGCTCAAGCTTTGGCTTGATCGACTGGCCATATGTCGAAGGGTTGCGCCTGGATGAGGCGATGAACCCATTGGCTATCCTTGCCGTTGGCATGTACGGGCGTGAACTGCCTAACCAGAACGGCGCACCACTGCGTCTGGTGGTGCCGTGGAAGTATGGCTTCAAGAGTGTGAAGTCGATTGTGCGGATCAGTCTTGTAAGCGAACAACCCAAGACGACCTGGCAGAGCATCGCGGCCGATGAGTATGGGTTCTACGCGAACGTGAATCCTACGGTCGACCATCCTCGCTGGACTCAGGCGCGAGAGCGTCGTCTGCCCAGCGGCCTGTTCAGCCCGAACGTGCGTGAGACGCAGATGTTCAATGGCTACTCGGATGAGGTCGCTTCTCTTTATACGGGCCTCGATCTGCGGAAGAATTACTGATGCGTTATCCGATCTGGCGTGTCGGCGTCTTTATAGCCGCGGCGATTTGGCCATTTTTCTGGTTGTACGAGGCATGGAATTCTGTGCTCGGGCCTGATCCAGGCAAAGTGCTGATGGATCGGTTGGGGCTTGGGACCTTGATTCTGTTGCTGATCACGCTGGGCATGACACCATTGCAGAAGCTCAGCGGTTGGGCGGGGTGGATTGCTGTCCGCCGACAGCTGGGACTCTGGTGTTTTGCGTATGTGGTTTTGCACCTGGCGGCTTACTGCGTCTTTATCTTGGGGCTTGATTGGTCGCAACTCGGGGTGGAGCTGCGTAAGCGGCCCTACATTATTGTGGGCGCGTTGGGCTTCCTCTGCTTATTGGTGTTGGCAGTGACCTCCAATCGCTATAGCCAGCGTCGACTTGGCAGTCGTTGGAAGAAGCTGCATCGCTTGGTGTATGTGATCCTTGGGCTAGGTTTGCTGCATATGCTGTGGATTGTGCGGGCCGATCTGAAGGAGTGGGCGATATATGCATCTATAGGTGTGCTGCTTTTGGTGCTGCGTATTCCGCCTGTCATGCGCTGGATTCCCCGCCTTATCGCGAAAAAACCAGTTTCTGCACCAAAAGCGTAATTAGTGCTTGACGGCAGATTCTGGAAGTCTATAATTCGCCCCACTTCCGGCGCAGTCGAAACGGAAAACTCCTTGGTAAACAAAGAGTTACGCAGAATTCGACAGCGAGTTGCTTCAGTTCATCGAAGCCCAGA
>NZ_JCBCUX010000006.1:0-459302 GCF_059862645.1 Pseudomonas sp. MF08831 | reverse complement strand
ACGCTGGCCGAACGCAGGCTTGAATCCGTGGGTAACCCGGCAGGACGCCGGGTTAGCCGCGTTGGGCCATGGATGGCCCGTCGCGGCGGCCCACGGATTCAAGCCGGAGTGAGGGCATGCCGAGCCTGGGCGAGGCACCGAGTGGTGGGGCAAAGACCTTTTGGTTACTTTTGGCTGGGCCGGCATTCCGGGCGTTTGCCAAAAGTGACCCGCTGTAAGAGCGGAACCACCAGCCGCCCTTACCGCAGCAACGGATATGCCCCCAATCCACCTCCCCCCATTCGCCCAGACAGCCCTGCGGTAGGTGCCCACCCGGCATTTCACAGCTACAATGCCCGCCTCAACCGTGACAAGCCTGACTAAAAAAACTATGTCCTTGCCCAAGCATCACCTGGAATTGCTCAGCCCGGCCCGCGATGTCGCCATCGCGCGCGAGGCTATCTTGCATGGCGCCGACGCCATCTACATTGGTGGACCAAGCTTCGGCGCACGCCACAACGCGTGTAACGAGGTGAGCGACATCGCTCAACTGGTCGAATTCGCCCGCCGTTACCACGCCCGCGTATTCACCACCATCAACACCATCCTGCACGACAACGAACTGGAACCCGCGCGCAAGCTGATCCATCAGCTGTACGACGCCGGCGTCGATGCCTTGATCGTGCAAGACCTGGGCGTGATGGAGCTGGATATTCCGCCCATCGAGCTGCACGCCAGCACCCAGACCGACATCCGCACCCTGGGCCGCGCCAAGTTTCTCGACCAGGCCGGTTTCTCGCAGTTGGTGTTGGCCCGCGAGCTGAACCTGCAGGAAATCCGCGCAATCGCCGATGAAACCGATGCCGCCATCGAGTTCTTCATCCACGGCGCCCTGTGCGTGGCGTTCTCCGGGCAATGCAATATCTCCCACGCGCAAAATGGCCGCAGCGCCAACCGTGGCGATTGCTCCCAGGCCTGCCGCCTGCCGTACACCTTGAAAGATGACCAGGGCCGCGTGGTGGCCTTTGAAAAACACCTGCTGTCGATGAAAGACAACAACCAGAGCGCCAACATCCGCGCGCTGGTCGAAGCCGGTGTGCGTTCGTTCAAGATCGAAGGCCGCTACAAGGACATGGGGTATGTGAAAAACATCACCGCCTATTACCGCCAACGCCTCGACGACGTCCTCGAAGACCGCCCTGACCTGGCGCGCGCTTCCAGCGGCCGTACTGCGCATTTCTTCCTGCCCGACCCGGAAAAAACCTTCCACCGGGGCAGCACCGACTACTTCGTCACCGACCGCAAGATCGACATCGGTGCCTTCGACACGCCCACCTTCACCGGCCTGCCGGTGGGTGTGGTGGAAAAAGCCGGCAAGCGCGACTTGCAGGTAGTCACCCATGAGCCGCTCTCCAACGGCGACGGCCTTAATGTGCTGATCAAGCGCGAAGTCGTGGGTTTTCGCGCCAACATCGCCGAACCCAAAGGCGAGTTCGAAGAAGACGGCGAGAAACGCTACCGCTACCGCGTCGAACCAAATGAAATGCCGGCCGGCCTGCACCAGTTGCGCCCCAACCATCCGCTGAACCGCAACCTCGACCACAACTGGCAACAAGCCCTGCTCAAAACCTCGGCCGAGCGCCGTATTGGCCTGCAGTGGGTCGCGCGCCTGCGTGAAGACCAGTTGGACGTGACCGCGACCAGCGAAGAAGGCATCAGCGCCAGCGTCACCCTGCCCGGCCCGTTCGGCGTGGCCAACAAGCCAGAACAGGCGCTCGACACCCTGCGCGACCTGCTTGGCCAACTCGGCACCACCGAGTACCACGCCACGCACATCGAGCTGGATGCGCCGCAGGCATTCTTCATCCCCAGCTCGCAGCTCAAGGCCTTGCGCCGTGAGGTGATCGAGGCGCTGACCGCCGCCCGCGTTGCCGCTCACCCACGGGGGGCACGCAAGGCTGAGACGTCGCCGCCGCCGGTGTACCCGGAAGCGCACCTGTCGTTCCTGGCCAACGTCTACAACCAGAAAGCCCGGGACTTCTACCACCGTCACGGCGTGAAGCTGATCGACGCCGCCTTTGAAGCCCACGAAGAAACTGGCGAAGTGCCGGTGATGATCACCAAGCACTGCCTGCGGTTCTCGTTCAACCTGTGCCCTAAACAGGCCAAGGGCGTGACGGGGGTGAAGACCAAAGTGGCGCCAATGCAACTGATCCACGGTGATGAAGTGCTGACCCTGAAGTTCGACTGCAAACCGTGCGAGATGCACGTGGTGGGCAAGATCAAGGGCCACATCCTTGGCTTGCCGCAGCCGGGCAGCGGCGTGGGCCATTTCAACCCGGAAAACATCATCTTTCAGGGCACGCACTAACCCTTGGGGAGCGGGGCCACCACCAGCCCCGCTGCAACCCCGCTGCCGCCAGCAGAATCGCAACGACCCCCAGCCATTGCAGCCAACCCAGGCGATGCCCAAAGGCGAACCAATCGACGAAGATCGCCGCAATCGGGTAGATGAACGACAGCGCGCCGGTAATGGCGGTCGGCAGTTTCTGGATCGCCCCGTACAGCAACACATACATCAAACCGGTGTGCACCATGCCCAGCGTGACCAGCGCAGCCCAGGCCTGGGTCGCGGCAGGCAAGCTGTGCCAGGGCACCAACGGCGCCAGCAAAAGTGCGCCGGTAATCACCTGGATCAACGCCATCAAGTGGGGTGGAACGTCCTTCAAGCGCTTGATGATCAACGCGGCAATCGCGTACAAAAACGCTGCGCCCAACGCCAGGGCAATGCCGGTCAGATAATCCCCGCCAGCGCTTTGCTGTTCGCCGTGGGCGGTGACAATCGCCAACATGCCGAGGAACGCCACGCTCAACCACGCGAGCTTCTGCACGGTGATCTTCTCACCCAGAAAAAGCGCCGCCAGCATCACCAACATGAACGGCTGCACGTTGTACACCGCCGTGCTGATGGCAATCGATGCACGTGAATAGGATTCGAACAACAGCAACCAGTTGCCAACGATGGCCACGCCGCTGAGCATCGCCAGGCCGAGCTTGGCCCGGGTCAGCAGGTCTCGGCGCAAGTAACCCAACCACGCACACACCAGCAACAGCGTCAGCGCGCCAATCACGCAGCGCCAGAACACCACTTCGATCACCGACACGCCAGACACCAGCACAAACCAGCCGATGGTGCCCGAAATCAGCATGGCGGCGACCATTTCCCACGACCCGCGACGAATAGATGTGTCCACGATGGCGCTCCTCAAGTGAGGCTCAATTATGGCAATCTGCCGGTCAGCGCCTCCAGCGACTAAAGTAGGCAAAAACCCTCAATTACCTTTTTTAATTAGGCAGGCCGCATGATTGACTCTATCGACCAGCAACTGATCGCCGCCTTGATGGACGACTCGCGCCTGTCGCTCAAGGCGTTGGCGGGTATTACCGGGCTGTCTTCGCCCAGCGTGGGCGAACGTCTGCGCCGTTTGGAGGAGCGCGGCGTGCTGACCCATTACACCGTCGACATCGACCCCAAACACTTCGGCTATTTGCTGCAAGCCATCGTGCGTATCCGCCCATTGCCCGGCAAATTGCAGGAGGTGGAGCGCCAGATCCAGGCGATTCCCGAGTTCACCGAGTGCGACAAGGTCACGGGTGAAGACTGCTTTATCGCGCGCCTGCACGTGCGCACCATGGACCACCTCGACACCCTGCTGGACCGGATCAACGCCTATGCCGAAACCAACACCGCCATTGTCAAGAAAACCCCGGTCAAACGGCGTTTACCGCCCCTGGCCGATTCGTGATTGCACGTCACTAACGCAGTGACGTAATCGCTATTCTGTCATCGCCGGCCGAACTTTATGCTGGGCTCCACACATTGGAACCCACAGGGGTGAAGCGCATGTACGTAATCACTGGCATCACAGGCAAAGTCGGCGGCGCCCTGGCGCATAACCTCCTCAAGGCAGGTCTGCCGGTTCGCGCCGTCATTCGCGACGCCGGCAAAGCGGCATATTGGGCCGACCAGGGCTGCGAAATCGCGTTCGCCGCGATGGAAGATGCACAGGCGTTGACCGAAGCGTTCAAGGGCGCGACCGCCGTGTTCATCCTGCCCCCACCGGGCTTCGATCCGCAGCCTGGGTTTCCTGAAGCGCGTGTGGTGATAGCGGCTGTCAGCCAAGCGCTCAAAGCCGCCGCGCCACAAAGAGTCTTGTGCCTGTCGACCATCGGCGCGCAGGCCAAAGAGCTCAACCTGCTGACCCAGCGCACGCTGATGGAGCAGGCGTTGAGCGCCCTGGACATCCCCGTAACCTTCCTGCGCCCGGGCTGGTTCATGGAAAACGCCGCCTACGACGTCAGCAGTGCGCGTGACACCGGCGTGATCCACAGCTTCCTGCAACCGCTGGACAAGCGCATACCAATGGTTGCCACGGCCGACATCGGCACACTCGCCGCGCAGTTGTTGCAGCAAGACTGGGCCGGCCACCGCGTAGTCGAACTGGAAAGCCAATGGGTCAGCCCGAACGACATCGCCCAGACCCTGGCGCAAGTGCTCGGCCGTGACGTGCGTGCCGACGTGGTTGAGCGCGATACCTGGGAGCCGTTGCTGCGTGGCCAAGGTGCACACAACCCACTGCCGCGCATGCGCATGGTCGATGGTTTCAACGAAGGCTGGATCTGTTTCGAGCACGATCAGGTGCTCAAGGGCACAACCTCCCTGCTCACGGTATTGCGCGAGCTGGCAGGTAAAACCGCGGAGTCGAATGCCTGATGAACCTGCCTGAATTGGGTTTCGGTACCTTCCGTATGCCCGGCGATGACTGCCGGGCGGTGGTCGAAAGTGCCCTGGCGCTGGGTTACCGGCATATCGACACCGCCGCCCTGTACGACAACGAAGCCGCCGTTGGCCAGGCCATCAGACACTCGGGCATCCCCCGCGACGAGGTGTTCCTGACCACCAAGGTCTGGCATGACCAGTTGGCGCCGGCCGCGCTGCAAAAAGCCTTTGAGCTGAGCCTCGGCAAGCTGGCGGTGGACTACGTCGATCTGTTCATGGTGCATTGGCCGGCTGCCGACATGGACCTGCCCGGCGTGATGAACGCTTTGTTGGCTCTGCGCGACAGTGGCCGCGTGAAACACATCGGTGTGTGCAACTTCAACATGCCGATGCTGCGCGAGGCGATCGATGTGCTGGGCACGCCGATTGCCGCGGTACAGGCGGAATACCATCCGTTCCTCGACCAGAGCCGCCTGCTCAAGTACCTGCGCGGCAAACGCATCCCGATGGTCGCGTATGCGCCGTTGGCACAGGGTCGCGCGGCCACCGACCCGGTACTCACACAGATCGGCGCCAAGCACGGCGCCAGCGCGGCGCAAGTCGCCCTGGCCTGGTTACGCCAACAAGGCGTGGCGGCGATTCCCAAAGCCCAGCGCCCGCAAAGCCAGCAAGCCAACCTCGATTCGCTGCACGTCACACTCGATGAGCAGGATATGCAAGCCATCGCGCGGTTGCCCAAAGACCAACGCTTTGTGCAGCCGCCGTTTGCACCGCAGTGGGATGCGCTGTAAGCCGATTGAGTGGCTGGTGGGCTAGTTGTAGTCAGTGGGCCTCCTGTGGCGAGCGGGCGGGTTGTGGCGAGCGGGCTTGCCCCGCGTTGGGGCGCGAAGCGGCCCTGAAACCTGACGACTCAATTCATCGGGAGAAACGCGGTGACTGTCCTGGGGCTGCTTCGCAGCCCAACGCGGGGCAAGCCCGCTCGCCACAGTAAGCCCGCTCGCCACAGCCCGCTTGCCACTAAAGGCCCGTGGAAATATGGGGACACGGAAGTCAACGCGGGTGTTCCGGCTGCGCTGCTAGCGTCACAGCTTCTTATCCATGCAAGGAGCAACGGATTGTCTCGTCAGCCCAACTCTCACCGATTACGCCGCGGTCGTTACTCAGAATCAGGGCGTGCTTATTTGGTTACCGTCGTCGTGCATCAGCGCCAACCCTTGTTCAACAGTTTTGAGCTGGGACGATTATTGGTAGCAGAATTCAAACGAACCCACGACGCGGGTCAAGTCAACTCACTGGCGTGGGTGATCATGCCGGATCACTTTCATTGGTTGTTCGAGCTGCATAACTCGACCCTGCCCGATGTGATGCGCCAGACCAAGTCGCGCAGTACGCTGAGTATCAATCGGGCCCGAGGCAGCCGGGAAAGATTCTGGCAGCGCGGCTATTACGACCGTGCTGTGCGGGCCGAGGAAGACGCTAGGAAAATAGCTCGCTACGTGATTGCCAACCCTCTACGAGCCGGGCTGGTCGAGCACATTGGCGATTATCCGTTGTGGGACGCGGCCTGGTTGTAACGCTGCAGACTCACGTGGCAAGCGAGCCTCCTGGGGTAGATGGGATTTCTGTGGTGGACGGGCATCCTGAGGTGGACGGGCTTGCTGTGGCGAGCGGGCTTGCCCCGCGTTGGGGCGCGAAGCGGCCCTGAAACCTGACGACTCAATTCATCGGAAGAAACGCGGTGACTGTCCTGGGGCTGCTTCGCAGCCCAACGCGGGGCAAGCCCGCTCGCCACAGCCAGGCTGCTCGCCACAGCAAGCTCGCTCACCACGCGACGCCAGATCAGTCGTGCAGCGCCTTCGCCGCAACCAGTAACCCTTGGAACTTGCGATAGCGCGCTTCCAACACCGGCTGTTGCGTCGCATCAGGCCAATACCGCGCCTTGACCGGCATGCCCGCTTGCAACAGCGACGCGCCCTGCCCGATCGCTACAAACCCCAGCTTCGCCGCCCCAATACACGCGCTCAATTCGCTGCCCTGCAAGGTAAAGATCTCGCGCTGCAGGATGTTCGCCAACAACTGCGCCCAGTACTCGCTGCGTGCGCCGCCGCCCACCAGGGCGCAGGCGCCGACGCTGGCGCCGGCCGATTGCACGGCGTGCAAGGCATCGAGCAAGCCAAACCCCACGCCTTCCATCACGGCGTAACCGAGCATCGCCGGGGTGCAATCGTGACCCAGGTTCATGAAACCGCCGCGCAGCAATGGGTCGTTGTGCGGCGTGCGTTCACCGGCCAGATAGGGCAAAAACAGGGGTGTGTCCAACGGTACCGGCTGCCCCATCGGCAACTGCGCCTGCACCTGGTCCAGTAGCGTTTGTTCGTCCGGCATACCGGTCAAGCGTGTCACCCAGCGCAGGCAACTGGCCCCGGCCAGCATGGCGCCCATGGTGTACCAGCGATCAGGCAGCGCGTGGCAGAAGCTGTGCACGGCGCTGGCCGGGTCGCCGGCGGCGTGATCGGTGATGGCGACGATGGCCGCGCTGGTGCCCAGGGTGATGAAACCGTCGCCGGCATTGATTGCGCCGATGCCGACGGCCGCCACCGGGTTATCGCCGCCGCCACCGGCAATCACCACGCCGGGCGACAAACCCAGTCCGCTCGCCGTCACGTAACCCGCCGGTGCACCGCCTTCCACCAGCCTGGGCATTTGCGCAGGCGCAAGCCCCGTGGCACGCAGCATCGGCGCGAACCATTCGCGCTGCGCCACGTCCAGCCACAGTGTGCCGGCCGCATCGGACATCTCGCTGATGCGCTCGCCACTCAGGCGTAAACGCAGGTAGTCCTTGGGCGAGAGCACGCAGTCAATGGCCTTGAACACCTCGGGTTCATGCTGCTGCAACCACAGCAGTTTCGGCGCGGTCAGCCCGGCCATGGGCAGGCTGCCGGTGACTTCGGCGAAGCCGGGCCCGAGTTGCTCAGCTTGGGCGACAGCACGCGAGTCGTCCCACAGGATCGCCGGGTACAACACCCGGTCGTCATCCCCGAGCAACACAGCGCCGTGCATCTGCCCGGACAACCCGATGCACACCACACGACTGAACGCCGCATGCGCACGCAACTGCTCAAGCGCCTGCAAACAGGCCTGCCACCAGTCTTGCGGGGCCTGTTCGGACCAGCCGCTGTGGCGTCGCGAGACACTCAAGCGCACACCGGCGTGGGCGAGCACGGCGCCGTCGACGTCCATCAGGATCGCCTTGAGTTCAGAGGTGCCCAAATCAATACCGAGGGAAACAGGACTGCTCATACGTGGGTCATTCCAATCCAATACAGCCACATGAATTACGGTATTGCAGGCTCGGCGCCAGGCGCACACTTTGCACCGGCGCGGCCGGCGAGGCCATGCGTTGCAGCAGCATCTGCACCGCGCGCGCGCCCAGCTCCTGGACCGGCTGGGCAATCAAGGTCAGGCGCGGCACGAAAAAATCCGCCCAGTCAAAATCATCAAAACCCACCAGCGCGATCTGCCCCGGCACCTCGACCCGCGCGTCTCGCAGCGCGTGCATGGCGCCCAGCGTCATCAGGTTATTGCCCGCCATGATCGCCGTAGGCGGC
Source organism: Pseudomonas sp. MF08831 (assembly GCF_059862645.1). Lineage (NCBI taxonomy): Bacteria > Pseudomonadati > Pseudomonadota > Gammaproteobacteria > Pseudomonadales > Pseudomonadaceae > Pseudomonas > Pseudomonas sp. MF08831. The sequence goes on along the minus strand of NZ_JCBCUX010000006.1, from coordinate 450,935 downwards.
GCACTCAGGGCCAGCAACTGCGCGGTCGCGACGCGCGCCGGCTGGCTGTTCGAGCCACCGTTGACCAGTAACTGCGGGTCAAACGCCACGCCTGCCGCCTGCAATGCGGCCCGGTAACCTGCCACGCGCTCATCGGTAGTGCCCAGCCCCGCGCGCCCGGCAATAAAGCCGATCCGGCGGTGCCCGTGTTCAATCAAGTGCGCGACCAGGGCCTGGGTGGACTGGGTATTCTCCACCCCGATCTGGTCAAACTGCGTACTCATCATGCGGTCCACCAGCACCGTGGGCATTTCATTCGCCTGCAAATACTCCAGGGCTCTGGAGTCGGTGGACGGAGCGAGCAAAATCCCATCGACCCGCCGATGATGCAACGCCGTGACCACTCGCAGCTCCTGCTCCGGGTCGTCGTGGGGGTCGACAAACAGCATCATGTAGCCGTGCTTGGCGCACTCGGTTTCAATCGCGTGCACGGTTTCGCTGAAGTAATGGTTGGACAGCGCCGAGATCGCCACACCAATCGTGCTGGTGCTGGAACGGGCCAGCGAGCGCGCCAGGGTATTGGGGATGTAGCCCAAGTCCTGAATCGCGCGCTGCACCGCTTGCACCGTGGCCTCGCTGACCTTGCGGGTGCCGTTCAACACGTGGGACACGGTCGACGTCGACACCCCCGCCCTGCTTGCCACGTCATCCATGGTGACCACGACGCTTTCCCCTTTGCTCAATGACTCAATGTTTACTCGACCAACCGCTGTACGTAGCCACGTTGTCGCGGGTGATCAGTTTTGGCGTGAGCAGGGTAACCGCTTCGGCCGGGGCCTTGTCATTGAGAATGTCGTTGCCCACGTTCACGGCGGTCTGGGCCATGGCCCAAGGGTCCTGGCTGGCCGAGGCCTGGATTTGCGTGTCGGTCTTCAGCGCGTTTTCGATGTCTGGCGCGCCGTCCACCGAGGTGATGAGGATGCCGCTGCGTTTAAGCTGCTTGGCCGCCAGGTCGCTGCCGATGGCTTGCGGGTCGTTGATTGCGAACAGGCCGTCGATTTTCGGGAAACGCGTGAGGTACCCCTGCATCACGTTCAGGCCACCTTCGCGCGAGCCTTTGCCGTCCTGGTCATCGGACAGCACCTTGATGTTTGGCGCACGGGCGAAGGCGGCCTTGCAGCCTTTGACGCGGTCAGTCACGGCGGTGACTTGCGGGCCATTCTGTATGATCACGTTGCCCTTGCCGCCAAGCTTGTCCACCAGAAACTGGCACGCCAGTTTGCCGGCTTCGACGTTGTCGGTTTGCACGGTGGCGTTCACGCCCTTGGCGTCCACATCCACAGCCACCACGACAATGCCGGCATCCCGGGCTTTTTTGATGGCCGAGGCCATGGCCGATGGGTCGACGGCGTTGAGCAGGATCAGGTCGACCTTGGACGAAATGAAGTTGTCGATCTGCGAGAACTGCTTGCTCAGGTCATAGTCGGCCGACACCGACGTCACTTTGACATTGGGGTTCAGCTCTTTGGCCCGCGCCGTGGCGCCATCGGCCAGGGTCACAAAATACGGGTTGCCGAGCGAGCCCATGCTGATGCCGAGGGCCTTGAGTTCGCGGGCTTCCACGGTGTGGGAGATCAGGGCAGCCAAGGCCATAACAGGAAAGAGGCGTTTGAAGTTCATGCGGGACTCTCTTGTGATTGTTGTTGGAGTGAAATCAGGTCCGTGCACCGGACTGGCGATAGCGATCCAGCGCCACCGCGCCGATGATCACAATGCCCTTGATGATGTACTGCCAGATATCCGATACACCCAGCAGCACCAGGCCGTTGGTGAGCACCGCGATAATCAGCGCTCCGATCAGCGTGCCGCCGATGGTGCCGACGCCGCCGGTAAAACTGGTGCCGCCAAGAATCACCGCAGCAATCGCGTCCAGCTCATAGGATTGCCCCAGTTGCAGGCCATTGGCGGCGAACAGGCGTGAGGCGCTCATCACCGCGCCCAGCCCGGCCAGTGCGCCGGACATGGCGTAGACGAACAGCAGCACTTTCCATACCTTGATCCCCGACAGCCGCGCTGCCTCGGGGTTGCCGCCCACCGAGTAGATCTGCACGCCCATGACGGTGCGGCGCAGAATGAACCACGACAGCGCCACCACCGCGACGGCAATGATCACCAGCCACGGCACGCCCAGCACCGAGTCATTGCCGATAAATGCAAACGGCAGGTCGGGGTTGAACACGGTTTTGTCATCCGCCAACAACCGCGCCAGGCCGCGCATGGCGGTCAGTGCGCCCAGGGTGACGATAAACGGCGGCAGGCGCATGAAGGCGATCAGCCCGCCATTGACCAACCCCAGCAACAGACCGAAACCGATGCCGGCAGCGATCCCGAACATGCCGAATTGTGGCGACATCGAGGCCTGCAACGCGACCACGGCGGACGCCGCGAGAATCGCGCCGACGGACAAGTCGATGCCCGCCGTCAGAATCACAAAGGTCATGCCTGCCGCCAGCACCACATTCACCGAAGCCTGCTGGGTGATGATCGACAGGTTCTGCACGGTGAGGAAGTTTTCACTGGCCAGGGCAAACCCCACCAACAGCAATATCAGCACCGGCAGCATGCCGACCGTGCGCATCAGCTCGCGAACGCGCTCGGCCTTGCCGATAGGTGCGAGGGTCAATGTGTTGTTGTTTGAATCAGCCATGGGCAGCCACCTGATCGCCACCGGTGGCGAGGTCAATAATACGTTCCTGGGAAATGACGTGGCCGGATGCCCCGCCGACTTCGGCCACCAACTGGCCTTCGCGCATGATCAACACGCGGTCGCACGTGCCGATGATTTCCGGCAACTCACTGGAGATCACCACAATGCCAACGCCGGCCAGCGCCAGTTGATTGATGATGCGGTAGATCTCGGACTTGGAGCCGATGTCCACGCCCCGTGTTGGTTCATCGAGGATCAGCACATGCGGCTTGACCTCCAGCAGCCGCGCCAACAGCACTTTCTGCTGGTTGCCGCCGCTCAAGGCGCCGACATTGACCTTGCCCGACGCCACCCGGATCGACAGCGATTTGATCGCATCATTGGCGCGCTGCCAGCCGTGGCCGCGGTCCAGCACGCCGCCTGTGTGCGCGTCCGGCACACAGGCGCAGACGTTGATGTTGTCGGCCACGCTCATGTCGAGGAACAGGCCCTGGGCCTTGCGGTCTTCGGTGAGGTACACCACGCCGGCGCGGATCGCATCAGCCGGGTTGCGCAGTTGGGTCACGGTCTTGCCCACTACTTCAAGTGTGCCGCTGGTGCGCGGGTCGGCAGCAAAGATCAGCCGCGCCAGCTCCGTGCGCCCTGCCCCGACCAGCCCGGCAATGCCCAATACCTCACCGGCATGCAGGTCGAAACTGCAGGTGCGCACGCGCTTGCCGTCGGCCATGTCACGCACGCGCATCACCACGTTGCCGGGGTTATAGGCGGCGTGTTCCTTCTTGTAGAACCCGGAAAGATCGCGGCCGACCATCATTTTTACCAGCACCTCGGCCGACAACGCTTCGCGCGTCAGCTCGCCGATGTACTGGCCGTCGCGCAGCACCGAAACCCGGTCCGACAACTCGTAGATCTCGGCCATGCGGTGGCTGATGTAGATAATCGCCAGGCCCTGGCTGCGCAGCTGTTTGATCAAGGCAAACAGGCGGTCGGTCTCACGCGATGACAGCGGCGTGGTCGGCTCGTCCATCACCAGGATCCTGGCGTGGGCATGCAGGGCGCGGGCGATTTCCACCAGTTGGCGCTCGGCAATCGACAGGCTGCTCACCGGTGTGGTGGGTTTGAACTCGGCGCCCAGGCGTTGCAGCACCTCGACGCAGCCGGCTTGCATGCCCTTGCGGTCGATGGTCCAGCCGCGCCGCAGTTCGCGGCCCAGGTAGATGTTCTCGGCCACGCTCAGGTTGGGGCACAGGCTCAGTTCCTGGTAGATCACGGCGATGCCGAGGGTCTTGGCGGTGGCGGGGTCGAAGGTGGCGACGGGCTGGCCGTCGATGCGGATTTCACCGCCGGGATCGGCCTGGTAGGCGCCGGAGAGGATTTTCATCAGGGTGGATTTGCCGGCCCCGTTCTCCCCCATCAACGCGTGGATTTCACCGGGGTAGACTTTCAGGCCGACATTCTTGAGCACGCGCAAACCGTTGAAGGTTTTGCTGATGCCCTGCATCTCAAGCAAGGGTTCAAGGCTCATGGATGAGCTCCTGGCATTATTATTTTTGTAGTCGAGTGCTGCCGACTCTAGTCCAGTTACATTTCCTTACGCAAGCGCTTGCGTGCGCCGTTTATCGATTGATTAAACGTTTCACCAAGTGCACAAGCGCGAATTGCGCATGCTGGCGCGGTGCATGAAATGAAATTTATACGCCAGCGGAATAAAACTCCGCGCCCGTCCGTTCTGCCAGCAGTCATTGGAAGAAATCAGGATGCGTCATGACCTCCAACGCAAGCGTTGTCGTTTACATCTGGTATCCCCACGGGGCTGATGTTGGCCATGCCGCGATGTACATCGGCGACCCGGTGATCGGCAAGATGATCGAAGTGCGATACGACCGTTACCGCAACGACGGCGAACGTGATCGCGACCGCGCCTTTATCGAGCAATTCAACACCAGCTACGTCAGCTGGTGGCCCGAAGGCAGAGCCGCCTTGACCGGCAAGCAGCGCCAGGAGCTGTTCGGGCTTCGGTAGGTTTCCTGGTGCCGGTGCCTGACCCGCTCGTTCGTGGGAGCTGGCTTGCCTGCGATGGCATCAACCGTGTGGGCCTGATGGACCGAGGCGCCTGCATCGCAGGCAAGCCAGCTCCCACAGACAAGCAAAAGCACTGCGGTGTTGGCAGTTGAACTCGGTCGACTTGTGGGAGCGGGCTTGCTCGCGAAGGCGGTGGGTCAGTCAACTCATGTGTAGCTGAACCACCGCCTTCGCGAGCAAGCCCGCTCCCACATTTGGATCGCAGTGCATCAGATAGAGGTGCGTTGCTGTGCTGTTGATCCGCTTTTGCTTCAACCACTCAGGTCGGCTTTCAGGCCGCCGTGCTCTGCTGTTGATCTTGATCTGATCGACACGTTGAAGATCGACATCGCGTTTATTCGCGAAGTCACCACCAACCCGCAAGACGCGGCCATCACCCGCACGATCATTGAACTGGCCCATAGCCTGAGCCTGCAAGTGGTCGCCGAAGGTGTCGAAACCCAGGATCAGCTGGCATTTTTGAAGGCCGCCGGCTGTGATCAGATTCAAGGGTACTTGTTCAGCCGGCCATTGCCCGCCATCACGCTGGAACGCCTGCTACTGGAGCGACTGCCGAGGCTCTGAAATCTCTTCGCGCAAACACTCGATCAGCCCGCGGTGTGTCGCACTCAATCGCCCCGCGCCACTGACCAGCGCCAGCTCCGAAGGCGCCACCGGCGGCAGTTGCGTGCAAATTCGATGGCTGGCCAGCACGGCGCTGTTGGGCAGGATGCTGACGCCCAGCCCGGACGTCACCGCCGCCTGGATGCCAGTCAGGCTATGGCTGCCGAACGCCACGCGCCAACTGCGTCGAGCCTTGTCCAGAGTGCGGATGGCGCGTTGGCGGTAGATACAGCCTTGTGGGAATAATGCCAGCGGCAAGGTCTCGGCCTGCAGGTCCTGGCCCGCGCCGCACACCCACACCAGCGGCTCCGGCCAACTGGCATGGCACTCGCCGCTGCCGGGCTCGCGCTTGATCAGCGCGATGTCGATCTCGCCGCTTTCCAACTGGCGACGCAGGTCGGTGCTCATGCCGCTGACCGTTTCCAGCCGCGCTTCAGGGTAAGTGCGCACAAACCCCGAGAGCATCGAGGCCATGCGCGTGGCGTCAAAATCTTCGGGTACACCCAGGCGCACCGGCACCACGCTGGCCTCGGTACTCAGCGCCTCGCGGGCTTCGCGCGACAAATTCAGCAGCCGGCGCGCGTAGTGGGTCAGCAACTCGCCGTGCTCGGTGGGGCTGACCTGCTGGCCGGAGCGGTCACGCACCAACAGCACCTGGCCGGCGCTTTCTTCAAGCTTGCGAATCTGCTGACTGACCGTGGATTGAGTGCGGTGCACGCGCTCCGCGGCGCGGGTAAAACTGCCTTCGTCCACCACGCAGACCAGGGTGTGCAGCAGTTCGAGATCAAACATGGCGGCGACCTTCATATCGGATATTCAACTGTGTAGCAGAGGTTAATTTAATTTCCAACTGACCGCCACGTTTCCTATGCTGCCAGGGTCACTCACTTTCCGCACAGGTGCCCCATGCCCCTTGAGAACACCCCTCGCCCGCTCTGGTTGACCTTTGACTGCTACGGCACGCTGATCCAGTGGGATGAAGGCCTGCGCGCCGCGATCGATAAAATCCTCGACGAAAAAGGTGATCATCAGGTCGACCGGGATACCTTGCTCAGCGCCTACGACCATCACGAACACACCCTGGAACAGACGCCACCGCATCGCAGCTTTCGCACGCTGGCAGGCTTGAGCATGCAGTTGGCGCTGAACGCGCTGGGATTGCCGGCCAATGAGCACGACGGCACCCTCCTCACCGACAGCATCAGCGCGATGCCGCCGTTTCCTGAAGTCGTAGGGACACTCCAGCAGCTTAAAGCGATGGGGTTCAAGTTGTGCATTGTCTCCAATACCGACGATGACGTGATTGCCGGCAATGTTGCGCAGTTGGGCGGCGCGATTGATCGAGTGATCACTGCGCAGCAGGCAGGCGCCTACAAGCCCGATCGACGTCTGTTCGACTACGCCCATGAGCAGTTGGGCGTGAACCTCGACCAGGTCGTGCATATCTGCGCCAGCCCGCACCTGGACCACGCGGCCGCGCGGAATATCGGCTTTCGGTGTGTATGGATCGACCGTGGCACCGGCCGCCAGTTGCTGGCGGACTACACGCCTGATGCGATTTTGCCGACGCTTGACCGCGTGCCTGAGCTGTTCAAGGCCGTGGGGTGGTGAGGCCTATCAAAATCACCTGACGCGCCGCGATCCAACGGTGGGAGCGGGCTTGCCCGCGACTGCGCAGTGTCATTCACTGAATCGGTCGGCTGATACGCCCTCTTCGCAAGCAAGCCCGCTGCCACATTGGGGCGTGTACAGGCAGCACTTTATGGGTCCAGCACCCCGCCGCTGTAGCTGTCGGATAGACGCGCGCCCGTAAATTTGGCGACGACCGAACCTTGCGCCACCAGGCGCTCGCGGTGGCGGGTCACCATGCGCCCGGCTTGCGCGGCGTGCAGGGTCACCTCCGACGTCGGCTCACCGGGCCTTGCGATGATCCGAGCGAAACGCTGGCCTTCCTCGACCTTATCGCCGAGTGCTTTTTCGAACACCAGTACACCGGCACAGGGCGCCAGAAGGGTCTCCATGCAGCCCATGTCCACCACTTCTCCCTGCCATTCGTTGATGGCCGCCACTTCATCGATCACGCCATTGATGCATAGCCACGCCCATAAGCCATCGGCGTCTTGCCGCGCCAGCGCATCGCTGACATCAGCCTGGCCGCGCAATTCGACAGTCGCCGCCAACTGTGGCGCCGCGTGGTTGATGAGGGTTTCTTCAAAGGAGCCATCCCCGCCGTCATCCCAGACGATCACCACGTCCACCTGCAACGCCGCCGCCAGCGCCAGGCCTTGCTCCGGCCAGAAACGCCGATGGATGTAGAGGTAAGGCAGCGCCTCATCATCGGTGTGCAGGTCCAGCACCAGGTCGGCGTCGGCGGCTAACTGCACCAGGCTCTTTTGCCACTGCGCCAGGTTGGTCGCCGGGCGCTCCATGGCCAGTGAGTGATCGAAAGCGCGGTTGAAGTTCTGCCCGGTGGCGTCGTGAAAGCGCCCCAGCAGCCGGCCCTGACGAAATTGGCCGATGCCGAACGGGTTCGCCTGGGGCACAACAGTAACAGTGCCGCGCAGCCGCCCTTGAGCCTGGCAGGCCTGCAAACGCGGGAGCAACTGGTGCAGCACCAGCATCCCGGCGATTTCATCGGCGTGCACGCCCGCCTGCAAGTGCACCCTGGGCCCGCTGCCGTCGCCTTCGAAACGCCAGGCGCCGATGTGCAGCGGGTTGCCTGCATCGCCCTGAACCTGCCACGAAAGGTCGCTTGCCATGCCTTGCCCTCCTCTCATCATTTAATCGCTAGAGATTGAACACGTGTTCAACTAACCTGAGCGCTCTGGTCATCAATACAAGGCACTCCCGTGACTGTCGACCCTCCCAAACTGCGCCGTGCCGACCCCGACGAACGCCGGGACTTGCTGATCGCCGCCACACTCACCAGCCTCGCACGCGACGGTCACGCAGGCATTTCCGTGCGCCGGATCGCGGCCCAGGCCGGGGTTTCCGTAGGCCTGCTCAACCATCATTTCGGCAGCATCGATGCGCTGATCGCCGAGACCTACCACAAGCTGGCCAGTGAGCTGACCAGTGCCCTCTGGGCGCAAGTCGAGCAGGCCGAAGGCGCCGCCGCACGGCTGGATGCGTTTCTCAGCGCGTCCTTTTCGCCACGGGTGATGGACCCCGACCTGCTCGGCGTGTGGGTGGTGTTCTGGAGCCTGATCCGCCACTCGCCCCATGTGAACCAGTCCCACGAAAACAGCTACCGCGCCTACCTGGCGCTGATCCAGCAACTGCTCGACGACCTGGCCCGCAGCGAAAACCTGGTGATCCACGACAGCCACCTGGCTGCCATCGGCCTATCGGCGATGCTTGACGGGCTCTGGCTCGAGGGGTGCCTCAACCCCGGCACGTTCAGCCCCGCCAACGGCTTGCACATCTGCCGCTGCTGGGTACAGGGGTTGCGTCACGGCGCATTCGGCGCCGACCATGTCCTGTGATTCAGGGTGGCGCGCGCTGAGCATCGCCAAGGTGCCGCTGAGCGCAATCAGCACCGCACCGATGATCAGCGACACATCCATCGACGTGCCCCAGATCAGGCTCGACAACACAAACGCCCAGATCAACCCGGTGTACTCGAACGGCGCGAGCAAGGTCGCGGTGGCGCGGCGGAAACTCGCAAACAGCAGGAATTGGCCAACCCCGCCGACCAGCCCTGCCGCCAGCATGCCCAGCCACGCGGGTGTCGGCGCCGGGGTGTGGGTCCACGGCAAGGTCACGCCCATGCACACCACAAACACCGCATTGGTGATCAGCATCTGCTCGAGCACCGAGGTAGTCGGGTCGACCTGGCGCAGCTGGATATAAGTGAACGCCCAGCACAAGGCGGCCGCCAGGGTCAGCGCGATGGGCAGCGGGTCAACCATGTGGCTGGGACGACAGGCAATCACCACGCCGACGAAGCCGATGAGCAGCGAAACCCATTGGCCACGGCTGGCGCGCTCCTTGAGGATCAGCGCTGCGAGCAGCGTGACCATGATCGGAGCGGAGAAATACAGGGTGGTCATTTCCGCCAGGGTCAGGTCTTTGGCGGCGGTGTAATACAGCACCCACGCCAGCAATGACAGCAGGCCGCGAATGATCAGCAGCTGGCGACTGGCCGAAGTCCACGCCCGGCGCAACAGGCCCATGCGCCCGGCGATCACACACGCCCCCACCACCACCAGGCTACGCCAGAACAGAATGCTGAATACCGAATAATCGGCCACCAGCCATTTGATCACGGCGTCCTGCAACGCCAGGAACGCGTAGGCCAATGAGCACAAGGCGATGCCTTGCAGCGCGCGGTTCTGCTTCATCCTGCCGACCTGCGCAGCGGCGTGCCGCGCCGTTCGGCGATGGCGTAGACGCCTTCGATGAGGAAGGTCAGGCACAGGTAGACACCGGCCACCAGCAGCAGCGGTTGATGAATCTGCAAGGTCTGCGCGCGTACCACGTTGGCCGCACCCAGCAGGTCGACCACGGCAATCGTCGAAGCAAGCGCGGTGGACTTGAGCAACATCACCGTCTCCCCGGCCAGGGTCGGCAGCAGCAGCCGCATCGCGCGTGGCAACCGCACCCGCAGCAACGCCTGGCGCGTGGTCATGCCAAAGGCAGACGCGGCCTCCATCTCGCCCTTGGGCACGGCCAACAGGCCGCCGCGGATCACTTCGCCCACATAAGCGCCCACCGACAGCACCAGGGCGAACACGATGTACCAATAGCCGTCGCGCAGAAACGGCCACAGGAAACTGCTGCGCACCATCGGGAACTGGGCAAACAGGCTGCCCAGCCCGTAGTAAAAAATGTAGATCTGGATCAACAGCGGTGTGCCCCGCAGCACGCTGGTGTACGCCAGCGCACCCCGGGCCAGCCACTTGCGCTTGGACAAGCGCGCCAACGCCACCAGCACCGCCAGGGCAAAGCCGAGCACTGCCGAGATCGCCAGCAGCGACAAAGTCGTCTGCAACCCCTTGGCGATCAGCCCCGCGTAATAGCTTATCCACTCAGGCATGGCGACTCACTCGACAACCGGCATCCAGCGACGAATACGTCGCTCCAGGCGCCCGGACAGGTAGTTGGAAGCCAGCGTCACCAGGTAATACAAGGCGGCGGCCGTGAGGTAGAACAGCAAATACTGACGGGTGGAACCGGCCGCCTGCTTGGCCGTGTACAGCAGCTCGTTGGTGCCGACCACGCTGATCAAGGCGCTGTCCTTGATCAGGTTGATCCACAGGTTGGACATGCCGGCCAAGGCGTACGGCGCCATGATCGGCAAGGTCACCCGGCGGAACAGGCCAAACCCGCTCAGGCCAAACGCCCGCGCCGCCTCGATCTGGCCGTGGGGAATGGCCAGGATGGCCGCGCGGAATATCTCCGAGGCATAGGCGCCCTGCACCAGCCCCAGCACCAGGATCGCCACCAGCGGGCCGCTGATGTTTACCTGTTCGAAACCCAGCCACAGCATCAGCGCGTTCAGGCCCATGGAACCTGCGTAGTACAGCAGCAGAATCAGCAGCAGTTCCGGCACCGCACGAAACACGGTGGTGTAACCGCGCATCAGCTGTGCAACCGGGCGTGGCGCGCTGAGCTTGGCGCAGGCCACCACCAGGCCGATCAGCAATCCCACCGCGAAGGCGCCGGCGGAGATTTGCAGGGTCATCCATAACCCGTTGAGCAGCGCGTTGCCCCACCCTTGTTCGCCAAAGCTGAGAAGGTCGAGCATCTTATTCGGTCTTCTGCGCGATGGGCGGGTACGGGCTGTCGCAGGTCTTGCTCACAAACGCCGGGGTCTCGCCGCGTTTGCACGGGCTGACCGACAGGCCGAAGTAATGCTGGGACAGGTCGTCATAGTCCTTGCTCACCAGCAGCTCGCCGATCGCCTTGTCGAGACGGGCCTTGAGCGCGGTGTCTTCCTTGCGCAAGCCGGCACCCACGCCACGGTCGATGATCGGGTCGTAGGGCACGCTGGCGATATGCGCCAGGCCGCTGGCTTCGGGGGTCTTGACCATCATCGCGATGGCCGTGTCGTCGGCCATCATGTAGTCGATGCGTCCGGCGATCAGGTCGGCGTTGGCCGATTCCTGAGTGTCGTAGTACTTAAGGTCGGCGATGTTCTCGTAATACTTTTTCAGGTAATTGGCGCTGACGGTGGAGATCTGCACGCCGATCAGCTTGCCCTTGAGGCCTTCAGGCGTGATATCCACCGTCGCGCCCTTGGGCCCTGCCACGCCCAGCAGCGAATCGTAGTAGGCACGGCTGAAGGCGATCTGTTTTTCACGCTCATCGGTAACCGACATCGAGGAGAAAATCACGTCGATTTTCTTCGCCAGCAGCGACGGGATGATGCCATCCCAGGCCACTTCCTTGATCTGGCACTCGGTTTTCATGCCTTCACAGAGCTTGTGGATCAGGTCCACTTCAAAGCCGGACCACTCACCGTTGCCGCCTTTGACGGTAAACGGTGGATAGGGTTCTGCCGCCACCGCGAACACGATGGGTTTCTCTGCGGCCTGGATAAACCCGGCGGCCACCATCAACACTGCACTGCTCAACCACGTTGCCATGCGTCTGGTTTTCATGATTTGCCCCGTCTTTTTTGGCGTTAGCGAGTTTGATGCGCGTTGACGAACTGTCGGCAACGTTCACTGCGTGGGTCGACAAACACCGAGTCCGGCGAGCCGGTTTCCTCGATCATGCCTTGGTGCAGAAAAGCCACTTTGGAGGACACATCCCGGGCGAAGGCCATTTCATGGGTGACCAGGATCATGGTGCGGCCTTCTTCGGCCAGCGAGCGGATAACGCGCAGCACTTCGCCCACCAGTTCCGGGTCGAGGGCCGAGGTGGGTTCGTCAAACAGCATGACTTTGGGGCGCATGGCCAACGCGCGGGCAATCGCCACGCGTTGTTGCTGGCCACCCGAAAGAAACGCCGGGTATTCGTTGCGCTTGGCGGCAAGGCCGACGCGGTCGAGCAAGGCTTCGGCGCGCTCGATGGCCTCGGCGCGGCTTTCGCGCAGCACTTGGATGGGCGCCTCAATGAGGTTTTCCAGCACTGTGCGATGGGGCCACAGGTTGAAGTTCTGGAACACCATGCCCAAGGTCGAGCGGATGCGCACCAGTTGCTTGGCATCGGCAACCAGTGGCGCGCCGGGAAGACCGTAATTCAATTTGATGCTTTCGCCATCGACATGAATGCTGCCCTGGTCGGGCACCTCGAGCATGTTGATGCAGCGCAGCAAGGTGCTCTTGCCCGAGCCGCTGGCGCCGATCAGCGAGATCACCTCGCCTTCGTGGGCCGTGAGGGAAATACCTTTGAGCACCTCGATATTGCCGAAGCGCTTATGCAGGTCGACGACTTCGATCATCGTTCTGGCTTGCGCCGGCTGCGCCACTTCGGGGGTCGGCGCGGCGGCGATACGCGGTTCAGCGACCCGCCTGGCGACAAACCCGGCAATGCGTCGGCAGGCCTCGGCCAGGCGTTCTTCACCCAGGGTGAAGGACAAGCGCACAAACCCTTGCGCGGGCTCACCAAAGGCGGCGGCATCGAGCACCGACACGCCCGCCTCGCGGAACAGCCGCCAGGCAAAATCCAATGACCCCAAGCCCGTGCCGCGCACGTCCACCAGCACAAACATGCCGGCTTGCGGTGCCTGCACCTTGATGCCCGGGCAGGCACTGAGGCCTGCCACCACCAGGTCGCGGCGGCGGCGGTAGATTTCGCGCATGCCCACCGTCACCTCGTCATGGGCCAACACCGCCGCCGTGGCGGCTTCCATCACAAAGCCCGGCAAGCCATAGAGCATGCTCAGCACCAGGGTTTCGGCGTGCGCGATCATCTGCGGTGCGGCGATGATCCAACCGATCCGCCAGCCGGTCATGGCGTGGGATTTGGACAAACTGCCGATCACGATGCAGCGCTCGGCCATGCCCGGCAACGCGGCAAGGCTGTGGTATTCGCCGTCGAACACCAGGCTTTCGTAGACCTCATCGACCACCACCCACAGGTCGTGGGCGATGGCCAGATCGGCAATGGCTTGCAGCTCTTGCGGGTTCAGCACCACACCCGTGGGGTTGTTCGGGTTGGAGAAAAACAGCGCCCGGGTCCGAGGCGTGATCGCAGCGCCGAGCCGTTGCGCATCCAGGCGAAACCCGGACTCCGGCGAACACGGCACGCGTGTAAGCGTGGCGCCGCTGGCCTTGAGCGTGGCTTCGTAAGTGACGTACATCGGGTCGAGCACCAGCACTTCATCACCGGCCTGCAGCAGGCACAGCGAACTGATGAACAACGCGTTCTGCGCGCCGGGCACGATGATGACGTTTTCCGCGCTCAACGGGCGGGACAAGGTCTTGCTGTAGCGCGCGGCAATCGCGTTGCGCAACGCTGTACGGCCGGGGATTTCGGTGTAGTGAGTGTCGCCCTCGCGCAAGGCGCTGACGGCGGCGTCGGTGATGAATGACGGGGTGGCGAAGTCAGGGTCGCCGACGCTGAGAATGATGACGTCTTCGCCCTGGCTTGCGGCGTTGAACGCGGCGTGATGGATGTCCCAGGCGGCGACGCCCTGCCCTGCAATTCGTTCAACGAAGGGGGAAAACCGCATGCCAGAGCCTCTCGTTCAAGAAGAAAGCGCGAACCCGTGCAGGTGCAAACGGGTGGATGCGGTCAACATAGTGCAAACTGAACAGTCGTTCAATGGGTAGGTTCAGGCGGGTGTCGTTTATCGGTTAAAGAGGTCGCGAATGAAGTGACCGGGTGTAGGTCGCCCAGTATTAGGCCGGTTCAAATGCAGCTCAGCGCGTGTTCAAACCCATGCGGGTACTGGCGTTGCCCAGCCGCACACCGCTGCCGTATGGGATCGCCGCGGGGGCGACAGCGACGAGCAGGAACAGCGAGGGCAACACCGTCAAGCGCAGGCAGGCAGGTCCGAAAGGGGTCAATGTGCATTCATCAAGTCACAGCGATAGTCCTGCAGCTCACCGGCCGACCCCAGGTTCAGTTCGGTCAACGCCAGGTGCGTGGTCAGCAATACCAGGCTGCCATCGGCGCGCGGTGTCATCAGCAGACTGTACTGGCTCATCGCGTCGCCCTGCGCCTCGACGTACTCACGCAGCAGGGCCAGCGGGTCCAGCGTATCGGCGTCCGCCGCCGTCAGCGTGCGGGCGCTGTAGGTGTGCCCCTTCAGGCGCGTCGGCAGCACCTGCCACTGCGCGGTGAGGTCGTTACTGTGCCGGTTCAGCGCGGCAAACACCTCCGGGCGCAGGCAGGCGATGTGCACGTGCAACTGGTTTTGCGAGCGGCCGTAACGTGAGTTGATCGCCACCGAGAGAAACGCGTCCGGAACCGGCTGTTGCAAGCCGTCGGACAACACACTGCGATGCCGCCAGGCCTGGGCAAAGTAATGCGGCAGCAACTGTCGACCCAGCGCGGGGTCTTCAATGCCGGTGACCTTATCGACCGGAATCAACACATCATGCAGCGGGCCATTGCGGTCTTTGAACAGCGTATAGCCACGGTCCAGGTCCACCGCCAGGCACGGGCTGGGGTTTTGCTGCTGTTGCTGATGGGGCACGCATTGCTGGCTGACGATATGCCATAAAGCATTAGGGTTGCCCCGCCACTGCCAGGCGCCGACCAGCGCAAGCACACACAGCAAACCACCAGCGATCTTGAATACGGTACCGCGCTTCATGCAAAAAACCTCAACGTACGGGGATGTCAGTTATTTTTCTCGCTGACCTCCCTGTCGCTAGGGCTAACGTTTAGCTGGGGCCATAAATTCCGGACCAATCGGATCTTTTATCGTGCTGGCGAGAATACGGTCGATATGTGTCAAGTCGTCGGCGCTCAGGTGCCAGCCGAATGCCTCGTCGAAGCCCTTCAACTGCTCCGGCCGACGGGCACCCCACAGCGCGATCGTCGGCCCCTGGTCCAAGACCCAACGCAGTGCCAGGGCCAGTACGGATTTGCCATGGCATTCGCGGGCATACACGTCCAGTGCCGCCACCGCCGCCAGGTACTGCTCGAAACGCGGCGCCCTGAACTTGGGGTCGAGATTGCGCACGTCGTCGCCCGCAAAGCGGGTGGCCGAATGCATATTGCCGGCCAGCAACCCTCGGCACAGCGGGCCATAAGCCAACACCACCAGCGAGTGTCGCTTGGCGTACGGCAGGATGTCGCTGTCAATGGCGCGCTCGAACACGTTGTACGGCGGTTGCACCGTGGCCAGGGCCGTGTGACGACTGAACTCGTCCAACTGCGCACTCGAGTAGTTGCTCACGCCCACCGCCAGGATCTTGCCTTCACGGCGCAGGCGCTCCAGCGCCTCGGCGGTTTCCTGCTGGGCCACCAGCGGGTCGGGCCAGTGCACCTGATACAGGTCGATGTAGTCGGTCTCCAGGCGTCGCAATGAATCCTCGACCTCTTTGCGAATGCGCTCGGCCGTGGCATTGCGGCGTGGGGTGCCGTCTTCCCATTGCAGCCCGGCTTTGGTGGCGATGACTGCCGAGTGACGTACGCCGCGCAAGGCTTTGCCGATCAGCTCCTCGGACAGCCCAAAGCCATACACCGGGGCGGTGTCGATCAGGTTGATGCCGCAGTTCAAGGCATGCCGCAGGGTCCTGGTCGACTGTTCGTCATCCGCGCCGCCCCACAAGTGTCCGCCCATGGACCAGGTGCCAAGGGCAATCCGCGAGACCGGCTTGTCTATGCCAGAAATCCGGATGGTCTCGATGCGCATAAAAAAATACCCCTGCCCACAACATTGCTTAGAAAAGCAATTACTCTAGATCATCCGAGGTTGAATAGGGCTCAACGCCGCATGCAACCGAACTCCCATAAAAGAGGCTTGAAATGGCTGCTTTCAATCGTTCCGAACTGGCCGACCTGAATGTGTTCATGGCGATCATCCGCCGTCGCAGTTTCCGCCATGCCGCCCACGAACTGGGGGTGACCACGTCGGCGTTGAGCCACACCATGCGCAACCTGGAAACCCGCCTTGGGGTCAAGTTGCTGTACCGCACCAGCCGCGCCGTGGAGCCCACCGACGCCGGCACCCTGCTCGCCGAAAAGCTCAGCCTGGGTTTTGCCACCATCCAGGACGGCCTCGACACCCTCGAGCTGTACCGTGAAGCGCCGATTGGCCGCCTGCGTCTCAATGTGCCCAGGGATGCCGCGGTGCTGCTGTTGGCGCCGATCCTCGGCGACTTCGCCACCGCCTACCCGCAACTGCGCCTGGACCTGATCGTGCAGGACGCGATGATCGACATCATTGCCGAAGGCTACGACGCCGGTATCCGGTATGGCGCGACCGTGCCACAAGACATGGTCGCAGTGCCGCTGACCGGCCCGTTGCGCTGGATCGTGGTCGCCTCCCCTGCCTACCTCGCACGTCACGGGACGCCACAGGTTCCCAAAGACCTGCTGCAACACGCGTGCATCCGCATGTACCTGGGAGACAAGACCACTTACAAATGGGAACTGGGCAACGGCCCGCGTCAACAGCGCATCGACGTGCCTGGCCATTTCAGCGCAGCCGACACTGAAACCATCGTCAATGCCGCGCTGCAAGGTGTGGGCATTGCCTACTGCCTGTCCAACCGTGTGCAACAGGAGCTGGCCGACGGCCGTCTGGTGGAAGTGATGCCCGACTGGGCCTGCCTGGGCGAACCGTTGTGCATGTACTACGCCAGCCGCCGGCAATCGCAGCCAGGGTTGCGCCAGTTGATGGACATGATTCGGCTGAACACCATCGGCTCGCAGTTAATGCAAAGGCCTTGAGCCTGTAAGGGATGTCAGCCGTTGATGTAGTCGAACGGACACCCCTGGCATCTGAGCATGAAGGCTGACATCAGGGGTAAAGATTATCGCCGCCAGGCGACGGAATCGCTGCACGCACTACTGCCACAAGGGGAGGCCACGCCACTGTGCCGTGGCGTATTCCCTGCCCAGGTGACAGACTTTATGACCCGTATTTCCAACCCTCACGCTGCGCACGTGCAGCCAACGCAGGTTCCTGACAGCAGCGTTGCGCCGCCCAGGCTCACCTCTGAGCCCAGCGCGCCCATTCAGCCAGACATCGAAGGCACCCGGGCCCACGGTGATCGCGAGCTGGCGGCTCAATACGGCGCTGCACTGCGCGGCGCAACCGGCGTGACCGCCCGCGACGCTGACCAGAAAATCTGGCCCATCCCCGCGCATTCAACCTTTGGCCAGTGGTGGGCGCAGCTGGCAAACGCCTTGCGATCACCGGACGTGGCCCAGTGGATCCATGACAAGGGCATAGACAGCCACTCGATCAGCCTCAACCCGGCGTCGGGGCGGATTCACTTCACGCTCAAGCGCTACCTGGATCCCGCCCAGACGCTGCACACGCTCGGGCTGGACGACAGAGACTGGGGCGCCATCAGCGGCCCGGTGCTCCAGGCGGCACGTGTCATCGCCGCCGGCCAGGCAGATGCGACCTTCACCCTGCCGGGCGCTACAAACGAGCACATCGCGCCCTTGGCGCTGGTGGGCAACTTTTATAAAGAGCCGCCCCACCTTTCGGGCTCAGCGCTAACACAGCGCGCCGACGTACTCAGCCGCGAGCGCCGCTTCGCCAGGCTCGACCCCGTGGTTTTTTCCGACGTGGTGGAATCGCGCAGCGAAGGTGCCCTGCAAAGCCAGAAATCCGTCGTCGACGATACGCACGCGCAGCACCAGGCCGCAGCGTCGTTACGGTACTTGTCAGCGCAGTTGAAAGACGGCACGCGATCAAATGCCGACATCGCCGATGAGTTACAGGAAAACACCATTCAACTGGGCACCCACAGCACTTACCGCAGCGATCACACGCAGGCGTGGGCCGAGGTCAGCCTCAAGCGGTTCCTGGAAGATAACGGCTGGGATGTGCCGACCAGCCGCGAAGCCATGGACAACCTTGCCCAAGCAATCACCACGCCACCGCCCAATACCCCCACCCACGGGAACCTTGGCGGTGCGCTGAGCTGGCCGCAACCCCTGGATCAGCGCAACCAGCGACTGTTGAGCAGCGGCCTGTACGCAGGCGCCTTTGGCGACATTGATGTGCGCCCGTTTAACAATGTCCTGGAGTACTTGCTCGACAACAGGCCCCTCACGCCCTCAGCGCTGAGCCAGCCGCGACGCTTAGTCGACGAGTTGCTCAACACGCCCAGAGGCACGGCACTGGGCGAGGCCATCCAGGCCAGCTTCGAGGCACGGTCAATCAAGGGCAGTGCCACCGATTGGCTACTGGCGGCATTGAACGTGGAGCGTGTCAGGGTGGACGATCCGTTTGGCGCTGTGCGGCCAGACACGCCACTGAGCATTGAAGGTTACACGCTGTTCTGCGCCGAAAACGCCGGCAAGTCCGCGTCTACGATCATCAGCGAGATGGAAGAACACCTGGTGGCCACCGGGCGAGCGTCCTCCCCGGCCACCGCTTGCGTGCTGACTCACCTTTTGCTTGCCAGCCGGGCGCCGGCGCTTCTGGTCAAGGACATCCCCGATCAGGTGGCCGTGGGCACCCACAGCTGGGTCAGCTTTGCCACGGCGGTCGCGCGCATCGAGGCAAAATCGCCAGGGGCAACGGCGACGATGAGCTATGCGCGCGTCATGCTGGAGGGCAGCATTGCACCCGTGACCGATGACGAGCGCCGCATTGAATACGCCGCCCAGCATGAAGCGATCAAGGACTGGGCCGTTGGCAATGGCCTGCACTACCCGACCACCGATGCAGCCATGGCCCTGGTGCGTCAGCGATTCAGTGCCCAGGTCAATGAGTTGAGAGAGGCTGCCCAAACGCAGATCGGCGAGATGCCGACCACAAAAGCGCTGGCGCTGGCACAACTGAAACTCGCTTTGCCGGCGATGGACCCGAACCTGTTCGAAGAAAAATGCATCACCTCGCAGCCCGCCAGCAGGCACTTCCCGGGGCCTTATTCGCTGCTGGATCTGTTTATCGACGGCAGAGCCCTGCTCGGCGCGCCCGACTCGTCCGATGATTGGGGCCGGGCCGGCCGCGCGGCTGCCAGCGCGGTGACGTTGGGCAACGTCGCTTTGCCCACGGATGGCGCGCCGGGGGCTTGGGTAGCGTCCTCGCATGCGATCAACATCAACGCCGCTCTGGCGACGCTTAAAGACCTGCCGCGTCCGCAGGATGCGTTTGATGAAGCGTTTGGGGCTTACGCCAGCCGGGTAAAAAAGACCACCACTGCGCAACTCAAGCACTTGATCGCCAAGCTGCCGCTGGAAGACCGGCAAAACCTGGAATTCGGCAAAATAAGCGTGCGCAAGGAAATTGAATACAGCCGAGACGATCGCCGCGTTGCAGAAGGCGTTCTACTGGTCGAGACCCAGCGCAATGGCAAGGCCATGACCTATGCAGTCGACCGCCTCAAGGGCACGGTGACCCGGCGGCCGGGCCAGACCTACAAAGCGTACCCACCCGCCGGCGGTTGGTATCCGTCACCCGGCAAACGCTACGATGCCGTAAAGCCTGCGGGTGAATACTCATCGGCCCTGCTGGATGAGCGCAAAGGTGCGCACACCGTGCCTGATAGCTTCGCCAGTGACCGAACCCGGTACATGGCCGATGCGCTGATCGAAGACATCAACCTGCCCGCTGTGCACCGCAGCGCCAGAGGCGTGACGACGTTCGACACTGAAGTACCGACCTATAAGGTGGTTGAGGACGTAGCGCTGAATCTGATCCCGTTCAGGTCAGCCATCAAGCATTTCATCGACGGCAACGTGAAGGACGGTGTCGTGGATCTGGCCTTCGATATCTTTGGTTTCGCGGTGGGCCTGGGGGCTGCGGCCAAGGGCACGAAAGGCGCATTTGCCGGCGCGTCGGCCATCTCCAGGCTCGGCCAGACGTTCAAGATTGTCGGGCGTGCGGCGGTCGGCTCGCTCAACCCCCTGAGCGGGGTGGATGACCTGGCGCGCGGAGTCGCCAACGGCGTCCGCAGCTTAGCCGGCGCCAGCTATAAGGGCCTCAAGCACCTGCGCGGGTCTTACCGCAGTGTCAACCTGCTTGAGTTGGCGAAAAAGCCCGATATCGCGCAAGGCACCTTCAGGGCCTCCCACCGCGCGCAAAGCACCCCAGCGCTGGCCACATTCGATGAGGCGACCCAACAGTGGTATGCCGTTAATCCGCGCACCCAACAGGCGTACGGCAAACCGCTGGAAAACTTTGTCGTCGACAGCCCCAACTCAAACGACGCCAGCAGCCTGCACGCCCTCGGCGGCGATGACCTGGTAAAGATCGCCGATCGGCAACAGGGTCTGGCGGCAAACGGCACGTTCAAGGTCGGTCAACACACTGTTGAAGGTCATGCCGTGCTGTTCCAGGGTCACTGGCACCAATACGACGCGGTAAAAAAATACCCCTTTGGCCCCCGGCTCAAAGACTTCACGCCCAAGCGCCTGGCGGCCAGTGGCGAGACCCGGACACTGGACGCCAACCTGCGCGGTTATGAAGCCAGACACATCGCCCCGCACGCGCTGTCGACCAAGGGCTTGCAGGGCAACGTGTACGTAGGCCGCAGTAAAAAAGAATATGTAAAGGTCGACGGAACACTTTATGAGTCACGCTTGAAGGATGGCCAGCGATTCATCCGGCACCCCAATGGCACGGGGCCAGACATCGCCATCAGGGACCTCGGTGTGTCCGGCTGGGAACCCACCTCCAGGTCCGCCCGGCTGCTGGGTGGCGCTCATGACACACCCACGCCCTGGAAGTTTGGCGACAGCACTTACGTGGTCCCGATGGATGACATCGACGTCGTCGAACATGCAGCCACGCCGTTCAGGCTCAATCACAAAGGCGCCGAACACAGCGTCATCTTCGACAGTTCGGCCGGCGCGTGGAAACTGACCCCGCTCGCCACCGGTATCGATGACACGCCCGCGAAGTATTTCTGGCGAAGTGCCAAGGGCAAGTGGCAACGGGGAACGCTTGATGAGTTCAGCAAAGCTAAAAAGGCCGACGCGCATCAGTACACCTTTATTGATGTCTCACCGCCGTCGGTGCTGAAGCTGCCAAACGAGGTGAAACCGCTGCCCAAGGCGCTGCACTACTTTTGGGCCGGCCAGGAAATACCGTCGCACCTGGCCGACAACATCGCCAGGAACGCCACTCAGGCGCCCGGTTATACCTCCATTCTTCACGTCGATGCAGACAGCCCGGCGGTGTTTCAACGCATAAAAAACACGCTGGAGAGCAAGGTGCCCGGCGTGAAGATCGTGAACCTGCATGAGGACGAAGTCTTCAAGCAGCTCAGGCGCGGCGAAATGTACGACTACTTTCGGCAGGGGCAAGGCAAAAACCTGGCGGCCGCCTCGGACGTTGCGCGTTATCCCATCATGAACAAGCACGGCGGTGTGTACCTGGACACCGATGACGTCATTCAAAAAAACATCGGCACCGACGCATTGCTCGCCGGCGCTGACGATGTTCTGCTCGGCGCGCCGGTCGTGCATAGCCTGACCGACTACACGCCGTTCTATAACACCAGTAACTTCGCGACACGCCCTGGCAACCCGGTCATCGAGGCGATGATCACGCAGATGAACCAACGTTTTAAAGCCAACAAGGCGTACTTCGCGGCCAACCGCCCCACTGCCACGAAATCCGCCAATGGCCGGGTGCACTACACACCCGAATTCAGCGCTTATGAACGCAAGATATTCGAGACCGCAGGCCCGAATCTGTTCAATGACATCCTCAAGTCGAAACGGCCCGACCTGTACGACCTGGGTTTGGATGGATTAGCCAAAGAGTCCAAGCTGGTCGACGGCAGCCTCGTCTCGTCCGGCCCTATCGTCGACATTGAAAACGACGTGCTTGGCGTCTACGCCAGCAAAGGGCTTGCGCCACCGGATCATCTGCGTGAGCAGATACAAAAAATCAAACACCACTACTACCCGCTTCGCTACCGGTTCAACATCAGGATCGGCGCCGATCATTCGTGGATCAACACCTGATCCAACAACTTTGAACCAGTACCGGGTCGTGGTCCTCCAACGGCTACAAACCACGGCCACGGTGCACGTTCGATGACTTTTATTCTTTGGTTGGCCGTACTCGGCGCGGTATTGCTGACCCTCGCCCTCACCTCCTCCTACCTGCGCTGGATGCCGGTGACAACCTCGGCAGTCTGCCTGTTGCTGGGCATCGCCATTGGCCCCCTGGGCATGGACCTGCTGCAGATGGACATCAAGGCTTCCGCACGCTGGATGGAGCACTTGACGGAAGTGGCGGTGCTGTTTTCGCTGTTCGTCAGCGGCTTGAAGCTGCGCCTGCCATTGCGGCATCGCACCTGGCGCATTGCGTTTGGCATGGCAGGCCCGGTGATGTTGCTGACTATCCTGGGCAGTGGCCTCGCGCTGCATTACCTGTTCGGGCTTTCCTGGGGCGTTTCGCTGCTGGTCGGTGCCATTCTTGCGCCGACCGACCCGGTGCTGGCCGGCCTGGTTCAGGTCAACAATGCGCAGGACTACGACGCGCTGCGTTTTGGCCTGTCGGGCGAGGCCGGCTTGAACGATGGCACGGCGTTTCCGTTTGTGATCTTTGCGCTGTTATTCATGCAGCATGGCGGCTTTGACGGTGACTGGCTGGGCGGCTGGGCCCTGAAAAACCTGCTGTGGGCCGTACCGGCCGGGTTGCTGATCGGCTACTGGATGGGCCGGGGCATCGGCCGCGTGACCTTGTGGATGCGCATCACCAATGAAGACAGCACCTTGTCGCCCAACGATTACCTGACGCTGGCGTTGATCGCCCTGGCCTACGTGGCGGCCGAGGCGGTGGGCGGCTACGGCTTTTTGTCGGTGTTCGCCGCCGGGCTCGGCTTGCGCCAGGCAGAGTTCAGGTCCACGGGCAATTCGCAGACGCCCTCCGAGCACTTGGCATTGCCGGTGGTGGGCCATCTGGAGGTGGAACCTGCACGCGCGCTCCAAGGTGATGTCAGTGAACTGCAAGACACACAGATCGCCGCCGGTGTGATGATGGGCGACATGCTGTCATTCGGCAGCCTGGTGGAACGCTCGATGGAGGTTTTCCTGGTGACGCTGCTGGGGATCATTCTGGTCAGTCATTGGGACTGGCGCGCACTGCCGGTGGCGGCGCTGTTGTTTTGCGTGATTCGGCCGGCGAGTGTGCTGGCCGTGCCCTGGGGCAGCCTGATCGACTATCGGCAGCGCGGCTTGATGGGCTGGTTCGGCATTCGCGGGATCGGCAGCATCTACTACCTGTTCTACGCGCTCAACCATGGGTTGATCGGCACCAGCAGTGCGGTGGCGGTGAACCTTACGGTGTCGGTGATCGCCTTGAGCATCGTCGTTCATGGCCTGAGTACCCAGCCGATGCTGGTCTGGTATGAACGACGTGCCAAGGTGAAAGCTCAAAAGATTGCAGCTCAGTCTTGATTTTCGGTATGACCTACATCGGCCGCGTCATCCAGATCGTTCAGCGGCACTTCTGCATCATCCATCAATGAACCCGGGTCTTCGTTGCCTGGGTCGTTGAGTTCTTCGTCGTCTTGTTCTGACATGACCGTCTCCTCTAACCGCCTTGGGTATCGATATCGGCATCCGTCTCAGGCTTGGCTTCGGGCTCAGGCTTGAAGTCGGGGCTGTAGTCGTTTTCCTTGGCTTTTGGATCGCTGGCAGGCTTGGGGTCTTTAGGCGCGTCGGCGCCAGTGCCGGGCGCCGGCTCTCCACCATCGATGGCCGGGTCGTTGCGGTTGCTGACTTGCGGATCGTTGCTTGTGTTCATGGGGTCACCTCTTCGCAGTTTCGGAAAACACATCCTGCGTAAAGGTAAGGTCCCGCGCAGGACGATGAAGTTCCGACGATTTAAGCAGCAGTGCTCAAGACACAGGGTTATCGATCTGGATGTAGAACGCGTAGACGCCCAGCAACAGCCAGAACACCATGAACAGCCACGGCGCGCGCATGGAAAACAGCAGCGACTTGCGATAGCCCTTGTGCGACGACTCGGTTTCGCAAAACAGCGGCGAATCGTCATAGGCCATGCCCATGACCGGCTCGCTGCGCAGCAATTCGCTTTGTTTGTAGTGCCAGTGGTCGATGATTTCGTACGCGGCACGGATCCCCGGCCAGGCATTCAGGGAACTGAGCACTCCCAGGGAGGCCAGGAACACCGGCACGATCAGGGTGAAAAACTTGCCCCATTCCGGGTTCAGGTTGCCCATGCCGGAGACAAAGGCGATGACCAGAAACGACTGCGCCGTCAGGTAGGCGTCGGTGCGGTTGGCCAGGATGGAGGTTTCGTACTGGATTTCGCGGCGATAGAAGTCAAGTCGGTCCTTGGGCGAACCAAAAATCTTGGCGTTGTGTTCACTGTGATCGTCCAGCGCTGCTTCGGGGGTGTTCGGGGAGATGATTCTGGGCACGACGGTGCTCCACAAGATTGCGAGTCTCGTTAGAAAAATCAGGGAGCGGTGAAGTTCAAGTTTGTTCATGCACCATTGTGGAACAGGCCCTGCACCCTTGTAGTGAGCGGGCTTGCCCCGTGTTGGCGTGCGCAGCGCGCCTGCTTTCCCTGGGGGCCGCTGCGCAGGCCAACGCGGGGCGAGGTGGCTCGCCACAGCACGCCCGCTGCCACCATCAGCCCGCTCGCCGCAGGATTAAATCAACACAATCCCCGGTTCCGGCACACGCATTGCTTTATCCATTCATCTGCCCGGATTCAGGAGCATTCGTTACCCCCCGACCCAGAGCCGACCCCATAAGAAAGTAAGGACCAGGCCCGTTGGCACGATCAGCCACGGGCTCATAAAAAAATGCGTTTTTTAAAGCGGCAGTGCCACCCAAGCACCCCTGGGCACTGACAAGGTACTGGAATGGCTCGATCTTTCTTTGATGAAATGAATGACGCACATGGCGTGTGCCGTGCGCACTATCAGGATTTCTCCCGCTGGCTGGCCAACACGCCGCCGGAACTGCTGGCGCAAAGGCGCCGCGAAGCCGATTTGCTGTTCCACCGCGCCGGGATCACCTTCACCCTCTACGGCGACGAGCAGGACACCGAGCGCCTGATCCCCTTCGACATCATTCCCCGCAGCATCCCCGCCACTGAATGGAGCGTGATCGAACGCGGCTGTATCCAGCGCGTCAATGCGCTGAACATGTTCCTGGCCGACATCTATCACGACCAACGCATCATCAAGGCCGGGATCATTCCTGCCGAACAGGTGCTGGGCAACGAGGGTTATCAGAAGGCGATGGTCGGGCTGGACCTGCACCGCGACATTTATTCGCACATTTCCGGGGTTGACCTGGTGCGCGACGGCGACGGCACCTACTACGTGCTCGAAGACAACCTGCGCACCCCCAGCGGCGTGAGCTACATGCTCGAAGACCGCAAGATGATGATGCGCCTGTTCCCGGAAGTGTTCGCCAAGCAGCGCATAGCGCCGGTGGACCACTACCCCAACCTGCTGCTCAAGACCCTGAAAAGTTCCAGCCGCCTCGACAATCCCAACGTGGTGGTGCTGACCCCGGGCCGCTTCAACAGCGCCTTCTTCGAACACGCCTTCCTCGCCCGAGAAATGGGCGTGGAACTGGTCGAAGGCGCCGACCTGTTCGTGCACGACCTCAAGGTGTTCATGCGCACCACCGACGGGCCCAAGCCGGTGGATGTGATTTACCGGCGAATCGACGACGCCTTCCTCGACCCCAAGGCCTTCAATCCCGATTCGATGCTCGGCGTGCCGGGGCTGGTTGCCGCCTATTGCGCCGGCAATGTGGTGCTGGCCAATGCGATTGGCACCGGCGTGGCCGATGACAAGTCGATTTACCCGTACGTGCCGCAGATGATCCGTTTCTACCTGGATGAAGAGCCGATTCTGCAAAACGTGCCGACCTTCCAGTGCCGCAAGCCGGATGAACTGTCCCACGTGCTCGCCCACTTGCCGGAATTGGTGGTCAAGGAAACCCAGGGCTCGGGCGGCTACGGCATGCTGGTCGGCCCGGCCTCCACCGCCGCCGAAATCGAGGACTTCCGCCAACGCATCAAGGCACGTCCCCACGCCTACATCGCCCAACCGACCCTGAGCCTGTCCACCTGCCCCACCTTCGTCGAAAACGGCATTGCGCCGCGGCATATCGACCTGCGCCCGTTCGTGCTCTCGGGCAAGGAAACCCGCCTGGTGCCCGGCGGCCTGACCCGCGTGGCATTGAAGGAAGGCTCGTTGATCGTCAACTCGTCGCAAGGCGGCGGAACCAAGGACACCTGGGTGGTGGAGGGCTGAGTATGTTGAGTAGAACCGCCGCAGATCTGTACTGGATGTCGCGTTACCTGGAACGCGCCGAAAACCTGGCGCGCATGCTTGAAGTCAGTTACTCGCTGTCGCTGATGCCCCAGGCCGGGCACAGCGATGGGCTGGACGAACTGGCGATGGCGTTGCTCAGCAGCGGCACCCTGGAGAATTACCTGGAGCGTCACAAAGAGCTGGACGCGACGCTCATGCTGCACTTCTTCGCCCTCGACGAAGAAAACCCCGCCAGCATCTACAACTGCCTGCGTGCCGCGCGGGGCAATGCCCACGCGGTACGCGGACGCATTACCGCCGACATGTGGGAAAACCTTAACGCCACCTGGCTGGAAATGCGCAGCATCGCCGCCGGTGGCCTGGCGCGGCACGGCATCAGCCACTTCTGTGACTGGGTCAAGCAGCGTTCGCACCTGTTCCGCGGCGCGACGTCCGGCACCATCATGCGCAATGACGCGTACCGGTTTATACGCCTGGGCACCTTCGTCGAGCGCGCGGACAACACCTTGCGCTTGCTGGACGCGCGCTATGAAATGTTTGGCGAGGAGTCGGAAGAAGTCAGCGACTTGTCGGCACGCGGCTATTACCAGTGGAGCGCCCTGCTGCGGGCGTTGTCGTCGTTTGAAGCCTACACCGAGCTGTACCCGAATGCCTTGAATGCGCGCTCGGTATCGGAGTTGCTGCTGCTGCGCAGTGACGTGCCGCGTTCGTTGCATGCGTGTATCGAGGAGCTGAGCCATATCCTCGCGGGCTTGCCCGGCAGCTATGGGCGCACGGCGCAGCGCCTGGCGGCGGAATTCGAGGCGCGCCTGCGCTATACCGGGATCGATGAGATTCTGCAGGACGGCTTGCACAGCCGCCTGACGGACTTTATCGACACGGTGCGTGAGCTGGCACGGGCGATTCATAGCTCGTACCTGGAAGTGGTGTGAGTTGCAGTCACTTAACTGTCAGTTCGGGTGATTGACCCTGCTCAGGTGCCGCTCTTATGTTGGGCAGGTGAAAGGCCTTCCCATCCCAAGAACAGGTACAGCGCATGTCCGAACTGACACTGACCCCCGCCGCCGCTCAGACGTTGCAACGCTGGCACGCGATGCTGGCCGGGCGCGATCTGCAATCGCTGCCCGAACTGCTGGCGCCTGATGCCGTCTTCCGCTCACCCATGGCCCACACGCCCTACCCTGGCGCGCCCGTGGTGTCGATGATTCTGAACACCGTGATCACGGTGTTTGAAGACTTCAAATACCACCGTGAACTGGCCACGGCCGACGGGCTCAGTGTGGTGCTGGAGTTCAGCGCGCGGGTGGGCGACAAGCAGCTCAAGGGGATTGACCTGATTCGTTTCAATGAGTCGGGGCAAATCGTCGAGTTTGAAGTGATGGTGCGGCCGCTGAGCGGGTTGCAGGCGTTGGGTGAGGAAATGGGGCGGCGGTTAGCGCCTTATCTGGCAAAAACCAAAGGTTAAAAAATGTGGGAGCGGGCTGACCCGCGATAGCGCACGTTCAGTTGCATCGATGGTGACTGAACCACCGCCATCGCGGGCCGGCCCGCTCCCACATTGGTTTTGCGTCGGTTATTGGTTTTTTACCAGCACGGGTTCTGCGCGGTATTGGTCCGGGAACAGTTTTTTCAGCTGCGCCACTTTCGGCAGGTCATTGATCACAATGTAGGGGTAGGACGGGTTCTCGGTGAGGAAGTCCTGGTGATAGGACTCGGCCGGGTAAAACGCCTTGCCCATCTCCACTTTGGTCACGATCGGCTTGTCGAAGGCCTTGGCAGCGTCGAGCTGCGCGATATAGGCCTGAGCGACTTTTTGCTGCTCGGCATTTTGCGCGAAAATCTCCGAGCGGTACTGGGTGCCACTGTCCGGGCCCTGGCGGTTGAGTTCGGTGGGGTTGTGGGCCACCGAGAAGTAGATCTGCAGCAGCTTGCCGTAGCTGACCTTGCTCGGATCGTAGGTCACCGACACCGACTCGGCGTGGCCGGTGTCGCCCTCGCTGACCGACTCGTACTGCGCCGTGTTGGCCGCGCCGCCGTCGTAGCCGGACACGGCGTTTTTCACGCCCTGTACATGCTGGAACACCCCTTGCACGCCCCAGAAACAGCCACCTGCAAACACCGCGGTTTGCAGGTTGCCGGACTCGGCCGGCAGGTCCAGCGCGGGTGGTGCGATCATCACCGCGTCATCGGAGGCGCCGAAAGAAAAGGCCGAACTTTGGCCGACGAAGGTGGCGAAGGCCAATGCGGGTAAAATTTTGAGAAGCCTCATAAAACTCACTCCAGAGCGCGGTCGAGTGTGGAAGCTGGCTTGCCTGCTCCCACATTGATTGGGTTTTCACTTCAAGATTGATGGGTCAGCCGAAGGTGAAGGCATAAGCCGCCACGTGCGGGTCGAGAAATTCGATGCTGAAGGTGCGGTCCTTGACCCCGGCAGGCTGGCGCACGAGCTGATACAGGCGTTGCTCGGTCACCGTGCCGCTGCCATCGGGCGCCACATCCGTGCCGTGGGCATTGCCCGGCGCTTGGCCGTCAATCGTCACCTTGAAGCGCACCGGCTTGCCATCGGCACCCGGGCCCAGCACCAGGTGCAGGTCACGGGCATGGAAGCGGTAGACGATGCGCCCGCCAGCCTGGTCGAGGGTGGCTTGCTGGCCGCCGACATTCCATGGGCCTTCCAGGGTCCAGTTGTTCAGCGCCAGGGTGCCGGCTGCCGGGTAATTCACCACGGTGTCGGTGCCCAGGGTGCCGGTGGTGACGAAGTTTTCCGCACGCTGGAAGCCCAGGTAGGTTTCCGGCGATTGCACCTCGTTCATGTCCGGCGCTTGCTGCACGCCCTTGGCGTCGGCTTCGATCAAGCCACCGGCGACGTTGGTCGCGCCAGCCTCACGCAGCAGTTGTTGAATGACGCGTTCGGACTCGGCGTAATCGCCCTCACCAAAGTGGTGATAGCGAATCTGGCCCTTGGCATCGGCAAAGTAGTGCGCCGGCCAGTACTGGTTGTTGAAGGCGCGCCAGATTTTATAGTTGTTGTCGATCGCCACCGGGTAGGTGATGCCCAGATCCTTCATGGCCTTGGTGACGTTGCTCACGTCGCGTTCAAAGGCGAATTCCGGGGCGTGTACGCCAATCACCACCAGGCCCTGGTCGTGGTATTTCTCGGCCCAGGCTTTGACATAGGGCAAGCTGCGCAGGCAGTTGATGCAGGAGTAGGTCCAGAAATCCACCAGCACCACTTTGCCTTTGAGCGCTTCGGCGCTCAGTGGCGGACTGTTGAGCCACTGCACCGCGCCGTCCAGCGCCGGCAAAGCCCCTTCGATGGGCAGCGAATCGCTGTGGTTGGCCGCCGCCATCATGGCTCCGCCCGCCATCATCGCGCCGCTCTTCTGTTCGGGCTTGGCGCTGAGTGTGTCCACCAGGTTTTGTTCCAGACCGCCGGTAGAAGCTGTCGACAAGCGCGATAGCACCCCGGTGTCCAGGCCCAGCGCGATGGCGGCCACGCCGACCAACATCAGTGCACCCAGACCGCGGCGCAGCCATTCGCCGGCGCCGAGCGACTTTTTCATCAAGCCAAAGACTTTACCGCCGACCAGCAGCGCCAGCGCCAGTGACGTCGCAGCACCGGCGGCGTAGGCCAGCAACAGCAAGGTCGTGCCGATGCTGGCGCCCTGCAGTGCCGCGCCGGTCAGTACCAACCCGAGGATGGGCCCGGCGCAGGGAGCCCAGAGCAAACCGGTGGCCACGCCGATCAGGAAGGAGGCGCCCGGACGCGGTTTGGCGTCGGCTCCAGCGGCTTCGGACAGGCGACTGCCGGCGGCCACCAAGGGCCGCGTCAGGCGCTCCGACAATTGCGGCAGCAACAGCGTGAGTCCGAACAGGGCAACGCACAGCAACGCGAGCCAGCGCCCGTATTGATTGACTTGCACCACCCAACCGCCGCCCACTGCCGCCAGCGAGGCCACCAGGGCGAACGTCACCGCCATCCCCGCCAACAGCGGCAAGCCACTGCGCATAAACGGCTGCCCGGTGCGAGCGAAGACAAAAGGCAGAACAGGCAGGATGCACGGGCTGACAATTGTCAGCACGCCGCCCAGATACGCGAGAACCAGAAGCCACATGGGATCGTCCCTTATAAGTATTGATAAACATCGGCTTAAGCCGCCGTGAACGTCATGGCCGCGCCGTTCATGCAATAGCGTAGGCCGGTGGGTGCAGGGCCATCGTCGAAGACGTGCCCTTGGTGGCCACCACAGCGGCGGCAGTGAATTTCCTTGCGCACCACGCCAAAGGAGGTGTCGACGTGGCTGGCGACCGCGTTGTCCAGTGGCTGCCAGAAGCTTGGCCAACCGGTGTGGCTGTCGAACTTGGTGGCCGAGGAGAACAAAGGCAGCGCACAGCCGGCGCAGGCGAAAGTGCCTGTGCGGTGCTCATCGTTGAGCGGGCTGGTGTAAGGCCGTTCGGTGCCCTCCTCGCGCAGAATGTCGAATTGCTCGGCGCTGAGCAGGCTGCGCCACTGGGCCTCGGTGTGGTTGACCTCGAAGGTTTCCGCGGCTTCGGCGTCGGTGACCAGGTTGAGCTGTTTGAGCAGGCCGCCGGCCAGGACGGCGACACCCAGGCCGCCGGTGGCTAGCAGTATTTGTCGGCGTGAATACATGGGAATTTCCTCATGGATGACTGGCGCTGATCGTCTGGCTGGAGGGTTTGGTGTGGCGAGCGGGCTTGCCCCGCGTTGGAGTGCGTAGCGCCCGCTTTTTTTGGGGCCGCTGCGCAGCCCGACGCGGGGCAAGCCCGCTCGCCACGGGGATCTGGCTCGCCACAAAAACCTGTCGTGTCATAACCAGCGCCCTTGCATTGAGGTCATCCTGGGCCCTGGGCGGTCGCGAAATCCTCACGCAGAGTTAAACAATTCGTGATAACTACACTGTTGCAAAACCCGCACAATGCGCGAACTACAAGCGAAGGTTTTCAGCATGGATCAGCCCAAACGTGTCCTGGTGGTCGAGGACGATGCCCATATTGCCGACTTGATCTGCCTGCACCTGCGCGACGAGCAGTTTGAGGTGGTGCACAGCGCCGACGGCAATGAAGGCCTGCACCTGCTCGAACAGGGCGGCTGGGATGCGCTGATCCTCGACTTGATGCTGCCCGGCGTCGACGGTCTGGAAATCTGCCGGCGCGCCCGCGCCATGACGCGCTACACCCCGATCATCATCACCAGCGCGCGCTCCAGCGAGTTGCACCGCATCCTTGGGCTGGAGCTGGGCGCCGACGATTACCTGGCCAAGCCGTTTTCGATGCCCGAACTGGTCGCACGGGTCAAGGCGCTGCTGCGCCGCGTGGATGCGATGGCGCGCAACCTGAAGATGGACGCCGGCAGCCTCGACCTTGGCCAGTTGTTCATCAACCCGCTGACCCGCGACGCGACCCTGCAAGGCCAGCGCCTGGACCTCACGCCGCGCGAGTTTGACCTGCTGTATTTCTTCGCCCGCCAGCCGGGCAAGGTGTTTTCGCGCATGGACCTGCTCAACGCGGTGTGGGGCTACAGCCACGAAGGCTATGAACACACCGTGAACACGCATATCAACCGGCTGCGCGCCAAAGTCGAAGCCGACCCGGCCAACCCGGTGCTCATCCTCACGGTGTGGGGCCGGGGCTACAAGTTTGCCGAGAGTGCATCATGAAACTGACCCTGACCCAGCGCCTGTCGGTGGTGTTCGCCGTGCTGCTGGTGATCTGCAGCGGCACCTCGGCATGGCTGCAGGTGCGCTCCAACCGCATGCATGAACTGGAAGTGGTGCAAGGCCTGTCCCGCGACCTGGCTGCGCATATTGCTCGCGACACTCAACTGATGGACGCCGACGGCCTCAAGCCCGAGGCAGTGCGCAACCTGTTCAGCCAGTTGATGCTGGTCAACCCGAGTGTCGAGGTGTACTTGCTCGATATTGACGGACGTGTGGTCGGGAATGCCGCGCCCAGCGGGCATTTGCTGCGCGACAAGGTCGACCTCGTACCGGTGCGCCGATTCCTCAGCGGCGCGATGCTGCCGATCCTCGGCGATGACCCGCGCAGCGTCGATGGGCACAAGGTATTCAGCGCGGCGCCGCTCAAGGCCAACGGCCAGCAAACCGGCTTCCTGTACGTAGTGCTGCTGGGCGAAGCCCATGATGTGTACGACGCCAAAGACGCGACGGGCATGGCGCTGAAGATTGCCTTGTGGTCCATCGGGCTGGTCGCCCTGCTCTGCCTGTTGGCCGGTTTGATCGCCTTTGCCTGGATCACCCGACCGTTGCGTCAGCTCACCGACAAGGTGGGCCGGTTCGACATCGACGGCGCCCCCAAACCCACGCAAATCAATCCCCCCGAACTCGACAGCGGCGATGAAATCGCGGTGCTCGACCATGCCTTCGTACAAATGGAAAACCGCCTGGGCGAACAATGGCGCGCCATCACCCATCAGGACCAGGAACGTCGGGAAATGGTCGCGAATATTTCCCATGACCTGCGCACGCCGTTGGCGTCGCTGCACGGCTACCTGGAAACCCTGTCCCTCAAGGACGCCAGCCTCAGCCCCGACGAGCGCCGCCGCTACCTGGGCATCGCCCTCGACCAAAGCCGCAAGGTGGGCGGGTTGGCCCAGTCACTGCTGGAGCTGGTGCGCCTGGAACATGGTTTTGTGCAGCCCGTGATCGAAGGCTTTTCCCTGCCCGACCTGGTGCAAGACATCTTCCAGAAATTCGAACTCACCGCCGAAGCCCGCGCCATTACACTCACCGCCACGCTGCCGCCACAGGTGCCGACCGTGCTGGCCGACCTGGGCCTGATCGAACGTGTATTGACCAACCTGCTCGACAACGCCTTGCGGCATACACCGGTAAACGGCGAAGTCGAAGTGATCCTGGCACCCGAGGCTACTTGTGTGACGGTCACCGTCAGCGACAGCGGCCCGGGCATCGACGCGCCGCTGCGCGAAGGCTTGTTCCTGCGCGCTTTCACCATCGGCGGCGCGCGCCGCGATGGCGGCCTGGGCCTGCGCATCGTGCACCGTATCCTGCAATTGCACGGGCGCGACATCCAATTGGTGGAGCGCCCAGGCCATGGTGCGACCTTCAGGTTCTCGCTAGAAACGCGAGCATCAGCGCGTTGACCCGCTCGGCCTGTTCGTTCTGGATCCAGTGACCGCAGTTGGCCAACACCTGCTGTTGCAGGTTGGGCACTGCGTCGGGCATTCGCTTGAGGGTGTGAGCTTCAAACACGCCGACCGGATCACGGTCGCCAATCAAGAATAATGTGGGTTGCAGCACGGGCTGGCCGGCGAGGAACTCGGTGCGGTGCCAATTGCGCTCAAAGTTGCGATACCAGTTCAGCGGGCCACGAAAACCGCACTTGCTGAAGGTGTGCACGTAAACGCCCATGTCCGCTTGAGTGCACCACGTTGGCAATGCGCCGGGGGCCGAGACGCCGTCGAACAAAGTGGCGTTGGCTGGCTTTTTCTGCAGGAACACATCCTGATCCTGCATGAACAGCCGCAACGTGCGTTCGATGTCGGCATCCAGCTCCCGCTCGGCTACGCCCGGTGCCTGGAAATACAGGATGTAGTTGAAGCGATCGGCGTACAGCTCGCGCATGATCTCGATCACCGGGCGCCGCGCACGTCCGGCAAACGGCACCGACATCGTGATCAAGCGGCTGACCCGCGCAGGCTCCAGTAACGCCAGATGCCAGGCCACCACGGCGCCCCAGTCGTGGCCGACCATCACCACCTGGTGATGGCCGAAATGGTCCATGGCCTGCTGAATATCGGCGCACAAGGTCAGTAACTCGTAATCGGCGACCTCGGCAGGCGAACTCGATTCGCCATAGCCGCGCATTTCGGGCGCGAACACCCGATAACCAGCGCCGGCCAGCGCGGGAATCTGCTCTCGCCAAGAGTGCCAGCACTCGGGAAACCCGTGCAGCAGCCAAATCGGCTGGCCTTGCTCGGGCCCGGCGATGTGGACGCTCAACTCAATACCGTTGACCTGAACCTTGTCATGCTGGATATCGCTCATCACGGGCTTCCTTGTGATCGATGGTGTGAAGGTTATGCAGGGAGCGCTCGCGGTATTCGCGTGGGGTGCACTTCATCTGACGCTTGAATGCGCTGCTGAAGGCGCTGTCCGACTGGTACCCCAACGCCTGGCCGATGCTGGACACGCTGCTGCCGGAGGTGTTCAAGGCCTTTATCGCCAAGTGCATGCGCCAACGGGTCAGGTACTCCTGAGGGGCCATCCCGACCTGCTGCTTGAAGCGCAAGGCAAACGTCGAACGGGACTGATTGGCAATACCGGCCATGTCACTCAAGGTCCAACGCCGCGCCGGTTCGGCGTGCACTTGCGCAAGTACCGGTGCCAACCGTGGGTCGGTCAAGGCTGCCAACCAGCCTCGAGTGCTGGCACCCAGGGAAGATTGATAGAGCCGCAGGATTTGCACCAGCATCATTTGCGCCAAATGCTCGGTCATCAATGCCGCGCCGAGTCTTGGGCCGGCATATTCCAGGGCCAGCCGCTCCAGGCACCAGCGCAACACACCGGCCTGTTCGGACCTGGCGCTGATACGCACCACTGGCGGCAACCCATCGAGCAACAAACGCGCCTCATCGCCGTAGGTGAACAGCCCGCCAATCAGAAACAAATCCTGCGCGTCGCCCACGCGGGCGATGCCGCCCACCGCCTCGCGGTAAACGTCACGCGCGTCAACGCCCTCCGGTGCAAGGTTGCTGGACAATCTCCACGGGCGGTTGTGTGTCAGTAAAAAACAATCGCCCTCGCTCAAGGCGATGGGCACCGGCTCGCCCTTCACTTCCAGCCAACAATTGCCCTCCACCACGGCATTGAACTTGATGCCCTGCGGCGCCGGAAAATTCACCGCCCACGTGCCGCCGGCCTTCAAGCCCGCGAACAACGTGCGGTGGCTTTTCAAGAGGGCCAATACCTCGGAGAGCGTATCCATACTAAAAAGCTCCGGACGATCGCGATAGAAACCCGGACTTTAGGGTATTCCGCGTCCGACCTTCAACGAAGAACATAGCCCTACCTCAAACGGAGAACCGCCATGACGCGCAAACAAGCCCCCCTCAACAGTGGTTTTGATGCCAGTACCACCGCGCTGCAAGCACTGGCCGCTAAAGACTTGCGCGCAATGACAGCCATCGTCACCGGCGGATACTCCGGAATTGGCCTGGAGGCCACTCGCGCCCTTGCAAGTGCCGGAGCACAGGTGATCGTCCCGGCGCGTGACGTGCAAAAGGCGCAGCGCAATCTGCACGGCATACAGGGCGTTGAACACGCCCGCCTGGACCTGATCGACGCGGCGTCAATTGAGCGCTTTGCCCAGGGTTTTATTGCGTCCGGGCGGCCATTGGACCTGCTGATCAATAGCGCCGGGATCATGGCCACGCCGTTGCACAGAAGCGCCGCCGGCCTGGAAGCACAGTTTGCCACCAACCACCTCGGCCACTTTCAACTGACCGCCCGGCTGTGGCCGTCCCTGTGCAAGGCTAACGGTGCGCGCGTAGTGTCGGTGTCGTCTCTGGGTCATCGCCTGAGCCCCCTTCATTTCGAAGACCCGCAGTTTGAACGGCGCGCTTATGACAAATGGCTGGCCTACGGGCAATCAAAAACCGCCAACGCACTGTTTGCGGTGGCGCTGGACACACGTGGCGAGGCCCACCACGTGCGTGCCTTTTCAGTGCACCCCGGCGAAATTCTTACTGACCTGGTTCGCTATCTGGACAAAAAGGACTTGGCGTTCGTCGGCGCGCTGGATGAACACGGCACTGTGCGTGCGGCCAGCCATTACAAAAGCCCCGCACAAGGCGCCGCGACGCTGGTGTGGTGTGGCGTCAGCCCGCAACTTGACGGCATGGGCGGCCTGTACTGCGAGGACTGTGAAGTCGCCACGCCCACTGAAGATCACACCCAGCGCAGCGGCGTTCACGCCTGGGCCATCGATCCGGAGCAAGCCGAAAAACTCTGGGCGCTGAGCGAACAACTGAGCGGCATCACGCTTGAGTGACGGGCGCCCACCAGCGCGGCAACAATTGGCGAACGCGCGCTTCGCCAAAGCGGTCGTCAATCAACATCACCACGCCCTCATCCTGCTGGCTGCGAATCACGCGCCCCGCCGCCTGCACCACTTTCTGAATGCCGGGGTACAGGTAGGTGTAGTCGTAACCGGACCCGAAGATCGACGCCATGCGCGCTTTCATCTGTTCGTTGATCGGGTTCAGTTGCGGCAAACCCAGGGTGGCGATGAAGGCGCCAATCAAGCGTGCGCCAGGCAAATCAATGCCTTCACCAAACGCACCGCCCAGCACGGCAAAGCCGATGCCCTGGCTGTGCTGGGTAAACTGGTTGAGAAAACCCTGGCGTTCGGCCTCGGCCATGCCGCGTGACTGCAACCACAGCGCCACCTGCGGGTGGCGCTCGGCCATTAACTGTGC
This sequence comes from Pseudomonas sp. MF08831, assembly GCF_059862645.1. Lineage (NCBI taxonomy): Bacteria > Pseudomonadati > Pseudomonadota > Gammaproteobacteria > Pseudomonadales > Pseudomonadaceae > Pseudomonas > Pseudomonas sp. MF08831. The sequence goes on along the minus strand of NZ_JCBCUX010000006.1, from coordinate 413,770 downwards.
CACCTGCTGCAGGTAATCGAAGCTTGAGAAAAACGCCAGGTAATTGCCGGGCCGTTGCGCGAATTGCCCGGCGATGAGCTCGACGATCGGTTCCAGCGAGGCTTGGCGGTGCACAAACCGTGTGGAGATCGCGTCGACGATACGCACCTGCAATTGCTCGGCCTTGAACGGCGATTCCACGTCGATCCACGCGGTATCCGCCGGCAGGCCGAGCAAGTCGGCGTAATAGTGGCGTGGGCTCAGGGTCGCGGAAAACAGCACGCTGCTGCGCGCGGCGGTCAGCCTGGGCCGAATGAATTCGGCCGGCACCACATTGCGCAGGCACAGGGTTGAAGCACTGCGCTTGCCACCGAACTGGCGCTTGCTGATATCAAAGATGAAGTGTTCGTTGAACAGTTCGGCGACTTTGGCAAATTGCAGCGCTTCGAAATAAAACGCCTGCAGGTCGCCGCTGAGGGCTTCGGGGTGATCGTTGAAGTAGTCGCCCAGGGCGCTGGCGCAGAGGCTCAGCGCCTGCAGCAGTTTTTCGGGTTTGTTGGCGTAGGCCTGGTACGGCGCGAGCTGGTCCTTGTGCAGGGCGTTCCATTCGCGGTTCAGGCGTTGCAAGGGTTTCTTCAGCGGCTCGGGTGCGCTGTCGCGCAGGGTCTTGAGGCTGTATTGGTCGAGGCTGGCGCTGTACATCGAACGCGCGCGCTCTACCAGGTTGTGGGCTTCGTCCACCAGCACGGCGGCGCGCCATTGGTTCAACTGGGCCAGGCCGAACAGCATGGCGCCAAAGTCGAAATAGTAGTTGTAGTCGGCCACCACCAGGTCGGTCCAACGCGCCATTTCCTGGCTCAGGTAATACGGGCAAACGTCATGGGCCAGCGCCACGTCGCGCAGGTTGCGCTGGTCCAGCAGGCGCACCTTGGACGCGGCCGTGCGCGCGGCCGGCAGACGATCGTAAAAGCCTTTGGCCAACGGGCAGGAATCGCCATGGCAGGCTTTGTCCAGGTGTTCGCAGGCCTTGTCCCGCGCCACCAGTTCGAGCACGCGCAGGGGCAAATCGGGGCTGCTGTCGTTGAGGACTTGGGCGGCGTCCAGGGCCAGCTTGCGGCCCGGCGTCTTGGCGGTAAGAAAAAACACCTTGTCCAGCTGCTGCGGCGCCAGGGCCTTGAGCAGCGGAAAGATCGTGCCGACGGTTTTGCCGATGCCAGTGGGCGCCTGCGCCATCAGGCAACGGCCGGTACTGACGGCTTTGTAGACCGACTCTGCCAGGGCGCGCTGGCCGGGGCGAAAGTCGGCGTGGGGGAATGCCAGGCGCTGGGCGGCGCTGTTGCGCGCGTCGCGGTGCTGCATTTCCAGTTGGGCCCAGCCCAGGAACAACGCGCACTGTTGGTTGAAGAACCGTTCAAGGTCGGCCGCTTCAAAGCGCTGGTTGAGCAGGGTTTCGCCCTCGCCGACGATGTCGAAGTACACCAGTGCCAGGTCGATTTCACCAAGGCCAAGCTTCTGGCACATCAACCAGCCGTATACCTTGACCTGCGCCCAATGCAGTTGACGGTGGTTGGTGGGCTGGGCGTCGAGGTCGCCGCGATAGGTTTTCACTTCTTCCAGGCGATTGCTGTCCGGGTCGTAGCCGTCCGCCCTGCCCCGTACTGTGAGCTGTTGGTATTGGCCTTCCAGCGCGACTTCGTTCTGGTAGTGCGCGCTGCGCCGCGACGCCACGGTGCGGTGGCCGACGATACCTTCCTGGGCGCTGGGCGACGGCGTGAAGCGCAGGTCGAGGTCGCCGACCTTGGCCGTGAATTCACACAGCGCACGCACCGCAACGCTGTAGCTCAAGCTGACTGCGCCCAGCGCACATAACAGACGGTGACCGGCATCTGGTACTCGCCACAGAACTCCAGCCAGCGCAGCTGGTTGTCCTGCAGGCGGTCGCCGGGGCCCTTGACCTCGATCATGCGGTAAGTCTTTTGGGCGGGCCAGAACTGGATCAGGTCCGGCATGCCGGCGCGGTTGGCGCGGATGTCCAGCAGCAAGCGTTCAAACCAGTAGCGCAGGTGTTCGGCGGGCAAGCAGTCCAATGCTTGCTGCAGCAGGTCTTCACTGAGCAGGTTCCAGAACACAAAAGGCGACTGGATGCCCCATTTGTCGACGTAACGCTGGCGGATGGTGGCCTTGTAACGCTCATCGCCAAGCTGCTCGAAACATGCCGCGAACAACGGCGCGCGGCGCTGATGGAAATCCTCACTGTGCAAGTCCACCGGCCCGCGCTGGAACGGGTGGAAAAACGAGCCGGGCAACGGTGCAAAAATCGCCTCCCAGCACAACAGACCGAACAGGGAGTTGATCAGGCCATTCTCGACGTAATGCACCGGCGCATCGGGTTCACTGAGGTGCGCCTGCACGCAGTACTCCACTGACATCAGCGGCTGCGGCACCTCCAGCGCCAGATCCAGGCGCGTGACGGGCCGCGGCTTGGCCTTGGGCAACGCCGGCTCCCCCAGCTTGCGCCGCAGGCGTGGCAGCACGCGCAGCAGGTGTTGCTGTTCGGCGGCGCTTTCCGGAGCCTGTTGCGCGGCGCACGCCAGGGCCATGGCTTGCGGGTAATCCTCCTGGCGCTCCAGCACGCGAATCAGGCGTGAGCGGGCGCCGGGATAGGCGCATTGGCGGTAAATCCGTTGCGCCAGGTCCAGTTCGGCGCTGCGTTCGCAGTACTGGCCGATCTGGAACAACAGCTTGGCGCGACGCTTTTCCAGCCACGGGTTATCGGTGCACAGCGTAGCGATTTGCGCGAGTACGCCGTCCAGTGCCTCCCCCGCTTCAAAGGCCTGCTGGCATTGATGCAGAAACAGAAAACCGACTACGTCGTCACGGGTGCGCAGGCCGCGGGACTCGGCGCAGAACTCGACTTTTTCGTAGGTGTAGATGCCAAGGTCGGCCAGCACGAACTCTGACCAGTCCTGGTGCAGATTGCCAAAGAACATCAGGCGCAAGCGGTCGCACAGGTCCATCACAGTGAGGCTGTACAGTGCATCGCTCAGGTCCGGGCACCACTGGGCAAAGCTGCGCTGCTGCGTAAAATGCTGCGTCAATGGCGCCAGCCAGTCGGCTTTCTTGGCTTTGGGTTGATCAATCCAGGGTTTGAAGGCAGCAAGAACTTCGCCTTTTTGCAGCACGGCGAACAACTCTTCAACGCACAGCGCGCCTTGATCATCGACCCAACCCTGCTCAATCAGCGCCAGGGCGGCCGAGCGTGTGCAACCAATCTCGAGGTAATTGAGCCTGCTTGCGCGAAAATGCACGCCCTTGCGCATGACCATGCGCACCAACAGCGCCTGTGACGCTTGCGGCAACCTGTCAAATTGCTGAATGAAATGCTGTTCGTCCGCATCAAGTAAATCTGCATAGCGCTGCACCAGCCAGTGCAGGACTTGGCGGAAGTTGTGCAGGTAATACAAGGGATTTTCGAGGGGGTTGGCCATGTCGCGCGCTGATCAAATACTGGTTATGCATACAGAGTGCCGTCGCGCACCCGTTGTTGCAATCGGTAATAGATAAATGGCGCACGCAACTTTTCTAATAAAAAGGATCAGATAGCTCAGTTGATGGCGTAACATTTACGGCCCGCACCCATAGGCTGCGGGACTTTTCAGGGTTAAAGGTAAGGGTTATGAACATGAAGAATTTGGGTCTGCCGCTGGTTGCACTCACTTTTCTGCTTTTGGCCGGTTGCTCAACGCAAACCGTGGTGACATTGCAAAATGGTACGCAGTACCTGACCAAGGACACCCCTAAAACCAAGACGGCCGACGGCTTCTACGAGTTCACCGACATCGCTGGCAAGCATGTGCGCGTCAAGGCCGATGACGTAGCGACGGTACGCAAGGAAAACTGATAAAAAAAGCCCCGCAGATGCGGGGCTTTTTGTTGCAGGTTCAGTACCGGTAGTACGGGTGGTAATACGGGTGATAGTAGGGATGGTAATAGTACGAGTGGTAGTACGGCCGGTAGCAGCATGGGCCCGGATAGGCCGGGTACACCGCACACCCGCCCAACCCCAGCAGTACCAAGGCGCACAGCAGCAATCGAAGTCGGGACATGCTCAGCTCCTCACATGACGCGCGAAACATCTCGCAGGTGCTGATTAAACGCGTCAGGCGCACGTAATCCGTCGCAAGGCCGCGCCGCTGATCAATGAAGATTTATTTACCGAAGGATTTTCCCCGCCTGGGCGTTTAACCGATAAGCCGCTTTTATTTTCGAACGCGGCACAACGGAGGAACGACGGCCATGGCACTCATGTCCCGCACGGTACGCGCTCTTTTACTGATTCCCCTGACCCTGGCGGCCCTGGCCTGCGCGCCAGCATTCGCCGACACCCTCATCATTCGCCAGCCACCGCGGGTGATCGTGGTGCAACCACCGCCACCGGTTTATTACGGGCATTGGGGCTATGCGCCACGCCCTTACTACTACCCACATCACTATTACGGTTATGGCTATGGCTACCCCCACCGGCCCAATTGGGGCGGTGGCTGGCGGGGGCAGCACTGGCACTGATCGGTTGCGTGAGTAATCAGCCGATCACCACGCCCTCCGTCCACAGCCCGCCATGCCCCACGCCGACCAGCGTCACCGAGTCGGCCCCAAACGTAAGCACCGTATCGGCGCCGACCACCTTCGCGTGGTCACGCAGGTCGGTGCTGCCTTGCACGTCCTTGAACACCAGTTTGTCGGTGGGCTGGTAGCCAATCACGCGATCATTGCCAAAGTGGCCGCTGAACAAAAAGGTGTTGTGCCCGCTGTTGTCGCGGATCGTGTCGTTGCCTTTGCCACCCTCGATAAAGTCCGCACCGTTGCCGCCCTGGATCAGGTCGTTGCCGTCGCTGCCGATGATGAACGTGTTGCCCTTGTGGGGCTCGGCATTGCGGTTGAGGTCCTGCACCCAGGTGTTGGCCCGCGCCGGATCGGACAGGTTGGCAACAATCACCGTGGAGTCACGGGTCATCTGGTCGTAGAAGCCGGACTCGAGGATGCGCGTCATGCCATCGCCGTACGCCGTCGGCAAATGCGAGACCCAGGTGGGCAGGTTGACGATGGAAAACGGCAGCACATTCCACAGCGTCGAGGCGTAGTGGTCGTTGAAGCTGACGATGTTATCGGTGGTGGACTCGTGGGGTTTGTCGTGCACGCCCAGCGACGACAGGTTAAACGACGAGCCGTCCAGCGCGCGGAACACCGGGTCGTTTTCGTAACCGATATTGAGCACCTTGTCGCCGGCACTCTGGGTCGGCGAGGCATAGGCAACGTAGTTGGCGTCCTTGTAGAACCCCGCCCATTTGTTGTTGCTCAAGTCCGCCATGCTGTTGACCGCCAGCCCGCCCAGGCTGTGGCCGCTGACCACCACGTCCTTGCCGGTCAGGCCATGGGCACCGGCGTAGTCGGCAACATTCTTGAGCAAGCCGCCGAAGGCTTCGCCGGCGTAGTTTTTCGCGTAATCCTTGGGCCCCAGGGCCGCGAGCAGATCGCTGATCAAGTCGCCGATCGAGTCGCTGATCAAGGTTTCCCGTGGCCCCGAAGTGCCACGAAAACCGATGCCGATTTCGAGCAGCTTGCCGGCGTCATCGTATTTGCCGAGTACCTCGACCTGGGCCGTGGTGTAGCCGGCTTTTTCCCCAAAGAAGGTGCCACGTGCATCGACCTTGCCGGCGTAGCCCAGGGCACTGGCGCTGATCGGTGTCCAACCGGCTTTCTGCACCGCCTCAAGGGCGGCTTTTTCCGAATCCGGGTTCCACGGGATACCAGGGATCACGCCCTGGGAATCCGTGCTGCCGAGCAGCGCACCGACCAGCGTGGCCGGTAGCCCCAAGCCCAACCCGTTGTGCTGGTAGCCCACGGCAAAGCCGTTATCCAGGTTGTGATAGGAATACAACGTGATCGCCATGGCATCGGCGAACAACGTTTTGGAACCCTCGGTGCCAAGGTTTTTATAGTCAAAGATACCCATGGTAGTGCCTCTCTGTTGTTGGATTTGTAGAGAAAGCGAAAACACGTTTCAGCGACGGGCCAGGGGGCCGGTGGGAGCTGGCATGCACCCACCGGACACCTGGCCCGCATGCAAAGGTTATGAAACCTTTAGAACGCCCAGTCGAGGCTCAGCCCCACACCGTGCACTTTGTCCTTGCTGGCCAGCAGGCCGTTGTAGTCAAAGTTCACCCGCGCCTCTTTGCTCAAGGCCAGGCTCACCCGCGCGCCCACCAGCGCGGCATCGCGCACCATCGGCGCGCTTTCAACCGCGAACGACTGGCTGCCCGACGCGAACGCCAGGTGCTGCTCGGAATCAGTGCTGCTCAGGTTGTGCTGCCAGCCCAGGGTGCCGGACACCTCCAGTTGCTGGTGATCGTTCACATTGAAGGTCTTCAATGCACGCATGCCCAGGGTGCTCAACACCACATCGCGGCTGTCGTCGTGGCCTTTGAGCGCGGCGGCGTCGCCTTTTTCGGTAAAGCCGTCGGTGTCCAGGTGCACGTAAGCCAGGTTGGCGAACGGCTCCAGGGCCAGCGGTTGCAGATTGACGCGGTAAGCTGCTTCGCCAAACACCTGCGTGCTGCTCGCGTCCACTTTGACTTTCTGCTTGCCGGCCACATCACCGTACTGCAGGTCGCGCTTCACATCGGCGCGATGCCAGCTGTAGGTCGCTCCCCCGCTCAAACGCAAGGCACCGATCTCATGCCCGGCGTAGGCGCCAAAGTGGTAGCTGTCGACCGAGGCACGTGAGTGGGTGTCGTTGCCCATGTTCAACGAGGTGTCGCTGTAGCCGGCGACCAGACCGATCCGGGTCGCCTCGTCCAACGCACCGTCAACGCCCACAAGCATGCCGCCCAGCGACGTGGTGTAGCCCGCCGTGTCGCTGCGGCTGTCGGTTTTGCCCCAGGCGCCCAGGGCCTTGACCCACACGTTGCCACGGCTGTCGAGGGTTTCGCTGGTAGCGCCCATCTCGCCATTGCGCAAGCGCTCGCCCACGGCTTCACGCACGTAGCGGCTGTCGTTGACCAGCGCGCTCTGCAACGCCGGGTAGATTTCGCCGGACAGTTGCTGGAACGCGCCCTGCGCCGAGGCCGCCGTCGGCGCCAGCAACAGGCTTTCGTACACCGCGTTGCCCGCGCCCAACTGGTCTGCCGCCGCGGCGACCGCACGTTGATTGGGCGTGACGGCCACGCTGGCGAAGCTGTTGGTACGCGCCACATCCAACTGCACACCGTTGGCGGCATAGTTCAACGTGCCACCGATAAACAGGTAGTTGGGCAGTACCGCACCGAAGCTACCGGTAACCCCACCCGCGGCTTGCAGGATGTTGTACTGGCGACCGATCAGGCTCTGGGCCTGCGCGTTTGTCAGCAGTGTCGGGCTGTTTTCAAGGGCCAGGGTCACGGTGCCGCCATTGAGTGTGGCCGTGCCACCGGCGACGATGCGATCGCTGCTGGTCGGCGACAACTCGACCGCATAGGTCGAGCCCGCGTCGAAGGTGACATTGCCAGCCACATTCAGCGTGCCGATGGAATTACCCGGCGCCACGGTGCCGCCGCTTTTCGCGGACAGCGAGCCAATACGCCCCGAGCCGCCGACCACGCCGCTCTGGCTGACGGTGACGTCGGAGGTAACCGAGCCATTGATCGCCAGCAAGCCCTGATTGACCAGGGTCGGGCCGCTGTAGGTGTTGTTGCCGGTCAGCACCAGTGCACCGATGCCCTGCTTGGTCAGGCCGCCGTGGCCGGAGATGTTGTTGCTCCACACGTCCAGCCCGCAGTGCACGTCGGTGCACAGACGCTGGGTCGGTTTGCCGGCATCCACCACGGCGCCGATCCCTGGCAAATTCGCCACGAACTGCCCGTTGCCATACGCACCGTCGATGCGAAACTCGGCCGGGATATCAGCGCCGGTAATGAACATCCCCGGGCCGTTGACCGCCTTGCCCAGGTTGATCATGCCCCAGCCGTACAGCGCGTCGATGCCTGGCGCGCCGAGGTCGGTGGCGGTGGTTTTGAGCACGGTGGAGACCTGATCGCCGCTCATGTACGGGAAGCGTTCCATCAACACCGCCGCAGCGCCGGCCACGTGGGGTGCGGCCATGGAAGTGCCATTTTTATTGGCCCAGTCGGTGGTGAGGTTTGACAGATCGGTGCCGTTGATGATCGAGCTGAAGATCTTGGTGCCCGGCGCCGACACGCAAAAGCTTGCCGCATACCCGCAGCGCGACGAGAACGTACTGATCACATAAGGATCAGCGCTGGCGGTGTCCGGGTTTTGCTGCAAGGCCGCCACCGACAGCCAGTTTGGCGCAATGTCCGGCACGAAGTAGGCCAGGCCCGACATCGCATCCGGGTTGTTGCGGTTGTAGTCGTTACCGGCGGCAAAGATGGTCAGCACACCACTGCGGGCCACGTCGATTGCGCCTTGATAAGCCCCGCCGGCAAGCGTGCCGAGGATCGGCCGGATAACGTTGAACTGCGCCTGCGCTTCATTGACCGTGAAGTTGGGGAATGCCGGATCGCGGCCGCCCTTGGCGTACTGGTCACCGATGCCGATGCCCCAGCTGTTGTTGATGATGCGCGCGCCATTGGCGACCAGCCCATCCCAACCGGCTTTGTACACCGCGCCGTCGTTGCCGAGGATGATCCCGTCTTCCGGGCCCGGGTCGCCGTTTTCGGCGCTGAGGATTTGCGCATTGAACGCCACGCCATGCATCGGCCCACCATCGCGATTACCCGCGGCAATGCCGCCGACGTGGGTGCCGTGGTTACCCAGCTTGCCGTTGGAGTCTTTGGATGGCGTGCCGTCATAACGGAACGCATCGCCCGCCTTCACCGGAATGTAGGGGTCGGTGTATTGGCGAATGCCTTCGGTGACAATGGTCACCACCTTGCCGGGGCTGTCGAATTCCGGGTGCTGCGCGTACACCGGCTGGTCGAAGATCCCCAGCTTGACGCCCTTGCCGGTGTAGCCCGCGGCGTAGGCGGCATCTGCGTGCACCGCGCCCAGGCCCCAGTCGGCCTTGAATTCATTGCTGCGCCAACTGGCCGCGTCGCCCAGCTTGCCCGCTTCCACATAGGGTGCGGCCTGGGCGGTTCCCAGGCTTGCCAGGCAGCACAGCAACGCGCCGTATGGCACGCAGCTCAAGGCCTTGAGCGGGTAACCCGGGCCGGTGTGAGTGGCGGTGATTAACCCTGACTTGCGTTTGTTCACGGTGACCTTCCTTAGTTTTCTTATTGCCGGTATGTGAATCACTTTTCTTCAGCGCCGCCCGTCTAATGTGGGCGCTGGCGTGCCAGCGCCCACAGTTCTTGACCTGCGTTGCTCTCTAGAACTGCCAGTTGAGGCTCAGCCCCACGCCCTGGGTTTTCTCGCGGCCACCCAGCTGGCCGTTGTAATCCAGGTTGACCCGCGTGGTCGGGCTCAACGCCAGGCTGGCCTGCACGCCAACCAGCGCCGCGTCACGTAGCAACGGCGAACTGCGCACGGCAAATGACGGCCCGCCGGCAACAAACGCCAAGTGTTCTTCGGATTCCACCGCCGTGAGGCTGTGCTGCCAGCCCAGCGAGCCGGACAGTTCCAGTCGCTGATGGTCATTCAAAGGCAAGGTTTTCAACGCGCGAAGGCCCAGGGTGCTGAGCACCGCATCACGCCGGTCACTGCCACGCTCCAGGGCCGCGGCGTCGCCTTTTTCGTGGAATGAGTCACTGTCCAGGTGCACGTACGCCAGGTTGGCGAACGGCTCCAGCGCCAGCGGTTGCAGGTGAATGCGGTACGCCGCCTCGGTAAACAGCTGCGCCGTGCGTGCATCCAGCTTGGTCTTTTGCTTGCCGCTGACGTCGCCGTATTGCAGGTCGCGTTTCACATCACCGCGATGCCAGCTGTAGGCGCCGCCGACGCTCACGCGCCAGTCACCCAGTTCCCGCCCGGCATACGCACCGAAGTGGTAACTGTCGATGGACGCCGATGAGTGCGTGCCACTGCCCAGGTTCAAGGAGCTGTCGCTGTAGCCAGCCACCACACCCACGCGGGTCTGCTCGTCCAACACACCGTCCACACCGGCCAGCAAGCCACCGATCGAGGTGGTCGAGCCCGCGGTTTCGCTGCGGCTGTCAGCCTTGCCCCAGGCGCCGAGGGCTTTGAGCCACAGGTTACTTTCGCCGCTCACCGGTACATGGCGCAGCCGCTCACCCACAGCCTCACGCAGCTGCAGGCTGTCGTTGATCAGCATCGCGCCAATCGCTGGGTAGACCTCGCCGGACAGTTGCTGCAAGCCTTGCCGAGCGGTTGCCACGGAATCGGACTGCAACAGGCTTTCATACACCGGGTTGCCCGCGCCCAGTTGCTCGGCAGCCGCGGCGACAGCTCGCTGGTTACGGTTGGCGGCAACGCTGGCAAAGGTCGCACCGTTGCGTCCCACGTCCAGTTGCACGCCGTTGGCCGCATAGTCGAGGGTGCCGCCGAGGAACAGGTAGTTGGGCAGCACTTGGCCAAACTGCCCCTGTATGCCGCCCGCGGCCTGCAGGATGGTGTATTGGCGGCCGATCAGGCTTTGCACCTGGCTCTGGCTCAGCAATGTCGGGCTGTTTTCCAGCGCCAGGGTGACGGTGCCGCCGCCCAGTACGGCTTTGCCACCGGCGACAATGCGGTCGCTGCTGGTCGGGGTCAGTTCCACCGCATAGGTGGAGCCCGCCTCCAGGTTCACATCGCCCGCCACCTGCAAGGTGCCGACCGAATTGCCCGGAGCCACGGTGCCGCCGCTGTTCACCGCCAAGGCGCCGATGCGCCCGGAGCCGCCGAGGGTGCCGCTGTCGTTCACCGTCACTGCCGAGGTCAGCGAGCCGTTTACCGCCAGCAGGCCGCCATTGACGCTGGTCGCGCCGCGGTAGGTGCTGTCGCCGCTGAGCAGCAAACTGCCGGCGCCGGATTTGATCAGGCTGCCTTCATACACGCGGTTCGCGGCGGCTTGATCACGGGCGGTGCCGATCGCGTAGTCGGTCTGGTCCTGCTGGCTGGCAGTCGCGCCCACGCCGTTTTGCCAGCCCTTGTCGATCAGGGTTTGCTGCCAGGCCGTGTGCTCGGCGCGGTCTTCGGCCTGGCGCTGGAGCAACGCCTGGTCGGTGATGCCGTTGCTCCACACATCGCCCTGCCCGGCCGCCAGGTTGACGTTCATCGAGCCGAGCAATTGCCCCGGCCCGTGCATCGCCCGGCCCAGGTCCGGCACGCCCCAGCCCACGGTGGTATTGGGTGCCTGAGTGATCGAGCCGTCGAGTTGCGTGGCAGTGGTCAACAGCACCTGCAACGCCTGCTCATTGTTCAGGTACGGGTAGCGTTCCATCACCAGCGCCAAGGCGCCGGTGGCGTGCGGCGCCGACATCGACGTGCCGGACTTGACCCCATAACCGCCGCCGGGCACGGTGCTGTTGATCAGCGCGCCCGGGGTGGAAATACACCAGTATTTGGCGATGCCGCACTTGTTGTATTTCTGGTTATTCGCCTTGTCCAGGCCCGACACGGCCAGCCAGTGGCCTTCCAGTTCCGGCTGGAAATAGGGCAGCGCCGAACGCACGCTGGCATTCGCGTAACCACTGTTGCCGGCGCTGAACACATTGATCACGCCGGCCTTGGCCACATCCGCTGCCGCATCCAGCCAGGTGCCCTGGTTGTAATGCTGGGCGTAGGCGGCGTGCAGGCCGTCGAGGGTCTGGTAGCTGACGTCCGGCGGCTGGCTGCCCCAGCTGTTATTGATGGCGCGCACGCCGGAATCCACCAAGGCGGTGTACACCGCCTTGAAGTATTTGGGGTCCGGGGTCGGGCCAAACAGGAAGCTGTCGTTGGCGTTGGTATTGCCCACATAGACTTGCGCGTTGTACGCCACGCCATGCATGCCCACGCCATCGCGCGCCGCGCCCATGGTGCCGGTGACGTGGGTGCCGTGGGAGTCGTTGTTGGGGTTGAGCGCGCCAGTGGTGCTGAACGCGCTGCCATTGACGTAAGTGCCGGTGGCCGTGACCGGGTGGAAGCGGTCTTTGGAGGCTTCCGGGTGATCGGTGTCGAACCCGGAGTCCAGCGCGCCGATTTTTACCCCGCTGCCGCTGATCCCGGCGGCGTAGGCCTCATTTGCCTTCATGCGGTCCAGGCCCCAGTCACTCTGGAACTCGGCCGAACGCCAGCTGGCGGGGTTACCCAGTAAACCGGTCTCGGTGTATTGCGCCTGTGCCGCAACGGACAACAGCAGCAAGGAACCTGCGGTAAAGGGTTTGAAGCGTGATGAATCGGTGATCATCTAAACCATCCTTATTGTTTTTATAACTGCTCATTTCACCGGGCCGAACGCCTCGTCGACTTTCGCCAGGTCGGTGTCGCGCAAGTTGCCCGCGTAGTAGTGCAATTTGGTCCAGGCCATCAAATAGTCATAACGCGCCTGGGCCAGGTCGCGACGGGTGCTGTACAGCTGCTGCTCGGCGTTCAACGCATCCAGGTTGACCCGCTCGCCGCCAAGGATGCTCTGCTTGGTCGATACCACCAGCGCCTCGGCCGAGGTCAGGGCTTTTTGATACGCGCGCAATTTGCTCACCCCGGACAGGCACGCGCTGAACTGGCGGCGCAACTCGATCAGGGTTTCGCGCGTCTTGCCTTCCAGCTCGTACTCGGCCTGCTCCATGCCGCGGCTGGCTTGGCGGGTGGAGGCCGAAACACCGCCACCGGCATACAGCGGCACGCTGACTTCAATGCCGATGGTGTTGGTGTCGTAGCGCTGGTTGTAGGTGTTGCCGCTGTCGGACTCCTGTTTGCGCGAGCTGGCATACGCGGTGATCTTCGGCAGGTGCCCGGCGCGGTTGCGCTCCACTTCATAGCGCGCCACTTCCACGGCCTGGCGTTGGGATGCGAGGGTCGGGTTATTGGTGATCGCCAGTTCATGCCAGGTGTCGTAGTTGGCCGGCGTCAGGGTGAAGGCGGCGAAGCTTTGGTTCAGTGGCGCCAAATCCTGGATGTTGACGCTCTGCACACCGATCAACGCGCCCAACTCCCTCAGCGACGCGTCCTGCTCATCCAGCGCCTGGATCTCTTCGGCAGTCGCCAGTTCATAACGCGATTCGGCTTCGAGGATGTCGGTGCGCGTGCCTTCGCCCTGCTGGAACAGGTGCTGGTTTTGCTGGAACTGCTGCTCGAAGGCCTTCTTTTTGGCGCGGGCGATGTCGATCTGGTCCTGGGCAAACAAGGCCTGGGTGTAATAGCTCAGCACCCGCACCAGCAGCGCCTGGCTCTTGTCGCGAAAGCTTTCATCGGCGAACAACGACTGGGCCACGCCCTTGCGGTAGTTGGCATAGGCTTCGTAGTCGAACAGCGGCTGTTGCAGGCTGAAGGTCGAGCCATAACTGTTGTAGTTGCGGTCGTCGCGGTAGTTGCCGCCGCGCCCGTCCGGCAGGTGCGCCTCAGAGTTGTTGCGGCCCTTGTTGTAGTTGTACGACAGCTTGGGCAGCAGCCCGGCGCGGCCGATGGTGCGGTTTTCCAGGCCGGCGTCGCGCTCCTTGATCGCGCCGAGAAACACCGGATCGTTGCGCAAGGCTTGCTCATACACATCAAACGGGCCCATGGCAGCCTGGGCAGAGCCACACATCAACAGCAGCGAAATGAACACAGGTTTCATGCTCATTCCTCGGTCAACGCGGAGCCGGCGCGGTCCAGCAGCGGCTTGAACAGGTAATTGAGCAACGAGCGCTCGCCGGTGCGCACGAACATCTCGGCAGGCATGCCCGGCTTGATCACCAGGCCATGGAGTTTTTCCAATGCGGCCTCGCTCACCGTGGTGCGCAGCACGTAGTACGGCTGGCCGGTTTTTTCATCAAGCATCTGGTCGGCAGAAATCAGGCTGACTTCGCCCGGCACGCGCGGGGTGCGGCTCTGGTTGAAGGCCGTGAACAGGATATCCACCGGCAAGTGCGTGCCAACCTTATCCACCAGGTTCACCGGCAAACGCCCTTCGACTTCCAGGCGTGTGCCCTGTGGCACGATTTCCAACAGGGTTTCACCGGCACGCACCACGGCGCCCTCGGTGTGCACGCTGAGGTTGACCGCAATGCCATCGGCCGGGGCGTTGATCTCACTGTGCTGCAGGTCGAAGCCGGCCGAGGTGAGCTGCTGCTCCAGGGTCAGGCTGCGCAGCTGCGCGTCGGCCAGTTGGCTGCGCACCTCCTTTTGATATTCCTCGCTGTGCTGCTGCAACTTGAGCCGTGATTCAAGAATGCCCTGCTCTACGCGACCGCTTTCGCCGGCGTTCTGCGCCAGGTCCTGTTGCACCTGGGACAGTTGGCGCTGGTAATCGAGCAAGCGATTGCGCGGGATATAGCCGTTGTCGGCCAAGGGTTGCAGGTTGGCCAGTTGGTCACGCAGGGATTGGGCCTGGGCGGACAAGTCGCTGCGGGCACGGCGCATGCCATTGAGTTGCGAGGTGGCACCGTCGATATTCGCGCGAATCCCGGCTTGCTCACGGGAAAACGCCTCGCGGCGGCTGCTGAACAGTTGGCGCTGGCCTTCCAGCACCAGGGCCAGGGCCGGATCGGGGTTGGCGCTCAGCTCGGCCGGAAAGGTGATGCTGGAGCGGTTATCGCGCTCGCTCTGCCAGCGCGCCACGCTGGCCCAGGCCATGCGGTACTGGGCTTGCAGGGATTGCACGTCGGCCTGGTTCTGGGTCTGGTCAAGGCGAAACAGCGGCTGGCCTTGTTTGACCACCTCGCCCTCCTTCACCAGAATCCGGCTGACCACGCCGGGGCTGAAGGTTTGCACGGCTTTGCGCTTGCCCGACACCACCACCGTGCCTTGCACCGGGATGCCTTGGTCCAGAGGCGCCAGGCTGGCCCAGAGAAAGAAGCCGCCGGCGCCGACGATGGTCAGCAGCCAACCCATTTTTACGAAAAAACCGGCATCACGTTGCTCAAATGTAAGGCTGCTCATGCGCCTGGATTCCTTCCGGCTTGGTACTGACGGCTGAGGCTCACGCCGGCCTTTTCTCGTGGTGCTTCCTGCTGCTGGCCCGACAAGGCGCGCAGCACTTCCTGGCTGGGGCCAAAGGCCTGCAAACGGCCTTCGTTCAGCACCAGCAATTTATCGGCCTGGGCCAGCGCCGAGGACCGGTGCGTCACCAGCACCACGCTGCTGCCCTGGGCTTTCATCTGCACGATGGCACTGGCCAGCGCCGCCTCGCCGACGGTGTCGAGGTTGGAGTTGGGTTCATCCAGCACGATCAAGCGCGGCCCGCCGTAGAGCGCGCGGGCCAGGGCCACGCGTTGTTTCTGGCCACCGGACAGGCCACCGCCGTTGTCGCCCAGCACCGTGTCGTAACCCTGCGGCAGGCGCAGGATCAGTTCATGTACACCGGCTTGTTGCGCGGCCTGCACCACGCGTTCCGGGTCGGCGTCGCGAAACCGCGCAATGTTGTCGGCGATGCTGCCGCTGAACAGTTCGATGTCCTGGGGCAAATAACCGATATGAGGGCCAAGGTCGTCACGGTCCCAGCGATGGATATCGGCGCCGTCCAGGCGCACCGTGCCGGCCAGGGTTGGCCACACACCCACCAGCACGCGGGCCAGGGTGGATTTGCCCGAACCCGACGCGCCGAGCACGCCAAGCACTTCGCCCGCACCGAGGTTGAAGCTGACCTGATGCAAGGTCGGCACGCGCCGCCCGGGCGGGCCCGCGCTGACTTGCTCGAAACTGACCTGGCCGTTGGGCGCCGGCAGCGCCATGTGTTCGACTTCCGGCGGGAATTCGCGCAGCAATTGGTCAAGCCGCTGGTAAGCCAACTTGGCCGAACTCCACTGCTTCCACACCGCAATCAGTTGGTCGATGGGGCTGAGCACGCGGCCCATGAGGATGGAACCGGCGATCATCATCCCGGCCGTCATCTCGCCTTTGATCACCAGAAAGGCGCCCAAGCCCAGCACCAGTGATTGCAGGCACAGGCGAAAGGACTTGCTCAGCGAGGTGATCACCGAGCCGGTGTCGCTGGCCTTGTTCTGATAGCCGAGAAATTGCGAATGCACCGCGAACCAGCGCTTGCGCAACGCGCCGAGCATGCCCATGGCCTGGATCGTCTCGGCGTTGTGCAAATGGCTGGTGGCCAACTGGGTCGATTGCTGGGAAAACGCGCCCGCCTCGCCCAGCGGTTTTTTGGTCAGGTATTCATTCAGGCACGCCAGCGCGATCAGCAGTACCGCGCCCGCCGTTGCCAGCACGCCAAGCCACACGTTGAAGAGGAAAATCACGAACAGGTAGATGGGAAACCACGGTGCATCAAAGAACGCGAACAGCGCAGGCCCCGTGATGAATTGACGGATCACGGTCAGGTCGCCAAGGGATTGCCCGGCGTGCCCCTCACCGCGTTGCAGGTTGCGTTCAAAGGCGGCTTTGTAGACGCGCAAGTTGAAGCGTCGCTCTAACTGACTGCCGATACGGATCACGATAAAACTGCGAATGACTTCCAGCGTGCCGATAAACGCAAAGAAGCCGACGACCATCAACGTCAACATCACCAGGGTGGTTTCATTCTGGGAGGACAACACACGGTCGTACACTTGCAGCATGTAAATCGACGGCACCAGCATCAACAGGTTAATCAATGCGGTAAAACAGCCGATGCTGATCAAAATACTCTTGTATTCACCCAACGCCCTGAATAAGGGCGCAACCGCATGGGACTTCGCCATATCTTCTGATCTTCCCTGAAGCGAATTACGCGCACTAGTTGCCCAGGCCCCACAGTAGGGCGGCCAACTATTAAAATCGGGTTATATGCTTATAACTTTTAATTAAGGTGTTCGTTGCAGGACAACTTCGGGGATTGAAGGCGTCTGCCCTTTATATTCGCCGTCTTTTTCACGGTTCAAATGAATAATGCCGGTGCCCTGGGCGTTCATCAGCCAGATGCCATCCGGGGTCGGCAACCAGGTCAGCGGTTTATCGCCCAGCCATTGCGCGGCGCACGCCACGTCACCGGCCAGCGCGTTCGGCTGGTCCAACAGGTCCAACGCGCACACTTGATCCTGCTGGTGCAACTGCCAGTGGCCGGCCAACTGGGCGGTGGTGGGTAAAACGAGACTGCTAGCCATTGCGTGGGCTCCTGCCGACACGAACAACACCTGTGAAGCACAGGCGATCAAATGAGAAAAACGCGGCATGTTCTGCTCCATCATAGAGCGCGGCGCCGGAGCGCCGCGCGCTTTACATCACGCTACGATGTCGCTGACCGCAGCCTGGCCAACGGTGGTGACGAGGAAATCCGCCACGCCGTGCCCGGAGAAGTCCACGGCCAAGGTGCCCAGGTTGGTACCCGAGGCATAGCTGAGTACAGCATCGCCGGCATGCCCGGTAAATGCGTTGACGAAGCTCAAGCCTGCACCTTTGGTGATACCGGACAGGTCGATCTTGTCCGAACCCGAGGTGAAGTCGAAGATCTTGTCAGCAGCACCCGGCTTGGAATCGGAACTGGCACCGTACACGAAGGTATCGTTGCCGGCGCCGCCCCACAGTTGGTCCGCACCGCCACCGCCGTAGATGATGTCGTTGCCGGCACCGCCTTTGATGAGGTTGGCTGCGTTGTTACCAATGATCAGGTCGTTGCCCGAACCGCCGAAGGCGTTCTCGACAGTGACGCCCTTGGCGATGGACACGTTGCCCACCAGGCCGCCAACGTCGGAGAACGAGGCCTCATTGAGGTTGATCTTCTGGTTCTGGGTAAAACCGGAGAAGTCCAGGGTGTCGTTGCCACCACCGTCCCATACCGAGAACACCAGCTTGTCGGCATTGGACGTAGCGCTGTAGAAATCACGCCCGGTGTTGGAGTTGAAACCGTAGGTGGTGTCGCCGGCGCGGGTGCTGTAGTTGGCACCGTAGAGCTTCTGGATTGCGGCGATGTCGTCGATCAGCGGGCCCGATGCGTAAGCTTCGACGCCGCCTTTGGTGAAGTTCTGGTTGGTGTTGCTTTCGCTCCAGTAACTCATGACGCTGTAGCCACGCGTGTCCTGTCCATAGTCCGCGTCTTTGTACGAAGGGTTGCCGGTCCCGGCGTTGTAGTCGCCAGGGTGAGCCAGGCCCAGGGTATGGCCGATTTCGTGGGTCAGGGTCTGCCGGCCGTAGTTGTTCACGTCCGGGGTCTTGTTCGGCGTGTAGCTGCTGTTGGTCAGGTACCACGATGTGCCGTCGTAGCCTGCGCCTGTGCCGGGCAGGTAAGCGAAGGCAGCCGCGCCATCCTGGCCACCGCTGTAGTTGCCGAAGGTCATGTGCGTGTCACCGCCCGAGGCGCTTTCGGTAAAGCTCACGTTGGCGACATCCGACCAGGATTGCATGGCCAGTACGGCCTGTGCTTTCTGCTGGGCGTTGAACTGGCTGAACCCGGAGATACCATGTTTGTTCAGGGTGGCCGAGGAAGCCGAGGTGAGGAAGGTGTAGGTCAGATCGATCTTGCCGTTGTGATTCACATCCTTGTACGAGGCGCCATCGCGCAGCAGGTGGTCCGCTGCCTGGTCCACGGAAAAGGACGGTTTGCCATTCACCGTGAGGTTGCCGCCACGGTCATACAGATGGCTGAAGCTATCGATTTGCGAGTAAGCAGTGCTGGCTTGCGCGGCAGAAACAATAGCTTTGTCTTTTACTTTTGACATAAACGTACTTCCTTGTTTGCAAGTGCATCAGTCTTTGGTCGATAGGAACCCCGCGGGCGAGATCGTCCTATCACTCGCCTCTTTTGAAGGCGTATCGAAACTGACACAACTTGAAATCTTTCGTCTACAAATATTTCCGCAGCGAAAATGTGACGTGGATTCA
The DNA here is from genome assembly GCF_059862645.1 of Pseudomonas sp. MF08831. Lineage (NCBI taxonomy): Bacteria > Pseudomonadati > Pseudomonadota > Gammaproteobacteria > Pseudomonadales > Pseudomonadaceae > Pseudomonas > Pseudomonas sp. MF08831. The sequence continues at coordinate 394,933 of NZ_JCBCUX010000006.1, read as the reverse complement.
ACTTAAGGAAGTCGCGGGCAATGTTTATTGGGGGCCATTGCATTTGCCCAACGGGCGCAGACCCTGTGTTATTTAAATATTAAATAGAAGTAAAGCCGCTCAAGTTGAGCGGCGCACTTGGATAATGGATCCAATATATTGTCACGGTGTCATTGGCGACATTAAAGAGCCACTACTTACACTATTAATTATTAGTTGCCCCCTATTACCGGGACACACTCCAGCCGGACCTCGCCAATGCCTCAAGCAACGTTTCACCCGCCAACCCTGGCACCGTGACCCCCTGCTCCGTGGTCATGTCCTCACCGGCCAGCAGGGCATTGATGATCGCCTCCTCCACAGCTTCTGCCGCGGCCGTGAACAGCGGTGAGATGTGATCGTTGTTGACCATCTGCAACGCGGTGCTCAGTGGCGAGCCTTTGCGCCCGTAATCGGCTGGCGGCAGATCGCGGTTGCCGGTGGCGAAGGCCAGGAACAGGTCGCCGCTGGAGTCCTCGGTGCCGCCGCCGGTGCGCGCGATGCCGATCGAGGCGCGTTGCGCCAGACGCCGACACTGATGTGGCAACAACGGTGCGTCGGTGGCGATGATCACCACGATGGAGCCCATGCCTGGCGTGCCACGCGTGGCGAAGGGGGATGCAATGCCCATCAAGTGACGACCAACCGGGTAACCCTCCACCCGCAGCTCCTGGCGCTTGCCATGGTTCGCCTGCACCAGCGCGCCGACGGTCCAGCCGCCCTGCTCTGCCGGCAATCGCCGCGAGGCGGTGCCGATGCCGCCCTTGAACTCATGGCAGATCATCCCGGTGCCACCGCCCACCGCTCCTTCCTGCACCGCGCCGCCTTGGGCGCTATCCAGCGCCTGGCGCACATGCTCAGGCTTGACGTGCTGGCCCCAGATGTCATTGAGCAGCCCGTCGTAGGTTTCCATCACCACCGGCATGCACCAATACACCGCCGGGTCCGCCAGGCGCTCACGCTCCAGGGCGATCAAGGTGTCACGCACCAGGCCGATGCTGTGAGTGTTGGTGATGGCCACTGGCGTGGTCAGCAACCCCGCTTCGCTGATCCATTCAAGGCCGGTGGCATCGCCATTGCCGTTGAGTACGTGGTAGCCGGCAAAACACGGTTGCTGGCGCGCCTCGCCTTCGCGCGGCTGGATCACGGTGACGCCGGTCCGCACTTGTTTGCCGTCGATACACGCCTTGAGCGTACTGTGACCGACCCGAACGCCCGGCACATCGGTGATGGCGTTCAATTCGCCGGGCGTGCCCAGCCCCAACGTGATGCCGATTTGACGTGCACGCATAGCCACTCCTTACCTGTAATTGCGCGAAATGAGGCTGACGGTAGCGCCTGCCGGCCTGTCAGCCAATGCCCCTATTGGCGTACTCCCCTTGACGGTATTCGCCAAAAGCCGAACCCTTGGCCGATCTTTTGAGGGCGGGAGCCTGTGACATGAGCCTGTTCAAAGAGGTCGGTCTGCACGCAGGCCTTGGCCGCACCGTCGCTCACATCGGCACCGAGCGGTTCTGGAAGCAACTGGTGCTGTTGCTGCAGCAGTGCCTGCCCTTCGATAACGCCCTGGCGATTGTTTATCCACTGGCGGGGCCGCCCCAGGCCCTGGAGGAATACGACGCCCTGCCGAGCAGCAAACCGGCGTCGATGCTGGCCTACCTCAACGGCCTGTATGTGCTCGACCCGTTTTACCAGGCCTGTCGCGAGGGTTATGCCAGTGGCGTGTACCGGCTGGAGGAAGTCGCGCCGGACCATTTTCGCCAGAGCGATTACTTCCTCAACTACTTCCACGACAACGTGCTGGAAGACGAGGTGCAGTTCATCCTGCAGGTGCCGGGCACAGGGACATTGTCGCTGTCGCTGGGCATGCAACGGCGCTTCAGTCTCGAGGAGACCGGGCTGATGACCCTGCTGGCGGCCTGGGTGTTGCCCCTGATGCAGCAACATTGGCAGCAAAGCGCCCAACGCGCGCCGACGATGCACAGCCAGGTCAGGGATGCGCTGAACCAATTCGGCACTGGCGTGCTCTCGGAGCGTGAGCTGGAAGTGGCCCGCCTGGTGCTGCGCGGCTTCTCGTCCAAGGCCATGGCCGAGCGCCTGAAGATCTCGCCGGACACCGTGAAGGTGCACCGGCGACACCTGTACGCAAAGCTGGATATCTCGTCACAGCCGGAGCTGTTTTCGTTGTTTATCCAGTCTTTGGGCCATGATCTGGAAAACCCCTGACGGCATGCACGGTTGTGCCGAGCCGGCGCGTTCCAGCTGACAGGCTTATTGTGGCGAGCGGGCTTGCCCCGCGTTGGGGCGCGAAGCGGCCCCAGTTGGGATGAGTGCGGTGTATCAGACAGTCTTCATCGGCAGGTTTTGGGGCCGCTTCGCAGCCCAACGCGGGGCAAGCCCGCTCGCCACAGGACGCCCGCTTCTCACAGCAGGTCTTTGCCACAACAGGGCCTTGCCACAACAGGACCTTGTCACAGCAAGCCTGCTCGCCACAGCGGCTAAGCCTATCGCCCGGTACGAATGGTGTTCCACACCCGCGTACGAACCCGGTCGATGTTCAGCGGCATCGCTTCGAGTGCAAACAGCTTGCCCATCATTTCCGGGCTCGGGTACACCTTGGTGTCGGCTTTGATCGCCGGGTCTACCAGGCTGTCGGCTGCGGCGTTGCCGTTGGCGTAGTGCACGTAGTTGGTGATGCTGGCCATCACTTCCGGGCGCAGCAGGTAGTTCATGAACGCATAGCCGGCCTTTTCGTCAGGCGCGTCGGCCGGCATGGCGACCATGTCGAACCAGATGGCGGCGCCTTCCTTGGGAATGTTGTAGCCGATGTTTACGCCGTTCTTGGCTTCCTTGGCACGGCTCTCGGCCTGCAGGATGTCGCCGGAGAAGCCGACGGCCACGCAGATGTCGCCATTGGCCAGGTCAGCGGTGTACTTCGACGAGTGGAAATACGCCACGTACGGCCGCACTTTCATCAGCAGGTCTTCAGCCTTCTTGTAGTCCTCGGGCTTTTTGCTGTGGTGCGGCAGGCCCAGGTAGTTAAGCGCCGCCGGCAGCAGTTCCGGGCCGTTGTCGAGGATCGCCACGCCGCATTTTTGCAGCTTGGCCATATTCTCCGGCTTGAAGATCAGGTCCCAGGAATCCACCGGGGCGTTGTCGCCCAGCACGGCCCTGACCTTGTCGATGTTGTAGCCGATGCCCGTGCTGCCCCACAGGTACGGGAAGCCGTGCTGGTTGCCCGGGTCGTTGTTTTCCAGGGCCTTAAGCAATACCGGGTTGAGGTTTTTCCAGTTCGGCAACTGGCTCTTGTCGAGCTTTTTCAGGGCGCCGCCCTGGATTTGCCGGGCCATGAAGTGGTTGGACGGAAACACCACGTCATACCCGGATTTGCCGGTCATCAACTTGCCGTCGAGGGTTTCGTTGCTGTCGTACACGTCGTAAGTGAAACCGATGCCGGTTTCTTGCTGGAAGTTCTTGGTGGTGTCCGGCGCAATGTAGTCCGACCAGTTATAGATCTTCACCGTCTCGGCGGCCTGGCTGATAGCGGCCACCAACATCAAGGGCAACAGGGCAATGGCTTTCATGGTTCGATTTCCTGGCGGTTTTAGGGCTGTTTTTATGGCAGGCGATCAAGGATCAAAGCGTTACAGAATCAATACATAGGTCTTGCGCACGGTTTCCTGGATATCCCAGATTCCGGTGCTGTTGGCCGGCAACATCAGTGCATCACCGGCTTGTATGTGGACGATTTCACCGTTATCGGGCGTGAAGGTGCAGCGGCCCTGGATAAAGTGGCAAAACTCCTGGGATTTGATCTGCCGACGCCAGCGCCCCGGCGTGCACGCCCAGATGCCGGTTTCGACGCCGTCGCCGCGCTCAACACTTAAGGTCGAGGCCACGGCGACGGGTTCGCCCAAGGGCACGGCCACCGGTGACGAGTCCGGCAAGTGGGCATTCAGCGTGTCTTTGAATTGAGTGATGCTCATGGGTTTTCCCGTGTGAGTGAAACGTCTTAGTGCATGAAACCTTCCATGAACCCGGCCACGCCGGTCGCCAACTTGCGGCGCCAGGGCGCGGTATTGGGGTTGGCCAATACCTGGTCCTCATGGACGAAACTGCGAATGATCGCGTTGTAGCCCAGCCAGCGGCACGGCTCGGGCTCCCAGGCCTTGAGCGCGTCGAGGCCACGTTCGCGAATCACCCAGGGCTGGGTGGTCAGCGGCGTGTCGAGGCCCAGGATCAAGTCGGCCAGGGTGCGGCCACCCAGGTTGCTGGCGCCTACGCCCTCCCCGCCGTAACCACCGGACAGCGCGATGCCGGTCTTGTGGTCACACAGCATGTGCGGTCGAAAGTTACGCGACATGCCGAGGTTGCCGCCCCACGAATGGGTAATCCGAACCTTCTTCAACTGTGGGAAAAGTTCGCCGAACAGGTAGCGACGCAGTTCCACTTCGCTGTCGGTCAGGTCGAAGTTGTGGCGCAATTTACCGGCGAACTGGTAACCGCCACGCGCGCCGAACACCAGGCGGTTGTCGGCCGAACGCTGGCCGTAAGTGACCTGGCGGCTGCTTTCGCCGAATGCCTGGCCGTGGCTCAAGCCGATTTCATCCCAGGCGCTGGCGGGCAGTGGCTCGGTGGCGACAATCAGGCTTTGTACCGGCAGTTGATAACGGCCCAGCGGCGGCAGCGTGGTGGCATACCCCTCGACAGCCGGCACCACCCAGGCGGCCCGCACACCCGCCTTGGCGGTGCGCAGGCTGCCGGACTGCCAATGGGTGACCGGGCTGTTTTCGTAGAGGGTGACGCCCATGCTCTCCACGACGCGCGCCAGGCCACGCACCAGTTTGGCCGGGTTGATCGTCGCCACATGTGGCGCGAAGATGCCGCCATAGGGTTTGGCGATACGGACCTGTTCGGCCAGTTGTTGCGGGCTCAGCCAGCGGTAATCGTCTGCCGTCAGGCCTTGGGCGTAGAGTTTTTCGAGGTAGCGGCGCAGGCTGCCTTCCTGCTCGGGGTAGCGCGCCGCGCAGTACAGCGCGCCGCCCTTGCGGTAGTCGCAGTCGATGCCCTCACGGGCCAGCACTCGCGCCACTTCATCGGGAATCCCGTGCAGCAGGTCAAAGGAGGCGCGGCGTTGCTGCGGGTCAAGCCCGGCGAGCAAGCGATCTTCTCCGAGCAAATTGCCCATCAGCCAGCCGCCGTTGCGGCCAGAGGCGCCAAAACCTGCGGTTTGCGCTTCGATAATTGCAATTTTCAGCTCAGGTGCCTGGCGTTTCAGGTAATAGGCCGTCCACAGGCCCGTGTACCCGGCACCGATGATGGCCACATTGACGTCCAGGTCATGCTCCAGCGCCGGCCGCGCCAGCAGCGGGTCGTCCAACTGGTCCATCCATAAACTGATATTGCGCCATGCCGGCATGCCAAGCTCCCCTACCTCGTTTCGATAGGCTGGATCCTAGAGCGCGGTGTTATGGGCTGTCTTGCGCGCGTGCACGCAGAGAAATTTGTTTGACGTAGGCCTTGGGCGACTGGCCGGTGTGCTGGCGAAAGGCACTGTAGAAGGCTGACAGCGAATTGAAACCGGCGGCGAATGCCAGGTCATCGACTTTGATCGGTGGCACGGCGTTATCCAGCGCCGCCAGCAAGTGTTGAAGCCGTGCCTGGTTGACGTAGCGATAGAAGCTCTGCCCCAGCACCTGGTTCAACAGGTAGGAAATCTGATTGCGACTGTAGCCGCATTCCTTGGCAACCCGTTGCAGGTCCAGTTCCGGGTCCAGATAGGGTTGCTTGAGTTCGAAATAGTGTTGCAGGTCATTGGCCATGTGCCCCAATTGCTGGGGCGACAAGCCCAGGCGGCTGACCGTGGGGCGCATGGCCTGGGTCGGCTGTTCGTGCACCAGTGACGCGTATTCGTTGACCCGCCAGATCAGCCCGTCGCGCACGGTGATGGCCTCGCTGGTGCGAAACGACACCAGGCCCTGGCCGCCCCGCAAGGTGATGCGGTACTGGATGAACGCGGTGTCGCCGTCGGCACGAATGCGGTCGGTGTGCTCAATGGCTTCATCGGCGCCACGCGGCATGCTGGCTTGCAGGTATTCACGCAGTTCGGCGTAGGCGATGACGCGGTTCTGGAAGAAGTCGTGGTACTGGATGTCCGGATGGTAATAGGACATCACGCCATCCAGATCACGATGGCGCCAGCACAGATGGTGACGCAGCACCAGATCGCCCGTGTCTTGGGTGTGTTGGCAATCATCGTCCGGGGCGGTCTGCGGCATGGGCGGCTCTGTTGCGGGTAAACCCTGGAGAGTGCCGAATTTCAGGGCAGCCTTCAATGGTCAATTGGCGCTTCTGAATACTGGCCTTTTGCCTAGTTTGTAGTAGGACATGACCCACATCAAGTTATTGAAAAAGAACTGCCCAACGGGCCTAAAAAAGTCACCTTGCGCTTGCGAACGGATGTTATTTTGAACGTCTTCGATGCCCTGGCCAGTGACGGTCATGGCCCCTGCCGCGAGCTAAAGGAAGCGCTCAATGAAGAAGGTGGGCAACATGAATAAAGTGACCTTTCCCAACGCTTGCCAGCTGATGCGCTGGCATTTTCACCCGATGGGCTTTGAGGGGAGCATGGACGCCCCCGGCAGCATGGTCGCCCGCCTGTTTGATCGCAGCAGCGGCGAAACGTTGATCGCGATTGCCGGCATTCCCTGTGCCACCGTGATGAATGCCGCCGATGTAGAGCGCATCATCGAAGCGGTCGAAGATGAGCTGGAGTGTTTTGTGCCGCCGCTGTCCTTGCGGGCCTGATCTCAGGTTATCAAGCGACGTGTAGCTAATGTGGGAACGGCTGGCGCCTTCCCACATCACGTTGCACTCACTGGCCGCGCTGATCGTCGAAAAACGCTTTGTTGCCATCTACCCGTTCCGAAGCCCTGGGCACATTCACGCCCTGGCCTTCCGGCTTTTCCACGAACCAATAGCAATGGCTTACCGCGCGGGTGATCCCGACATAGGCCAGGCGCAGCACTTCGTCTTTTTGGGCAGAGTCATACGGTTCGCTGTCACCAGCCTTGCCCAGGCCAGCCATGCGGTAGACCTGATTCTTGTAAGGCGAACTGGTCACATGCTGGCAATCACCGAGTAGAAATACCGCATCGGCCTGTAGTCCTTTGGCGCTATGGTAAGTCAGCTGTCTCAGCCTGCGGGCCGGCAGCGGCAAGCTAGAATCAGCATTAACTACAGGCTGAATATACTCTTGAATCAATAACTTATCGCTACTTTTTCGATAAAGCATTAACACCGATTCGCCTCTTTGGTAGTGCGCCAGCAACTGCCGACCCAATGCAGCGTCGTCGCGCTCAAGCACCGTCACGGGTACCAATGCCTTGGGCTCCCCACTGGCCTTGGCTTTCTTGCCCGGGATTGCAGGGGCGGCGCGCACAATGTGCTCGGCGGCGTCGATGATGTGCTGGTGGCTGCGGTAGTTCTCACTCAGCATCACGCGGGTGGTGCTCGGCGACGGGAATTCGGTGTTGAATGCCATGAAGTATTGGGGCGAACTGCCGCGCCAGCCATAAATCGACTGCCAGTCATCGCCGACACACAGCAAGGATGAGCGCTGTGCGCCTCGGCCCACGTGCATCGCCGGGCCGCGACTACGGATTTCCCGCAGGCTGGCGCGAATCCACGACACGATCTGCGGTGACACGTCCTGAAACTCGTCGATCATCAAGTGCGACATCGGCCGCAGCAACGGATCGCTGAGCAGCTTGAGATTTTCCGGGGTATTTTCGCCGAACAGCGAAAACATCCGGTTGTAGGTCATGATCGGCGGCGATTGGTCGAGCAAGTGATCTTCCAGGGCTTTCCAGAAGATGCTCAAGGCTTCAAAAAACAAGCGGTCGGGATCGTCCTTGGCAAAGCTCATCTGGCCCACGGCAGTCGGCACGTCCAGGCCGAGGTTCTCGATGAACCCGGCAGCCATGACAAAGCTGTCCAGCAGTGGCGCCGAGGCGAGTTCGCCCTTGACCTTGTAATCGAAGCCCGGCCCTGCGGTAGCATCGCCGGCCAAGCTGCTTAATAGCCGCTTGGAAGATTCGTAACTATCGAGCCAAATCATAGGCTTACGACAGAAAGCTTGAAACAGGGTGCGCTTTACTGCCCACTCGGCACGTACCGAAAGCTTCGAATTCGGCCGGCTGATCTGGGCGTTTTCGCGTGAATCGAAGCCCAGCACCACCCAGGCGTCCAACTGGGGAATATAGCCGTGACAGTGAAACTGCGCGCCATTGATCTCAAACGTCTGACGGCTCGGCTCAATGCCCTTGATCGGCCATGCGCCCGCACGAAACCACAGGTCTTCGATGACATCGCACAGTTCTTCATCACGCTTGGCGGCCAACTCGGTGACGGCGATGCGCTTTTGCACATCCGGATGGTCGCGCTCCAGCTCCTTGAGCTGCAGGCCATGACGGGCCAAGGGTGCAATCAGTTCACGGAAACGCTCGTGCCGGCCGTGCAGCCGGTGGTAGCAGGCATTCATCTGTTGGCGCTGGGCATCGCCGATGCGCAGGTCGAATGGGTTGCTGTCCGCGTCCTCGACACCACTGCTGAGGTTTTCGAACGCCTGCAGCCCTTCAAAGCCAGGCAAGCTGCGTACCATCGGCAAGATGCGCGAGTGAAAGGTACGCACCACGGCCTGGGCTTCTTTGCTGCCAAGGGGTTGGCCCCACAGGCTGAGAATTTCCATGAGCTTGTTGATGAAGTCCTTGCGCGACTCGCGGGTGAACGTCACCACGGTCATCGAGCTCAGTTCAAAGCCCAGGTAATGGGTAAGCAACAGGATCCGCAGCACCAGCGAGGTGGACTTACCGGCGCCCGCACCGGCGATCACCGACGTCGAAGGCGTGTCGCTGAAGATCATTTTCCATTGCGCGCTGCTCGGCTGTGCATGGGCTGGCAGTAAGCGCGCCACATCCGCCTTCATGCGCTTCTTCACGTCGGCGCTGAGCGGCAGCCGCCAGTCGTCGAACAGGCTGTCATCCACGCCTGGCGCCTTGTGCTCTTCGGGCCGGAAGTCACGGATCAGCAATACCTGGCGGCCCTCTTCTATTCCGTCAGCCTTGCCTTCGCGATAGCCATATTCCACACCGGCTTCGTGCCCGCTGCGAAATCCGTCAGCCTGGCCGTGCAGCCAGGAAAACCGATGCTGCGCACGTAGACGCGTCAGGCCGTGGCCAAACAAGCGGGCGGCCAGCCGTTTCAGCAGCGGCATTTCTGCCAGAGGACGAAGCTCAGGGGGCAAATCAGGCGTTTGTTGCGGCACGCGGACTCCAGCGATGAGGTTGGTTTTGGCGAAGGCGCCATGGTCGCCGGAATCGGCGCTCAGTTCCAGCCAATTGCTTTGACGTCATGCAGTTAGGCGATGAAGTGAAAGTTGAAACGCCTGTAACCAATCGAATTATTGGATGAGAATCCAGCAATTTTTACGCTTTTTATCGATCATGCACTGCTGGATCATGGTCCCCATCAACAGGAGACTCTCATGCTCGAACTTCGACCTTTCAACACGCTGGGCGGCGCCCATCATGGCTGGCTTGACGCCCATCACCACTTTTCATTCGCCCAATACCACGACCCCAAGCGCATGCACTGGGGCAACCTGCGGGTATGGAACGACGACATTATCGCGCCGGGCACGGGTTTCCCGCAGCACCCGCACCGCGACATGGAAATCATCACCTACGTGCGCGAAGGCGCCATCAGCCACGCCGACAACCTGGGCAACAAGGGCCGCACCGAGGCCGGCGATGTGCAGGTGATGAGTGCCGGCACCGGGATTGCCCACAGCGAATACAACCTGGAGGCCACCCCGACCAAGATTTTCCAGATCTGGATTATTCCAAACGAAGCCGGCTTGCCGCCTTCATGGGGCGCTAAACCCTTTCCCCAGGGAGATCGCGAGGGCTTTGTGACCCTGGCCAGCGGCAAGGCCGGTGACAGCGAAAGCCTGCGCATCCGCGCTGATGCACGTCTGGTAGCGGCCAACCTGAAAGCGGGCGAAAGTGCCGAGTATCGACTGGACAGCGGGCGCCGCGCGTACCTGGTGCCGGCGACGGGCGTGATTGAAGTCAATGGCTTGCGTGCGCAAGCGCGAGACGGCGTGGCGGTTGAGGATGAGCAACTGCTGCGGGTGACGGCGCTCGAGGACAGCGAGATCGTGCTGGTCGATCTGGCTTGAAGGGACTTTCGTTAACCTGAGCATGTGGGAGGGAGCAACTCCCTCCCACAGCCGAGATGGCGTGATTACTGGCTGATTGCGCCGTCGACCAGCACCTGCGCTTCTTCTACCAGTTGCTTGAGGTGATCCTCGCCCACAAAGCTCTCGGCGTAGATCTTGTAGATGTCCTCGGTGCCCGATGGGCGCGCGGCAAACCAGCCGTTTTCGGTCATCACCTTCAAACCGCCAATCGCCTGGTTATTGCCCGGCGCATGGCTGAGGATCTGCTGGATGCTTTCCCCGGCCAATTGCGTGGACGTGACCTGTTCCGGCGACAGTTTGCCCAGCAAGGCTTTCTGCGCCGGGGTGGCCTTGGCGTCGACGCGGATCGCGAAGGGCTCGCCCAGCGCATCGGTCAGGCCACGGTAGATCTGGCTTGGGTCCTGGCCTTTGCGCGAGGTCATTTCCGCCGCCAGCAGGGCCGGAATCAAGCCATCCTTGTCGGTGCTCCACACAGTGCCATCCTTGCGCAGGAACGAGGCGCCGGCGCTCTCTTCGCCGCCAAAACCCAGAGAGCCTTCAAACAGGCCATCGGCAAACCATTTGAAGCCTACGGGCACTTCGTACAGACGACGGCCGATACGTGCGGCCACGCGGTCGATCAAGCCACTGCTGACCACGGTCTTGCCCACGGCTGCATCGGCGCGCCAGTCCGGGCGGTTCTGAAACAGGTAATCGATGGACACGGCCAGATAATTGTTCGGTGCCAACAGGCCGCCGGACGGCGTGACGATGCCGTGTCGATCGTGGTCCGGGTCGCAGGCGAAGGCCACGTCGAACCGCTCCTTGAGGCCGATCAAGCCTTGCATCGCATAGCTGGAGGACGGGTCCATACGGATCTGGCCGTCCCAGTCGACGCTCATGAAGCGGAAGGTGGAATCGACTTCAGTGTTCACCACGTCCAGGTTCAAGCGGTAGTGCTCGGCAATCGCCGACCAGTAGCGCACCCCTGCTCCGCCCAGAGGATCGACGCCCAGGCGCAAATCGGCGCTGCGGATGGCGTCCATGTCGATCACGTTGACCAGGTCGGCCACGTAGCTGTTGAGGTAATCATGGCGGTGCGTGGTATCGGCCTTGAGCGCCTGGGCGTGGGTGATGCGCTTGACCCCGGCGAGTTTGTTGGCCAGCAGTTCATTGGCCTTGGCTTCGATCCACTTGGTGACGTGGGTATCGGCTGGGCCGCCATTGGGCGGGTTGTACTTGTAGCCGCCGCTTTGCGGCGGGTTGTGCGACGGCGTGATAACGATGCCGTCGGCCAGGCCCGTGGTGCGGCCGCGGTTGTAGCAGATGATGGCGTGGGAAATGGCCGGGGTCGGCGTGTATTCATCGCCCTCGGCCAGCATCACGTGCACGCCGTTGGCCGCCAGGACTTCCAGCGCGCTGGCACCGGCCGGCGTCGACAGCGCATGAGTATCCAGGCCGACGAACAAAGGACCATTGATGCCTTGGGCTTCGCGATACAAACAGATGGCCTGGCTGATGGCGAGTACGTGCCACTCGTTGAAGCTCAGCTCAAACGAGCTGCCGCGGTGGCCGGAGGTACCAAAAGCCACGCGCTGGGTGGAGATCGCTGCATCAGGCTGGCCTGTGTAGTAGGCCGTGACCAGTCGCGGGATATCCACCAGCAACTGAGCTGGCGCCGGCTTGCCCGCAAAAGGACTGATAGTCATGCATGAACCTCGAAAAGAAGGATTTGGAAAAAACGACAGTTTACTGAGAGTTGGACTACTACGCGACGGTATCGATCCTACAAAACTCAGAGAAATTTCACGCATCTAGCCCGTTTGTGCCTGGCGCAGGGCATCAGCCAGCGCCGCCAGCGCAACGTCCAGGTTGGGCTGCCCATGAAAGGTATGGCTCAAACGCATGTGCTGATGGTGCAGGCCGCCGACACTGAACAACTCGCCGGGTGCCACCACCACTTGCCGGGCCAGCAAACACTGGAACACCTGGCGCATATCCACTGCCTGGGTCGAACCCAACCAGAACGTAGCGCCGCCGGCAGGCATGCGATAAGTCACTTGATCGCCCAAATGCTGGTCGAGCAGCAGGCTCATTGCGCCGGCTTGCTCACGCAGCAACTGACGCAGGGTACGCAGGTGCTGATCAATTTGCCCGCTCTGATACAGGCGGGCAATCGCGCGTTGGCGAATTGACGACAACCGGAACGAGCGCAGCAGAAACTGGCGCTGCAATTGGCTGCTCATGTGCCGGGACAGCGCGTAGCCATACGGCGCTTCTGGGCCGAGAATTTTCTCGAAGGAGGAAAACACCATCAGCCGCTCCGGGTTCACCAGATCGCGCAAGGCCGTGTGGGGCGGTTTGAAACTCAACTCCCCGCACGTGTCGTTCTCCAACAGCCAGCACCCATGCTGGTCGAGCAATTGCGCCACCTTGAGGCGATCGCGCAGGGCCATCGCCACGCCGGAAGGCTGGCTGACCGTCGATGAGAGCAGCACCAGGCTCACGCGCTCGTCGCGCAGCAGGCCTTCGAGCGACACCAGGTCGAGGCTGCCGTCCTGCGCCCAGGGCAATTCGAGCAGGCGGATGCCGGCATCCTGCAGCAGGCGCAGGATCAGCCAGTCGCAGGGCGACTCGATAATCACCGTAGAACCGGGCAGGCCGAGCACCTCGATGAGGATATCAAGCACCCCGCGCAGGTCGGCACCGATATACACGTCGTCGGCGTGCCAGCAGCGCGTCGGCGACGAGGTGTAACGCGCCGCCAGCGCTGCGCGCAGCTCCCACACCCCACATGGCTGGGACCAGGGCTGCAAGTGGTGCGGGTACTGGCGCACCAACTCCCGCTCCAGGCGCAACAGCGTGCTGTCCAGCGATGCCAACAAGGCAGGTTCATCGCCACTGAGCACTACCATGCCCGGGCGTCGCGCGGCCACATAGAGGCGCTCGAGCAAATCCCCGCTTGGCCACGTCGAGGTGCCGCCGGCAAGCGGCCAGGCGTAGTAGCCTGACTTGGCCACTGAATACACCCGCCCCTCTTTCTCCAGCAGCGAATAGGCGTACTGGATGGTGGAAATGGACACGTTCAGGCGCTGGGATAACTGGCGCAGAGACGGCAGCTTTACCCGGCTATCGCTGCTCACCTCGTCAATCAGGTTGATCATGTAGCGATACACCGCCTGATAGGCGAAATCCACCTGCCGCACACCTCGCAGCGTCATCGCCCGGACAGCTGCAAGGCCATGTCGGCACTGGCTATCGACCGTTCCTGACGGCAACCACGAGCGGTACTGCCGCGGCCGCCGGGCATTGGCCGCTTGCGGTACAGATGCTGAAGCAACGGCAGCGGCAGCCCGCTGGCGTCGGTTACCCATTGCTGCAGCATCTCGGCAGCGGGCTTGCCCTGCAGCACTTTGTGCAGTTCCGGCAGGGCCACCAGCATGCCCGAGTGGCACTGGCGCAAATAACCTTCCAGCCGCTCACCGTGGTGGATAAAGGGCGAAAACAGCAGGCAGATCAACTGGCCCTCATCCAGGCCGAAAAACTGCTGGGCGTGCTGGGCCGATATGGCGCGCCCTTCGCGGCTGACGGCTTGGGTGATCAACGCTTCGCACACTTGCCGACGACGCAGGTAATTCGCTGCCTGCAGCATGAACCCTTCGACGCCCGCTTCGTAATCCAGCGCCCTCAGGCTCTCGGCTTGCAGGCCTCGCAGGTGCGCCATCAACATCGGATTGGCAAAGGTCGGATGACTCAGATGAAAGCCCAGTGGGTCCGGGTTATAGGCCATGAACTCGGTGAGCAACGGTGCACAAGCGCGGTCAATGCCGTCCAGCAGGTCGGCGATACCGATGTACGCGAGGTGGCGGTGCCCACCCGGGCTGGTGTCGCTCTTCGCCACATAGTGCTCGCCGTACAAGTCACGATAAATGTCATCACTCCACTGATCCATGCGCGCGAACAGCCCATTGAGCGTGGCAGGCCTGCCCGCAGGAACCTCGACGCCTGCGGCCTGGGCGGTCTTTTTCAGCCACGCCAGCAACTGGCCCTGCTTGCGCGCGCAATCGCCGCTGACCAATGCATGCACGCCACCGTCCCAGGCGGTGACGCGCTGGTAGAAGTCGCCCAAGGCCAGATAGGTCTCGTTGCACAGTGTTGCGCGAACGTCACCGGAGGACAGATGCCCCATCATCAACATGTTGCGCTGGCTGACCTCGCGCCCAGTGGCGGAGGCCGGGCGCTGGTGGTTGAACGGCAGCACCTGGTGGTTTTCCACCATCAGCAGCTCAACCCGAGGGTCGTCGTGAAAAAACAACTGGCTGTAGCCGCGGTGAAGCGTGTCGAGCGTGCCTTGGGTCATGCCGCTGTGACGCAAGGTGGCCACGCGCAGTTGGAACGTCCTGGGGGCGCGGCCGGCGATGCTTAATTGCGCGGCACGCAACAACGCCAGGGTGTAGCTGCTGACTTCACCGCCGCCATGGGCCACCAGCACCTTGTAATCGCCCACCTGCTCCATACCGCCAGCGGCAACCACAATCCGCTGTATCAACAATTGAAGTGCTGTACGTTCTGCACGATTGAAGTGCCCAATGAGCCGTTGCAGTACTTGCTGATAAACATAATTCATAGCTTGTTCGTGAATAGCGCTCATAGCTCTACTACCTGAGTTGAAATATCAGTTTCAAGCAACTACCGAGACGTATTGTCCGGTCTATTGCATCTGTAAGAAGGGGTGCCCGCGCTACCGTGTTCGCGATAAATAAACACTAGCACTGTGCAATTAATCGACATGGAATATGCACCGGAGCGCAGTTGGAGCATCCGTTGCGCCAACAGGCCGTGCGTGAGGCGTCCAGGCCGTCAATGCGACAATCCTAGGAATGCTCTGACGGCCCCCTACACTCATTTATCCTTAAACTAGAAGATGAATCTGACACATAAAAAGCTTCTAACTTTGACCTCCGCTGATTTATCGATTGAGGCTCGCCTGGAAAGTACCCGCATCCTCGGGTCCAGGCAGTTGCTGCATTATCATGGGGAGTTGCAGGCAGCCCGTGCTGGGGTATCAGAGTATCAATCATTACTCGGTCCTTGAGTTGAACGTGAAGACTCAATTATCAGGACTGGAATAATGATTAACAGATACAGAAGCCGGTCGAAAACCAGTTCAGATACTTATCCGTTGCCGCGTCAATAGCGCGCACACAAAGACGCCGCGCTGAAAATCAGGGCGGCGGCAGGGGCAAAGGTATCGTTTACAGGACCGAAAGACGCGCGCGCGTTTCATCCAACGCGCGGGTTAAGCCCTGCTAAATGGCGCATTTGTCTCATGCGCCCAGGGCCCGGATGACTCATTTGCGAATATTCCTACACCTCAAACAGCTTCAACCTGCAACGCAACGCGTTCGCGACACGGGCATTCGTCCATATAGCGGTGTGCTTCCACGAACTGATTGAATGGAAACACCGTCGTTTTCAGCGGCACCAGTACGCGGTCGGCCGTCAGTTGGTTGATATCACGCAGCGCACGCTGCAACGCCACCTGATCCTGAATGATGCCCAGCTCCGGCTTGCCGGTGAAGTTGCCGATGCAATGCACAAAGAACTGAATGTTCTTCTGGAACGCTGCGCACGCCGGAAACGGTGTCTGGTTGCCGCCTTGCAGGCCATAAAGCACCAGGCTGCCACGTGGTGCCAGCACGTCACCGAGCAACGACATCTGCGGGCCGCCCAAGCCATCGAACACCACGTCAACGCCGCGGTTGTCGGTGAACTTGTTGACCTGCATGAGCAAGTCCTGTTCTTCGGTGACAATCACCTTTTCTGCCCCGAGGGACAGCAGGTACTCACGCTCTGCGCTGTCTTTGGTCGCGGCAATCACCCGCACACCCAGGGCTTTGCCCAGTTGTACGAACGAGGGGCCGGCGCAGTGGCTGGCGTCGGTCACCAGGGCAAACTGGCCGGGTTTGACCCGCGCCAGGTCCACATAGGCAAAGTAGGCAATCAGCAGCGGCGTGTAGTGCACGCTGGCTTCAATCGGGCTCAAGACGTCCGGGTAACGGGTCAGGGCCGAACGGGGCAGGACGATCTGTTCGCCATACACCGGGTAATCGTTGGGGCTCTCAGCCGGAAAACTGGCCACTTTATCGCCCACCGCCAAGTCATCCACGCCGTCGCCGAGGGCTACAACCACCCCGGCCATCTCGTGGCCGAGGCCGGATGGCAGACGTGCATGGGAAGACGCCAGGTTCTGGCGCCACAAAATGTCGTACCAACTGATGCCAATCGCGTCGACACGCACCTGCACTTCGCCCGGTGCGGGCAGCGCGGCTACATGCTCTTCGCACTTGAGCACCTCGGCCGGACCAAACTTGTGAAAACGGATCGTGCGGGACATCGCAAACCTCGTCAAAGTAACCTCTAATGCCATGAACTCTATCTGGGCTTTCCAGGTAAGACCACCGGTCGCCGTTAATAGTCGACATGCCTGTCATTGATTCCGCAACTGAGGAATGGACCCCAGATCTTGTAGGAAAACTCAATTAGCCGGTGCAGAGTACCAGCCTTTCCCCGTAAGATTCATGCCGGTCATTGTTTACATGTGGCCGCTCTCGTCAAGCTCGCTGACTCTTCCAGGACACAAGATGAACCGTAACGACCTGCGTCGTGTCGACCTTAACCTCTTGATCGTATTCGAAACCTTGATGCATGAGCGCAGTGTGACCCGTGCTGCCGAGAAGCTGTTCCTTGGCCAGCCGGCCATCAGTGCGGCGTTGTCGCGCCTGCGTGGACTGTTCGATGACCCGCTGTTTGTGCGCACCGGACGCAGCATGGAGCCGTCCGCCCGCGCTGTAGAGATTTTCGCCCTGCTCTCCCCGGCCCTGGACTCGATTTCCACCGCCGTGAGCCGCGCCGCCGAGTTCGACCCGGCCACCAGTACGGCCGTGTTCCGCATCGGTTTGTCGGACGACGTCGAATTCGCCCTGCTCCCACAGTTGCTCAAACGCCTGCGCGCCGAAGCGCCGGGCATCGTGCTGGTGGTGCGCCGGGTCAATTACATCCTGATGCCGGGTCTGCTGGCCTCCGGCGAAATTTCCATCGGCGTAAGCTACACCGCCGACCTGCCGGCCAACGCCAAGCGCAAGGTCCTGCGCCGCAGCCTGCCGAAACTGCTGCGCGCCGACAGCGTGCCCGGCTCGCTGAGCCTGGATGATTTCTGCGCCCGCCCCCACGCCCTGGTGTCGTTCGCCGGCGACCTGAGCGGGTTTATCGATGAAGAGCTGGAAAAACTCGACCGCAAACGCCACGTGGTCCTAGCCGTGCCGCAGTTCAACGGGCTGGGCACATTGCTGGCCGGCACCGATATCCTGGCCACCGTGCCGGACTACGCCGCCGAGGCGCTGACCTCAGCGGGCGGTTTGCGCGCAGAAGACCCGCCGTTGCCCGTACGCTCGTTCGAATTGCACATGGCCTGGCGTGGCTCGCAGGACAACGATCCGGGAGAGCGCTGGTTGCGCTCGCGGATTCAGATGTTCTTCGGGGACCCCGATAGCCTGTAACGGAATTCCACTAAATTCCATAAAACCTTTTAATAACAACAATTTATTGGTTATTTAAGTCCATAGCCGCCTGTCTAAATCCAATGGATTCCACGACTCATGGGGGCATAATTGGGGGCAAATTTCGGTTCCTTAAAAAGGATGCCCCCACCGATGCCCCCAGATAATGCGGTTGTTTTCAAACGAAAACTCAGCGATGCCTTGATCCGGTCACTGACCGAACCTGGCAAACACGCCGATGGCGAAGTTCCTGGCCTCTACTTGGAGGTGAGGGCGTCGAGTAAGGTCGGCAAATCTCCTTCCAAGGTTTGGCGATTGAAGTATCGGCTGCATGGGAAGGAAAACCGCTTCTCCATCGGCGCTTACCCCGACATTAGCCTCAAGGAGGCGCGCGACATTGCCCGCGGCGCACGCCGCGACGTGGCTAACCACACCGCTCCGCTCAAGGCCAAGACCGCCAAGATCGAGGCACAGTTGCTCAATGAAGAGCGCACCTTCGCTTACGTGGCCGAGCAATGGTTGGCATTCAAGTCTGCCGAACTGGTGACCAAATCCATCTCGGGCTTTACCGGAGCGCTGAACAACCACATCTTGCCTGCCATTGGCAAAAAACCGATCAGCGAGATCAAGTTGGAGCACATCACTACGATCATCACTGAGTTGCGCCGCCAGCGGACCATGGCCATGGCCCGGCGCGTGCGCACCATCATACGTGCCGTTCTGGGATTTGCCGAAGGTCGCGGCTGGGTGGAGCGCAACGTGGCGCTCAGCAACATTGAGGAGTTGAAGATTCGCCACATCGTGACCAGCAACCCGGCGATCGAAAGGCCGTCCGACCTAGGCAGGTTTCTTCTACGGCTTGATGACTGCAACGACGGCAGCGTAGCCGCAGCAATGCGGCTGCTGGTCATGTTGCCGGTTCGCCCAGGCGAACTGGTGCAGATGCGCTGGGAAGATGTCGACTTGGTGGGCGCCGATTGGCGTTATGTGGTGAGCAAGACCAAGCACCTGGACAAGAGCAAACACATCGTGCCGCTGCCTGAGCAAGCGTTGGTCCTGTTACGAGAGCTACATAAAACCCGCGTGGTGGATGAAGACGGCAAAGGCTGGGTGTTCGTCTCGCCGGTCTATCCAGGCCGCCCCATTAATCCTACCTCCATGCTCAAGTCCTTCCAGCGTATCTGGCCTGAGTACGACATCACTGCCCACGGCTTTCGCGCTACCTACCGGACCATTGCCCACGAGCACTTGGGTATAGACCCCATCGTGCTCGAACTGTCGTTATCCCACCGTATGCCAGGCGCGTTGGGAGCTGTGTATGCGCGCGCGCAACTGCTGGTACAGCGCCGGGAGGCGGCTCAACAATGGGCTGACTACCTAGACCAACTGCGGCACAACGCAGCTCAAGTGAGGAAAGACTGACGACACAGCGAAAACAATCAGAAGATTTGAGCTGGAAACGATATTGATAGCCCATTTGCTCGCCCATCGCTTGCCTGAATTCCGGGCCAAATATCCAGAAATCACACTTTAGATGTCTGCACAGCCTCAACAGGTATCGTTGAGCCGACGCGAAGCTAGGTGGCATTACGCCTGACCCGTCCCGAAGAACCCAATGATGTTGTGCGCAAAATTGGCCATATTCCGTATGCCTTGCATGCCAGTCCCAACTAAACATTCTTTGATAGTCCAGACAGGTGGGCATTCATCGTTTACGACGCACAATTTGTGGATCTGCCGCAACAACAGTGGCTTCTGAACATTGCTGGCGAGCGTCGAATTGGATGTGAGCTAAGCGATGTTAGTAGTCAATTGGTGGTTGCATGCTCTGGAGCTGGGATTGCTGGATCACCAAGATTTCTCGGCGATGCACAACCAGGACTGAAACGCATCGAATATGACGGCGCACCCTTTTCAAGAAACGTCTGGCTAGTGGTTCACCACGATTTGAAACGCTCGGTTCCTATCAGAGCTGTGATGGACTTTCTTACCCACACGTCAAAATCCGTACGCCTGTAATTGCTGACAGCCTCAAACACTGAATATCCCTGGAGCCCGATCTCGAAGATGGCGCTATACCCAGTAAAACTGAACAGACTAAGATTGACCGCCTCGCCTGAGCAGAAACGGATCGTAAAACCCCTGACGCTGCGTGGCGCATCAGGGGTAAATTTAACAAGCCTTTATGTTTTTAGGCGCATCAGTTTTCGGTCAAAGGAGCTGCTGGCAACGGCGGCTGACTGCGCTGCCACACCGAACCGTAGCGGGTGTATTGCGGAGGCACAGGGATAGCTGTGCGCAACTCATCGGCGGCAGTGCGAGCCCAGAAGGGATCTCGCAACATATCTCGGCCAACCAGCACTATGTCTGCCCTACCGTTCTGGACGATCTCTTCCGCCTGACGACCACTTTCGATCAGGCCCACCGCCCCCGTCATGATGCCCAGTTCACGACGCAGCAATTCAGCCGCAGGAACCTGGTAGGCAGGAAAAGCGTTCACTTTGACCATTGCAATGCCACCCGATGAACAGTCGATGAGGTCAACTCCCTGCTCTTTCATCCACTTGCCGTAGATCAGGAAATCTTCAGGAGTATTGCCGCCTTCGGTGTAATCGGTCGAAGAAATACGGACAAACAACGGGCCTTTCCATTCGGACCGAACAGCGTCAATTACTTCTCGGACGATACGATAACGATTCTCGTGACTGCCGCCATATTCGTCGGTGCGATGGTTAGCCAGCGGAGAGAGAAACTCGTTCAGGAGGTAGCCATGTGCGGTATGTACTTCTACAACATCGAAATCAGCTTCGCGGGCGCGACGTGCGCCTTGGCGGAATGCCTCAACGACGCCTTTGATGCCGTATAGGTCGAGCGCCTGAGGTACTTGCGAATCCTTGGTAAACGGAATAGCCGATGGGGCAATAGACGGCCCCGGAACGCCCAACTGACGACCTGCGTGGCCCAGCTGACAGCCTGCCTTGGCGTCAAAGCGTTGAATGGTTTTCACCAGCCTTGCCAGCCCCCCAACTTGTGCATCGTCCCAGATACCGATATCGCCGGGGCCAATAACGCCGTTGCAAAGGATGGCTGTGGTTTCCAAAAAAACGAGCCCTGCGCCGCCCAATGCTCGAGCACCGTAATGCACGGTATGAAAATCAGTGACGCATCCGTCTTCGCTTGCCGAGTGCATGCACATTGGAGACATTGCAATTCGGTTGCGAAGTGTTAACCCACCAATGGTTACGGGTTCAAAAAGTTTTGCGGCCAAAATTCAGATACTCCAATAGTTTGCTCAAGAATGCGCGGGGCACGTGCTTCTGCTCTCTACGCGTTTTGAACAAGGCTATCGAAGATAATAAAAACGTAAATACTGCAAAAATTTGCATATAGTACGCTTAAGCGTACTGCAAGAGTCCGAGCAACTGGCCTTAAGCTTCTAGCTAATCATGGGGGCGATGTCGGACTTTCCGCCAGGTGGCTGCTCGTCCGCCCTCATCTGAGCGGCAGTGGTCATGCCCCGACGCTTCAACCACGCATCTCCCCAGTCACATAGTCCCAGGATAAAAGGCTCAAGGCTTCGGCCCTCATCACTAAGTGCGTATTCGACCTTGGGCGGTACTACTGGGTAGACAGTTCGCACTAGGAGACCGTCTTCTTCCATATCCCGAAGCTGCTTGATCAGCAACCTAGGCGGCACTCCAGTGAGACGTCGCTGCAATTGGTTGAAACGGTGTGTGCCATCCAGTAGCAGGTGATAAAGGATTACGCCCTTCCACTTTCCACCCATGATGTGCAGTGCGGCCTCTATAGAGCACCCAGGGGCACCATCATAATTACGAAGCTTGGTCACAACGGTCTCCAAAGGGCAGTACGCTTTATGGCACTACCTACAAATTTATGGCGTTTTTCTAACAAGACCCAGTGACTGTACCACGTCCGAAGTGGCCAACACGTCTTGGGCCGATTACTCTCGGCTGCACCACCTACAAGGGATAGGTTGATGATTCAGCACACCCTACCTGACGCTGCTAGTCTTCCAGTTCACTCCGAGGAAATGTCGACATGTCAGCCCCTCCCCAATTACCGGACATACTTGAAACCCTCCACGAAAACGAACTCGCGCTTGCCGACGCCATTGAGTCGATAGCAATGTGGATAGATCAGAGGGGATCCATCGGCGTTTCCAGCACCGCCCTCGGTGGTATCACCACGCTCGAATTGAATGCCGAGTCCGTCAGAAAGGGCATTGAACCACCGAGAGAAACCGCCAAATGAAACCTAGTTACTCATTCTCTGTATCGCTTGAGAATCGATACCTCATGAAAGGATTCTCGTGATGCTGATCAAAATCGAAGAGACAGAGACGCCCGAAGACTGGCTCGTGTGGATGAATGCATGGCGCGTTAAGTTTCACAGTTATGCCGAAGCCGAAGCCTTCGTCAAAAGGCTGGAGGGTCGCATAAATGCAGCCCACCCTTTACCTATCAGCATAAGTAGACCTATGGCTGAAGTGTCTTGAAGAGAATTCGTTGCCAGATCAAAAAACGTCATCGCTTTGTAACCCTCCAGCCGTAATACTGCGTCTATTCAACGCCTGCTGTTTTTTCTGCTGCCACATTAGGCGGCTTTTTTTTGCCTGAGGACGTTGGCAGCAATTTCTCCAGGTCAGCTAACTGAGCCTCAGCTTTCTCGAGCGCCGTCGCGGCGCATCGCCGCCAGACCTCTTCCAGCTGGTGTAGATCTGATTCGACCAATGCTTTTTGACACCACTGATAATGGTCGTGCCAGGCACCCAGGGCCGATTGAAGGGCCTTGAGAGAGCTTGCCGCCTTACCCGAAAGCGGTGACAGCTTGGGAAAAGCCTCTGTCAGGTAGCGAGTTCGCTTGACCAGGATTCTCAACTCGTGCCGATCAGATTCAGCGTCATCTACCGCCGCATGCAATCGGTCGATCTGCTTAGTCAGTGATTTTTCAATTTGAGACTGGACGTGCTGCAAACCGCCGTTGATCTCAGCCAAGCGAAAGATTGAAGGCCACTCATCCAACTGAGTGAACAGATTCTTGAGGGCCGGGCTTTTTAGAATCTTTGAATAGTCATAATCCAAGTGCGCTTTGCGGAACTGCGCAAGGTCAGGAAAGCCCCTTTCCTCTAGCTCCTCAATCAACACCTCAAGATCGCGCGCCGGCGTGGTTAGCCTTCCGACTTCCGCCGCAACATTATTCAGCGCCATGACTTCGCTAATCGAACGCATCGGTCGGAGTAGGCTCCGGATGCGCCTCACAGATATTCTGAGGTCATGCAAAGCCTCGCTGTCAGTCCTCGCTTCCAACCGTGCACGGGAGTGATACAGGGCGATCTGAAGGGTCAGTATCTCAGCAACGAACTCGTCAACGAAGGACATGCAGTCATCTCTTTGAAGCGTTATGGATACGAGCTTAGCAGAAGCGCAAGTCGTCAAATATTGATCCTGCTCGCGATTTGATAAGGCCATCAATGACCTAGCCTGAATGCTATGATGGTCGTGTGCCTATGAGCGCCCAGGTGGGCAACGAGCTCTACGCGAGCAACGGCCTGGACCGTGGCCATTTGGTGCGCAGGCAAGACCCTATAGGGGCGAAGAAGCGACCATCGCCAACCTCGACACCTTTCACTTCACTAACTGCTCGCCGCAGATGAGCGCGTTCAACCAGAAGACCTAGTTGGAACTTGAGGAGTACATTCTCGACAATACACGGCGCTGGAAGGCCCGAGCCACTGTGTTTACAAGCCCGGTGCTGGCTGAAGATGACCGTGTTTACCGTGGTGTCAAAATCCCCAAAGCATTCTGGAAAGTGGTGGCCTATTTGGGGGATGACGGCAAACCTTCCGCTAGCGCTTATATGATCGACCAGAGCCGTCACCTCGATCAGTTGGACTCGGTGTTTGGCCAACTCAGAACCTACCGCCGCAGCGTGTTGCAAATCGAGCAAATGGCCTGTATTCGTCTTGCCAACTTGGCCGACTATGACGGGTTCAGCAACGAAGAACGCGCGACGGGCACGCACATTGAAGCGCTTATCCAAGGAACAGAGGATATCCGGCTTTGAGCAACATAGCCGCAGGTGGACAAAGCTTATCTGTGCTGTGATGCAGGCTACTTGCCTTAGAACGGTGCTTGGGCCAAGTTTGAACCGGACGCCAATAAGTAACGCGGGTGTGGTCAGCTAACCGTCAATACCGTCTGTGAGTCGGCGACTTTGCAAAGGTCGTAGGGCGTTATGTTGATTCCTCGCACCAGTCGCTTCAATACCTGAGTACCCACTACGTCGAGGTCAATGATATTGAGGCATGCAGAGTCCTGCTTCAGAGAACTCATGATATGACGATCTGAACCCATAGCCCAGGCCAGCAACACACGGCCAACCGCGTCGTGGCTGACGAGTAGAAGCGATCTCCATGCTGGCTCGCCAATGAGCCGAAAAAATTGCTCAAGCACCCGATTTTCAAAGCTGTCCCAATGCTCTCCCCCCAAAAATGTGCCATCACCTTCGCCTATGGTTTCGTAGGCCTGGCATACTCGGTCATCAGGGTGCTGTGGGGTGATTTTACTGAAGCAACCTGCTTTTATATCGCTAAACGCTTTAGCTTGCTCAAGCATGCTTTCCTGCTCGTCCAGCAAGATATTTGCGGTTTGTCGAGCACAAGAATAATCGGAGCACACAGCCCGATCGAAAGCCACATGTTGCATCATCACCGAGAGCTCTCGGACCTGACGAACTCCTTTATCAGACAGGTCGACACTCCGAGGATCCAGCGCCATACCGTCATCGCTTAGCCGCTTCACATGCCCGCTAATGACTAGATAACAACGTCTCCTGCGAAGATTCGCCGGGTAGACCGGAGTATGTTCGGCTGCATGTGCGTCGATTTTCATAGCGCCACCCTGTGATTGCTTATGCTTAGAGACAAGAACGCCGATCGCGTTGAACCCTCATCAGGTCATGATCCACGTTTGACCGCTATCGGACATTGCAGCAGCAATAAAGTCACCAATACATGACCGCACCGAAGAGAAGCTCAGTGCGGTCACGGTCTGGCTCGTTACTGAAGGCTATCTTTGACTTCCATTACCAACGCAGTCATGCCCCCGGTTGCGAAATTGGCAGCGTCCATTGATGCCTTCATCCCCTCAGACGAGTACTGAGAGTCTTCTAACGACTTGAGATCTTCATAACCTAGCAAGGCGATACGATAGTAAGGACCTCCGCCACCAATGATGGTTATAGGGCCCTCACTAACAGAGAAGCTTTTCAGATGCGGCATTTTCTGGACCAGTGGAATATGAACATCTTTGTAATACTGATCGAACGCTTCTGAATCCGTTGGAACGCCATAAAGCACTATAATTTGGTACATGGATTATCCTCGCTCTATTAATGGTAGATCTTTATATGACAACGGCTCCCTTAAGATCATTGACAGTCAGTATTCGGGCATAAAAGCTTACCCGTGCACTGTTCAAGACCGTCAACTGCCCAGTTTCGCCTTATAACATCACCGCTTTACTCCACATCGACCTCATTGCCTTACAGCGCTGCGAACCCTATACACAAACGCGCACGCAGCCAGAAATTTCAGCTCTTTAGCTTGACTCGAAAATCGATGTGGCAACCAGGTCCCCCAATAACAGGCGCGAGACTTTCTTACCTGATGGGGTCTACTCAATTCTTATGAAAATGAGGAAGAACGTGCTCTCCCAGAAGATTGAGAGTCTGCATGTGCTGTTCGTGGGTCATCGCATCAACAGTCAAAATGACCTCATCCACTCCGCGTCTCTCGAGCGCCTTCAGAGATTCAATAATATCATCAGGCGTGCCCACCATAATGGATGGACTAAGTTCTATAAGCTTCTCAAGATTGCGCTTATATTCCTCAATCTTCTGGATACCACCAAAGTATTCGTATGAAGATTCTTTCGCCAGAGGCAAGTAGATATCCAGAATGAACTGGACATAGCCGTAAGCCCTCATCCGTACTTCCGCCATCGCGGTCGCCCGATCTTTTGCGCAATGAACGATTGGTACATAATAGCCATAAGAATTGTTTACTTGGCCATTCACGGGTTTAGCACTTCCGATTGAATCGCGGTAAGCACCGATGCATTCGTCCACGTAGTCCCACCCGAAAAAATTGTCAAAGGTAAGAATTCCAACACCGTACTCAGCTGCCAATTTGTGAGACTCGGGGCCAGAACTTACGGAGAACAGATGGGGAGAAGGTTTTTGCAACGCCCTCGGGTTAACCTTAACCTCTTCGAAAGGCCAATACTGACCATCAGAGTTTGACACAACGCCTTTTGTCAAAGCCTGGCCAATAATGGTTATGGCCTCTTTCCACCGATCCCTAGTCTCGGACGGCTTGACACCAAATGCTTGCATTACGAGCTTGTTGTTACCGCGCGCCGTACAAAGCTCAGCCCGCCCTTTCGACAATATGTCAAGCGTGGCCAGGCGCTCTGCTACTGTAATTGGATTGTGGAAGGGGATCGTTACAGCCATGTACCGAATAATGATGTCTTTGGTAAGCGCTGCAACAGCGCCATAGAGCGCGTCGGGGGCTGAGATGGTCGGACCATCAATGAAGTGGGCTTCAGAGGTGCCCCAGCAATAAAAACCTAGCTCGTCCGCACGTACCGCCTCGCGGATCATGTCATCAAATCTGATGCGCCGCTGTACACGGTCGATGCCAGTAATGTTGATAAGTATGTGGGCCTGCTGAACCCCGGCCAAGCCGCTCTTGTCAAGGGTATCAAGGGCTACAGCATGCCCGTGTATCCATCACGTCGAACATGTGGCGTGCCTGACTTTGTAGCAGAGAACACTAAGAAGAACCTCGGGTTTGCAAAGATGAGTGCCGATGGCACGGCCCTGGCCGATGCCTACACGCCCGGCGTCCCCTTTCTCGAGCCTAAAACAGGGGCCGAGGCGATGTGGAATGCAAAAATGCGTTACCGCGGCGTAGGGATGGAACTAAGCCGTCTGACCACGTCCATTTCACCGCGTAAGGGTGGCTCGGATTGGATAAAGCTTACATCCGATCTATACACCTATATGCCGTGGGCGATAAAGAACGGAACAAAGTTTGCGGACGCAGGCAATGTAGAGGCGATGACGTACTTCAGTTACGTCTCCCCTGTGGCATTGGCGGGCCAGGCTGCAACCTACACGAGCAGCGCTGATAAACCGGCGGAGGTTTTCTACTATTTCCCAGGACAACGGCGCACCCGTCGCATGCCTACGTACTCTTACGACGCTCCGCAGATTGGCTACGAAAATCAGTACAACGTTGATGAGTCGTACACGTTTTCAGGTTTACTGGACCGTTTCGACTGGAAACTCGTAGGCAAGAAAGAGATGGTGGTTCCCTACAACGCCTTGGGGATGTACGACTTCAATGCCAAGCATGAAGACGTATTGCAGCCTGAGTTTGTCGCCGCCGCACAGCGTCGCTATGAATTACACCGTGTATGGGTCGTCGAGGCGACGGTAAAACAAGGCATGCGCCATTCTGCTCCGAAGCGGACCTTTTACATAGATGAAGACAGTTGGGCGCTCCTTGGTGCTGTTGATTACGACGCTCAGGGCAATATTTCGAAAGTACGCGAAGGATACGTAATCCCCGTGTATGAAACCGGAACATGCGATTCTCTTGCATTTGCTCAATATAACTTATCTGAAGGCCGCTACTTGGTAGATGGGTCACCGATCGGAAGTGGCAAAGACATTAAGTGGATTGTTGATGGTGCCGGAAACCCTCACATGAAAGCGGGATTTTATACGACTGAAAACCTTCGTGCTATGAGCGAACGATAAAATCACGAGAAATAAATATCATGAAGAATTTTTCGATCCACTACGATGAAGTGTATGTGTTTTCTGTTAAAGCTGCAGCTACAGCCTTGCTGGTGGTTGGCAGCAGCAATGCAAGCGCTTTCAACTTCTCTAACGATGCCGACACGATTCGCGGCAGCCTAGATTCTACAATATCCGCAGGCTCAGGCATTCGCACTGACTCGGCCAGTAAAAGTCTTGTAGCGCCTACTTACAACTCGGCCACCGGGGCAAAGACCGGAAATGGCCATATGGGGCAACTTAGTGGCTTAAGCGATCAAGGTGACATCAACTATGACAAAGGTGATGCATTTACCACATACTTGAAAGGCAGCCACGAACTGCTACTCAAGATGCCTGCCGAAGGATTGTCTTTCATGGCCCGAGGAACGTGGTTGCGTGATGTATCGGCGACAGATACTACAGGCGACACCAGCGGGCAAGATGCCTTCGCCGCGGCCCCACCGGATATCAGGGACGGCCTGGCGTCACACGCGCGAGAAAAACTGGCTTTTCAGTCTCGGTTGCTTGATCTATGGATAAGTAAGACGTTTGACATCGGTGATCAACAAGCCAGAGTTCGAGTCGGCAACCAAGTCATAAGCTGGGGTGAAAGTATTTTCGAAGTCGGCGGTATCAATGCCACAAACGGTATCGATGTTAACCGGGCTTCGCAACCTGGCGCGCAAATCAAAGAGTTCGTATTGCCTGCGCCAATTCTCAGTGTCGCTTCCGGGCTAGGTAATGGATTTAACGCCGAAGTCTATATCCAAGGGCATTGGAACGAGAGCTACTTGCCTCCTGTGGGTAGTTATTGGTCAACCTCCACGGTAGGACCAGGAAGCGGTGCATACGGTGTCCGAACTGAGTCTGCACGCGATAGTGGGCAATATGGATTGTCCTTACGGTACCAACCCGATGGCGCAGCTCTCAGCTTAGGAGTTTATGCCATCACTTACCACGATAAACTTCCGCAAATATCACTCGATGCGAGTGGCACCACGGTTTACATGTATCCGGAAGACCGTCACATGTTCGGTGTTAGTGCAAACTTTCCATTGGGCGATTGGGCGATCGGAACCGAGTTATCCTATCGCCCCAAAGATGCGGTTTCTCTAAATGCTTCTAGCGGTTGTGTTTCGCAGGAGGGCAAATGCTGGGTGGACGAGAAAAAATTCCAATGGCACTTAACATCGCTGTTTACGCTTCAACCCTCAAATTCTGGCGGGCTTCTGAAGTTACTTGGCGCCGATACCGCCACACTGACAACAGAGACCGTGGTAATCGCTTATCCTGGGCTGCACGACAGTTATCAAGGATCGCCAATTGCCGCCGGTGGTTGGCTCTGGGGCAATCAGTCAAACGACCTGGCAGTAACCGGCGCTCTAAATAGCCCAGGTGATTCCAAAGGTACAAAGTACTCGGGTGGGTTGGATGTCGATTTTAACTGGATCTACGATGGCTCGCTAATTGGTGGATGGCAAGTTAACCCAGGGGTTTATGTTCGCAGGGGGATGTTTGGCTATACGCCTAACATTAGCGAACAATTCATGGAAGGAGTCACTTCGGTGAATATGTATGTCAACTTCATACAGAATCCGGCGGACTGGCAGGTCGGTATGAATTATACAAAGTTCCTCGGGCCATCTGATCCGCTCACCAATCCACTCCGCGACCGTGACTTCGTTGGCATCAACGTATCCCGTAATTTCTGAGGCGCTATATGAAGGCATTACCCGAGGCCGAATCCGCGCAGCCGGACTTGCTAGTTCGGATATTGAAAAAGCTCGAGAACATACTTTTCGGTCACAAGCAGCTGGTGCTGGGAGTGCTGATTTTATTCACGACGTTAATGGCGTTTTTTGCCGTTCAGCTACGAATGGATGCTGGATTCGAGAAGCAACTTCCAATGGGTCATGAGTATGTTGCAACGTTCAACCAGTACCGCGGAGAGCTCTTGGGGGCGAACCGACTGACCGTGGTCGTCAGGGCTAGGAATGGTGCCATTTGGACGCAAAATGGATTGAAGCGCGTTTATGACGTTACCCAAACACTCAAGTTTTTACCACACGTGGCGGCCAGTAGCGTTCAATCCCTGTGGACACCAAACTCTTTCGTCACGGAGATCACGGAGGACGGGTTCAGAGCTGACCCGATTATTCCGGGCACTGTGACCCCGGATAGCCTGGACGCCGAATCCATCGCCTCCATTACCGCATCTGCAGTCCAAGGCGGCTTTATTGGCAACCTAGTGGCTCGTGATCAAACCAGCGCGATGGTGACTGCCGACCTGAACGAGGTCGATGCTAAGGGTGAGCATATTGATTATGTCGATTTCGACCGAGAATTGGAGGCACAGCTTCGATCTAAGTTCGAAGACGATCAGTTCGAGATTCAGATCATCGGCTTCGCCAAACAGATTGGTGACATCGCAGAAGGCGCCTCCTCCGTCCTCGAGTTTTGTATCATTGCTTTGTTACTCACTGCTCTGGCTGTCTACTGGTACTGTCGTTCAGTCCGCTTAACGTTGCTACCGCTGGCCTGCTCTCTCGTATCGCTCGTTTGGCAGTTTGGCACTCTGCGCTTGCTTGGCTTCGGGCTTGATCCGCTCGGTGTCCTCGTCCCCTTCCTGGTGTTCGCGATTGGCGTTTCACATGGTATCCAACAGATCAACTTCATCGTTCGTGAACTGGCAAGTGGCAAGTCAATGGACGCGGCTGCCAGATCGAGTTTCAGTGGACTCTTAGTGCCTGGGACACTCGCTTTGGTCACGGCATTTGTCTCGTTTATAACCTTGATTTTGATGCCTATCCCGATGGTCCGAGAGCTCGCCATCACGGCCTCGCTTGGCGTTGCATACAAGATAATCACCAATTTGATTATGCTGCCCTTGTCAGCATCCCTGTTGAAGGTGAGCCATAGCTACGCGCAAGGTGCGGAATTGAAGGCGACTCAGCGCGCGCGCTGGTTGCGGGTTTTGGCACGCATTGCAAAACCTCGAAATGCTGCTGCAGTCTTGTTCATTGCTTTAACAGTGTTTGCAACGGCGGTTTGGCAGAGTCGAGATCGCGTAATAGGAACGCTGCAAGCAGGCGCCCCTGAACTTCGACCGGAGGCACGATTCAACAAGGATGCGGTGTCAATCGCTTCAAGTTATGACGTCGGATTGGACTGGTTAACGGTTGTGTTTGAGGCGCCTCCCATGTCATGTGAAGACGTCCAGATTGGCGTCTACCAAGACCGATTTGTGTGGGCTATGCAGTCTGTAGAAGGCGTCATGTCGGTCCTGTCCTTTTCTTCGCTCTTACGCCAGTACAATGAAGGCTATAACGAAGGAAACCCTAAGATGTCTGTAGTGCCGATCGACTCGGCTAACTACTCCTCAATGGGGGTAGAAATTGCTCGAGTTCCCGGCATCATGCGTAAGGATTGCAGCATGACTGCGGTGCACATCTATCTCACGGACCACAAAGCAACGACCATCAGCCGCGTAATCGAGGCGGCGAAAAAATTTCGCGATAAAGACAAGCTGGCAGGTGTCACCATTCGATTGGCATCGGGCAACGCGGGCATCTTGGCGGCTGTCAACGAAGAGATCGAGCACAGCGAGCTGCCTATGATGCTTTACGTGTATGCGACGATCATTTTGCTGGTGTTTTTCGCCTATCGTGATTTTCGCGCAGTTCTCGCGTGCTGCCTTCCGCTCACAATCGGAACCTTCATTGGTTATTGGTTTATGAAGGAACTGCAGATAGGTCTGACCGTAGCAACGCTCCCTGTGATGGTGCTCGCCGTCGGTATCGGTGTCGACTACGCGTTCTACATATATAACCGGCTGCAGCTTCACATGGCCAATGGTGTAGGTGTCGTCCAAGCTTTGGAACAGTCAATCTTAGAGGTAGGAACTGCCACCATTTTTACCGCCATTACGCTGGCAGTAGGCGTCGCGACCTGGTCATTTTCGGAACTCAAGTTCCAAGCGGACATGGGTAAATTGCTCGCGTTTATGTTCATCGTGAACATGGTGATGGCGATCACTGTTTTGCCTGCTTTCGCGGTTTGGCTTGAACGACTTTTCCCGCGTCGCCGCCCCGTCCGCGTCCCCGGGCTGTTGGCACACTGACCTCTGGAGCAGATAGTATGAAAACGTTATTTAAGCGACAGGCGCGTGTTTTGGCGATTGGCACGGTCGTGATCATGGTTTCAGCATCTTCATTTGCGGATATTGTTGGCCCTCTCGAGCCTACGCCAGCAACGATATCCCCCATAGCGACTCAAGCAGCGATGCTGGCCGCCACCTGGGCTGGCCAGAGAGCTGTGAGTGTTGGCGACAATGGCACGATTTTGTTATCCGACAATCACGGAGCGTCCTTTCAGCAAGCCCAATCGGTGCCGGTCAGTTCAACGCTGACTGGCGTGAGCTTCACTGACGACAAGCATGGTTGGGTTGTGGGGCATTGGGGCGCGATTCTGGCAACGGTCGACGGTGGTGAGCAATGGCAGATCCAACGGCTCGCGCTGACGGAAGATCGGCCGCTGTTCGCAGTCCACTTCTTTGATATTAAACTGGGGCTCGCTGTGGGCCTGTGGTCACTCGTTTTGACCACTCAGGATGGTGGAAAGACCTGGACCGAACAAAAGCCCAACCCTATGGACAAGTCACTGTCTGACCTGAACTTGCTGAGCTTGTTTCCTGATATTAAAGGTGGCGTATACGCAACCAGCGAAAGGGGCCGGTTGCTTCACTCAACCGACGCTGGGCGCAGTTGGGACTACTTGGATACGGGCTACGAGGGTTCTCTGTGGTGCGGGAGGCAGTTAGTCGACGGTACGCTTTTAGTCGGCGGGCAGCGTGGGACAATGCTTCGCAGTGAGGACGATGGAAAGACTTGGGTGCGAGTACCGATTGGCAGGAAAAGCTCGATTACCTCTATCGACGTAAGCGGTCGAGAAGTAATTGCCGTTGGGCTGGATGGACTGCAGATGAAGAGCCTTGACGGTGGCCACACGTTTACAGACATTGCAGCCCCGAATAGAGAATCACTAACTGCGGCTCTTGCTACAGAAGATGGCAAATGGCTGCTCTTTTCCCGCCACGGAATCGTCCATCAGGTTGAATAGTGTTAAGCACGTAGAATGTTTGGAGTACTATACAGCAATGATGCGTGTGCTTACTTAAGGACAAGCACACCCTAGCCTACTTGACCTTACTTTCACTAATGGCCTGGTGATTCACCACGACCTCATCAATAATGGCTCTGAACACCTTTTGGATCACTTCTATGGAGACACCGTGACGTAAAGCCAGGAGGGAATACCTCCTCATTTGCTCAGCTTCGCGAGAAGGATCTACCGCCTCCAGGCACCGGGTGGCCTTTATAACGCCAATCTTGCCCGTAGCGATGAATCTTAGCGCAAGTGTCCTGATGAGTTCCTCATCCAATGTATCAATTTCCGCCCTCAAAATACTCAACTGGTCGTTACTCATACGGGTTGCCTCGTAGACTAGAGCCGCCACACAAGTGTCAGCCTTCGTTTATAACCCCGTCCTTGAAGTTCGCATTTGGGTGACGTTGCACTGCCTGTCCCTAAGAGGTAAGCAACGCATGTTGCCAAGTCAGCATCTATATTCTTCACTTCCCGGATGTGCCACAACGTACTGGCGCTGAAGGCCCAAACCCTGGATCCCTAACTCCATCACATCACCGGCTTTCAAGTAAACCGGAGGTTTTTGTCCCAAGCCGACTCCCGGTGGCGTGCCGGTGCTAATCACATCTCCTGGCATCAGGGTCATATAACGACTGATATGACTGACAAGCTCTGCAACACCAAATACCATCGTACGCGTGTTCCCGCTCTGGTAGCGATGACCATTCACCTCCAACCACATGGATAGGTTCTGCGGGTCCGGTACTTCATCTTTGGTCACCAACCACGGTCCGATAGGGCCAAAGGTGTCGCAGCTCTTCCCTTTTACCCACTGACCACCGTGTTCGAATTGAAAATCACGCTCGGATACATCGTTGATCACAACGTAGCCTGCTACATGACGTAGCGCATATTCAGGAGCTACGTCGCGTGCAACATCGCCAATCACAACACCCAGCTCTACTTCCCAATCACACTTACTCGCCCCCTTCGGTATGATCACAGCGTCGTAGGCCCCGCAGATGGCGGTAGTGGCCTTCATAAATAATATTGGCATCTCTGGCACTGCAACTCCCGAATCGGCAGCATGATCGGCGTAATTAAGCCCTACACAAATAAACTTGCCGACCTGCCCAACAGGAGGCCCGTAACGTACGTTCCCCTCAACCAGAGGAAGAAAAGACGTGTCTATTTCACGTAGCCTTCGGAGGCCGATCTCGGAGAGGTGCGCACCAGCAATATCGTCAATGAAGGCTCCGATGTCGCGCAAAGTCCCTGAAGAGTCCAATATTCCTGGCCTCTCGCTACCCGGTTTACCATAACGGAGCAACTTCATTGTAGGTCCTCTCGAAGCACCAAATTGGATCGACAGCAATGTCAACGATCCATCGGGATCGCGTGCATAGCCCTTGTTAAATAACGTTAAAATTGCATGGTCCTCAGGTATGGCATTAAAAATGCGTTTCCGTGACGCACTGTGGTCTATGCGGCTAGCCGTGTCTGGTTATCGCATGCCCGCTGAAATCGCACGGCATCCTCGATCCAAAATAGTAAATCTGCACCCTCGTCTCCCGCCATCCTGCCCTCTCCCCTGCACTTCTCAGCGGCGAGACCAATGCTGCGCGACAAGCCAATGACCCGACCATCTCACACCAAATGTTACAATATAACGATGCATCCATAAATGGCAAAAAACCGGCAAAGCACGAAGGCCAATCCTCCAGAGCCTTCACATTCAAGACACAGCCTCCGTAGTTATAATGTAACAATTGCTAGGTTAATTTGCGCGTTCCGGTGAAGGAGACCAGCCGCCTCGTCAGACGTCGCCTAAACAAGCGGACAGAACGAAGAGGTCCACTCCAGGCGGATACATAGAGATCGAGGCCAGTCGAATGTGCCTAATTCTTACGACACACGTAGTGATTATTTCGGCAGCAAATTTGAACGGGTGATTCGGAAAGTGAACCAAAGAGAACTAAGGATGGCCGCGGTCTTGCTACCGAGATAAACCGGAGGTTTTGAGATGGGCGAATTGATGAGAACACAGAACTCGCGCATCGCCGCAATCGGTGAGTGCATGATAGAGCTGCGCCAAAACAGTGACGATACTCTGCATCATGGATTTGGTGGCGATACGTTAAACACTGCGATTTACATGGTTAGATTATTAGGAGACCGTGCAAAAATTGACTATTTTACGGCATTAGGTAATGACAGCTTCAGTGATTCGATGTGCCGTGCGTGGGCTAAAGAAGGTATCGGATTGACAGGGGTGCAGCGCCTTCCTGGCCGTTTACCCGGACTTTATTGCATTCAGAACGATGCCGCAGGGGAACGCCGATTCTTATACTGGCGCACTGAAGCTGCTGTTCGCGATTGTTTCGCCACTCTGCAGTCGAAAGAGATTCTCGAAACCTTGACACAGTACGACCTGCTTTATATCAGTGGCATTACTTTGGCAATTTTAGGCGAACACGGTCGAGGTCGCTTGTTACCTGCGTTGCGTCGAGCACATGAAGGAGGCACGCGGATCGCTTTTGACAATAATTATCGACCTCGCCTATGGTGCAGTGTCACAGAAGCACGAATAGCGTACCGAAATATATTGCCGATTACTGATGTGGCGTTAGTGAGCGAAGAGGATGACCAGGCATTGTTTGGCTACTCTACCACTGAACAGCTACTTTCAGCTTACGCCGAGTTTGATATCGAGGAAATCATAGTTAAGAGAGGTTCAAACAGTTGCCTATTAGATTGCGAAGGGGAACGAGCTGAGATTGATAGTCAGCG
Organism: Pseudomonas sp. MF08831; assembly: GCF_059862645.1. Lineage (NCBI taxonomy): Bacteria > Pseudomonadati > Pseudomonadota > Gammaproteobacteria > Pseudomonadales > Pseudomonadaceae > Pseudomonas > Pseudomonas sp. MF08831. Next base: position 359,308 of record NZ_JCBCUX010000006.1, on the reverse strand, counting down.
GGTCGATCAAGTGATTGACACAACCGCAGCCGGAGACTCGTTCGGAGCAGCTTATCTGGCGTCGCGCATCCTTGGTAGAAGTCCTGGATTATCTGCGGTCAATGGTCACCGACTTGCTAGCCTGGTGATACAGCATCCCGGAGCCTTGATTTCGACAGAGCTGATGGCTAATTTCGCAATATGAAATACATCTTAAGCTTTCCAATTTTCATTGTTCGACTTCAAGCGTTTTTTCTACATAGAGCCCTATGAAACCGGGTGCGTCCCTTTATAGTTGACGATCACCCGGCGAGGGCAGAAGTTAATGGTTATAAGCGCTTTCGTTATGCTCAGCCAAATCCAGCCCCATTTCCTCAACATGCTCATCTGCCCGCAAACCAATCAGCGCCTTGATCACTTTTAGGATGATCCAGCTGACTGCGAAACAGTACACCGTGGTGAACAGCACCCCTTTTATCTGTGCCACTACCTGACCACCCAACGTCACACCTTCCACCAGACCACCCAGCGACGGCAGGCAGAACACGCCGGTTAGCACCGCGCCAATCATGCCGCCGATGCCATGCAGGCCGAACACGTCGAGGCTGTCGTCGTAACCGAAGCGTTTCTTCAGCACGGTCACGCTGAGGTAACAGAACACGCCGCACAGCAAGCCAATAGCCAAGGCGCCGCCGACTCCAACGTACGCACACGCCGGAGTGATGCCGACCAGACCTGCCAGCGCACCACTGGCCAGACCCAACGCGCTGGGTTTGCCGACCTTGAACCACTCGGTGAACATCCAGCCTAGAATCCCGGCACACGCGCCCAGTTGGGTGTTGAGCATGACGATCCCGGACAGACCATTCAGCCCGCCGCCCGAACCTATGTTGAAACCGAACCAACCGACCCAGAGCATCGCCGCACCGACCATGGTCAGGCTCAGGTTATGAGCGGGCATCGGCGCGTTTGCGTAGCCCTTGCGCTTGCCCAGCATCAGGCACGCTGCCAGCGCCGCAACGCCTGCGTTGATGTGCACCGCGGTGCCGCCAGCGAAATCCAGCACGCCCCAGTTGTGCATCAGCGCACCCGCTCCGCCCCAGACCATATGCGCTACCGGCGCGTAAACCAGGGTGAACCACACGGCCATGAACAGCAGCGCCGCCGAGAACTTCATGCGCTCGGCGAACGCACCAGCGATCAGCGCTGGGGTGATGATGGCGAAGGTCATCTGGAAGGTCACGAACACGCCTTCGGGGATATCCCCCACCAGGCTTTCAGGCGTCATCCCGGCCAGAAACGCGCGACTCAAGCCGCCGACGAAGCTGTTGAAGCTGACCTGACCTTCGACCATGTTAGTGGTGTCGACCACCATGCTGTAGCCGTAGATCACCCACAACACGCCGACTAGTCCGGCCACGCCGAAGCACTGGGTGAACAGCGAAAGCATGTTCTTGGCCCGTACCAGACCGCCGTAAAACAGTGCTAGCCCCGGCAGGCACATGAACAGTACCAGCACCGCCGCGGTGATCATCCACGCGGTGCTGCCAGTGTTGAGCGTCGGGGCGTCGGCCGCCTGAGCCAGAGGAACGAAAGCGCCGAGCGCCCCGGATGTAAAGGCAGAGAGAAGAAGGGATTTGCCGGAAAGATGGTTAACCATTTTCGAAGCTCCTGCAATGAATGGAAAAGTGCCTGGCAGAAAGCGATGTGATGAAGCGTCGGGCCTGGTTGGCCTCTTTTAATTTGATGAGCGTGATCCATGTAGGAGCGCGCTTGCCCGCGATGGCTGTATGTCTGCAAAAAATGCGTTGTCTGACACGACACTATCGTGTTCAAGCGCGCTCCTACAGGGCCGTAGCGCCTTTTAGTACCCCTGCCCCGGAATCCACGAAGTCCCTGCCAGTGGCACCCGAGCCATGGCCGCCGACTCAACGGTCAGTGCCACCAGATCCTCGGGATCGAGGTTGTGCAGGTGCGATTTGCCACAGGCGCGGGCCATGGTTTGCGCTTCCAGCACCAGTACACGCAAATAGTTGGCCAATCGGCGACCGCCCTCGACCGGATCAAGACGCTTGGACAGCTCCGGATCCTGGGTGGTGATACCGGCCGGGTCTCGACCGTTCTGCCAGTCGTCATAGAAACCCGCCGCAGAACCGATCTTCTTCAGCTCTTCGTCCAAACGCGGATGGTTGTCGCCCAGGGCGATCAACGCAGCCGTACCAATGGCCACGGCATCAGCGCCCAATGCTATTGCTTTGGCCACGTCGGCACCGTTGCGAATGCCACCCGAGACAATCAACTGCACCTTGCGGTGCATACCCATCTCCTGCAGCGCCTGAACTGCTTGCGGAATGGCCGGCAGAATCGGAATGCCAACGTGCTCGATGAACACTTCCTGAGTCGCCGCCGTACCGCCCTGCATGCCGTCGAGCACGATGACATCAGCCCCGGCTTTCACGGCCAGCTTGACGTCGTAGTAGGGGCGGCTCGCGCCGATCTTCACGTAGATCGGTTTTTCCCAATCGGTGATTTCGCGGATCTCGGCAATCTTGATCGCCAGATCGTCCGGGCCGGTCCAGTCCGGGTGACGACAGGCCGAGCGCTGATCGACGCCAATCGGCAGAGTGCGCATGCCAGCCACACGTTCAGTCACTTTCATGCCCAGCAGCATGCCGCCGCCACCGGGTTTGGCACCCTGTCCCAGCACGATCTCGATGGCATCGGCTTTGCGCAGATCGTCCGGATTCATGCCGTAGCGGGACGGCAGGTACTGATAGACCAGATGCTGCGACTGACCGCGCTCTTCCGGGGTCATGCCGCCGTCGCCGGTGGTGGTGCTGGTGCCCGCGATGGTTGCGCCACGGCCCAGGGCTTCCTTGGCGTTGGCAGACAGCGCGCCGAAGCTCATGCCCGCGATGGTCACCGGAATCTTCAAGTGAATCGGCTTCTTGGCGAAGCGGTTGCCGAGGATCACATCGGTGCCGCATTTCTCGCGATAGCCTTCCAGCGGATAGCGCGAAACGCTGGCGCCGAGCAGCAGCAGATCGTCGAAATGCGGCAGCTTACGCTTGGTGCCGCCGCCGCGAATGTCATAGATGCCGGTTTCCGCGGCACGCTGGATTTCCTGGATTGTCAGGCGATCGAAAGTGGCCGACTCGCGCAGGACGGGTGGGGCTTTTGGAGTATTGGACTCGCTCATGTTCTTGCTCCTGAATCAGTACGCGGAGGCGTTATCGACTTTGAAGTTGTACAGCTGACGGGCCGAGCCATAGCGCTTGAAATCCGAAGCCTTCTCGTTGAATCCGGCGCGATTGAGCAGCTCTTGCAGCTCTTCGATGTGCTCGGCGCGCATCTCTTTCGCGATGCAGTCCGAGCCCAGCGACTCGACGTTGCCTTTGACGTAGATGCGGGTCTCGTACAGCGAGTCGCCCAGCGCATCGCCCGCATCGCCGCAGACCACCAGGCGACCGGCCTGCCCCATGAAGCAGCTCATGTGGCCGATGCTTCCGCCGACCACGATGTCGATGCCCTTCATGGAAATCCCGCAACGGGCGCCGGCATCGCCTTCAATCACCAGCAGACCGCCGTGGGCCGTGGCGCCTGCCGCTTGCGAAGCGCTGCCTTTGACGCGTACATAGCCCGACATCATGTTTTCGGCACAACCCACGCCGACGTTGCCATGCACGGTGACTGAGGCTTTCTGATTCATTCCGGCGCAGTAGTAGCCGGCGTGCCCCTGAATATCGATGGACACCGCTTCGTTAACGCCGACCGCCAGGTTGTGCGCACCGTTGGAATGGGTCACGACCCACTCACGGTCCTGCACGTTGTTGACTTGATCATGTAGCGCCTGATTCAGCTCACGCACGGTGGAGGTAGAAAGATCGATAGTTTTCATATGTGCGTTCCTTAGGCCGACTCGCGTTCCCAGATGTACATGGTGGCGGGAACGGGTTCCCAGACTTTGGCCTTCTCGATGCCCGGCAGGCTCGACAGCGCCTGATATTCCGAGGCCATGGCAACGTAATCGTCGGTCTCGGCGAGGATCGCCGGCTTGCAGGCAATCGGGTCGCGGATCACCGCAAAACCGTTGCGCGTGCCGATCGCGAAGGTGAAGAAGCCATCCAGCGCTTCCAGCGAACTGTCCAGTGCGGTCTTCAGCGAATCGCCCTGTTGCAGACGCCAGGCCAGGTAACCGGCGGCGACTTCGGTGTCGTTCTCGGTGTCGAAATTGATCCCTTCGCGGCGCAATTCCTGACGCAGACGGAAGTGATTGGAGAGCGAGCCGTTGTGCACCAGACACAGGTCCGCACCGGTGGAAAACGGATGGCTGCCTTCCATGGTCACGGCGCTTTCCGTGGCCATGCGGGTGTGACCGATGATGTGGCTGCCTTTCATGCTGCCCAGACCGAAGCGCTCGGAAATTTCTTTCGGCAGGCCCATGCCCTTAAGGATTTCTATGCTCTTGCCAGCGCTCATGATGCGCACGGTCGGCGCCAGTTCACCCAGCGCGGCACGTACTGAGGCTTCTTCAGCCTTGATCTTCAGGACGATGGCGCTGGCGTTCTGGAACCAGTCCAGCGAAGCACTGAGCTTGCCTTCAAGCGCTGCGATGAGCGCCTTGAAATCGTAGTGTTCAGTGGTCGCCTGCAAGGTCAGCTTGACCCAGCCATCGCCCACTTCATCGCCATAAATGGCAAAACCTGCGCTGTCCGGACCGCGATCGGTCATGGCTTCGAGCATCGGCTCGAAGAGCTTGCCGAGCTGGGATTCCAGCGCCGGATTCTTGAGATAAAGACCTACGATTCCACACATATTCATAACTCCTGGGCAGATGACGCCCAACCCATTGGCAAGCGTCAGAAACGGGTTTGTTAAAACGAGGGGATTAGAAAAACTCTGTGTAGCGCTTCACTTCCCAATCACTCACATGCCGGCTGTATTCCACCCACTCCATGCGCTTGAGCTTGATGAATTCACCGACGATTTCGTTGCCCATCACTTCGGCAAACAGCGGGTCGGCTTCCAGTGCATCGCAGGCTTCTTTGAGCGACTGCGGCAGGGTCTTGATGCCGCGTGCGGCGATTTCTTCGAGGCTCAGTTTGTAGAGGTTCTCGTTGCAGACCTGATCGATTTCCAGCTGACGATCGATGCCGTCCAGGCCGGCGGCGATGATCGCGGCGCTGACCAGATACGGATTGCAACCGGCATCCGGCAGGCGGAATTCGAGGCGGCCGTAAGGCACGCGGACCATGGCCGAACGGTTGTTGGAGCCAAAGGCGATAAAGGCTGGTGCCCAAGTCGCGCCGGACAACGAGTTGCCGACCACCAGGCGTTTGTAGGAGTTGACCGTCGGCGCGGCGAACGCACACAACGCCGGGCCATGGGCTAGCAAACCGGCAGCGAAGTGGTAGGCCATCTTCGACAGGCCCATGCCACTCGGGTCGCTGGCGTCGTGGAAGAGGTTCTTGTTGGTGGCGCTGGCGATGGACAGGTGGAAGTGCATGCCATTACCGGCGCGCTTCGGGTCGGGCTTAGGCATGAACGAGCAGATCATGCCCATGTCATTGGCGATTTCACCGGCGGCCATGCGGAAGAAGGTGAAGCGGTCCGCCGACTCCATGGCATCGCTGTAGGTGTAATTGATCTCGAATTGGCCGTTGGCGTCTTCGTGGTCGATTTGGTAGATGTCGAAACCCACTGGCTGCAGCGCTTCGGTCAGGCGTTCGAGGAATTCACGGGAGCGCGACAGGCCTTTGTAGTCGTAGCAAGGTTTGTCCAGCGAATCGCTAGCGTCGACCAGTTGCAGGGCACCCGCGGCGTCGCGCTTGAACAGGCTGAATTCAGGTTCAAGGCCGGTGTTGAGGATCCAGCCACGGTCGCTCAGACGCTCCACCTGCTTTTGCAGCACGTAACGACTGTCGTACGGCCATGGCTTGCCTTCGACGTGACCGATGCACACTACCCGGCCATATCCCTTCTGCCATGGCACTGGGGTCAGTGACGACAGATCGCCCTTGGCCATAAAGTCCGGCCCGTGGGGCTCCATGCCCATGCCACAAATGGCGAAACCAGCAAAACCTGCGCCGTCTTCAGCGACCATTTGCAGGCCCGAGATCGGCACCGATTTGGTCTTGGACGAACCATGGATATCGACAAACTGGGCCAGCACGTACTTGATGCCGTGCTCCTCGATCAGCCGCTGTGTTTCGGGTGGCAACATGTTCATTCACTCCTGGTGAAAAACTACGCATGAGAGTTTTGTTGACTGATGGCTTTTATTCCAATCAGGAAACTATCTTTCTCATCAGGAATGCAAACCTCTTGCCAACTTGCCAATGCATACAAAGAAAGGCTGATGAAGGGGAATTTGCCCTCTATATATGGGAAACTCGTTTTCACTAGGGGAATATGCTGTCGCAGACAGAGCATCCAGAAATCAAATCGCACATTCCTGGTGCGAATTTAAAATTATTGAACGGAAACCGTGCGCAGCCGATGAATACGCCAGTAGAACAACAACCGAAGTTGAAGCTTGAGCAATATCTGGGTATTCAAATCAAGCGCCAGCGGCAAGCGCAGGAGTTGAAACTGTCCGATGTTGCGCGCATCGCAGGAATCAGCCAGGGCATGTTGAGCAAGATCGAGAACGCCCAGGTCTCCACCAGCCTGGAGAACCTGAGCCGCCTGTGCGACGTGCTCGGCATGCCCATGTCCAAGCTGTTCAGTCAGTACGACCAGCAAGGCAGCAGCGCCCTTTTGGTCAAGCATGACGAAGGGCTGGAAGTGGTGCGACGCGGCACCGAGAAAGGCCACACCTATCACCTGCTCAACCACACCCGCGGGCCGAAGAAGAGTTTCGAGGCCTACATGGTGACCATGGACGACGCCAGCGAAGAATTCCCGACCTTCTCCCACCCCGGCACCGAGTTTCTGCACTTGCTGGAAGGCGAACTGGTGTATCGCCACGGCAATCAGCTGTACCACATGGAAGCGGGCGACAGCCTGACCTTCGACGGCGACATCCCCCATGGGCCGGAAGAGCTGGTGCAAGTGCCAATACGCTTATTGTCGATCATGAATTACGGCGCACAGGGAGAGTAAGTAAGGGCCTCGACATAGGGATATTGAATAGTTTTGTACCGGCTGGTGATGGACCATCCTCTCAGCGTGACGCAAAATGCCCCCCTAGCCTTGAACCGGATTGCACCATGTACCTAACAAAACTCGAAATTTCCGGCATTCGCTCTCACAAAAACTTCGTGTTCCAAGTACCCGAAGAAAAACCTTGGGGTTGGCACGTTATCCTCGGTGATAACGGCGCTGGTAAGTCAAGCTTTGTTAAATCGTTGGCGCTCGCGCTGGCAGGCCCCACTGAGGCCCGAGCATTGCGTCAGGACTGGAGCACTTGGTTGAGTGTAGGCAGCGAGCAAGCCATTGTGACTGCTCATCTAACATGGAACCCTGAAGTTGACTCGATCACAGGTCAGGGCCGTGCCCCGGTTAAGAAGCTGGTCTGCCAGATCATGATCGAATCCAACGATGAGGCCCTGAGTACCGGAGCAATTCTAGTGGAGGGGAAGCACAAGTCGAAAGGGCTCGAACGCACCCTATGGGGCCGAAGCAGTGGGTGGTTTTCCGCATCCTTCGGACCATTTCGCCGCTTCACCGGCGGCAATCGTGATTACGAGCGCATGTTCTACACCAACCCTCGCCTGGCACCGCACCTTACCGCCTTTGGTGAGGACATCGCGTTGACTGAATGCTTGGAATGGCTTAAATCGCTGCACATCAAACAACTCGAAAGCAGAGATGACTCGCAGTTCCTGGACAGTTTGATTGCCTTCATCAACAACGGTGAACTTTTACCCCACGGGTCACGAATCAGCAGAATCAGTTCTGAGGAAATAATCTTTGTCGATGGGAACGGCAACGAGGTCAGTGTTGATTTCCTCAGCGATGGCTATCGCTCAATTCTCAGCCTCACCTTTGAGCTGATTCGCCAATTGACCATCAGTTACGGCCAGGCGGCTGTAGCACAGGAAATTCAGACCGGCGCCATAAGCCTACCAGGTATCGTAGTCATAGATGAGGTCGACGCGCACCTGCACCCATCCTGGCAAAAACGTATAGCACCCTGGTTCTTGAGCGTGTTTCCTAGGCTGCAATTCATCGTTACCACTCACAGCCCTATCATCTGTCAAGCCGCCGAACACGGCTCCGTATGGCGCCTACCGACACCAGGCACTGATGAATCGGGTGGGAAAATCCAAGGCGATACACTCAATCGTTTGATCTTCGGCAACATTCTTGAGGCTTACGACACTTCCTTTTTTGGAGTCGATGTGAGCCGCTCCGAAACCTCGCGCTCCCAGTTGCTGGAGTTGGCGCAGCTTAATCGCAAGCAAGCATTTGGTGAATTGAGCGAAAACGAGTCCATGAGAATAGCCGCGTTGCGTGCAACGATGCCCACTGCGGCATCGGTGGCCGAACGGTCGGGACTGGAGGTGGAATGATTCAGCTCCCTTACACGGATGTTCCGCAGGAAATGCTCTCTGGCTTGGCCGACTACCAGAGGGTTGTCGACAGTCAAGCCTCGTATGCGGAGCGAGTTGCCAAGGCCAAATCCGAGTTTTCCACACGTAACAAAAAAACCAACATGGTTTTCAAAGAAGTGCGAGCTGCACTGTCGAGGATGTGCACGAACACCCGCCGCTGCTGCTATTGCGAAGATTCGATGGCGGACGAAGTCGAGCATATCGCGCCTAAAGACCTTTACCCTGAACGGGTGTTTGACTGGCAGAACTATCTATATGCCTGCGGGCCGTGCAACAGCCCAAAAGGCAGCCAGTACGCAGTCGTAACAGCCACCGGCGAGCTACAGCCAGTCAATCGACCTAAGGGTGCTCCAGTCACCCCTCCTATGGGCGGAACACACGCGCTGATCAACCCGCGATTGGAAAACCCTCAAGACTTCTTATGGCTGGATATTGTCGACACGTTCAATTTTGTCGCGTTGGCTGATCCAGGAACCATTTCGGAGAGAAGGGCCATCTATACATGCAAGATTTTGGCGCTGAACAATCGTGATGTTCTCATTGAGGCCCGACGTGTAGCGTTCGGCTCATACCGAGCACGGCTTTTTGAGTACATCCATAAACGCAACGGTGGCGCCGAAGACGCTGAATTGCTCAGACTGATTGCCGGTTTGAGGTCAATGGCAAATCCAGCAGTATGGGCCGAGATGAAAAGGTCGCATGCGGCACGTCCTGAGATCAACCAGTTGTTCATTCAAGCGCCAGAAGCTTTGACCTGGTGATTTTGATCTAGCTTGGCAATCTGCCTCTGGTCGTGTGACCCACGACCTTAAAAATTTTCCCACCAGTTAAAAAAGTTTCCAGAAACCTCTGGACGCGTTGTCTCCTTTCGCCTATAAAACAGCCTTCATGAATATTTAATTCCTGATAGGAATTTTTATTCATCTGCAAAATACCCGTTCACCCCTGAATTTTTCGCGCTGATCGTTATCCGTTTGCTGAACTACCGCCATCTTCCAGAGGACATGCCATGCAACACGAAAAGAACCATTTCATTCTCAAGATCAGCTGTCCGGCGACCTCCGGCATCGTTGCGGCGGTCACCTCTTACCTGGCGGGCAACAGCTGCTACATCGGTGAAATGGCGCAGTTCGACGACGAATTCAGCGGCAAATTCTTCATGCGCGCGGTGTTCCGTTTCAACGACGGTCACGCCGGCGAGATCGCCCAGCTCAAGGCCGGTTTCGAAGACGTGGCCAAGGCGTTCGATATGCAGTGGGAACTGCACGACACCCGCGAGCCCATGCGTGTGCTGCTGATGGTGAGCAAGTTTGATCACTGCCTCACCGACCTGCTCTACCGCTACCACAAGGGCGAGATGGAAATGACCATCACCGCCATCGTTTCCAACCACCTCGACCTGCGCCCCATGGCCGAGCGCGAAGGCATTCGTTTCATCTACCTGCCGGTGACCAAAGACACCAAGGCCCAGCAGGAGGCGGCGCTGATGAGAGTGGTCGACGAGACCGGCACCGATCTGGTGGTCCTCGCCCGCTACATGCAAATCCTCTCCGATGACCTGTGCAAGCAACTGTCGGGCCGAGCCATCAACATTCACCACTCGTTTCTCCCTGGCTTCAAAGGCGCCAAGCCTTATCACCAGGCTTACGAGCGTGGCGTCAAGCTGATCGGCGCCACCGCCCATTACGTCACCAGCGACCTGGACGAAGGCCCGATCATCGAGCAGGAAGTGCAGCGCGTGGATCACGTCTACCTGCCGGATGATCTCGTCGCCACAGGTCGTGACACCGAAACTGTTGCCCTGTCGAAGGCGGTGAAATACCACCTGGAGCATCGGGTTTTCCTCAACAAGGACAGAACGGTAATCTTCCGGTGAGCACTTCCAAAATAATCGATGGCAAAGCCGCAGCCGACCGCGTACTCGCTCACGTCAAAGCCGACGTGCAGAAACTGAAACTCGAAGGCATTGAGCCTGCGCTGGCAGTGATTCTGGTGGGTCAGGACCCGGCCAGTCAGGTCTACGTGCGCAACAAGATCCTGCGCGCTGAAGAGGCCGGGATTCGCTCGCTGGAGTACCGCCTGAGCGCCGACACCTCTCAGGCGCAGCTGCTCAAGCTGATCGCCGAACTGAACGCAGATGACGGCGTCACCGGCATCCTCCTGCAGTTGCCGCTGCCTGCACACGTCGAAGAAACCCGTGCCCTGCAGGCCATCGCGCCGGGCAAGGACGTCGACGGTTTTCACAGCGAAAACGTCGGCGGCCTGAGCCAGGGGCGCGATGTACTGACGCCCTGCACGCCCAGCGGCTGCATGCAGTTGCTCGAAGACGCCTGCGGTGACCTGAGCGGCAAGCACGCAGTGGTCATCGGTCGCTCGAACATCGTCGGCAAACCCATGGCCGCCCTGCTGCTCAAGGCCCACTGCTCGGTGACCGTGGTGCATTCACGCAGTGTCGACGCCAAGGCTCTGTGCCGTCAGGCCGACATCGTCGTCGCCGCCGTCGGCCGCCCACGGATGATCGACGCCAGCTGGCTCAAGCCAGGTGCAGTGGTCATCGACGTCGGCATCAACCGTATTGAAGAAGATGGCCGCAGCCGCCTGGTGGGTGACGTCGATTTCGACAGCGCCCTGCCCCAGGTTTCGGCGATCACCCCGGTGCCGGGTGGCGTCGGCCCGATGACCATCGCCTTCCTGATGAAAAACACCGTGACCGCTGCCGTTCAGCAGGCCCACGCGCAGCGGTCCCAATTGCACAGCAGCACCTCGGAGGCCGTATGCCTTTCAATCTCCTGAAATACGGGCTCAGCTCGGAATACCCGGTCGAGGTCGATCTGCCTGCGCCGAAAGAACTCAAATCCTCTTACGACGTGGTGATCATCGGCGGCGGCGGCCATGGCCTGGCCACCGCGTACTACCTGTCGAAATACCACGGCATCACCAACGTCGCGGTGCTGGAAAAAGGCTATCTGGGTGGCGGCAACACGGCGCGAAACACCGCCGTGATCCGCTCCAATTACCTGACCAGCGAAGGCGTGCGTTTCTACGCCGAATCGGTGCGCATGTTCGAAGGCCTCTCCAACGAGTTTGACTTCAACATCATGTATTCGCACCGGGGCCAGCTGACCCTGGCCCACACCGACGCCACTGTGCGTTCGTTCCGTCAGCGCGCAGAGGTCAACAAACACTTCGGCGGTCGCACCGAGATGATCGACCGCCAGCAGATTCGCGAACTGGTGCCGTCGCTCAACCTTGATCCGGGGTACATCCCCGTACTTGCCGGCCTGTGGCACATCGACGGCGCCACGGCGCGGCACGATGCCGTGGCCTGGGGTTACGCCAAGCAGGCGGCCAAGCGTGGCGTGGAGATTCATCAGCTCACTGAAGTTCAGGAACTGGTCATCGAAAACGGCACCATCACGGCGGTCAAAACCAATCGCGGCACCATCAAGTGCGGCTGCGCGGTTCAGGCGGTCGCAGGCATGAGCTCGCAGCTGATGAAGAAGGCCGGGATTCGCTCGCCGATCCAGACCTTCCCGCTGCAAGCCATGGTCACCCAGCCATTCAAGCCCTTCCTCGACCCGCTGGTGAGTTCGTCCGCCCTGCACTGCTACGTGCAGCAGACCAGCCGGGGCGAAGTGGTGTTTGGGGGCGGGTCTGATCCCTACCCGCTGTTCAACACCCGCTCGACACTCGATCTGAAAGAAAGCCTGCTGGCCCACGCCATCGAAATGTTCCCGTTCCTGGCCAACGCCAAGCTGATGCGCCAGTGGGCCGGGATCACCGACATGACCCCGGATTACAGCCCGATCATGGGCCTGTCGCCGGTGAAGAATTACTACCTGGACGCTGGCTGGGGCACGTGGGGTTTCAAGGCCACGCCGATTTGCGGCAAGACCATGGCTGAGCTGGTCGCCAGCGGCGGCAAGGTGCCGGAACTGATTAGACCGTTCGGTCTGGAGCGGTTTTCGACCTTCCAGCAAGTCAACGAAATGGGCGCGACAGCGGCCAGTCACTGACCGCCATTGAGTAAGGAGAGAGAGATGAAAGTCATGACTTGCCCGCTCAACGGGCCGCGCAATATCAGCGAATTCACCTACGGCGGAGAGTTCAAGCAGATGCCCGATCCTCAGACCTGCAGCGACGCCGAGTGGGCCGATTACGTGTTCAACTGCGAAGACGTTCTGGGTGTGGTTCGCGAATGGTGGATGCACAATCCGTCCAGCTATTGGTTCCTGGCCGAGCGCCACACCGGCAGCGACGAAATCCTGCGCACCCTCGATCCCAAAGAGCTGTTCAGCCAGCGCGTCGAGTTCATCGCCGCTGCCAAGGAGACCGCCCGATGAGCCGCCTTCCCGCCCCCATGGGTCTGTTGATCGACCGCAATCAGCCGCTGGATTTCACTTTCGATGGCAAGCCGTATCAGGGCTTTGCCGGCGACAGCATCGCCAGCGCCCTGCTTGCCAACGGCCGCTTTCTGCTGTCTCGCTCGTTCAAATACCACCGCCCACGCGGCCCCCTGACCATGGCCGGGCAAGACGCCAACACGTTGGTGCAGCTGCCCAGCGAGCCCAACGTGCTGGCCGACAGTCACTTGCTGGAAAGCGGCGTTCAGGTCACCGGGCAGAACTTCAACGGCTCGCTGGACAACGACAAGGACGCTTACCTCGGCAAGTTCTCCAAGTTCATGCCGGTGGGCTTTTATTACCGCTCGTTATACAAGCCCAAGGGCGCGTGGAAACTCTGGGAGCCGATCATTCGCAAGAAGGCCGGCCTGGGTGTGCTCGATCTGAAATTCCAGCCCGAGTATTACGACAAAGCCTATCTGTTCGCTGATCTGGCCGTGATCGGCGCAGGCCCTGCCGGTCTTCAGGCCGCACTGACTGCCGCCAACGCTGGCGCCAAAGTGCTGCTGATCGAGCAACAGCCGGTCCTCGGCGGCTCGCTGACTTACGCCCGCTTCGATCTCGAAGGCACTCGCTCCGAGACCGTGCGCACTGAATTGGTCAGCGCCGTCGAAGGCCACGCCAACATTCGCGTGCTGAAAAAAGCCACCTGCAACGCCTGGTTCACTGACAACTACCTGCCGGTGATTCAGGGCATGCGCATGTACAAAGTGCGCGCCGCGCAATGCCTGATCGCCAGTGGCTCGTTCGACCAGCCGGTGATTTTCCGTAACAACGATTTGCCCGGCGTGATGCTGACCAGTGCCGCGCAACGCCTGATGAAGCTCTACGCAGTCAAGCCGGGCAAGCGCGCTGTGGTGCTGACGGGCAACGATGACGGTTATCTGGCCGCGCTGGACCTGCACGATCAGGGCGTTGAAATGGCTGCGCTGGTGGACATGCGCAGCAACCCCGCCGACCGCGCCCTGCTGCTGGCGCTGGAAAAGCGCGGCATCACCTGCCATCTCGGCAGCACGGTATTTGAGGCGCGGCACGAAAAAGGCATGCGTCACGTCAGCGGCGCCGACATCCGCACGATCACCGGGCAAGGTCAGGTCGCCGGCAGCGGGTTGGTTCTCGATTGCGATCTGCTGTGCATGTCCGGCGGCTATATGCCGGTCTATCAGTTGCTGTGTCAGGCGGGCGGCAAGTTGGCCTACGACGACCAACTGGCGGAATTCACCCTCAGCGGCCTGCCGAAAAACCTCAGCGTTGCGGGGTCGGCCCATGGTTATCACGCGCTGGACAATGTGCTGGCCGACGCTATTCATGCCGCTGCCGATATCGTCATGGCGCTTGATCTGGAACTGGCCGCCAAGCCTCTGGCGATGCGCCCTGAAGCGCAGGTCAACTTCCCGTGGCCGATCTTTCCGCACCCCAAAGGCAAGGATTTCGTCGACTTCGATGAAGACCTGCAAGTGCGCGACATCATCAACGCCACCAAAATCGGCTATCGCGACGTGCAGCTGGTCAAGCGCTACTCCACTGTAGGAATGGGCCCATCCCAAGGGCGTCATTCGGCATTGCCGACAGCGCGACTGGTTGCTGCCTCGACCCAGCGCAGCATCAGCGAAATTGGCGTCACCACAGCTCGTCCGCCCTTTGAGGCCGAGAAACTGGCCCACGTCGCAGGGCGTGCGTTTGACCCGTACCGGCAGACGCCAATGCACAAACGGCATGTGGAGGCTGGCGCGAAAATGATGCCCGCCGGCATCTGGCAGCGTCCGGCTTATTACGGCAAGACCACCGAGCGTGAGGCCTGCATGCAGGCCGAAGCGCTGCACGTGCGCAACAAGGTCGGCATCATCGACGTATCGACCCTGGGCGGTCTGGACGTGCGCGGCCCGGACGCCGCCGAATTGCTCAACCGCATGTACACCTTCGCCTTCCTCAAGCAGCCGATCGGTCGCTCCCGTTATGCGCTGATGACCAACGAGCACGGCGTGGTCATTGACGATGGCGTGTGCGCACGCTTCGGCGAGCACCATTTTTACGTCACCGCCACCACCAGCGGCGTTGATCGCATTTATCAGCAAATGCTCAAGTGGAACGCACAGTGGCGCCTGAATGTGGACATCGCTAACGTCACGGCGGCGATTTCGGCGGTCAACGTGGCAGGACCGGATTCACGCAAAGTGCTGGAAAAGGTCTGCCAGGATCTGGATCTGTCGGCTGAAGGTTTTCCTTATCTGGGTGTGCGTCAGGGCACCGTGGCGGGGATCAAGGCGCGCTTGCTGCGGGTCGGTTTCGTCGGCGAACTGGGCTATGAAATCCACGTTCCCGCTCGTCACGCATTGAAGCTGTGGGACGCATTGATGGAAGCCGGCAAGGCCTTCGATATCCGCCCGTTCGGCGTCGAAACCCAGCGTCTGCTGCGTCTGGAGAAAGGCCACGTGATCATCAGTCAGGACACCGACGGCATGACCCATCCGGGCGAGATCGACATGGGTTGGGCGGTGAGCCGTACCAAGCCGTTCTTCGTCGGCCGCCGCTCGGTGGATATCCTCGAAGCCCAGCCGCAGAAACGCAAACTGGTGGGTTTCACGCTGCCCAAGGCCAGCCCGCAACCGCTGGAAGGCCATCTGGTGCTCAGCGGTCCGGACATCAGCGGCAACGTGACGTCCTGCGAGTACTCGCAATCCCTGGACAAGATCATCGGTCTGGCCTACGCCGCGTTCGATCAAAGCCAGCCAGGGCAGCAGATTCCGATTCGTGTCGAGGACGGCGTGATCGTCCAGGCCACCGTGGTAAAACTGCCTTTCTTCGATCCTGAAAACCAGCGCCAGGAGCTCTGACATGTCGAGCCTCAACACAGAAAGCTACATCGAACCCGCTCCGCTTCAGCTCGGCGCTCTACAGCAATGTGTGCTCGTCGATCTGACCGAGATGCCGAGGGTTGGTTTTCGCGGTCAGCAGAGCGCCGATTACTTGCAGGCCCGTGGCTTCAGCCTGCCGGATGCGCCGAACCGGGCGGTCACTCAGGCCGATGGCAGCCATGTGGCACGTCTGTCACAGACTGAATACCTGATCCTCGGCAGTCTTCAGGACCGTGGCGAACGCGTCGCCGATGAGGAAGCGCGCTGGGAGCTGGATCACAGCGCCAACTATCTGCTGCCCCGGGAGGACAGCCACGCCTGGCTGCACTTGAGCGGCGTGTGCATCGCTGAGGTCATGGCCAAGCTCTGCGGCGTCGACCTGCGCCCTGCCGCCTTCCCGCCGGGCGCAGTTGCGCAGACCTCTGCGGCGCGCATCAACGTGATCGTAATCAATCTGGGATCGAAAGGACAACCGACATTCCAGATCCTCTTCGACCGTGCGTCTATTAAATATTTCAAGGACGCGGTGCTGGATGCCATGGCCGAATTCGATGGGCAGGAGCTGGAGATAGAAACACTTCAGTGAGCTCTAACCTTGCAGCAAATCATTTTACCGGCAGTGGCGATTTCAATGATGTCACCGCCTGCAAACCATGGGACCACAGACAGTACAAAGGTCGTTATCAAGGAGTATCCATGAACATAGCTGAAGTGCCTGACAAGGAAGCCGACTACAGCGTCCCCGCCCTCGCCCGCGGTCTCAGCGTACTGGGTATGTTCAACGCCCACACACGCAGCCTGAGCCTCCAAGAAATCGCCGAGCGACTGGGCGTTAGCAACTCGGCGGTTTACCGCATTCTGTTCACGTTAACCAACATGGGTTATCTGAACAAGCACAACACCCAGTACGAACTCGGCGCGCGGGTCATCAGCGACGGCTTCAGTTACCTGGCAAGTCGAGACATCGTCGAAGTGGCGATGCGGCACCTCAACGAACTGCGTGATCGCACCTCGTTGTCCTGCCACCTGAGCATTCGCGAGCAGACCGATAGCCTGTACCTGTATCGCGCGTTTGCCGCGCAAAGGCTTTCCGTGAATATTCCAGTAGGTACCCGCATCGCCTGTCACTGCACGGCTATGGGCCGCATGCTCCTCACCTCATTGAGTGAAATAGAGCTAGGGCAGTTATATCAGCTTGTCCGGCTGGACGATTATCCAGCACCCGCACCGCGTACGTTGCTTGAGCTACAAAATTTGATTAGCGAAGACCGAGACAGGGGCTGGGTATTGCACCGATCCGATTACTCAACCGCAATTGCCGCGCCGATCAGAGATCATAACGGACACGTCGTGGCCGCGATCAATCTCTCCGGCCCAGATGCGGTGATGGACTCTGAGGACGTTAAAGAGCAATTTCGAGCTTTACTACTGGCAAGTAGTATAAGCATCAGTAATGAACTGGGTTATTCCCATCCATTTGGTTAGATGAAAATAGCGACTGTTTGGCGTCCCGTTAATACCTGCACTCCACTCTCATCCCACACATCTAAGCTCTGCAAAGAGTAACCATTACCGGCTTTTCGGCTAAATGTACGTATCAAAAACCAGCCACCTACAGTCGAAGGATTTGGTAAATCGAATGTCCAAGAAACAGTGCTAAATAACGCGGGCGCATCAAAACAAGCACTGACACCCGGTGGCACGCAATCAGCGAGTGCAATCAGCGCAACAGTGGAGTCGATGCCTTCGGCGTCAACATGTCTAGCCCAGACGATTAACTCTGGTATCGCTGCACCTGAAAACGGTAACGCACCGCCTGCCGGACGAAATTCAAAGTTTTGAGCGCAAGGAGGAGCATTATGGTCTAACACTAAAGTTGGGAAGATATGCGGACCACCTACATCAGGCATTCGCGTAAAATCGTGGATAATCTTACTCACCCGGGGGCGAGCAAACTGCATGACCATATGTAGAATATGCCTATCTTCAGACACAGTGTCTGCCACCATTGAGATCAGCGACTTCCCCTCATACAAGTGCGTCGCGCTGAACGTCTGAGATGCAGAGCAAGGACCCAAAAATGACACATGGGCAGACATCAGGGGGGGCAGTTCCTCTGGAGCCTCTAGCATCGCTGTATGCAACGAAAGCGCGGCGGACAAGCCACCATAAACGGTTCGTCCTTGAAGCCAGTCTGATGGTGGGGAAAACGGTTCAGTTGCTTTAAACTGCTGGAAAATATGGGTTAACGAACTCATTGCGTTCCCCGATCAGATGTATTGGGAATTAGAAGGATTGAACTTCAAACTTTACAAAGACTATCGAACCGAAATCATCAAGCCTATTAGCACTCTGAGAGATTGCTGTGGCTGTGTGACCGGTTGATTACGCGAACGAGCAGGAGTACAGCTGGGCGACAGGCGGTACTTATAGCGGTATGTTAGGTCTATTGTCGGAGTTTAAGCCACGGCGGCGGAAGCTGGCCATTATGGCGATCGGACTCCAGAAAAGCACAAAAACTGTCAAGCACTAGAATAAACGTTAGCTCATATTTTTGTGGTCGGCGCTGACCCCATTCAGGCCAGCGCCAGACTATCTATACAATTACCTTATACGAACTTCCTCGCCCTCACTTAATCACGATAGGGTTGACCGGAGCCCCGCTACCGCCTACAACCTTTAGTGGTGCTGCTGTATAAAGAAAAGTCCATTGACCATCACGTACGCAGTCTTCAGCGAGTGCATCCAGCGCGATGATCTCGCTGAATGTCACTCCTAAATT
Source organism: Pseudomonas sp. MF08831 (assembly GCF_059862645.1). Taxonomy (NCBI): domain Bacteria; kingdom Pseudomonadati; phylum Pseudomonadota; class Gammaproteobacteria; order Pseudomonadales; family Pseudomonadaceae; genus Pseudomonas; species Pseudomonas sp. MF08831. Next base: position 340,731 of record NZ_JCBCUX010000006.1, on the reverse strand, counting down.
TCGCATAAGTGCATTATGCAGAGGTAACTGGACGCCGCTCACCGGATCAACAGTAACTTCGTTGGCGATTGTGTCGGTTACAAGGTTAGGAATTTCCATTTCATGAAACCAATGCACCAGCTCTGGGCTGAAGGTGAGACCAGGCTCTAGAAAATTGTCATAGAACTCTTCCGCTGAAACTTTATAAAACTTACCAATCCACCCAGTCCTGATAAGCAAAATATCATGCTTCTGGATCTCGACCCCCTGAGCCTTCGCGGCAGCGACGAGATCAACATGGTTGAATGTTTCACCTCGGTCCAAATATTCCTTGCCGCGGAATCTGGCCATATCGATCAAAATGCCACGGCCAACAATACCCCGCTCCGCTAATGGGAGGACGCTAGCCTTGCTAAGTCCTCCTACAGTCGTCATAGCATCAAATCCGTTATAAATCTGATCGCCATACCACGTGTGCCCGAGGGCATCGTACTGACTGGAACCTTGCAGATACATAACCATCATGTCATCGGCGTATTGAAGCCCTCCGGCAAGCGCGTCCGCCTTCCCGGCAACGTACATCCCTCGATCCATAACGTTCATTCGTTTTGCTCCGGTACGGCCCGGCCACACAGGGTCTCCATGGGGAGACCCCATGGGAACCTGCAGGGTAAACGTCTTACCCTGTCTGATGGCCGCAGCGCCCCGTAATACTTCATATGGATTTAGGAAGTTGAGCGCGCCCACCTCATCATCGTCCCCCCAACGACCCCAGTTTTTTGGCAGTTTTTCAAACAGTGCCGCGACACCTGGCACGTTACTTACGTCAGTACTTTCACACATAACGGACACCTTTTATTTTTATAGCCTACGAGGCGTTGATGGATCTTGTGTTCAGCCAACAAATGGCTGGTTTTCTACGCTCCATCGAATATGACGACAAACGTGCAGCCGATGAGAGCCTCTGAGCGGGTGGGGTTCTACCGCACTCAACCCATAGAAAATTTCCCAAAAAGTCTGTTAATAAGAACTTTTTTCTGAGCGCGCAAAAGTGGGTCGGTGAATGACACTCCTATCACGTCACTTGACCTTTGGATCGGGAGGGATGAACGCGCGCAGGAAAAACCTGAGATCAATATGAAGCGGCATCTGAGAGGCATCTGAGGTGCAAGGCCAATGCTTTTCAGGGGCTTTTTTTGCGTGGCTATGGATGAGAACCATGTGCAACCTCATATTTTTATTCTTTCTGGTCATACATCATTGATACATGTCTTACCAGATAGAAAAGCTAGCTACACCCAGCAAGCTTGTCAACTACAAAAAGTCGCAGCAAGCTCTTTGAACGCAACCTACCAGGCATATTGCACGAAGAAAAGGCGGCCTTGTCATGCAGCATTGGACTTGTAAGACCACCCTAAAATCCGCCACTATTCGGCATTACTGTTGCGCATGCTCAAAAACAGGATGGACAGATGAAAAGTGCGACCTCTCAAACGCCACAGCCGCTTCCGCTGGAAATCGTTCATTGGCTCACGGGGGAAATAAATTCAGGTCGATTGGCCACAGGTGATCAGCTGCCGAGCGAACGAAAACTGTGCGAACAGTTCTCCGTTAGCCGAGCTGTGGTGCGTGAAGCGCTGTCGCAACTCAAATTTGAAGACCTGATCACAACGCAACAGGGCAAAGGTGCCTTTGTCGCCAAGCGCGGAGAGCGGCACGCTTTTAGGCTGAGCGAGGTCTCGTTGGGCGAAGAAAACTCGCTCCTGCACATCTTGGAGTTTTTGATCACCATCGAAGTAGCTGCCACTCGTCTGGCGGCAACGCGTCACACCGCTGAGGACCTCAAAAGGATTCGCCAAGCTCTGATTGGCATGGAATATGCTATTGTCAACGATCGGCTAGGTGATGAGGAGGACTATGCGTTTCACCAGGCAATCTTTGCAGCGGCACATAACCCCCACTTCAAAGCGCTGAATGAGTATCTGGATCATAGTGTCCGTCGTCTTATACGCGAAGCACGAAGCAATACTGCCAAAAACTACCATGAGCTGGTCCAGGACGTACAAAACGAACACCAAGCAATTTTTTTGGCGATCCAAGCTAGAGACTCGGTGAAGGCGGGCGAAGCGGCAGAGCGGCATCTGCGTAATGCAGGCAAACGAATGAACATGTACATCGAAGACTGACACTCACGCCTTCTGTTCGATCCATCCTCTATCGGGTGACTTAACACCTGTGCGGAGAACGACGACCAGTGCTTATAATTGATCACAGATATAGAGGCTGGAGTGGAACGAACGCCTACTGGGCGGCGTCAACAGTTGATCAATACTACCACCATCATACAGCCGCTCCCCCGCTGCGCCGTTCGCTCCCATGCCGCCAATAGAGGGCAATGCGTTTATTGCAAGGGTCTGCCAAACGGAGACAAAAACTGCGTTGCTTCGACGGAAAATCTAGCAGCAAGTGTCAGCGCGTGTGAACTTCGACTGTAATTGCCGAAAAACTCTTTTATGCCACCCGAGTCTGCCCACAGTAGCATCGCCTTCTGTTGCCCAGTCACCCCATCAACCGCCTCCAACTCAACAGCCAAAGCGCCGTTGAGTAATGGACCAATCGCGAGGGAGGTAAGCGTGTTCAGCACTGGAGAGGCTTCCGTGATACGCGTAATGCGTACTTTGACACGAAGGATGGGATCAGCCACCCCCTCCCCGCCTGACAGGTAGAATTGTTTCTGCATTTCATTATGGAACTTGTCCTGTAACACGCCGAGAACTTCTGCACCTACCTCAGGGGAAATTTCTTCTGACCCGGCTGGAGAGATCAGAACCGGGTCAATTATCGCAAACCTATATCGACCAAAGTCGCCAGGTTGGGGAGGGATCGACATGACATTTTCTCCGCTCGGCACTAGCCCCTGATAAGACTGTGCCTGATCAGACCTCACTGGGGTATGCGATGCACACCCGCTTATGCTGCCAACCACAAGCGCTAACGCGAAGCCAAACCGCACCTGACACTTTGCCTTCGAAGGAGGGCATGACACCCCGCAAAACACTCTATTAAAAGGCTTCTTTCCAGATTCCAGCATAATTCTCACGTCCCTCTCAGGCATGGGAATGCCCAGGCCAGGGCCAAATATCATTAATTGGACGTCAGTGACCGTCATTCATCATGAAGCTAAGCATATTTATGCTTGAGCACTTTCTGAACGACTGAATATGCATAAGTCATCTAACAAAATAGCAAAATTAAGCGACCGGTAAGATAGCTCTAGATTAGCTCAAGGTGCGTCCCTGCCATCAACAAGTAAGCTCAACACCCACTGGCCCTTGGCCTATTGCTAAAGAGCGTGGCTATAAAAGAGTGAAAATGATTCGATCCCATCATTCGGCTCTTTAATGCCTGCGTTTGAGTAATGAATCACTCGAGCACCCACGCGTTGCGTGTCGCCAATCTTCAAACCTACACCTAAACGATCTTCAAAATTGAAAGCAGATCCAAACTCTCTGTCGCCTGCACTACTGCCGGAAAAAACCGAAACCCCCACTCCCAATTCTATAAAAGGCTTAATATTGGAAGAGCCGAACTCATAAACAAAAACGGGAGCAAAAGAGAGCGAGTGTCGTGCCCCGGCTTTTTTACCTGATTCCCAGTAGGTATAACCGTAATCCCAATACCCTGTCAGTTTACCTGTCGAACTTTGCAGCCAAGACTGATCCCAATTTACTCCCACGCCTGCGCGAGCAGTTAAGCCACCCTGACTGGTCGATCCAATAGCCGAAGACAACTCAATCGCTTGAGCACCAAAAGATAGAGGTAAGAGTGCAAGCGCACCCAAGATGATTTTTTTCATATGAATACCTGCTCGTAGCCAGCATTATGAGTGAGTGCTATATCAGCCCCACCTATTAGAAAATAGGGATGACTCTATAAATCGGTCTTAGGAGAGCAATGCCGCGCCATGACACTCTCCATTATTAGAACTAACAGCCTGTTCAGGTCATTCAGCTGGCGTGCTGCGCCCCTAGTTCGATTAACAACACTCCGCCGACGATGAAGATAATCCCTAACCCCATTAATTTGGTCAGTGGATCCTTGAAAAGTAGCTTTGCAACAATTGCCGTCAGTGCGACGCCGCTTGCAGACCAGACACCGTAGGCCACCCCAATACTCACCCCCTCAGCGAGGGTTAAGCTAAGCAGCGAAAAGGCAACCAAGTAGGATGCCGCAACGGGCAAAATCCAGATTTTGCGGCGAAAACCATCCGAAGCACGCATGGATAGTGTTCCGCTGACTTCAAACAAAATCGCGCCGATCAAATAGAACCAACTCATAGTGTTTGCTCCACTTTCCCATGCGCCGCACCTGCGCCCATTTCGACCAACCACACGCCGGCAATGATGCAAGCAATCCCCAGGCCCATGATCCAACTCAGGGAATCATCGAAAATAACGTGTGCCATGACCGCTGTAAGCGCAACGCCACAAGCAGCCCAAATACCGTAGGCCACGCCAATAGCCATGCCCTTACGAAGAACCATCGAGAGCGATACGAAGGCGCCCACGTACCCGCAGACGACCACAACGAACCATTGAGGGTTATCCATAGCGGCTCGAAGTGAGAGCGTCGCCACCACTTCGAGCCCTATGGCTGCAAAAAGCCAAATCCACTTTTTCATCAGGTTACCTCTTAACTCCCTAAGTATTAGTTTGCCCCAGCCAGAGCTGCTAGAGAGGCATTGGTTTGACAACCAGCATTCGAGTCCGCCATCCAATGTGTCGCCGAACCCACGATACGACTGCCGAGTTCTTTAACTATTCGTTGGTGAGCCAGCACTAAGGCCTCTATTCCAGTACCGGCGTCCTGACGCATCACTGAGCTGCAGGTCAGGCTTCGATGAGCACCATCAGTCCCGGTGCGTCTTAGGCTCCAAGCAGCCTCAATCAATGAGTACCGACCTGGAACCGACTCAAAACGACGTACGTCAACCTGGAGAGAAACATGGGGCAAGCCAGGCTCGCGTGCAAGCCCTGCTCCGTCGACGCGGCCCATTTGTAGCCTTAACTCATGCCTCAACGCCGCTCTCACTTCATCTGCCAAGGGCGCGGCCCAGCGCTCAGTTTCAAGTATCTGCATACTGCTTTCGCCTTGACGAACAACGATCTGAGGCTGATCAACCTGAACGGGAACATTGACCGTCGTAAGTGAATATTGAAATGGCACGGCGGCGTTGGCGTTGACGGAATCTGTAGCAGGAACCAAGGTGTAATAGCGCGTGGGCGCAGAACTGCAAGCAGCCAGTGCCAGAAACGCCACGGACCAACAGAAACGTATGTTCACTTGGCAGACTCCGCCGGTTGAGCTGATGAGGCAGACGTGCTCGGACGAAAGCCATCGGGTTGACCTTCCTTTACTCGGCCGCGAATCAGCGCTTCGGGGTGTCGGCTCAAGAGATCACTGAGTACCCGCACTGATCGAGCGGAGCGCTGAACCTCATCCATAACTTGGCCAAATTGCTGGCGCTGTGGAGAGTCTTCAGCAAAACTTTCATTGACTACCGACAGTGTCTTTTGAGTCTGCCCCAAAGCATCCCGCATTTGCGGCAGGACTTGCCCGTTAACTTGCTGCAAGGTCTTACGCATCTCGACCAAGTTGGCATTGAGGTTATCCGCAATGCGTTCGACTGGAATTTTGCTCAATTTTTCCACGATACGCTGCACCTGATCCTGCAACTTGTCTAAACTCCCGGGGATCGTAGGCATTTCCATAGGTCTGGCCGCAAGGTTAAAAGGTACCGATTGAGCATGAGGGACGAAATCAAAAGAGACATAAAGCTGGCCCGTCAGCAAATTTGCCGTTTTGACCTGAGCGCGCAGCCCCTCTTTGACAAAGATCGATATCAACTGGGCTGATTTCTTACCGTCTTCATCATGACCAGCATCATAGGCCGTCAGTATTTGCTCATAGGCCTGGCCCAAGCGCTGGGGATAAATGACCGCACCGACCACGACTGCAAAGTTATTAGTCGAACGGTTGAAGTCCAAATCGGTTGACACCACCTTGCCGATATTTACCCCTAGAAACTCCACAGGCGCATTTATCGCCAAGCCGCGCATTGACTGATCAAAATGCATACGAATGAAGAACGGCTCACCATCAGGCGGTGCCAAAGCTGTTGCCTGATCTTTAAAGAGTGGAAACGCGCCGCGTTCGTCTGCTGCCTTCGCATCATTCCCATAGGGCGGTTCCATAAACGCAATGCCGCCCGACACAATCGAGGCGACTGACTGAGTATCAACCTTCAGCCCATCCGCTCCAAAGGTGACGTCCACACCGCTGGCGTTCCAGAAACGAGTGCCTGTGGTGATAAAGTCATCATTGGGAGCATTCACGAAAATCTCGATTTCTACGCCCTTACCGTCGGCAGACAACTGATATGAAACGACCTGCCCAACTTCGATGCGACGGTAATAGACAGGCGAACCAACGTCCAGTGAGCCAAGGTCATCTGCACTCAATGTGTAGCGCTTGCCTTTCTGCCCATAGGTAATTGGCGGTGGACTTTCCAAACCCTTAAAAACGATTCTGGTTTCAGGGGACTCACCAGGGTCAGCTCCGATGAAGGCGCCCGAAAAAAGCGTATCCACGCCTGAAATACCTTGCGCACCGATTCGAGGGCGAACCACCCAAAAGCGTGAATCCTGAGCTGTAAAGGCCTTGGCGGCGTGCTCTAACTGGACAGTCGCCACCGCGTGGTCGCGATCATCGCTCAAGGTAATGTCGGATACTTGCCCGATGACAACGTTTTTGTATTTGACCTGTGTTTTTCCAGCGACCAAGCCTTCAGCACTGAGAAAGGTGACTTTTATTTCAGGCCCCTTTGACAGGATGCTGTGAGCCGCCATTGATAAGCCAATTAATGCCGCCACTATGGGTAGTAACCAAACCAACGAGACCCCCTTACTTCGATCCTTTACACCCGGCGCTTCAGGCTTTCGTTGAGTTTTGACATTAAACTGATCAGACATCTTCAACCTCAGCATCCCACATAAGACGGGGATCGAAACTCATAGAGGCCAGCATGGTGAAGACCACGACAAGGCCGAAAAAAACAATCCCGATTCGTGGCTCGATATTGCTCAGCAATTCAAACTGCACCAGTGCGGCAAGCACAGCGACGACCAGCACGTCAAGCATCGACCAGTAGCCAATGCGCTCTACGACGCGATAGAGACGAGCGCGCTCCAAGGTGCGCCATTGGCTACGTCGCTGGGTGCTCATCAGTAACAGGAACATAATCAGAAACTTCATACAGGGCACTACAACACTGGCTATAAAAATGAGCGCCGCGATGTCCCATGCCCCGCCCTTCCAAAGTTCGAGCACACCACTCATGATCGTACTCTCGCGGCCATTACCGACAATATCGGTGCGCATCACCGGCAATAAATTGGCGGGGAGATAAAATAGCAAGCCCGTCAGAAGAAGCGACCAGGTTCTAACAAGGCTATTGGGTTTGCGTCTATGCAATGTCGCGCCACAGCGCGAACAAATTACTGCATCACTGGAACTTGCCTTCTTACAGGTGTGACAGAGAACCAGTTGCAACTCTGAAGCAATTGGCGGACGTTGAATCGTCATACGTCCTTTGCCTCATCCCATAGCCGCTGCATACTTTTGCTGGTGACAATGATGCTGACAACGCAGAGTAATACTAATGCAACCAGCCCCATACCTGGGCGCACATCTAACAGCCCACTTAGTTTAATGATGGCGACCAAAATACCGAGTAGACATACTTCCAGCATGCTCCAGGGCTTCAACTTCACTAAAAGCCGCATACACCCCATAAACCCCGGTGCACGCCTACCCTGGTAGGCAAATCCAAGCAACCAGCACAAGAGACCAATTTGCAGCCCTGGGGCTAGTATGATGCATACACCTGCTACGAAGGCAATTGGCGTAATATCTCCTCGTGCAAGTGCCCATACGGATGACCACAATGTTGCTTGATTCCCCGCACCCTGAAAACTTATATCGATTACGGGAAAAACATTAGCAAATACGAACAAAAGCGCGCTGGCTATCGAGATTGCAAACAACTGTTCAATCGTCAGCGCTGAACCTTGCTGGAGCACACCATCGCAACGCGTGCAAATGGATGTCTGACCTGGCTTCAGCGGCAAGGATTCGAAGACTGAATCGCAGTGCTCACAGATAATCCAGTCATCACACTGATGCATAAGAGTGTTCCTAAACGTTGTTCCGGCAGTCAATTCGACTAATACGCAAACGCAGAAAGCGGACTTAGACATGCTCACTGACTTGAATAATAAGTGCACACCAACATAAACCACGCCGGCACACCAATAAGCACTCGGAACAAGGCTACACCCTGTTTTTCAATAAACGGTTTGGAAAATATCAAGATTTGATCAAGATGTTACACAGACGTTAATCGGATCCTGATTTCGCCGCTTCGAGTACGTTTGGCGGGCCAAGGACCGAGAATCCTGCTACCCGCCTTCAACGCTGTCGGGACGCATCCGAGACGTCGCGCTTACACCCGTCAAAGCCTCAACTCACTGAGCAGGAGGGTTAAGCAGTCTCAAGCTTGCAATTGGCACACTACTGTTGCTTGATTAATCGCTGATCCGAGCAGTGAGTCAACCACATGCTCAACCTCCTGAATCAGCCATAGGGAATTGACATACGAATGGCTAGCCCACCCCCTTCACGGTTGTATGCGCTGATAGAACCGCCGTGAGCGTCGCAAATAGCGGAAGCAATTGACAAGCCCAACCCAGTCCCTCCCAAAGGACGGGCGCGAGAACTTTCCGCTCGCCAAAAACGGTCGAATATACGCGTCAACTGGTCATCCTCCACCCCAGGTCCACGATCGGCAACAATCAGGTGAAGCGCACTTTCACATTGACTGGCCTTTATTTCTACGGACTTACCCGGTGCGGCGTAGCAGATCAAATTATCGATCAAAATGGAAAGGACCTGGCCAAGCCGATCTCTGTCAGCCAGCAACATTAACTCAGGCCCAACCTCGATCTGGATGACAACATTAGCCACAGCAAGCTGAGGTGCGGCCCACTCAAGTCGCTCCGACACCAATGCGTTCACCGAAAACAGACTTTTCTCCATCGCTAACTGGCCCGCCCGGGCCAAAGATAATAGATGCAGGTCACCCACCAGCCGATTCAACTGATCAAGTTGGCCCTTGACCAGCATCAACTGTTGCGGATCACTGGGGAAGACCTCATCCAACATCCCTTGCACACGCCCAGCCGCCGCATTAAGGGGTGTTCTTAACTCATGGGCAAGTACAGCACTGGATACCCGAATCTCACGCTCATATTGCTCGAGCTTGGCAGTCATTCTATTGAAGTCTTTCGCCAGCTTTATGATTTCAGCGGGGGCGCCAGGGACGCTCAGCGCACGCACCGAAAAATCGCCCTGCGCCACCTTTCGAGCGGCACGGGCCACATCCGAAAACTGCCGAGATAGCGGGCGAGAGGCCAGTAATCCGCCCAAAATAACAACGGGAATTGAAATCATGACAAATGAGGCTAGCCACAGCCAATCACGGCTCGCGATACCGGGGAGGAAGTCACGTACATCGTAATAACGCTGGAATAGCTCCCATAAGCGAGCCTCATTATGATGCGGATCTGCGCGAAGCTCTTCGAGTTCCGGTCTCACCGACGCAGGAATTTGCTGGGTCGTGTTGTAATCCCAAATTGCAAATCGCAGCCACATACCAAAGGCAATACTGAGGATGACACCAAGCGCGAGTGCACTCATCCGCAAGCAGACCCAATACCAGAGTGTAGAGCGATGTTTACGCGAAAATGGTAATTTCACTGCGTCCCCCGGAACCGGTAGCCGACGGCGCGTACGGTAACCAAAACATTGGCGATACCATTGGCCTCCAGCTTACGACGAAGATTATGGATATGCGCGTCGATGACTCGATCTAAAGCTCCGCTCTCTGGTAAGCACGCCTCCAACAGTTCACCACGGGTAAATGCTTTGAAGGGAGCTCTCAGCAACGTCGCCAATATATTAAATTCCGTAGGCGTAAGGTCCAACACAACACTGCCCTGTTCCAGACCTTCAACATGCGCGGTAAATGTTTGAAGATCCACCAACAGCGCACCATCGCGTAGCTGATCTTTTGATATAAGACGACTGGAATCTGTTCGGCGTAGTACAGCGACCACTCTGGCGACAACTTCTTTCGGATTGTAAGGCTTGACTATGTAGTCATCCGCCCCATAGCGAAGTGCGCCTAACTTATCAGGCTCATCACCGATTGCGGTCACCATAATGACCGGCGTGTCACCCAAACGGCGAATAGCGGAAAGAACTTCTGTGCCGCTCAACTTGGGCAACATGACATCCAGCAACACCAGATCCGGTTTCCAGCGTGCGTGCATTTCAACACCCCGAAGACCGTCTTCAGCAATAGCTACTTCAAAACCGTCTCGGCGAAGGTAGGCCTCAAGCGTACTTGCACTCAAGGCGTCGTCCTCAACCACCAGTATTCTTTTACCTACCATGCGAGCCTCTTAATAAAACCTTGATAATTTCCGCAACGATTCTTGAAAGTCTGCTGCCACCATCTCACTCCAAGATAACAGCGAATGGTTGAGTTGATGGCTACTTTCTTACCAACAGAGAATCAGACCGGTTTCTTCCGACGCAGTGGGACACTGGTATTCGGGGTGCTGCTCCCTGTAGTCATCAGTCTATCTGCTTGTTCACTGGCACCAACGTACCAGCGACCTGAAGCACCGATTCCAGCACGGTTTGACAGCTCGACGGTTCCCACCTCCAAGGTTCCGGAAGGAAGATCGGAACCGCTCTCTAGCCAGGAACGCCTTTTTCTTACGGCGTTTTCGACAAGCGATGATCTTGTCCCGCTCGTCGAACGTGCTTTGGCTAACAATCGTGACTTTAAAGTCGCGACGCTCCAGGTCGAACAAGCACGCGCGCTAAATCGAATTGATCGTGCACAGCAGTTACCCAGCGTGAATGCCTCAGTCCAACGCTTCCGGCAGAAATTCAATGATCCCAGCCTCGACGCTCGCTACGGGCAGAAATTGAGCGCTGCGACCATCGGCACATCGGATTTCGAGCTGGATTTCTTCGGCCGGGTTCGCAGTCTTTCCGACGCATCCAGGCATCGGTATATGGCCAGTGCTCAAGGACAACACGCGTTTCGCGGTGCTCTGATTTCAGAAGTTCTACGTGCCTATGTTATTGATCGCGCAGCTGCGGCTCAAGCGCAACAACTGCAAAACGCATATCTCGATACGCTGACCCTGCTCAATCTCGCCGAACGCCAACGAGACGTTGGGACGTTATCTGAAGATGAAGTGAACCTGCAACGCAGCGACACCGAACACTCACACGCAAGAATGCAGCAGGCTCAAACCGACGCGGCCGCCGCACGACATGCGCTGCAGTTGCTGACTGGCTACGCTGGCGCCTCCCCCGCGGGAAAGGTCGAGGAATTGGCCAACCCAAATGAGTCGCTCGACTGGCTGAATTCGTTGCCCTCTGAGGTGCTGCTGGAACGTCCCGACATCCTTCAGGCGGAGGAGCAACTACGGGCCTCAAATGCTGACATCGGTGCGGCCAGAGCCGCGTTCTTTCCATCAGTTACGTTGAGTACCTCATTGGGTACTGCCAGCGATGGTTTGGGAAACCTATTCGATGCAGGTGGCCGCGTTTGGACCTTCATTCCTCAAATCACGCTGCCCATTTTCAATCATGGCCGTAACAGCGCCAATCTCGATCTGGCACAGCTACGTAAACAGGCGGCTGTGGCCGACTACGAAAGAACCGTGCAATCAGCGTTCCGAGAAGTATCCGATGTGCTCACAGCCCGCAACGCGCTGATTGAACGAGTGCGCAGCGAGCGTGGACTGGGGATCACAGAGGATGAACGTGTTCGGCGAGCGACTGCGCGCTTCGACGCAGGATGGGAGGACCAACCGCGGCTGTTGTCGGCACGCCTGCGGCTCCACCAAACCCGCATCGACGGTATTTTCGCGCAACGGGACTTAGCCCTCAATCGTATCGCCCTTTTCCACGCCTTCTATGGCGTAAGCATGAACGCTCCAGCAACGTTAGGAAAAAAATCATGAAAAAACTTTCTGCATACGCATTACGACGCTCTGTTGCCCAAGTGTTCTACGGTTCGGTGATGTCCTTGCCCCTGGCTCTTCAGGCGCAGGCTGAAACAGCTTCAATCACCGACAGCATCTTTGGTGGCGATACTCAAGCCAGCGTCGGTGTCGGTGTTGCTGGTGGGCCCCGCTACATGGGCTCAAAGGATTACCGGAGTGTACCGGTTCCGGTTCTCTCGCTAAGCCGCGGCATTTTTTTTGTTGATACCTATCGAGGGCTAGGCTTGCAATGGCAGTCGCCTTCAGGCTTCTACATCAGTCAGTCCTTTTTCTACGACGCTGGCAGGGATGATCGCAATAACGACTTTAGACCTGGGGCTAACCGACTCTCAGGCATGGGCGAGGTCGACAGCACAGCAACTAGTATTCTGTATCTAAGTCAGCAATTGACGCCGTGGCTCTCGGTCAATGGCGAAGCCGAATTTGCGCTGGATGGCGGAGAAAGGGGCACGCGCTATCGCGCCGGACTCGAAGCGACGGTGTTGAACCAGTCAAGAGACATCATTGTGCTTGGGCTTGACGTCCGAGCTGCCGATCATCGCTACAACCAGGCCTATTTCGGCGTAACTGGTCAGCAATCTCAGCAATCGAGGTTTACCGCATTTACTCCTGGAGGCGGCCTGAATCAGTACGCTCTGAACGCGAACTGGACTCATAAATTTGACGAAAACTGGTCAACGTATGTGCTGGTAACCGCATCGGAATTGGGCGGAAAAGTTGAGGACAGCCCTCTGATCGAACGCAAAGGCGCGCTGAGCGCCGTTACCTCCATCAGTTATACGTTCTGACCCTGCTAGACGGCGGTCGCTCAACTATCAAACATCGGGAATACATGTCGTGATCCATGCCCCTCGCGCGCCTCTTGTACCGTTAATAATGATGTTAAGTCTAATTGCAGGGTGCGGCCGTTCAACGCCGCCCCCACAAACCCCGCCCCGTTCTGTGAAGGTTGAAACCGTGCGTGATAGCGAGGGCAATCGCCTTCCTATCACGGGCCGGGTCCGGATTGAACAACGCGCTGATCTGAGCTTTGAAGGTTCAGGCCGTATAGCTTCCATCGCCGTGGATGTCGGCGATACGGTTCGGCGAGGCCAAACACTCGCACGGCTGGATCCAGAGCCTGCACAACTCAAACTACAACAGGCCCGTGCGGATGTGAGCGCCGCCAAAGCGCAAAAAGCCGAACGAGATCTGAATTTTCGCCAGCAGCAAGCATTGTTTGATGATCGCGTGATCTCACCCGCGACCCTCGCCGCTGCTCGTGCAGCCTACCTGAGTGCCAACGAGCAGTTGGACAGCGCAAAGGCAACAGAAGCGCTGGCCAGTCGAGCCGTGCGCACCAGCGCCATTGTGTCGCCATTTAATGGACGCATCGTCGCTCGTTCAGTTCAACCCTTCGTAGATGTGACAGCAGGACAAAGCGTGCTTCAGATTGAGGGCGCCGAGAAGGCTGAAGTCGTCGGCATGCTTCCTGCCGCGTTGGTTACTAAACTTAAGCCAGGGGATGTCGCATCGGCCTATACAAACGCAAACCCTGCGCAAGACGTCTCCATCCGATTGGAAAGCCTGTCCAGTCGCCTGGAAAATGGCGCGCTGGTACAAGCCATCTTCCGTCCAGTCGAACCAAGCAGCGAACTTCGCAGTGGCGAGACGGTGCTAATTACGTTACCAATAGCGCAAGCGCATGCGCCTTCTGTGCCGGTTACGGCACTTATCCCACAAACACAGAGCAAACAAGCAAGTGTCTTTGTGTACGATGCAGCCACCGCCAAAGTCAGCCGTCGCGAGATCACCCCCGAAACGGTGGAAAACGGTCGAGTACTCGTACGTGACGGCCTTGCCGTCGGCGAAACCGTCGTGGTTGCAGGCGCCGCATTCCTGGTTGATGGGCAGGCGGTACGTCTGTATCAACCCGCCACACACATCGGCCGGGACAAAGCCTTATGAACCTGACTCGAAGCGCACTCGGCGCGAGCCGGCTGACCTTATTTACCGCACTCCTGATTTTGATAGGCGGGGTATTAACGTTTCTGCGGTTTCCCTCCCAAGAGGAGCCAACGATCACCATTCGTGACGCGCTCGTTGCAATTTACTTTCCGGGTATGCCGGCAGAACGCATAGAAAATTTGCTAGCCAGACCGACCGAAGAAAAGTTACGCGAACTGGCGGGCATAAAAAAGATCATCACAACCGTGCGCCCCGGAAGCGCGATGATTCAGATCACGGCATACGACCAGGTCAAAGACCTTAGTGCGCTATGGCAGCGTGTACGCGCTAAGGCGAGCGAGGCAGCGGCAGGATACCCGCAGGGCAGCCTGGGACCGTTTGTCGATGATGATTTCGGCCGCGTGGCCGTGGCATCCGTCGCAGTTACCGCGCCCGGCTTCAGCATGAGCGAAATACGCGAGCAACTTAAAAATACTCGTGAGCAGCTCTACGCGTTGCCAGGCGTTGAACGTGTCTCTATATACGGCTTGCAAGAAGAACGCATCTACCTCGAATTTGACCGCCAGCGCTTGGCTGGCCTCGGGCTGAGTCCCAACGCCGTACTGGAACAACTGCGTACTCAAAACGTTGTGACACCTGGAGGACTGCCCTCTGTTTCCGGATCGGCTTTCACCGTGATGACAACCGGTGAGATGCGAACTCTGGACGACCTGCGTCGCTTTCTAATCTCCGCACCGAGGGGCAATGACACAACAGTTGTGGCGTTGGGTGAATTGGCAGACGTTCGTTTGATGCCAGCCGATCCGCCGGAAACGGCGGCAATTTATGAGGGGCAACCGGCCGTCGTACTTGCCGTTTCGATGGCATCCGGGCAGAACATCGCAGCTTTCGGCCTCCAATTACGGCAACGATTGAACGAAATCGCCAAACAACTACCGGCCGGTTTTTCCCAACACGTCGTGACCTTCCAGGCCGACGTGGTTGAGCGTGAAATGGGCAAGATGAATAGCGTGATGGCCGAGACGGTCATTATCGTGATGGCTGTAGTGATGTTGTTTCTGGGCTGGCGCACCGGGCTTGTGGTGGGGGCAATCGTGCCGCTAACTATTCTCGGGTCATTAATTGTCATGAGCGCGCTGAAGGTCGAACTGCAAACGGTGTCCATCGCAGCGATCATCATCGCCCTGGGACTTCTGGTGGATAATGGCATTGTGATTGCCGAAGACATCGAACGACGTCTTCAGGCCGGAGAGGAACGTCGCTCTGCTTGCATAGAGGCAGGGCGGACGCTAGCGATTCCACTGTTGACTTCATCGTTGGTTATTGTGTTGGCGTTTTCACCTTTTTTCCTAGGTCAGACCAGCACAAATGAGTACTTGAGATCACTTCCGATAGTGCTCGCTGTAACGCTGCTGGGGTCGTGGGTATTGAGCCTGACGGTGACACCCTTGTTATGCCTTTACTTTGCCAAGGCGCACGCCCCAGCAGACAATAATCAGGCAGCCTACGATTCAAAACTGTATCGGGGCTATCGGCGCGTTATCCAAGCGCTCATGCTCCATAAACTGATGTTCATTGCCGTGATGCTGGTTATGCTGACTGGAGCCGTTGCGGTACTCGCGTCCCTCCCCTACAGTTTTTTGCCTGAATCAGATCGGCTGCAATTTCAGATGCCATTGACGCTAGAACCCGGTACCGATTCTCGTCAGACACTGCAGACCGTCAAGGACATCAGCAACTGGCTAGCGAATGACCAGGAAAATCCAGAAATTGTCGACAGCATCGGCTACGTCTCAGACGGTGGCCCACGCATCGTACTGGGATTAAATCCACCGCTGCCTGCGACGAACGCAGGCTACTTCACCATCAGTGTGCGCCAAGGCAGTGACATGGATGCGGTGATCGCTCGTGTGCGCAACCATATGCTTGCGGCGTACCCGCAAGTGCGTGCTGAGCCAAAGCGATTTTCCTTGGGCACCACCGAATCTGGAAAGGCGGTCTATCGCGTCAGCGGACCGGACGAGACCGTATTACGTGCAGCGGCCAATCATATAGCTAAGGCTTTGCATGGTCTGCCAGGCACGGTCAACGTGCAGGACGATTGGGATGCTCGAATCTCAGGTTACGAAGTGGTGGTTGACCAGGTACGCGCCCGACGCGCGGGCGTGACCAGCGCCGATGTCGCTCAAGCGCTGCAGACTCGATACTCAGGCGCACAGGTGTCTCAGATCCATGACGATGACACGACCGTGCCAATCATGCTGCGTGGGTCGATGACTGAGCGTGACCAAGCTGAAGACGTGGGTAGTACATTGATCTATCCGCAAGCGAACGGCTCGCCGGTTCCGCTGGCGGCTATAGCGCAGGTGACGCTCAGTTCAGAGCCCTCTGCGATTCAGCGTCGCAATTTAAACCGGACCATTACCATCTCAGGCCGCAATCCTGAGCTGACGGCGGCGACCCTAGTCGCGCAGATTGCACCTAAGGTGGCAGAGTTTAAACTTCCACCTGGATATCATATTGAAATTGGCGGGGAGATGGAGGAATCCGCAGAGGCCAATGAGTCGTTAGTGCAATATATGCCAGTTGCCGTATTGTCGATGTTGTTACTGTTCGTCTGGCAATTCAACTCGTTCCGAAAACTGCTGATCATCGTTGCCAGCATCCCTTTTGTACTGATTGGCGCCGCGCTGGCCTTGGTAGTGACCGGCTATCCATTTGGATTTATGGCCACATTTGGATTGCTGTCCTTGGCAGGGATCATTGTGAATAACGCGGTCCTGCTGCTTGAGCGAATCGAGGTGGGTGTCGCCGAAGGCCAATCCCGTCACGATGCTGTCCTGACGGCAGCAGTAGAACGGCTAAGGCCTATCTTGATGACCAAACTGACCTGCATTGTCGGACTGATCCCGTTGATGATGTTTGCCGGCCCTTTGTGGACAGGCATGGCGATCACGCTAATTGGTGGTTTGGCACTCGGCACCTTAGTTACATTAGGGTTGATCCCAGTGTTGTATGACCTGCTTTTCGCGGGCGCCATCGGGGAGCGGATCACCAACAACGAGAAAGAACAGCACGTTTAGACATGGAAGCGTCCGACTGAGGACGCCTTCCCGGCGTTGGGCGATACCGGGCGTCGGTCGCAACCATTTTTCGATGTGACCGATGTCTCGCCGACGGGCCCAGCCTTGAGCGAGAGTACGGATGATTACCATTGGAAGTAATGCTCCGACGAAACGCCGGCGCTATTGCAACCGATCGGACGCTCTTCACGCCACTTCAGCGCAGATTGAACTGCATGAGCGGCGCTAGACGAGCTTTCCCCTCTGTCGTAGCGTTGCGTTCCATTGGGCAAAGACTGTGAAGGGAGAAATCACATGAGCACCACAAGAAAATTCGTGATGGTTTTGTCTGCCGTGGGCATTTAGGGCGGATGCGCCGTAACAACTCTGACACTCTCGCTCGCAAACCCATGAGCACGCTTGAGCAGGATCGGCAATTGGTCACCATGGGGATTTTTCGGCCATCTGTTTTGGAAACTGATGCCGAATTGGAGAAGATTTCGCCTAACAGTCCTAGAGCCCTACAACCGCTGAGACAAAAGCTTGCGGCCACTCAGCAACAGCAGAACAGACTTCAAGCAGAGGAAGCCTTACACCCGCCAGCTACAGCCACTTCGCAACCGGAAGACCAACAACAGCGCATGTGTTCTTTGAATAATAGGGCCGCCGTATATTTAGTGCCTTGCTAAAGCATTCTGCGCACAGTTCCTGCGAACGCGGGTTAGAGTGACTCACGCTGGTACGCCCTGCTAAGGCCCGAAGCTTGACCAAGTAAGCGTAGAGCTTAAACAGCTACAGTGTGTCCTACCACTCCCCACATCGCTCCAGGGCTGGATCAGGCCGATGCCGATCAATTCGCGGAGTCGAGATACTGAGTGTGGATTACCCGCTGCATTCGGATCCGATGCACGTTGACTTGTCTATCTCCAACCTGATGGCGGGCCTCTGCGACAAAAAGGCCTATCCAGCGAGACCTAGGATGTTCACCTTGCCCAGAACGATGAGCTCAAAACCGGGCGCTAATCACAGATTAATCAATATCCATTGCCTTTAGGCGATCTATTACGTTGATCAACTGCTCCACCTCGACCATAAGCTTCACGGCATCATGGGGATGGCCTGAGCGTTTAAGATTGAACGCTAGCTCAGCAAGCCGCTCGGCATACAATTCAAGCTTGCTGAGGATAAGCGAGCGCTCGAACGTGGACGTTTGGGCCATCACAGCACCTTTTTTATTATCATGGCCTCTCAAATTAGGCCGAGCCCATTAATAAACGGTCGAGTTATTGTGAATTTTTCGTTAAGACGTCAATTTTTATAAAAAAATACTGTTCTCGCCAAAAAAAAACTCCAACCAATTGATTCATAATGAAATATCAAAAATAGACCGAATCAGCCGTACTACTAACTGTTGCGGCGGCATGGCGAATGGCTGCGCTGGAGCAACAGCTCTCAGGCTCAGAGAGCTGTGGATAGCCTCTACGCTATTCGAATATAGATTTCGCCTAATGAGACCGGGGTACATGCTTAAGGTCCCAGTCCGCGTCAAGCAACTAAGTGCAGACATAACGGCCAGCGATCAGTAGTCCAAGTCTTATCTGCCAAAGGGTCGCATTTGAATATCACTACAGATTGATCGACCACTCATCATCTAAGTCTCTGAATATCCGGCCATTGATAAGAAATTGATAGACTCTTCATACAATCTTGATAAATAGATGACAAGCTAGAGGCACAAGTAGTAAAAAATCCGTTTTAGCGGCCACTTGCCTAATAAATAGGAGTAATCCTATTTAAAGTCTGGTGGCCCTCCGCCATAGACATTTTCTCCTTTGGGGCTATGGCGTTTTTCTCCTGCAGCTGTCGCCTTAGGCCTGGGCTGCCAAGACCTGTCGGCAACTTTAGTGCTGGATCGTAGATTTCATGACCTAGCTAGCACCTATCAGAAGAAGGATCTTCACCTAACCCGCATTGAACGCCAGTACCGTCTACGTGCCACTCACTAGCCATGCTAGGCAGTACATCAAGCGAGCGGGTTCGTTTAAGTCAGTTGTTAGCAGGAAGCTCGTATCTTCTAAAACGAATGTGAGACCTAACGATGCATCCCCGTCTACCATCCAAAAAAAGGCCTTGGGCACGGAGATAAAGCGATGTCAGAAACGCATAGTGGTGATAGTGATACGCAGCTGCAGAACACGGCTGCGCTCTAAGCTACATAGATGGCGAGGACCGCATTATCGTCAGTTTTCCGTTCCAGGCATGTAGCAACGGGAAGGAGGTCGATTCATGTATGAGTCCCTACAAGGCATCGCCGCCATCGCGGCCGCCAACCAGTTTTTTGATGACTTGTGCCAGTTGGTGGACGATAGAGAAGAGCTGCCCCTTTTACGACCTCAGGTCGAAGCATATCGCTGGAAGGCCCTCAATCATGCGGGAGCGGGGAACACATATCATCAAATGCGAGGGTTCCTGTGTGGTCTGATGGTCTCCGAAATATTGGACGTTGAACAAGGCCGGCACCTGCATCAGCGCCTCGAAAATAGTTATGACGGTGGATGGAGTTGATTAGGGCTCCAGCCGGCAGGAGAGACAGCTGAGAGGTAAAAATAGTTGCGATATCGTGTCCATCCTTAGTTTTGTTTTGCGATGTCCTAACCGTCCTGTGAGGGGAACGGCTCGGCATTCTTAGAATAGCCACCCCTCACATACCGCCTGAAAAAACGCATCAGGACGACAGAAATTGTGACTTATCAGGGAATATAGGACAGCAACCGCATGGAAGCCTAGATCAAATGTTGGATCTTTAGACGTTACCTAGCGGGTCTGCCCTTTGATAACAGGGCTACCTCTATGTACGATCTCAATAGCTTCCGCTCAATTGAAAAGCTGTTCTATAGTCCCATCGAAGCAGCAATACGCTGGTGCGATCTTATTGCTCATGAGGCTCAGATTCTGGAGTTAACATGGGACACCCCAGGGCGAATTATCCACGGCTTTCCACAATGGCCATGCTTGCACATCAACACAGAAAAAATTCTGGATGCCATTCGAAACCACGAACTACCTTACGGAGCTCTGGGAACTACGGTTGCACCAGGTACTCCCGTCGATATTAAATTACTGACTGTCAGGCATTCGGATTTAAAGCGGTGGATGTTTCACTACCATCCAGATCAGCGCCCCACCTTCCTTTTCAGCCCAATTGCCGCCGATCAGGTTGCGATCCATTACAGCACCTACTTGATATTACAAGCAGATCGGGACGCCTTACAGGTGCAGTTAAAGGCAACCGAGAAACACCTCCAAACGCTGATCGATGAGCTCAAAGCAGCTGGGCTGGAGCGCGAGAATCTGCGCGTGCTTGCCGAAAACAAAGAGCAGGTCAGTAACCAAAGCAAAGCGAGCTACCTGAATGTCATTGGAGCGCTGGTAAATACCATACTGGGATCGTCCTCAACAGGAAGAAAGCACTCTATATTCGATAGCCAGGCTTCCATCGTCGACTCCATAACCGCGTATTACGACGGAGTACCAGGGCTGAGCAAGCGATCGTTGGATGAGAAATTTGCGGCCGCAAAACGTAGTCTCGCCCAAGCCAAAAGATGAGGGTTGCACCGCAATCACCGACGTTGCATTGCAATGACCGGCAGTGTTTTTTGGTATTGAATCCAGGTCACTTCCCACCCAACGCCATCTGGCTCTAGGAGTGACCACCATGTCCCATCAATCCTCCCCCACCGTTGCTGCGACGCCAAAACAAATCGAACGTCATATCATGCGGCGCGACGAGGTAGAGCGTAAAACCGGTTTCAAGCGTGCCCACATCTACAACTTGATGAAGGAAGGTAAATTTCCTCAGGCTAGACGCATTGGCATGCGTGCGGTCGGCTGGGACTCGCTGGAGATTGAGCAGTGGGTCGTTGAACGCTTAGATAAACTGGCCTGATGCCATGCGTGTGATTTCGGTGGTATCCACCAAAGGTGGGGTGGGCAAAACCACAATAGCCGCCAACCTTGGCGGTCTATTGGCAGATGCGGGTCTGCGCGTTCTGCTACTCGATCTGGATAGCCAACCCACCCTCTCCAGCTATTACGCCTTGAGTCAGAAGGCTGATGTGGGTGCGTACGAGTTCATCGCATTCAACTTAACAACCCCTGCGCAGTTCATTTCCAAGACAGTGATTACAGGACTTGACCTGATCCTATCCAACGATGACCAAGGCCGACTTGGCTCACTGTTAATACACGCCCCGGATGGACGGCTGCGGCTGCGCAATCTGTTAAGTATATTGCGCCCCCATTATGACCTGCTGTTGATCGACACGCAGGGTGCACGCAGCGTCCTGCTGGAGGTGGCCCTATTAGCCTCCGATCTCGCCCTTTCCCCTATCACTCCGGAAATGCTCGCGGCCCGCGAACTGCGCCGCGGTACCTTGAAGCTGCTCAGTGAGCTCGAACCGTTTAGTCACCTGGGCATTTCGCCGCCACCCTTGCGGCTATTGCTTAACCAAGTGAACGCCAATCGGGTAGACAGCCGGATGATCATCAATGGCCTGCGTGAAAGCTTCGCTAAGGTGACCAACATCTCAGTTCTAGACACCGTAGTTCCAGACCGAGTGGCTTATCTCAATGCCGCCTCCCTTGGTCTACCAGCCCACCGTATCGAGACTCGCCAGTCACGTGAACGACGCTCGTCCTCATCATTGGAAACCATGCAAGCGCTGGCTATTGAGTTGTTTCCGGAATGGCGCGAAGCGATTTCTAGGTTGAGTAGATACGCAGAGGTTCGATAAGGCGAATTCCGAAGACGGTATTTTGTTTGTTCAACCTTGAGGCCAACAGCGTTTGGCGAGGAGTCTTTGGATGTTGGATCAGTTTCCCATCATCGTTCAGCCATCCATTCGGCAAGATCATCCACCTAGTGAAGAGTACTGCACTGTGGTCTTTCGCCTGCAGCGTGGGCGCTCGGCCATGGGTAGGTTTCTCGCGAAACTGTCTCGGTATTTCGAAGGTTCGGGAACAGCCGAGATCGTTAAGTTTGAGGTCGGTGACCATTTGCGTAACCGGCGTTAACTGAGGCTGTTCAAATGAAGAAGCTCAGTCAGGAGGAGATCACCGACAAACTGCACCAGGACCATTTTCCTCGGGGTCCAGAACTGGAGCGACTATCCGATCCAGTCATCGACACCCCTATGCTGGTCACGCTGGAGCAGTTGCGGCCCTACGAGCACAACCCACGCTTCATCCGCAATCCGCTGTATGACGATATCAAAGCCTCGATCCGTGAACGTGGGCTGGATCAACCACCGCCGATTACCCGCCGCCCGGGAGAAACTTATTTCATCATCCGTAACGGCGGTAATACTCGCTTGGCGATTCTCGGCGAACTGTGGCAGGAAACCCGTGACGAACGCTTCTTTCGCATTCACTGCCTATTCCGGCCTTGGAGCAATGAAATCAGCGCCCTGCTCGGCCATCTGGCCGAAAGCGATCTGCATGGCCAGCTCACATTCATTGAGCGTGCGCTGGCCGTGGCCAAACTCAAAACCATGCTCGAACCAGATGGAGCTGTGCTCTCGCAACGTGAGCTGGCACGACGTCTCGCCGCTGGGGGTTATCCAATTTCGCAGTCGCACATCAGCCGGATGCTGGACACCCTTGAACACCTACTGCCCGCCATCCCGCAAACCCTGTACGCCGGATTGGGTAAGTCCCAGATCGAACGCCTGATCGCTCTGCGTAGCCAGGCCGAACGAACCTGGAACCGTTATCCAACCGCCACCGTTGAGTTCGCCGAGTTTTGGTTCGGTACCCTCGTCGACTTCGATGCCGACCCCGAATCCTTCGATCTTGAGCAAATCCAGGATGAACTGCTCGAACGCATGGGCCGCTTACTCGGACAGTCCTACCGCATGTTAGCCCTGGAACTGAGCGATACTCAAAGGGTCATCTCGACGCCTAGCGTTGTCGTCACCACGCCCTCAGAGAACAGCCATCTGCCGAGCGTTGATGAAGCCGCGGTAGGAACTCCCTCCTCCGAGTCCCGCCCCAAATCAACTGAGACCAGGACTCAGACCGAAACAGCGCGAGAGGAACTGCTTACACCGCCTGAAACCAATGTCGTTTCAGCGGTCAGCCCTACGTCCCGAGTTCATCAGATTCGCAAACAGATCGAGCGCGAAACTGCCACCGAAGCAGCACCGACGGACGACGGCTGCACGATCGACGACATCTGGATCATCGCACCAACACTGGATAACCCCGAACAACTACGTTTAGCTATCGCCGGACTGGCTCGGGAAATGGCGACCTACGCCGGACATCCCGAGAGCATCATCGATCAGAAGCATGGCATGGGCTTCGCCCTCAACATCGAGCGAGTTGATCTTGCAGCACCTCGCGCGACCGGCGTTCATTTAATGCTACTGGCCCTGCTGCGTGCTCAAGACGAAGTGAACTGGGAGGATCGCAAGCAACTGCCTTCAGCGCTGTTCGGGCAGCTGTTGTTGGGGGTCTATCAACTCCCGCTCACAGATCGTCCCGCCATGGATGTGGGACTGGAGCGGCTGCCCGACAGGCTGTTAATCAAACTGTATCGCCTGATCCGTTTGGCCCGTCGTCTCATCGACCTAACGCTTGCCCCTGAAGACGACTCACCGGAGAAATTGCCATGAGCCTGTCCTTCAATGTGCTCAACCAGGCCATGCTGACCCAGGTACTGCATGAGCTGCGTCTAGGTAATCTGCAACGCTGCAAGGCACTCGGGCTGAGTGAGGACGACATCTACTTATTGCAATCCTTACCGCCCACCACGCTGTCGCGCCTGGCCCATGCCACCGTGTCTTGGGTCGAGGTTAAGATCGACTCACCAGTGTTACACCGGTTGATCGAGCAGGCTGATCGCGACGAGCAGAACGAGCGCTTGATCAACCGAGCGCTCAAACTCGGCGCCAGCAGCACCATCATGTATCGGTGCTTCGGCTTGGCGCATTCGGAAACCGCCCTGCGTCGACGTCTGCTCAAGATAGAAACCCGTAAGGGCCGTCCTCAGAATTTGAGCGAAGCGCAGGAACATGCGCTCTGGCAGCGATGGTGCCAGCTACGCGCTCAGGACGGCTCCGAGGATCAGCTCGACGCCATGATGATGCTGGCGGAGGAGCAACGGATCAGCTTGACCATCGTCTGGCAGCAGATCGACCAGTACAGCAATGGAACATGAACACTACTCCTTCCAACCGCTGGCAGCGTGTCCTGCAGCAATGCACCCAGCAACTGAGTGAATGCTGGCCAGCACGCCCTACCACTGAGCAACCCTCCAACCAGGTTCTGCAGGCTAGCTTTCTGTTCAGTGGTCAATCACACGAGGTCGTACCGCGTCGGCTGCTGCTGGACAGTCGGCTGACACCGTTGGAACGTAATGCCTGGCAGGTGTTTCGGCTCATTCTGCAAGGCCGTGGCGTGGTCACGCCACGCTATGAGGATTTGCAGCCGTACTTGTCAAGCGTGCCCTACGGTGCGGCAGCCTCCCGTGAAACCATTGCTCGGGTGTTGACGATGCTCAGGTTGACGCGCTGGCTCAGTTTGGTGAGTCGCGGACGCGATCAGCTCAGCGGACGTCTTCAAGGTTCGTTGTACGTTCTGCACGATGAGCCGTTAACCCCCGCCGAAGCCATAGAACTGGATCAGGATTACCTGGAGCTAGTCGGACATGCCCTCGGTCATGCAACGAAGGCTGTGCGTATTGTCGCCCAGCACATTGTGGAGGAAATCCGCCAAGACACGAACATCGATCGGGATCGGTTACCGACGCGACTCGACAGCTGGGGCGAACTTTGGGCGCAGCAAGGATTGGATCCGGCAACCGATGCCACTCTGCACGATTCCGAACGGGGGGAAGATGCCCTCGTTCGAAATCGTGCAGGCCCTCGTTCGGAATCCGAAACAGGCGTGAACGCCAGTATTTCTGGCACCGTTCGGAATCCGAATGGCGCCTGTACTGTATTAAAAGAAAGTATAAGTACTGTACGGTGCGCGACCCCAGCGGTGGATAACCTTCACTGGCCCGAGCCGATGCACCTGAGTCCGAGCGAGCGTCAGGCCGTCACCGTGGCGCTGAATAAGCTCAAACCCTCGGATCGTCAAGCAGTACTCAACGAAGCCGGTGCACGCTGTGCGGCCGGTGGTATCCGCAAGCCAGCGGCCTATCTGATGGGACTGATACAGCGAGCACTGAAAGGCGAATTTCGTCCTTGGGTAGGTCAGGCAGAGTCGTCCCCCGTTGCAGTACCGGCCACACCGGCCCCCTCGCGCCCCTCTCGACAACCGGGCGAACCTGCATCAGCCCTCGCTCAAGCGTGCCTGAATGAGCTACGCCAACTGCGCGGCAAACGCTCTGAAGGTCAGTAGATTTGATGCCAGTGGCATCAAATCCATGAAGTTCCACTCTACGAACACATCGGACCAAACCATCAAACTTTTAAAGAAAAGCCGGGACATCTCCTCCCGTGAATGTAGACGTCAGTGGATTTGATGCCAGTGGCATCAAATCCACTGACGTCTACATAGTTAACCCTCTTAAACCAAACCGAACAGACCGCATTCAGCTTTTTGGCTGTCCTTGCCCCTCATCTGTCGCAACGTTCCTGTCCAAGCGAATGCGAGGACAACACCGTGGCCGATCACTATCAACTCAATCTGGGTTCATTGCGCAGCAGCATCACCCTGACCCTGCACACCCACCACGCCGCCCGTATCTGGCAAGGTAGGGTCGCACGTGAAGGCGTCCACTCGATCATGGGCATGGCCGGCTACATCAGTGTCACCAACCTGATCAAACAAACCGCGGCCCAGGACGATCCCTACGCCGACTGGGCCATCGTGCAACTCGAAGAAAAACTGATGCAGGCCAAGGCTGGGATGCTGGAACTGACCCAACAGCTGGACCGAATCAGACAGGACCTGCCGACACAGATCGACATGGGCGACAACCTCAACATCCACCCCGTCACCTTGCCATTGTACATCGGCAGCCAGCTGGGTTTTCTGGCGGTCTACCTGCTGACCGAATACGACACTCTGGTGCGCCGGACCCTATTGGCCCATCACACCGCCCTGATCGGCCGCATCGACATGGAAGCCTGGATCGACGACGGCGCCCATTTGCTGCGCAGCCTGTTTGGTCAGGCACAGCGCTACCGGCACGCCGGCGTCACGCGTGATGACATGGCGGCGAACAACGCCCGTGCCATTGCGGCCATCGAGAAGATGGGTTTACCCCCGATGGACATCCTGGAGGGTCATCGCCGCTCCCAGTTCGCGCCGCCAATCACTCGCCGTGGTGCGGTGGCAGTGGATGACGCCGACGCGTTGGCAGAGGACGTGGGAGCGTCGTCTGCGACAGTGAATGAGCCGGAGGACGAAGCATGAATCCGATGATCCCGGCTCATCCAATGCCCTTCGAAACATTGACACCGGATGCCTATCGACAACTCGAACACGCTGCCTACCTAAAAGGCCTTTTAAAACCTTTTAAGGGTAAGGGGGAGTTGGAGCATCTGGCGCAGGTGGCGAGGGAAATCGAGGCGCAGTTGTGCCGCCTGATGGAGGCGGTGTTGCAGCAGGCTGGACAGCCCCCTTACTCACTGTTGGATATTCGATTGGTGCTGCAGAACACCAGCGCTGGCAGCACCTTTTTGCGTTGGCGCACCCGTGATTTTGCCCGTATGGGAGTCTCGGTCTGGGAACGCCAGGTCTGCAACAAAGCCTTGCCGCAGGTCGTACGCGAGGGATTACACCGTTTCGAATGCAATCGCATCGCGCTGAACCTACAGATGAGTGTGGTGCATTCGCTCTACCGCCAGGCCACGACCTGCGCGATCAAAATGGACAGTGCCGAACGGCTGCTGCGCCAGTTCACAACCGCAGTGGAGGTATCAGGATGAGTACTTTTTTTGTCGGCGAAGGCAACATTGGCAGTACGCCAGAGTTCCAGGAGTTTTCATCAGGCAATGACGAGCCACGGCGTTTACTACGGCTGAATGTGTACTTCGACAACCCCGTGCCACGCGAGGGCAGCTATGAAGATCGGGGCGGCTATTGGGCGCCAGTTGAGCTCTGGCACCGCGAGGCAGAACACTGGAGCACGCTGTACCAGAAAGGCATGCGTGTGCTGGTCGAAGGCCGTACCGTACGCGATGAGTGGGAGGACAGCGAAGACAATGCGCGGGTGACCTTCAAGATCGAGGCCCGTCGAGTCGGCATCCTACCCCATCGGGTACACAGTGTGGTCATGCGGGAACGATCCAGTGAACCGGCCGCATCTGCGGCAGATGTTAAGCAAACTACAGACCATGCCAGGTCGTCTGCGTCAAAGTCCAAAAAGCGCAGAGAGCCGTCGTCTCCAGGTTGACGGGCATTAGGCATAAAAAATGCGCCTACGCGAAGTTTCTTGCCATTATTACTCGCTGCTCGTGAAGATCCGCCCTGCTGCCCCACGCCACACCTAGGCCCGATCTATCCATGGCTGCCTTCATCGACAAATATGAGGAACCTGTCATTCGGGTTTCTCATAGCTCGCCACTGCTGTTTCCAACAACGCTGCTCCGAACTCAACCCGGAGCAGTTCTATGCGTCTCTTTCTCTGCGAGAAACCCTCCCAAGGTCGTGACATCGCCAAGGTTCTCGGAGCCAGCCGACGTGGCGATGGTTGCTTGATCGGGCCCGAGACAACCGTCACCTGGTGTATCGGTCACCTGCTGGAACCGGCCCCACCTGAAGCCTATGGCGATCAGTACAAATCCTGGTCGTTGGATCATCTACCGATCGTTCCCGAACATTGGCAGGTCGAGGTCAAACCCAAGACTGCAGCACAGTTCAAAGTCATCAAGCGCCTGCTCAGCGAAGCTAGCACCGTCGTCATCGCGACCGATGCCGATCGCGAAGGCGAGATGATTGCCCGCGAGTTACTGGAACGCTGCAACTACCGAGGCCATGTTGAGCGCCTCTGGTTGTCCGCACTCAACGAGGCGTCAATTCACAAGGCACTGTCCTCACTGAAGTCTAGTCAGGAGACCTTCCCGCTCTATCACTCAGCCCTCGCACGCAGCCGCGCTGACTGGCTGATAGGCATGAACCTGAGTCGGTTGTTCACCCTCCTCGGACGGCGGGCAGGTTACGACGGTGTATTGTCAGTTGGGCGCGTCCAGACACCCACGTTACGTCTGGTGGTCGATCGGGATCGGGCAATTGCCAGCTTCGTCTCGGTGCCCTACTGGGACGTGGACGTGCACCTGTCCTCAATGGGGCAACCATTCATCGCGTCGTGGTTACCACCCAGTTCAGGGGCTGACGCGGCCGGCCGTTGCCTGCGGCGGGCGCTAGCCAGTAGCACCGTCCAAGCGATCTCTAGCAATGAAAGCGCCACAGTACTTTTGCTGCAGACTGAGCATTTCCGCGAAGCGCCCCCCCTGCCCTTCGACCTGAGCACACTGCAAGAAGTCTGTTCACGCAAGCTGGGACTCGGCGCTCAGGAAACCCTTAACATCGCCCAAGCCCTATATGAAACGCACAAAGCCACCAGCTATCCGCGCAGCGATTGCCGCTATTTGCCAGAGAGCATGTTCAACGAGGTAGCCGCGGTATTCGATGCCCTGCTCAGAATGGATCCTGCGTTAAGCCCAGCGCTCGCAAGCGTCGATCAATCATTGCGCTCACGAGCATGGAACGATGCCAAGATCACCGCGCACCACGCCATCATACCCACCACCGAGCCAGCGAACCTTGGGCGGATGTCCGAACAAGAACGCCAAGTCTACCAACTGATTCGTAGCCACTACCTCGCGCAATTCCTGCCGCATCACGAGTTTGATCGAACCGAGGTCGAACTGGAGTGCGGCGCCGAACGTTTGACTGCTGTTGGCAAACAGATCCTCGTCCAAGGCTGGAAAAGCTTGCTATCCGACAGAGCCGAAGGCGATGAACCCGGTCAAAAATCCCAGGTATTGCCCGTCCTACAGCAGGGTACGCGGTGCGCAGTGGACAACGTCGAACTCAAATCCATGCGCACCGCTGCTCCCAAACAGCTCACCGAGGGCGATCTTATTAAGGCAATGAAAAATGTGGCCAAGCTGGTCAACGATCCGCGCCTGAAACAGAAACTTCGGGACACCACCGGTATCGGCACCGAAGCCACGCGAGCTGGCATTATCAAAGGGTTGATTGATCGCGGTTATTTGTTGAAGAAAAAACGAGCGTTGATGGCCTCCGCAGCGGCCCATACCCTGATCGAGGCAGTGCCCGCTGCAGTCGCGGATCCGGGTATGACAGCGATCTGGGAGCAGGCTCTGGATGAAATCGAAGCGGGACGTCTGACCTTGGATGCATTCGTTGCCAAGCAGGCGCACTGGATTACACAGCTGATCGCAAACTGCGGAGCGCTCACTTTGTCGGTACCGGTCGAAGCCGGGCCGGCTTGCCCCAATTGCAATGCCTCAATGCTCAGGCGTAAGGGAAAATCAGGGCCGTTCTGGTCATGCTCCCAGTACCCGGACTGCAAAGGCACTGTGCCGATCAGCAAAGGTACGCGTCTTCAATGAGTCGCCATTGGTGTTCACATGAACCTCGGGGGGGTGTTGTCAGTGCATCATCAACGGCGCCTGACCCTTCTCCAAGTCGTCTAGCGGTCGTCCTATTTCACGGGCCAAGGCGATGCCTGTCGCGATCCATATCTGCCCCAGCTCGTTGAACGCTTTCAGGTGAGCAGGATCTTCGTTAAGCCAATGAACAAGGCTGTCGCGGTGTTCAGGGTTATCAGGGCAGTCATGGATCTTGATAAACAGCTCCAGTGTTCGAGCCCAGATCAGGTCCATGTCTTGCTCTCGCTGCTCATCCATGCTCAACCTTGCCTCCATTTGGTCCTATCAGACCGCTCAGTCTCACTGGTCACTACGCGCTCTAATTCCTGGGGGAACACATGTCACGTCGCGACAACCAGATATTTCAGTCAATATAACAACCCTATAAGTCGATACTCAACCTACAAGGATGTTCATGTCAATGGGTCTTTGCTCAACCATTCGGGTTGAATTGGAGAACTCATCACTTGGCACATAAACATCCAACCCAAGCCCAAATCGGGCGCATGATCGCGAAGCACCGAACCCAGCGTAATCTGACCCAGGAAGAGGTGGCTGAACGCCTGGGGATTGGCAGTGAAGCCATCTCGCGCCTGGAGCGGGGTGTGGTGGAGCTCTCCGTGGTCAAGCTGATGCAGTTAGCAGATATTTTTGAATGCAGGATGGATGAGCTGCTCACGGAGTCGAGCAGTCGTCCCAACGACCAAGGCCAGATGATTGCGGGTATGCTGAACGGTCTGAAAGAGAGTGACCGTGCCTTTATCCTGGCCACCGTCGAGCAATTGGCTGCTCATCTCGCCAAGAAATAGGCTCCTTCACTCGTAGTCGATCTCGAGGCGTTGAGGGTTGCCCTCAGCCTTGACGTCATCCTTCCCACTCTGCTGTAGTGCCTTCGGATCATCGCCTACGGCGACCCAAGACCGATGCGCTCCGGGTAGCTCGGTCGGACTTCTAGAGTTCGGGGCCTTCTCTTCAGTGGGATTTCATTCCTGTTTGTGCTCGACCTGATCAATGTGGCGGATGACCGCTGTTGCTTGTACCAGGCAATAGCGGTCATCCGCTTCGGCGATTGTATTCAGCCCCGGAGCCCGCCGGGGAAACACTGGGCACCCTTTGTGCGCGGATGCGTGCCAGCATGTTCCGATCCAGGCCACGACACGGGTCGGTTGGCGAATCATGGCGCAGTTAAATCAAGTTTTGCGAGGAGCTTATCGACTGCGTATGACCGTCAAAGGTGGCTTTTCTCTTCTTCGCCTGGCACCCCGCCAGGCGCACTCTTCACTTTCTTCAGTCCAGTGACTACCACTATATTCCGGCCATAAAAAATCGGGTGGCAGCGTCTTGACGCTCCCCTATGACAGGCTTATACAAAGGGCGTGGTTCGCTGTCGTTGACAGCCCAGCCCAGGTAGCCAGAACCTTCAAGGCTACGCCACGTTCGTGGTGGTTTACCCAAGTGCGATCAGCGTTCGGAAGCTCGCGCGGTTACCGCTTCAGCGGTGATGAATGCCCACTACCCTATGCTTGCGGATCACCAACGCAGATGCTCCTCTGCTGCACCGCTATTTCCCCAGACGCATCGTTCTGATCGTCATCGGCTTGCCGGTGCCGAGTCGCTCATCGCTCGCCTTCACCTTACCCACTCTGACGGGGGCTCACTTCCCCGTCAGGGACTGTGCGTCGCCGTTTTCCCTTGAAACAGGAGAACTACCATGGCCCACGCCAACCAATCCCAAGAAGTGACCACCTACTTCAACCTGCACACCGTCGGTATCGGTTACCTCAACCGTGTTCGTGAAGTCCAAGTCCGCCGCGGCCAGCCGTTCATGGCCTGCGATATCGCCGCCCTGCACGGTGCCTCCGATGCGGTCGAGTACACCCGTTTCGACTGCAAAGTCGCGGGGGGCGAAGCTGAACGCTTGATTCGACTCTATATGGACGCCGTCAACGCCGAGAAAAAGGTCTTGCTGTCGTTCCGTATCGGCGACCTGTGGATCGATCCATTTCTCTACGAGAAAGGCGAGAAACAAGGCCAACCGGGCGCCAGCCTGAAAGGTCGTTTGCTGTTCATCGACTGGATCAAGGTCAACGGCACGTTCGAATACAAAGCGCCCGCCAGGCAGCAAGTAACAGCACCTGCTGAGCCAGTGCCAAACAGTGAGCCATCCTCAGCGTCGGCAGATGCCGAAGCTGAGGAGTCCGCAAACCCAACAGAGGCTCGGGTCGAACCTGAATCTCCACCCACTCCCCGCACGGCCCGCCGTGATGCCACCCGTACCGTTCAGTCCGCCTGAACAGTCCACGATGTTCCTCATCAAGGCGCTCCGTCGAGCGCCTTTTCTTCAATCCGCACAGGAGAACCAACATGGAATCCTTCTGGCTTTGCGACGACTGCCTGTTCGCTACGGCTTACGAGGACTACAGCACGTTGTCGCTCTACTACACGACGAATGAAATCGAGAAACGCATCGCTGACATCCCTCGTGGACTGGTTCGCTTAATGCCCATCAGTGCCGACTTCGATCCCGAAACTGGCTGGGGAATAAAAGCCTTTTCCCCATTGCCCTGCGACGGTTGTGGTTCACACCTACACGGTCAACGCCACCGATTCACGCGGCTGTAAACAGCGCGCCACCTGCTAACGCCCGCGACTCCACACCCACCTCGGGGACACCACTCCCCTCGGGCGTGTACCCCTGATTTTTCCCTTCGGAGGTACCCCCATGAACACCCCACTCACCCTGATTGAGACCTCGGATTTCGAGGCTGATTGTATCGTCCAAGAAAACCAGGTGATCGACGAAGCACTGCATATTCTGGATCGTCGGCTGTTCAACCGCGGCCCTAACCTGACGTCGCCTGACGCCGTGGCCTCATACCTAAAACTGCATCTTGTGCAACAAGAGCATGAAGTCTTCGGTGTGATATTTCTCGATGCCAAGCACCGGGTGTTGGCGTTCGAAGTCCTCTTTCACGGCAGCATTGATGGCGCCAGCGTTTACCCCCGCCAGGTCGTCAAGCGTTCCCTAGCGCATAACGCCGCGGCCGCCATTTTTGTTCATAACCACCCCTCAGGTTGTACAGAACCCAGCCAGGCGGATCACGTCTTGACTGCACGGTTGAAAGAGACCTTGGCCTTGATCGAAGTGCGCGTACTGGATCACTTCATCGTGGGTGAAGGTCGTCCTCTCTCTCTTGCCGAACATGGCTGGCTTTAACCCTCACAGGCGTCTTCGGGCGCCTTGTTCATTTTCATTCTGGAGAACCTTCATGAACCCCACACACCAAGCTGCAGCCCTGCTGACGGCCTCCAACCCATTTGCTCGCGGTTACGACAACCTTCATATCGAACGGCTGCTACTGATCACCTACGAAGACGACTGCCCTCCCTGCTTTCGACCCGTGCACGACACACAGGCCCATCTGCCCGACGACGAGCTGCAACTGTTCCCCTGCCTGTTCAATGACGATTTCGCCATTATCAGCAAAGGCCATTCCATTTCGGATGATTTGGACGAACGCTGTCAGTCCAGTGGGCTAGTGCGCCAAGTGATCTACGCTGTAATGGGCGAAATGCTCAACGAGCGGCATCACCTCGGTGATCTGTACTCCCTGGAAGAGGCCCAAGCCATGGTCCATCGCTTGAGCTTCGAAACGGGACACTACAGTCGAGCCTGGGAAATCAGTACCGCGCACCTTCCCGAAGCAGCGATGCTTTATCTGGAGGAGTGGGTCAGTAACTTCGCTCTGCGGCAAACCGGCCTCTTGTTCGAGCTTTTTACGCTGCCAGATTGCTGCGGTATCGGTTGCAAACTGATCGGCACGCCATGGACGGACGAGAACTTGCTGAACATTGAGGGCAATCGTTATTCGAGCTTGAGACAAGAACAACTCGACGCAGGCACACCGGAAGCCTTGGTCAACGTACTGTATTTGGCGGCATTGGCGGATGTGCGATTGTTGATCTTCGACCCCGACGCTGCCGTCTTGGATGGGCTCGCCATTTTCGATGAATAGCAACGTGTTCAGCGTTAACACGACCCACCTTGAATCAACTTTCTCACTGAATCGCTCCTTCACCTCATGTCAGGTTCTGCACTGAATCTGACATGAGGTTTTTTCCATGGAGCGTTTTTTCACGCCTGTCTGCCTGCTGGGTTTGTTGAGCGCCTGCACCGCGCAAATCCCCAACCCTTTGCCGACCGATCCAGAGATTGACAGTGGCTCCAATCGGGCCCAGCACTCGAAGGGCATAGCCGAAGAAAGCCATCCGGCAGAGCTTCGTTATGGCCGCTACACGCTGGTCAGCACCGAGCCCACCACGGAACAACGCGATCTTCTTGCCCAAATCATTGACGTGAGCATCCCGTCCAGCCTGAACCCTTCGGTGCAGGATGCATTGCAGTACGTATTGCAGCGCTCGGGCTATGCGCTCTGCCCCGTTACCGCGTCGGTGAGGGTGCTGTTTACTCGGCCCCTCCCCGCTGCCCATTACCGGCTTGGTCCAATCCCTTTACGCCGCGCGCTGCAAGTGCTCGCTGGCCCCGCCTGGCAACTCACGACCGACGAAGTCAGCCGTTCAGTCTGCTTCGAACAGCAGAAAACGGAGACCGGCGTCGCGCTGATCACACCCGTCTCGCCCTATCTGTTGGAGGCACGCCCATGAGAGCCTCGACGTTTCAAACCCTCATCATTGGGCTGCTTTGCTTGGCGATCGCCGGCCTGAGCGGTGGTTTGTATAACCAGTATCAACGCGTGGCCGAACTGCAGAGCACGAACACGCAATACCGACAAACCCTGGACTCCCTACAACATGATTCAAGCGCCCTCAAGGACGCCCAGGAGAAGCTGCATTACGCACTGAAAGACCTGAAGCAGATGGTCGATACCGGTGAGCAACAGGCCAATACCCTCGATCCGATGCTGGATCAGTGGGCACAAGAACTACAGGAGCTGCGCGATGGTCTGGCAGCCCGCGCCACCGAGGCAGACCTAACAGCGCTGCGCGCACGCCTTGAACAGGTCGAGCAGCAGCTCCTGGACCTCAGGACAAAGCCATTCCCTCCACCGCCGACGCCTTCTGCGACCAAACCGAAAAAGACCGCTCGCCCCAAGCCCGTCCCGCTCTCGCCACCGTTCTCGGTGTTGGGGGTCGAATCCCGTGGTGGTCAGCGTTTTTTGGCAGTCGCACCTCATGACAGTCGCTCGCTCACGGATGTCCGGCTGCTGCATAGCGGCGAGCAGCTCGGAGCCTGGCACCTGAAAGTGCTGGAGTCGAACTCAGCCATCTTCGCGGTGGCCACTCAGCCAGACCAGACCGTGCACCTCCCTTGAGAAGCGAACATGAACAGAGCGCTACTGCCCACCGTCGTCTGTCTCGCTTCGCTATTGGCCATGGGCGCTGCGATGGGCAACCCCGTCACGACACAGTCACGGACCCAGGACACGCAGTCTGCTCCGCTGGGGCGCTCTGACTCTGAACAGGCGGCGAGCTGGGGTCTGACGGAGCAGGAGTGGACGCGCTTCGAACAGATCCAAGCCGGCCCACGCGGTTTCTGGAGCCCGCACCTCGATCCGTTAACCGCACTCGGGGTCGAGGCCCAGACCGACCAAGAGCGCCAGCGCTATGCCCAATTGCAGGTAGCGCTGGAAGCCAAACGCGCTGAGCGCGAGTTGGCCTACCAAAACGCTTACACCGCGGCCTGGGCCAAGCTGTTTCCCGGGCTGCTGCCGATCCAGGGCATGGCATCCCCGTCCCCTGCCAGCTCAGCGGTCATGCCGCGTCAAGCCTTGTTTGTGGAGGACCACTGCCCAGCGTGCACCGCCGAAGCGCAGCGTCTGCAAAACAGTGACACGGCGTTCGATATCTACCTGGTGGGCAGCCAAGGCGAGGATGAACGCGTCCGTAGCTGGGCTCGGCAAGCAGCCGTTGATCCGACCAAGGTTCAACGCCGGCAGATCACCCTGAACCATGACCGTGGTCGCTGGTTCAGCCTGGGAGCCCCGGGGCCATTGCCTGCCACATTTCAAGAGGTGAATGGACAATGGCAACGCATCGACTGAGTGGTATTGCGCTCATGCTGACAATGCTCGCCGTCCAGGCTGACGAACTTCCGCCTCCGGCCTACCAATTGGCGGCGCATGACGCCGACATTCCTTCTACGGTGCTATTCGCTATCGCCCTGCAGGAGAGTGGTATCCACGTCCGTGGTCGACTGCTGCCCTGGCCCTGGACACTGAACATCGCTGGAACACCTTACCGCTTCGCCACTCGCCAGGCCGCCTGTCACGCTTTGCTTCAGGCCCTCGCCCGACATGACGCCAAGCGGGTCGATGCCGGACTCGGCCAAATCAACCTGGGTTACCACGGACAACGTTATTCCACCCCCTGCGAAGCCCTTGATCCCTACCGAAATCTCGCCGTGACCGCCGCGCTGCTGCAGGAGCATCACGCCGTCACCGGTGACTGGGTGTCAGCTGCCGGACGCTATCACCGCCCGGCAGGAGGAACGTCGGCGGCGCGTTACCGCGCCGGATTTACCCGGCAACTCGAACGACTGCAGGTTTCCTTTAAACAGGGCACACCACCATGAAGCGAATTCACAGTGCGTATTACTTCGCCGTGCTCTTGGCTGCGCTCGCCCATCCAGGACTGTCGTTTGCAGAAGCTCAGCCTGGCGGTTTCACCCGTCCCCAGTTTGACGCTTCCAGGCCGCCAATAAACAACAAGACCCTGCCTGCTCGGGCCATACATGCAGACCTACCTGCATTTGCCGATGAAACCTGGATACTGCCCGTGCGCAGCTCTCACTTGAGCCCAGGCCAAATCACAACTCGCGCCCTGGACATGCCGGGCTTGCGGCCATTTTTCCTTGTCGGGCAGGATCCCCAATCGTTGGCTTGGCTGCATCAGCGTGCGACTGAACTGCAAGAAATGGGGGCGGCCGGCCTCGCCGTCGAAGTGACCGATACTGAAGCCCTGGCCCGAATTCGAGCGGCCGCGCCGGGCATCACCATCCTGCCGGTCAACGGCAACGACATCGCCACCCGCCTGCAGATTGAGCACTATCCCGTCTTGATCACTTCCACCTCACTGGAACAGTGAGTCCAGGTCATGGCCGAGCATGCGATGGAGTCCAAGCTCCGGCCAGCGGTGGAGCTGTACACCGTAGCAATCTGTATCGCTGCCGCGGTGTTGTGCGTGTACTCGCCCTGGGCTGTGGCCCTGTCATCCGAGATCGGGCTGGTGGCGGCGCTGGCCTATGCCCTGTTCGGCCTTATCCGGCTGCGACAAGCTTGGGAGGTGCTGCGTTATCGGCGCAATATCCGGCGGCTGCCCCGCTACGAGCTGACCAGTCGGCAGATTCCGGTAAGCCGCAAGCGTCTGTTCATGGGTCGCGGCTTTCGCTGGACCCGCCTGCATACCCAGCGCTTGGTCGAGGCCCAGGATCCGGCGGTCGCCCACTATGTCGACCAACCGACCAGCTACCGCCTGGCCCGTGGACTCGAACGGCGCCT
Organism: Pseudomonas sp. MF08831; assembly: GCF_059862645.1. NCBI lineage: Bacteria > Pseudomonadati > Pseudomonadota > Gammaproteobacteria > Pseudomonadales > Pseudomonadaceae > Pseudomonas > Pseudomonas sp. MF08831. The sequence goes on along the minus strand of NZ_JCBCUX010000006.1, from coordinate 303,385 downwards.
GGAGCATGCACCGTTTCCACTCTCGATACTGGCCCGTGTCACGGCCTGGGACAGTGCCTTCAATCCGTTGCGGCCTTTGCCCCCGGTAGGTGGCTCGCCACTGTTGCATGGGGTCGAGCCCGATGAAACGGAAGTCAGTCTGCCGCTGGGCGAACGGGTCGGACACACCCTGGTGCTCGGCACTACCCGTGTCGGCAAGACCCGGCTCGCCGAGGTGTATATCACCCAGGACATTCACCGCGTCGAACATGAGGTGGTCATCGTCTTCGATCCTAAGGGCGATGCCGACCTGCTCAAACGGATGTACGTCGAAGCCAAACGCGCTGGTCGGGAAAAGGAGTTTTATGTGTTCCATCTAGGCTGGCCGGAGATCTCCGCCCGCTACAACGCCGTGGGGCGTTTCGGACGTATTTCGGAAGTGGCGTCGCGCATCGCCGGGCAGCTCAGTGGTGAAGGCAACTCCGCAGCCTTTCGCGAGTTCGCCTGGCGTTTCGTCAACATCATTGCCCGCGCTCTGATCGAGCTGGGCCGACGTCCGGACTACCTGCAGATCCAGCGACATGTGGTCAACATCGACGCACTGTTTATCGAATACGCCCAGCAGTTTTTCGCCAAGACCGACCCAAAGGCGTGGGAAGTGATCGTCCAGCTTGAAGGCAAGCTCTCCGAGAAGAACATCCCCCGGCATATGATCGGGCGCGAAAAGCGTGTGGTGGCCATCGAGCAGTACTTGGCGCTGAAGCGGGTATTTGATCCGGTAATGGACGGACTGCGTTCGGCGGTACGATATGACCGTACTTACTTCGACAAAATCGTTGCCTCGCTCCTGCCGCTGCTGGAGAAACTCACCACCGGCAAGACCGCCCAGTTACTGGCTCCAAACTACACCGATTTAGATGACCCGCGGCCAATCTTCGACTGGATGCAGATCATCCGAAAACGCGGCATCGTCTACGTCGGTCTGGATGCACTGACCGACGCCGAGGTGGCCGCCGCGGTGGGCAACTCCATGTTCGCCGACTTGGTCTCGGTCGCCGGACACATCTACAAACACGGCATCGACCATGGCCTGCCCCAATCGGGTAACAACAGTGACAAGTTGCCGATCAACCTCCACGCCGATGAATTCAACGAGTTGATGGGTGATGAATTCATCCCGCTGATTAACAAGGGCGGCGGTGCCGGTATCCAGGTAACCGCCTACACCCAGACCCTCAGCGATATCGAAGCGCGAATCGGTAACCGCGCGAAGGCCGGTCAGGTGATCGGCAATTTCAACACCCTACAGATGCTCCGCGTGCGCGAAACCGCCACTGCGGAACTGCTCACCCAGCAGTTGCCCAAGGTTAACGTGCTGACCAAGACCCTGGTGTCGGGTGCCACCGACACCTCCGATCCTGAAGCCAATACAGACTTCACCTCCTCCTCGCAGGACCGTGTCAGCAGCACCAGTGTGCCGCTGATCGAGCCGGCTCACATCGTCAGTTTGCCCAAGGGGCAAATGTTCTCCTTCCAGGCCGGTGGGCAGCTCTGGAAAGTCCGCATGCCATTGCCAAAACCCTCCAACGACGATGCCATGCCCAAGGACCTGCAGGAGCTCACCCAGCGAATGCGGGCGACCTACAACGCGCAAGCGGGGCAGTGGTGGAGCGCAAGCAGTGGCGGCCCAACTACCAACTTCGATTTAGATCAGGTGGGGTAGCCCTACCCCTCCTGGTTTCGATTCAGCAAAACACATACAGAAGGCGCGTTAACGCCATCAGCCATGTGGCACCAATGGAGTGAATGATGGTGACTTCCGTACAGAACACGCCGCCACAACCGATCCAGCATCCGGGAATGATCGTCTCGGCCATCAGCCTGGTCCAGCGCATCATCGGCTTGCTGGTTGCCTCACTGCTGTTCTCGATTCTGATTGAATTCGCCGGTTTGCTGCTATTCTGGAGTGATCAGGGCTGGCGACACAGCCAAGCCATGTTGAGTAGCGAATTGGGTTGGGTCAGCGAGCACTTCAAATCTTCACTCATCATTCAACAACCCGGACAGACGATTGTCCAGTGGCTGGATTTTCTCAATCAATGGTTGTTGGTCAAGACCGGCTTTGCAGATTTTGCCCAGCAGGCGCGGGTGTCGAGCCAGGGCAAAAACTTCTGGAGTTGGATCAATCAGCTGTACGTAAGCATTGAGGATTTCGTGCTGGCGGCGGTGTATGTGACCTTTACCTTCGTGGTGCGCCTGGCCATTCTGGTCCTGTCCACACCACTATTTTTGTTGGCCACGTTTACTGGTTTTGTCGATGGTTTGATGCGCCGCGACCTACGCAAATTTGGCGCTGGCCGAGAGAGTAGTTTTGTTTATCACCGTGCTAAACGTGCGGTAATACCACTACTGGTCGTGCCTTGGATTATCTACCTATCCCTGCCCTTTACGATTAATCCAATGGTGATATTTCTACCTTGCTCCGTGATGCTTGGGGTGACTACGGCAATCACAGCCGCGACGTTCAAAAAATATCTCTAAGCGCTAAGTTAAGCTTTTTTCTAAAATCATTACGGGGGTGGTCATCCTTCGCGAGTGGTGTTTCGGCTGCTTACGCGCTGAGGTACGCCTTCGCTAAGAAATGGATTTGCGCGCAGCAATCCCCCAATCTACTTTGGTAGTGCACAGGCCCAATGTCCGCTATATAGGCCAAATGACGGTAGGCGCACGGCGAACACGCCTTGCGTAGTTAAACGGATGCCCACTTGTGCGGCAGCAACTCCATGATCTCAATCGCCCGTCGCGTCGGCAGACAAGTCAAACTTGCTTCAGATAAGCATATGGATCATGCCCATTCATGCGCGCATGACTGGATCAAACTCATGATCGCAGCAGCCCGTTTTCCGCTGCTTAGCGATCCGGCAAGGAACCAATTCGAGCGCCCAAAATAGGCGTTGGTGGCGCAGATACCCCGCCATCAGGTCGGGGGTAGACTAGTCCACGTACATCGCATTCCCAATACAGCCCATAACCCATCCCCAGAACCTCAACCTCCGCGAGTTGATTGGGCTCGGCGTGTCCCAGCCCCGGCTCCATGTGGAGCGGAGCTGGAAAGCGAAATTGCCGCCATTGGTCAGGCCCGATCACGCGGTCAAGCTGGCGATAGTAGCAGGCCGTCGTCATGCACGGCTCGCCCTCCTCCTCGCGCTCGCCGAAATTTTGCACTGAAATGCTTTTAGCAAGGCACTAAATATATGGCGGACCCATTATTCACAGAGCACATGCGTTGCTCTTGCTCTTCCGGTTGAGAGGGGGCTATAGCTGGCGGGCTTAAGGCTTCCTCTGCTCGAAGTCTGTTCTGCTGTTGCTGAGTGACCGCAAGCTTCTGTTTCAGCAGTTGGAGGGCTCTAGGACTGTTAGGCGGAACCTTTTCCAATTCGGCGTCAATTTCCAAAACAGACGGCGGAAGAATCCCCATAGCGACCAATTGCTGATCCTGCTCAAGCGTACTCATGGGTTTGCGAGCGAGCGTGTCAGAATTGTTTACGGCGCATCCGCCCAAAATGCCCACCGCAGACAAAACCATTGCGAATTTCCTTGTGGTGCTCATGTGATTTCTCCATTCCCAGCCTTCGCCCAACGAAAAGCAACCCTACGACAGAGGAGTGAGCTCGTCTAGTTACTCATGCAGTTCAAAAAACTTGCTCCGTGCATGTGCCATCCTGGATCCGAGGTAACGCCTAACCCTTCGACCGTGCCAACTGTTAGCTGGCATGGGGTGGCGCGCTGGATCGTACTATCTTGATTCAGCGCGCATCTCGGGGCCACCCATGCCTTAATTAGAACCACTTATTACAGCTTCCGGGAGAGTTTTTAATGGTCTTATAGTCAGTGACTATATTTTGCGCGTTAAATGCAATTTCTAGAGTACATTTTTTATCATAGTATTTTGTGCTGGATGTAGGTGTCAGCATCACGCCACCGCTAGGGCCTGCGCTGACGGTATTCGCAGTGTCCGTTAAGGAATATTGACTTTCATAAAACCATCTCGCAACAGACCCGCCGTCAGCATTCTTAACCAGTTGGGCGGGCTTTCCATATTGAGCATATGCTACCTGTATATTAGCCCCCTCAAACTTATTCTGATTTATAACGTCCGGAATGGTGGGCACAGTATTTGCCAGCACTTCACAGCCGGATGCTAACACTGACAAAAGAATTAATATCAAATACTTCAATTTGCATTCAGGCATACTGAACCTTTTCTGCCGTAAAAATTGATGAGCGTGAATGCTGCTTGAGTACGCAGTCTTATCCTCCAAACGGTGCGCTCTTTATCGGCTGACCTTTTGGTGCGCAGGCTGGCGGGTTGGACATGCCGAATGTCAAGATGTTACCTCCGTTGATAATGCAGTTAAACTGCTTGTTATCATTGGTTTTTAGCAGTACGTAGGTATTGGTACCTTGCGTTCGCCGGTTGATAACTGTCAGGTCGGCTGGAGCATAGCCCAACGCACCAGCGCTTTGAGATTTTACGTCATCGTCACTCAACATATTCGTCTTACTGGCAAGAGCATTGCAGCCACTCAAAAGCGCAAGTGTGGTTAACATTACATACAACTTAAGCAGCGACATATCACACATCCTTTTGTTGACTGAAAAACTGAGTAGATGATCGAATTGAGACATCCGTAACCTACCTCACCTGGATTGAGTAGAGTAATAGCTGTACAAATTTCATCAATCCGGCGGATCGAAGGGATATCAACTATAAAACGTAATAAAAAAAAACGAGAAAAAATTCTTTGCCCCTGCGTCCCAATTCCTTGCCTGTCCGTCTCAACCCGAAGTCATTTGATCAAGCACGGTCCGAAGCGAAAAACCAGTGTGCACAGAGGTCTGGCCTGCTGAGCCGAAGTGTTCAGATGCAATGAGGCAGTCCCGCGCCTCTTTTGGCGAATAGCCGAAAGCCTTCTTGAACGAGCGACTGAAGTGTGACTCGCTTTTGAACCCAAATTGAAAGGCCAGCCCGGAGGTTCGATGCTGAACGTTGCTATCTCCTTGGAGAATAGCCCTTATCTTGTCTAACCGGCGTCGTTGTATGTAAGCCGCAACACCGGACTCTTGCTCGAATAAACGATAGAGTCCAGCCCTTGAAATCCCCATGTGCCGGCATATGAACGCTGGCGCCAGATCGGGGTTCAGCAGATGCTGTTCGATCAGGTTCCGGGCGCGGTTGAACAGTGAGCGATCAATTTCGGTTTCAGCGCTTTTGAGGTTTGGAATGGAGGGTGTTATCGCGGCCGCGACCATGGCCAGAGTCGCTTGTTGTATATAGAGTGTCTCATCACTTTTAAAACTGGCTGACCGCGCTCGTAGTGCACGCATGTGATCGGCAAGCAGGTCGCTCAAACCGCCCCTCAATACCAGCCCATGAATGTCCTTATTGCCTAATTGCGCTGCCAGCAAGTCCCGAGGAACCGTCAGGATAATCGTATCGCCTGCCGTGATAACGCAATCCAGTTGCTGAGCAAGGTCCAACACATAAATCTGCGAGTGACATGCCACCAACGGTGCCTGACCGGCCAAGCCGTTGATCGAATGAGACAGGCCTAGGCAGATATAGTAATGGTCGAGGCCGTCGCGGCGGATCATCTGAGCTGACCGTTTGACATCATAATGCACTGGTTTTTGTGTGCCCTCCCATACGCCGCACCCCATCAACAGCGCGCCCAGGTAACAGGTGGTCAGCCGATAGTTGAACGCTATTGATTCAGACTCGCCAATCCTCACGTCAAAGAGTGCATTCACCTCTTCACGCCAGACTTCAAAACGCTGTCTAGGTGGGTAGGGTTGAGTGCTGAAGCTATAAGAGGCGTTCTCCACATGTACTCCTGCTAAAACAGATAGAGCGACCTAAACTGCTGAAGTTCAATGGCCATCATCTGTGCGATGATACGGAGATGATGGCGACTTCCCTGAAATTCTTCCTGTTGTATTTTCTTGGCGCAATCAATGTCAAATGAAAGATTTATTGTTCATGTGCTTCGGCCGTTAAAGCCTTTGATCAGGGCAATACAAAATCGCAATGAGAGACTCCTACGAACCGTCTTGATCCTCTGACCACCTAAAGGGTGCGATGACTTCGAGAACATAGGTGAATTGAAAAGAGGCGAACTGGAGAAATATCTGCAGCAGTACCTACTGCGTCGATATCTGGGAATGGTGAAACGAAGGGGTTTCCAATCGGAGGCGGCCGGAAACTCCAGGCCCCGATGTCACGAATCTTGCGTGGCTGGCTATTTGGACACGCCAACCTGCGCCGAGCCCCCTGAAAAGCGATACATCTCACTTCGCGTTTGTGACTGAATAATTCGACCTCTAACGTAATTCTGGCTCAATCTCCAAATGGGCCAACGTCATGTCGACTACCGTCTTTCGCTATTTTTTACTCTTTTCACTGATTATCGTCCATGGGAGCAGCTATGCCGCAACTGCTCATGAGCAGGAACAGCTCAGTCTAATTCTGCAGCAACTCGACATTATCGAACGTCTTGCAACTCAAGCGACGGCAACCAGCGCGTCTGAACCTGGCAATCGCTATCGCTTCGACTATCCCTCTCTGATGCAGGACATCCAACGTATTCGCCAAGGCGTGCAAGGCTATCTCTCTCCTTCTCGCGCTCAACCCCGCGATCCCACTGAATTGGTCGGCGATTATCGCCTCGACACCCCGTCCGTAGAGCCGTCGCCATGAGCATGACTGACGCGCAGACAGCTGCCTTCCAAAACGCCTCCGGCTTTTCGGCGCAGAGCAGTTCGTCGCTCTGGCTATGCCTGGTTTTGGTCCTTGGTTTGCTGTGGTGTGCCTGGGTGATGTGGACGGCTTACCGGGGATGGGCCACCGGCAGTGTGCGCTTCGGAGCCTTCGGCGGCAGCGCAGCGCGCGTGCTGCTCACCTTGCTGGTCCTGATGTTCTTCACCCTGTCCTAACACCGGAGATCACCGTCATGCTCAAGTTCCTTATCCCCCTGAAAAACAACCTGCATGATCGTGCCAGTCAGCGCGTGATCGGTCTGCTGCTGGTGCTCGGCCCAAGCCTAGCCTTTGCGGAACTACCCACTATGGAAGCCCCTTCACGCGGTGAAGGTTCCGGGTTGATCGAGACGATCAAAAACTACGCCTACGACGGCGGCATCCTCCTCGGCCTGCTGATCGCCCTGCTCGCTTTCTTGGGTGTGGCCTGGCATTCCCTGACTGTATATGCCGACGTGCAGAACCAGCGCAAGACTTGGAAAGACCTCGGCGCCGTCGTCGGCATCGGAGCCTTGCTGGTGGTAATCATCATCTGGTTCCTGACCAAGGCTGCCGCGATTCTGTGAGGTTGGCATGAACGACGCTATCGAACGCCTTGCCGACGGCACCTTGGTTTTTCTACCGGAGCGGCTCAACCGTGATCCCGCCGTCTTGCGCGGTTTAACCAATGATGAGATGTGGTTAGCGCTCGGCACCGGCGCCGTCATTGGCCTGCTGCTGGGCGTTCCTCTGGCGATCGCCACCGCCTCCATTGCCATGGCGCCGACCAGCATGATCGCAAGCATGGCGTTAGTGTTGTTTGCTGGCGGCACGCTACTGCGTCGCGCCAAACGGGCCCGGCCAGAGACCTGGTTGTACCGCAAGCTCGAATGGATAGCGGCCAGCCGCTGGCGTCTGGGGCGCAGCAGTCTGATCCTGCACTCCGGCGCCTGGACGGTTCGCCGTTCGCGTCGACTGCGCCCTGCCCTGTCCCGGTGGCTGCCATGAGCCGATTCCGAAACAAGGTCGATGCCCAACAGGCCCATATCTTCAGCCTGCGTCTGGCGGTAGTAATTCTCGCCCTGCTCTGTGCCGGACTCTGGTATGGCTGGCGCACGGCACCTACCGACCTGACCGTACATGTCCCCCCGGATCTGCGTTCGGGTAGCACGCGCAAATGGTGGGATATCCCCTCAGAGAATGTCTATGCTTTTGCCCTCTACATCTTTGGTCAGCTCAATCGTTGGCCCTCAGATGGCGAGCAGGATTATCGCCGCGCCATCTATGGCTTGCAGTCCTACCTGACACCTGCTTGCAAGGCCTTCCTTGACGGAGACTACGAATACCGCAAGGCCGCCGGCGAACTTCGCCAGCGGGTGCGTGGCGTCTACGAAATTCTGGGCCGAGGTTATAGCGAAGATCCGGAACTCAGGGTCAAGCAACTCGATCGCGACAGCTGGCTGGTCACCCTAGACCTCAACGCGGATGAGTATTACGCCGCCGAACCGGTGAAACGGGTGGCGGTACGTTATCCATTACGCGTGGTGCGTTTTGATCTGGACCCCGAACGCAATAAGTGGGGGCTGGCACTGGACTGTTATCAGGGCACGCCGCAAAAAATCGCTCTGCCTGGAGGTGAGCTATGACGCGGATTTCTATCCTGGGGCTCACCATCGCACTAATGCTATGGGGAGTTGCAGCGCAGGCCGTCGAACTGATGCACTGGGAACGCCTCCCCCTCGCGGTTCCGCTGGTGATCAATCAGGAACGAGTGGTCTTTGTCGATGAGGATATTCGAGTCGGCGTGCCCTCAACCCTGGCGGGTAAGCTGCGCGTGCAATCAACCGGCGGCACGCTGTACCTGCGCGCGTCGGAAGCCATTGCACCGACCCGACTGCAACTGCAATCGGTCGCGACGGGCGAGATCACCCTGCTGGATATCGCGGCCACGCCTGGCGATCAACCGCTGGAGCCCGTGCGTATTCTCAAGAATGCCAAGGTGCAAGCTACCGAGGCTGAATCTAGCACTTTCCTTGCTCCAGAACGCACGCCGATCCCGGTCGCTTTGACGCGCTATGCCGCGCAAAGCCTGTACGCGCCGCTGCGCACCGTGGAGTCTCTACCCAATGTACGCCGCGTCCCGCTCAAGCTACGCACCGAACTGCCGACTCTGCTGCCGAGCGAAAACGTGTCCAGCACACCCATCGCCGCCTGGCGGCTCGATGACTATTGGGTGACGGCGGTGAAATTGCGCAATCGTAGTTCAGAGATGGTGCAACTCGATCCACGTCGGCTTCAGGCCAAGCTGTTCGCCGCGACCTTCCAGCATGCTTTCCTCGGGCCGGTCGGCAGTGCAGAAGACACAACGATCGTCTACCTCGTCACTCGCGGTGCCGGCCTCGAACACGCCGTGCTGCTCCCGTCCGTTGCGCGAGGTGCTGACGATGAAGGCTAACGCCTTGCTCAAATGGTTGGTACCGGCTGCGCTACTGGCCGTGGTGTTTATCATCCTGAAAACCTGGATCGCCGGTAATACTCCCTCTCCAGAGCACCCAGTTGATCAGGGCAACATCCGGTTATCCGCCGAGCAAGCCAAGTCGCTCGGCATTGCTGGCGATACCCCACGCGACACGGTCGCCACCTTGGTCGGCCAGGTGAAGGCCATGCGCAGCGACATGCTCGGCCTGAAAAAACACAACGATTCGCTGCAGACGGAGAACAACCGCCTGCGCGAGCGAGAAAACAGCGTCGATTCGCGTATCCAGACGGCTCTTGGCAGCGTGACCCAGCAGGTCGACGAGGGCCGTCGCCAAGCCAACGAGGCCCGACTCAAAGCGGAACAAGACAGTCGCCAGGCTCGCGGTCTGCTGACGCATTTGCAGGAGCAGTTGTCGGGGTTGACCGGTAAAGGCAAGGACATGCCGATCGGATTGGGGCTTGAGCCGGGCGACGGGGCGCAGTTCGACGGGCAGCATTTTGCCAATGATGCGTTGCAGTGGATTGAGCCCTCGGATGCTCCACCCACCGACGCCCGAGGCAAAACCAAGACCTCCCCCGCACTGAGTCTGCCTACCGCCTTCAACTCACTGGAAGGCTTGAAAGACAACGCTATTGATCGCAGCCAGAAACAGCTGCGTGCAGTTACCCAGGGTGAGCGTGATCCGACGCGATCCGCTGATCGTACCGAAGGCGCGAAGCCGGTCTACACCATTCCCGAAAACGCGACATTGATGGGCTCGGTCGCCATGACCGCGCTGATCGGCCGAGTCCCGGTGGACGGCACGGTGAATGATCCCTATCCCTTCAAGGTGCTGGTCGGCCCCGAGAACCTGACTGCCAACGGCATCGACCTGCCGGACGTCGCGGGGGCCGTGATGAGCGGTACGGCGTCCGGTGACTGGACTCTGTCTTGTGTACGCGGACAGGTCGAGTCAATCACCTTTGTGTTTACCGATGGCACCATCCGCACGGTACCTCAGCCGAAGGCGGTCGCCAGCCGCAATGCCTCCACCGCCCAGAGCTCGAACACCGACAAGATCCGCGGCGGACTCGGCTACCTGTCCGATCCGTATGGCATTCCTTGCATTGCCGGCGAGCGCCGCTCGAACGCCCAACAGTACCTCGGCAGCCAGAGCCTGATCACCGCGGCTGGCGCCGGTGTCGCTGCCTTGCTCGGGGATGAGCAGCACAACAGCAGCGTGATCAGTTCGGGCGGCAGTACGCTCGGGGTCACCAGCAGCAATGGCAATAGCACGCTGAATTCAATTCTCAGCGGTGGGGTCGGCGACATCCGCGAGTGGGTCAACAAACTGTATGGCGAAGCCTTTGCTGCCGTGTACGTGCCACCTGCCGCACAGGTCGCACTGCACCTCGACCATGAGATCACCATCGACTACGAGCCCAAGGGCCGGAGCGTTCGCCATGAAAAAGACCATGCTTCTCTGCCTGACCTGGATTAGCTTGCTCTGCTGGGTCCTGACGGGGTGTTCCACCGACAAGGACACGCTTTTGCCCCATGGCGAGCAAACCATGCTGGACATCTGGAACGGTGCCGGTTCGCAAGGCACTCAGCAGCAACTGCTGGATGCTCGGCAGCAGTTACGCCGTCCGCTGGCCCAGGCAGATTTCTCCGCCTCTCTCCAAGAACCGTACACGCGCACCGCGACGAACGAGATCCACAATTTGTTCCCGCGCCTGCCCAATCCCGATCTGGTGCTGTACGTGTATCCGCATCTGAGTGGTACCGAGCAGGCACCGATCCCGGGTTACTCGACCGTCTTTCCGTTCTACCAACGGGTGCAGTACGCATTGCCTGGTGAACGTCAGGAAGACTTGTAGTGCGTACCGGCGATGCGGGCAACCGCACTGCCGCGTGGAAAGCCTGGCGCCACCCATTGCGCCCTCGCGCCACCTTGGCCGATGACGCCACACTCTATGCGCACAACCCTAGCTTCACCGATCACCTGCCGTGGGTCGAGTATCTCGACACCGAACAGTGTTTTCTGCTGGATGACAATCGCTCGGTGGGTGCGGTATTCGAGTTGCTGCCCATCGGCACTGAAGGGCGCGAACCCGATTGGTTGATGGCGGCCCGAGATGCCCTTGAGGATGCCCTGCAGGATAGTTTTGACGAGCTGGATCAAGCGCCTTGGGTGGCGCAGTTTTTCTGCCAGGACGACAACGATTTCACCCCCTACCTGAACCGGCTCACTGGCTATGTTCAGTATAGCGCCCGAGGCACGGTCTTCACGGAGGCGTATTTGGAACTCAGCCGCCGTCATCTGAAGGCCATCGCCAAGCCCGGCGGTCTGTTTGAAGATAAGGTGGTGACGCGCCTGCCCTGGCGTGGCAATAACCGCCGGGTGCGCCTGGTGGTCTATCGCTGGCTTGAGTCTGACGCTGAGGAGACAGGACTCACCCCGGTGCAATCCCTGCATCAGGCTTGCGAACGTATCGCGTCTTCGTTGCAGACGTGTGGGGTGCAATCGACGCGAGTAGATGGCCGCGGTCTGTATGCCTGGCTGGTGCCCTGGTTCAATCCGGCACCCAATCTAACCGATGAAGCGCCCGAGGAGTTCTACCACCGCGTGGCCTATCCGGAGTTGGGCGATGGTGAGTCGCTGGAACTGCCCTTCGATCATGACTTTGCCGAACGGCTATTCTTCAACGAACCGCGTTCGGATGTGCAACGAGGACTCTGGTACTTCGATGAGCAACCCCATCGGGTCATGGTGGTGGACAAACTGCGACGGGCACCGTCGATTGGTCAACTCACCGGAGAAACCCGTAAGGGTGATGCAACCAATGCCCTATTCGACCAGTTACCCGAAGGCACGGTGATGAGTCTGACCTTGGTGGTCAAGCCGCAGGATGTGCTCGAAGACCAGTTAAACCGATTGGCGCGCAAAGCCATCGGTGAAAACCTGGCCTCGACCCAGACCCGTCAGGATGTCGAAGAGGCTCGTGCGATCATCGGTCGCCAGCACAAGCTGTACCGCGGCACCCTGGCGTTCTATGTGCACGGTCACGATGAACAGCAACTGCACCAGCGCTCGGTCAGCCTGGCCAACGCGCTGTTGGGCGCGGGGCTGCAACCGGTACGTGAAGGCGATGAGGTCGCCGCCTGCAACAGCTACCTGCGTTGGTTGCCGATGGCTTACAACCCGGCCCGCGACACACGCAACTGGTACACCCGCCTGATGTTCGCCCAGCACCTGGCGAACCTGGTTCCGGTTTGGGGCCGCAGCACCGGCACCGGTCACCCGGGTATCACCCTGTTCAACCGCGGCGGCTCGCTATTGAGCTTCGACCCATTATCATGCCTGGACCGGGCCATGAACGGGCATCTGCTTTTGTTCGGTCCGACCGGCGCCGGCAAGTCAGCCACCCTGGTCACCCTGCTGATGCAAGTCATGGCGGTGTACCGTCCTCGCCTGTTTATCGTCGAAGCCGGCAACTCATTTGGCTTACAAGGCGACTACTTCGCGACGCAGGGTTTGTCGGTCAACAAGGTCCAATTGAAACCTGGCGCCTTGGTCAGCCTCGCGCCTTTCGCTGATGCTTACCGTCTAGTCGAGCAGCCAGATAAGGTGGCGAGTCTGTCGATTGATGAGTGGGACGATGAGGCGGTAACCAATCGTGAAGACCAACGTGATGTGCTCGGCGAATTGGAGATCACCGCCCGGCTGATGATCACTGGCGGCGAGGCCAAGGAAGAAGCTCGTCTGAGCCGGGCTGATCGCAGCCTGATCCGCGAGTGCATTTTCGAAGCGGCGCAGGCGTGTGTCGCGGCGGGTCGCCAAGTACTGACCCGCGATGTACGTGACGCCTTGCTGCGCACCGCCGCCGACTTGCACTTACCAGAGAAGCGTCGTGAACGTGCCCAGGAAATGGGCGAATCCATCGACCTGTTTTGCCAGGGATTCGAGGGCGAACTGTTCGATCGCGAGGGTACGCCTTGGCCCGAAAGCGATGTTACCGTTGTCGATCTGGCCACGTACGCTCGCGAAGGCTACGAAGCCCAGATGTCCATCAGCTACATCAGCCTGATGAACACCGTGAACAACCTTGCCGAGCGCGACCAGTACTTGGGCCGACCAATCATCATGGTCACCGACGAAGGCCACATCATCACCAAGAACCCGCTACTGGCGCCATTTGTGGTCAAGGGGACGAAGATGTGGCGCAAGCTTGGGGCCTGGTTCTGGCTGGCGACGCAAAACCTTGCCGACTTCCCTACTGCCGCGCAGACCATGCTCAACATGATCGAATGGTGGATTTGTTTGAACATGCCCCCTGCGGAGATAGAGGAAATCGCCCGCTTCAAGAAGCTCACGCCGGAACAGAAAGCTTTGTTGCTCTCCGCCAGTAAGGAGCCTGGGAAATACACTGAGGGGGTCGTGCTGTCGAAAAAACTCGAAACGCTGTTTCGAACCGTACCACCCAGCCTCTATCTCGCCTTGGCCATGACGGAGCCCGAGGAAAAAGCTGAGCGCTGGAGGTTGATGCAGGAGAACGGTTGCTCGGAGTTGGAGGCCGCTTACCGGGTAGCTGAACGGATCGATAAAGCGCGGTTCAGTCGCCGATAACCGAAAGATGATTGCACACAACCTCGTCAATAATTGTGCGAAATATCTTGAGGATCAGTACTGGGTTAAGGCCGTGCTGTGTAGCGAGAGCCAAGTAGCGCTGTTCCTGTTGTGACTCGCGCACAGAATCCTGGGCCTGCCATTGTTGCCGTGCCTTGAGCCGCCCTACCTGCTCGGTAACCTGAAACCGTCGAGAAAGTAGGATGATTAGCTGTTCGTCCAGCTCATCGATGGTTTCCCGCAAGCGTGCCAGTTCAACGTTATTCATTGCCTACACCACACGCCCCAACAATCTGTTGGCCAATACCGATGAGTGGCTGATCTTGCCATGCAACTCCACCGGGCGTTCCTGCAAGATCGCACACCATTGGTTCAGTACCTCGATGAAATGCTCGGTCTGAGACAGCAACGCGGCAGTGTTGTCTTCAAAGATACTGGTCCACACCGTCACATCCGAGGAGGCCAGACGAATCTGCTCGAAAAAGCTGCGCCCGATGAATGAACCGGTTTGCGGGTTGATGGCCAATTGATCGCCAAAGGTCTCCATCAGCGAGAAGGCAATCAAATGGGGCAGGTGCGACGTCAAGGCGGCGATGTGATCGTGCTGGCGCGCGTCGACCCGACACGTGACGGCACCGAGGGCCCGCCAGAATCCCTCGACACGTTCGATGGCACTCGTCGGCGTGGTGGCAAGGGGTATCAACAGGCAACTCTTGCCAGCAAACAGATCCTCACGCCCGGCCCCCGGCCCGCTTTGCTCGCCGCCAGCCATGGGGTGGCCCGGCACAAATGAAACATGCGCCGGCAAGCGATCGCCCACCTCATTGATCACCATTTGCTTGGCCGAGCCGACATCGGTCAACACCGCGCCGCGTTTCATGCCCTCGGCCAACGCTATGACCACCGTTGCCACCGCCCCCGTTGGCACACAGACCACGACCAGGTCACACTCATGTAACTCCGCCAGGCTGCCCGCACACCGCGGCGCGAGGCCAAGCGCTTCAACCTCATGGCAGACCTGGCGACTGCCATCGAAGAGGTGCAGGTGAATATGGGGATAGTTTGATTTCACCGCCCGCAGGATTGAGCTGCCCAGCAATCCCAAGCCAACGATACCCAAATGCCGTATGTGCTCCATGCTTCCCACCCTCCAGGCCTGAGTCGTTTCACCGATGCGCGCTATGAAATTAATACGCAAGTGATCAATAAGCAAGAACGCGAAAATCCTGAAGATGCAATCAATCGACGAGCTGCCACATGAATTCCGTCAGCTAAAAAAGCTTAATCTCCCGAAAACACGGGTCCGCATGCAAGCCTCCGGCGCACCCGCCGGATCGGCATCGCCGGCAATACTCTGCTAGAATTGGGTGTGAATACATCCTGACTGTTCGTGTGTATTCACTTTAAAGCAGGCTACAGCCGTGAGGCATTGCAGCTAACCCGCAGTCCCGTCGTTAACCGGCAGGCAGATCGCTTCAGCCACTACCACCGGAGAAGCGGCAGTTAAATACAACAATAGGTGTACCGATGTATTCAAGCTTACGTTCCTTAGCAGACGATACGTTTTGTCTGCGCCTGCAGCGAGCGGCCAGGGTGTGGCGCAAGGTTTCCGACGAAGAGTTGAGCAATCTTAACCTGTCCGAGGCCACGACCACGCCCTTATGGCTCATCAATAAACTAGGCGAAGGCCTGCGCCAGCGTACCCTTGCTGAACATATGGGACTTGAAGGACAGTCCCTCGTGCGCCTGCTTGATCAACTGGAAAGCGCCGGCCTGGTGGTACGCAGGGACGATCCTTCCGACCGTAGAGCCAAGGCCCTCTACCTCACAGACGCCGGGCGCAAGCTGGCGGAACAAGCCGAACTGGTTGTCAGGAAGATTCGTGCCAGGCTGCTGGACGGGGTCCCCGCCGAACACTTGGCCATTGTCGACGGGGTATTCGACAAGATCATCACGGCCGCCATCGACTGACACCTTTCGCGCCGGATCAGCCCCCGACCCGGCGCGCGCTCCGTTTCAAGCACTCATCCCCCGCTAAAAAACATTCGCTTACAATACTTGCGATTAGATCGCATGAGATCTAGTCTCCTTCATGCAGCATCCGTCTGTCGTGTTTCAACCATCGACCGCATCTCTGCAGCTCAGCCAAGGGACGGCGTTCGGCACACTCTTTAGCCAGTGGAGCTCAGTCATGTCAGATTCGCCAGAAGTCAGGGACGCTACGCGTGAACGGATAGCTCCCGCCCCGGCCTTACACCGGCAACAAATCATCGACCTGCTCGACCCGCAAAGCTTCCACGAACTGGACGCCCACGCCGAGCATGATTGCGTGCATTTCGGGGCTGCCGCCCGCAAGACCCGGGGCGACGGTATTGCCACCGGCCATGGCACCATCGAGGGTCGCCCAGTTATCGTCTACGGTCACGACGGCAGCTTCATGGGCGGCAGCTCAAGCCGCATTCATGCCCTTAAAATCTGCAAAGTGCTGGACATCGCCCTGCGCACCGGCGTGCCGATCATTGCACTGAACCACTCATCAGGGCTGCGGATTCATGAGGGGGTGGACGCCGACTCGCAGTTCAGCCACGTGTTCTACAAGACCGTCAGGGCTTCAGGGGTCGTGCCGCAGATTTCCATCGTTCTCGGCGACTGCATCGGCGGCGCGGCCTACACACCGGCGCTCACGGATTTCATCATCATGGTGGACAATCAATCGGCCCTGTTCCTGACCGGGCCCGCCGTGATCCGCCGCGCCACCGGCGAAGACGTGACCAAGGAAGAAATCGGTGGCGGCTTCATGCACGCCAGCGAAACCGGGCTTGCCCACTTCCTCGTGGACAGCGTCGAAGAGGCATTGAGCCTGACCCGCGACTTGCTGTCCTACCTGCCGCAAAACAACACCGCCCGACCAAAACTGACGGAAGGTCCCGCCACCTGGCGCTACCTGACCCCTGCCGTCGCCGAGCAGGTCCCCAGCGAGAAAAACCTGCCTTTCGATGTGCGCCAACTGATCGAGGCGGTTGCCGACGAGCAATCGTTCCTTGAAGTGCAGCCGCTCTATGCACGCAATATCGTGATTGGGTTTGCCAGGCTGGGCGGCCAAAGCATCGGCATCATTGCCAACCAGCCGTCGTGGCTGGCGGGTTGCCTGGACATCAATGCGTCCACCAAGGCGGCGCGCTTTGTGCGGCTGTGCGATTCATTCGGCATTCCGCTGCTGACGCTGATCGACGTTCCAGGCTATCTGCCGGGGCGGCAACAGGAACGTTCGAACGTGATTGGTGCAGGCGCCAAATTGATGCATGCCTACTGCGAAGCCAGTGTGCCGAAAATCGCCGTGGTGTTGCGCAAAGCCTATGGCGGCGCCTACCCCACCCTGGCCAACCGCTCGGCCACCGACCTGATCTATGCCCTGCCCGGCGCCGAGATTTCGGTGATGGGCCCAGAAGGCGCCGTCGATGTGATTTTCCGCAAGGATATTGCTGCCGCCGCCGACCCTCAGGTACGCCGGGAAACCCTTATAGATGACTACCGTCAGGCCCACGCCAGCGCCGAGTATTCGGCCAGCCGCACCTACATCGAAGGGCTGGTGGAACCCGAACACTTGCGCAATACGCTGATCGCCAATTTCGCACTTTTGCAGGACAAGATCCCGGGGCTGCCGGCGAGAAGACATTCGAACATTCAACTGTGAGGGAGCATGGTCATGGCTATTCCAAGGGACCCAAGTAACGATTACCACAAAGAGCAAATAGCCCGGCGCCTGGCCTGGGTCGCGGAACAGACGGACACCCCGTTTCCTTACATTGGCGGTGCGCCGATCAGTGGCGAACAAGTCAAAGGTACCTGTGAGAATTTCATTGGTTTTGTCGGCACCCCCTTGGGTGTCGCGGGCCCGCTGCTAATCAATGGAACGCGGGCCCAAGGTGCATTCATCGTGCCGCTGGCCACCAGCGAAGGGGCGCTGGTCGCCTCCTTTTCCCGGGGCATGAACCTGATCACTGACAGCGGCGGCTGCACCATTACCAACCTGGACAACGCTCAGCCTTCACCTGGGCAGCCGGCCTACCGGTTCCTCGGCGATGCGCTGACGAAGATTTCCGCGATCGTTTTGCACAACGCCAGCGACGCCCCGCAGTTCGACGCCTGGCTCAGGGCGCACATGGTCGACATTGTTGCGACGGCCAACGCCACCAGCAACCATGCGCGTCTGCTGGAGTTGACGCCGCTGCTCCAGGGCGACCTGGTAGGGCTGGCGTTCACCTACGAAACCGGCGACGCCATGGGCCTGAACATGGCCACCAAAGCCAACGAAGCCGTGTGCCGCTACCTCAAGAGCCAATGCCCGCAGTGGGTGGACTACTACTTCAATACCCTGGGAGGCGACAAACGTTTCGTCGCGGACCAGGCCAAAGGGCGTTACGTGTCGGCCAGCGTAAGAATCCCCAAGGCCTTGGTGGAACAGCGTCTGCGCACCACGCCCCTGCGCATGCAGCGCTTCCTGCATGCCTGCAACAGCTTGCTGGCCCAGCGCGGAGCCACCGCGCCAAACATTCACGTGGCCAATGCGCTGACAGCATTGTTCATCGCGTGCGGCCAGGACCCTGCCTTCGTCACGGTATCGTTCAAGAACGCCTGCACCACCTTCGATGTGCTGGACAACGGAGACCTGCTCGCCAGCGTGACCCTGCCCAACCTGATTGTTGGCACCGTCGGCGGCGGCACACGCCTGCCCGCCCAGCAAGAATGCCTGCGCATGCTTGGCTGCGCCGACGATGCGCGCAAATTGGCGGAAATCGCGGCGGCCGTGGCGCTGGCCGGGGAAGTCTCGGTGGCAGGAGCCGTCAGCGCCGGTGAATTTACCCGCGCCCATACCACCCTGGGTCGCGGCCAAAGCGCCGAGGCAACCCCCATACAACTGGCAGGGGCATGACGATGGTGAGTCGAATACTGATTTGTTGTCGCGGGGAAATCGCACACCGTTTTATCCGCACGAGCCAACTGCTGGGCATCGAGACCGTGGTGATTTACAGCGCCGACGATGACGAAGCGCCCTTTGTCCTTGCCGCCGACGCCACTATCCGTGTCGAAGCCTGGGACCCGGCCACGCTGATCGAAACCGTGATCGGTGCGGCGGTGGACTGCGGCGCCGACGCCGTCGCGCCTGGCTACGGGCCCTTGGCGGAAAATGCCTTCTTCGCCGAAGTATGCGGGTACGCAGGCCTGGTGTTTATCGGCCCCAACGTGGCCGCCTTGCGCCATACCGGCGACAAGATTGCCGCCCGCACGGCAGCCCAGCGCGCCGAGGTGCCCGTAGTGCCAGGCCTGACCATCGACGCCGACGTCGAGACTGGCGCCCGCGCGGCCGATGCCCTCGGCTACCCGGTGTTGCTCAAGGCCGCCCTCGGCGGTGGCGGGCGCGGCATCCGCGTGGTGACGCAGCCGGCTGAGTTTGCCGGGGCCTTTGCCGAAGTGCGCCATGAAGCGATGCGCGCCTTTGGCAGCGATCAACTCTACCTGGAGAAATTTCTCGGGGAAGCCGTGCGCCACATCGAAGTCCAGGTGATCGCCGACAAGCATGGCCATTATCTGCACCTGGGCACGCGAGAGTGCAGCGTGCAGCGCCGTCGACAGAAAATCGTCGAAGAGGCGCCGGCCCACAACCTCAGCGACGACGTTCGGCAACGCCTGCATGACGCCGCGCTGGCCGTGGCCCGAGAGGTTGGCTACGACAGTGTCGGCACTGTGGAATTTCTGGTGGACGCCAGTGAGCAGTTCTACTTCATCGAAATGAATGCGCGAATCCAGGTCGAGCATCCGGTGACGGAGCAAATCACCGGCATCGATATTGTCGAGCAACTGATTCGTTCGGCTCAGGGCCAGCCGCTGAGCATCACCCAGGCGCAGGTGCAGTTTCACGGGCACGCTCTGGAGTTCCGTCTGTGCGCTGAAAGTGCCCATGGCGACTTCCTGCCTACGGGCGGCCACGTCAGCGACTACCGCGTCCCAGAGGGGCCGGGGATTCGTGTGGATTCCGGGATCCAGATCGGCTCACTGATGTCGCCGATGTTCGACAGCCTGTGCCTGAAACTGATCGTCTGCGCCAACCACCGAGCCTTCGCCGTGCAACGCGCCCGCGCCGCCCTGGACGAGTGTCTGGTGGCGGGCTTCAGCACCAACCTGCCGGTGCACGCGTGGCTGCTGTCTTACCCGCCCTTCATCGATGGCAGGTATGACCTGTCGATCTGCAACCACTTCCCCTCAGCCCATGCGCTGCCCGCCGAGGATGCACGACTCATGCACGCCGTGGCGGCACTGGCGCGGCATTTACAGCCGCCCTCTGCGCCTGCGCCACGACCGGCCAGCCACCAAGCGTCAGCCTGGACGCAGCGCAACAGCCACTGGCTGTTGTCCTGATAGCCCTCAAGGAGCAAGCCTGCATGAGCAGATCAGCGAACACAGCGTCGCTCACGACATTGGCCGGCAGCGTCGAAGGCGATGCCGGCACGGCACAGGTTCATATCGAAGACCTCGGCAACCAGCGCTATCAGGCGGTGTTTGCAGATGGCCACACCCTCGTGCTGGATATCCTGCGCCAAGACGAACTGCCTCACGGCACCACCCGCTTGGCGCTGAAGGTCGATGGCCAACGCAAGACCGTGCACGTCACCCCCAATGGCGCCCAAGAATCGACCCTGGACCATGCCGGCAGCCGACGCAGCATCAGTTGGCACAGCGCCAGGCGCCGCGACGGCGACGGGGCCACTGCGCGCCAGGACTTCAGTGCAACCCTGCTCGCGCCCATGCCTGCACGCGTGCTGGAGATTCTGATCAGCGAAGACAGCCTCGTCGAAGAGAACCAGCCGTTGCTGCGCATCGAAGCCATGAAAATGGTCATGACCTTGTCGGCGCCCGGGCGCAGGCGGATCCAGACCCTACACATCCAGCAGGACGACGGCATCCTCGCCGGCCAGTTACTGATCACCTTTGCCAAAGTGGATTGAACGTGTTGCACCTCTGACGTCGCCGCAACAGGGCGGCAATCGGTCACGTTTCTCATATTCAATGGAGTTGAAATGACACTGGAAGCCCGCATCACCCAATACTGTGACGACCTGACCTTTAGCGCCATCGACCCCGCAGCCCTGGAAATCGCCAGCCGCTCCTTGCTCGATGCCCTCGGCGTATCCCTGGCCGGCGCCCGTGACGAGGGGGTCAAGGTGCTGGCCGGCATCGTCGAGCAATGGGGCGGCCAACCCCAAAGCCGTGTACTCGGCCGCCAGCAGGCATTGCCCGCACCGGCGGCGGCGATGCTCAACGGTGCCGCCGCGCGGGTGCTCGACTTCGATGATGTAGCCGACCCTTTGGGCACCCACCCCAGCGTGGCCATCCTTCCGCCCTTGTTGGCGATCGCCGACCTTGTAGATAAGCCCATCGACCGGCAGGCCTTCATCACCGCCTTTGTCATCGGCCAGGATCTGTCCATTCGCCTGTCGCGGGCACGGAAGGAAACGCTGTTGGAGAGTGGCCGCTACGACCTGTGCAAGGTGATCGCCGCCACGGCCGCTGCCGGCAAACTCTATGGGCTGCGCGGCACACAACTGCAGCATGCACTTGGCATCGCCTACACCAGCGCCTTGGGCGAAACCCAATGTATGATCGACGGCGCTTCGACGGTGTTCTATCAGCAGGGTCTGGTGGCAGCCAATGCGGTGCGCGCCGTGGTACTTGCCGCCAATGGCTTTACCGGGGCGAGCCAATTTCTGACCGGCCGCTGGGGCTACTACAACGCCTTCGAACCCGGCTCCCAAGTGGAGACCATCGACGCCGACCTGGGCAGCCTCTTCAGCAACACCGACGGTATTGCCTTCAAGCCCTACCCCACCTGCCGCCCGAATACTTCAGCGGTCGCCTTGGCCCTGGAACTGGTGCAGGGGCGCCGTCTGAGCGCTGCCGAGGTGGTGCGCATCGACGTCCAGACCAACCAGCAGATCCACGACCTGGTGAGTGCCCCGGTCGAACGCAAGCAGGCCCCCACCACGGTGGTCGAGGCGCGCTTCAGCCTGGCATACAACATCGCCACGGCACTCACCAACGGCGATCTGTTCATTGATGACTTCAACGAGCAGGCGATCCTGCGACCCTCGATCATCGCGTTGAGTCGCAAGATTTTCCCCCGCCAGGACCCGGCCTGCGAAATTGCCGAACTGGGCACCCACGGCAAGATCAAGATCCGCATCGAGCTGACCGACGGAACGCTCCTGCAAGGCGAGGTCAGCTACGCCAAGGGCAACCCACGAAACCCCATGAGTCAGGAAGAACTGCAGGCGAAATTCAACAAGTGCCTGGCCTATTCGGACGCGGCCCATGCCAAAGCGCAATCGGCAACCATCGTCGACTGGATCTTCGACCGCGACGCCATAAACCCCGCCTATCAGGTACTGGCCAAGGCCCTGCACGCGCCGCTTTAAATCGCCCCAAACGACAACAGGCACATCAAGGATGTGCCTGTTGTCGTTTGGGCCTTGAAGCGCTGGTCTTCAGGAGACTTTTTCTACCTCCACGACCGCGATGCGCTTGACCGCACTGCGCTCCACCTGCCTGCCATCGATCTGCGCCAGCAACTCGACCTGCCGTTGCTCCGCAATGCCGATCGAGCGGGCCTTGACGTGCCCGTACCCGCGAATGGCTTCAGGCAAACGTGCCCAGCTCACCAGCATCGGCAACGTGTCGGCAGTCAACTTCGGCAGCAATGCGATCAACGTACTCTGGTACTCCTCCAGCAGGCGTTGTTCTTCACGACGCTCCTTGAGCAGGCCGAACGGGTCCAGAACCGTATGTCGCAAAAAGCGCAGCCCGGCCAGCGCGCGGAAGACCGGAATGATCCAGCCGGACACCTTGATTTTGCGTGGTTCGCCCGTACGCTTGACCAAGCCATCCAAAAACGGCGGGGCGAGATGAAAGGTCACCTTGGGCCGCCCGACGAAGGATTCGCCCAGGCTGCTCAGAAACGCCGGCGAACTGTGCAGCCGTGCCACTTCGTACTCATCCTTGAAAGCCATCAGCTTGAACAGGTTGTGGGCCACCGCATGGGCCAGCGTAACGTCCCCGAGCCCCTCGGTGGCTTTGACCACCTGCTCGACCAAGGCGCGGTAGCGTGCGGCGTAACGTTGGTCCTGGTAGTCCACCAGCAACGCACTGCGCTGTTGCACAACCTGCTCCAGGGTGAGCGCCTGCGGCGGCTGGGCAGCCGAGGCTGGCTTGAGCTGGCTTTCGACGAAGGCGGGATCCGCCGCCAGCAGACGCCCCCAGGCAAACGCCAGCCGATTGGACTGGACGTCGCCGCCGTAGATTTCCAGCGACCGGTCAAGGGCGCTGAGGGTCAGGGGCACCACGCCCTGCTGCCAGGCGACCCCCAGCAGCAGGATATTCGCCTGCATCGGCCCAACCACTGCCGCCGCCACTTTGCGCGCATCCACGGACTGGTAACGCTCGGCGCCCACAATGTCGATCAGGCGCTGTTCGATAGCCGCAGTTTCCAGACGCAAGGCCGGGTCCAGCAACATGGCACCCGCCTGGACTTCACTGGTGCTGGCAACCACCCGGGATCGGCCGCGCAGCAGCACGTTCAAGGCTTCATCTTCGGACGCGACAGCCAGATCGGAAGCGATCAACACGTCGGCGCAGGCTCGGTCGATCCGATGCTGATGCAACTGCTGGGGGTCATGGGCGAAGCGGATATGGCTGAATACCGAACCGCCTTTCTGAGCGAATCCGGTAAAGTCCAGGACCGACACTTCAAGCCCTTGCAGGTGCGCGGCCATGGCAATCGTTCCGGCCATGGTCACCACGCCCGTGCCGCCAACCCCCGTGATCAGCAGTTCAAAAGTCCGCTCAAAACCTGCAGGTTCGGGCGTTGCCAAGGCCCCGGCCAGGGCCAGGACCTCTTCGGCCGGCAACAGTTTGCGGCGCGCCTTGGCCGGGGTGCCGGTAACCGTGACAAAGCTGGGGCAAAAACCCTTTACGCAGGATTGATCGAGGTTGCAGCTGTCCGTATCAATGCTGCGTTTGCGGCCGAATTCGGTCTCCACCGGCACCACGGACAAACAGTTGGACTTGGTCTGGCAATCGCCACAGCCCTCACACACCTGCTGGTTGATTACCACACGCGACTGCACCTTGGCCGGCGGTAAGCGCTTGCGTCGGCGACGGGCCTCGGTGGCACACACCTGATCGAACACCAATACGCTCACGCCAGGCAATTCCCGCAGGCGCCGCTGGACGCTATCCAAGGTATCGCGATGGTAGACCTTCACCCCGTCCGGCAAGCTGTCGCGGGCCTTGTAGCGACTCGGGTCATCCGCCACCACGACGACTTCGCGCACCCCTTCGCTCAGCACCAGTTCGACCACCTGGCGCACGCTCAGTTTACCGTCCACCGGCTGGCCGCCTGTCATCGCCACCGCATCGTTGTACAGCACCTTGTAGGTGATATTCGCGTTGGCAGCGATGGCTTGCCGAATCGCCAGGTAGCCGGAATGGAAAAAAGTACCGTCGCCCATGTTCTGGAAAATATGCGGAGTCGCCACAAAGGCCATCTGCCCCAGCCAGTCCACGCCCTCGCCGCCCATCTGCACGCTGCCACTGGTGGCGCGGTCGGGCATGCGGGCGGCCAGGGCGTGGCAGCCGATGCCTAACCTGGCCTCACTGCCTTCCGGCAGTTGGGTCGAGGTGTTGTGGGGGCAGCCCGAACACAGGTAAGGCGTGCGCTTGAGCCAATGGAACTCACGGGACACCGGGCCCTCGATCCAGTAACGCGGTACGTCGATGGCCAGGCCGAACGGCGCCAGGCGCGTCGACAGGACCCGCATGATCCTCGACGGGCGCAATTCTTCGGCGACCGACAACAGCGGCTGCCCGCGCTCATCGAGTTTGCCGATGATCAAGGGCCGGTTCTCCGGCTTGGCGTTGAACAGGCCACGCTTGAGTTGGTCCTCCACGACGCCTTGTTTTTCTTCGATAATCAGCACCCGCTCACAGCGCCGGGCCCAGGCCTCCAGCACCGGCGACAAGGGGTAGACAACGCGGATGCTGAGCAGAGCGACGCCAGCCTTTTCCAGCGCGCCCAGCGACACTCCGCCTCGCTCCAGGGCTTCGCGCACGTCGCCATAGGCCTTGCCGACCGCCGCGATCAACAACCGAGGAAAGGCCGGCGCCACTTCCACTCGGTCCAGAGGGTTAGCCCGAATAAACCGCCGCGCCGCCTCGATCTTGTGAGAAAACCGCCGCTCGATCTGCATGCCTGGCAGGTCCGGCCAGCGCCAGTGCAACCCATCGGGGCCCGGGTCGACGGCCGGCGCCACGAAGCGTGGCGCTGCCACCGCATCGACTGATCTGGAGGCTTCAACGGTTTCGGTCACAGCCTTGAACCCGACCCACAACCCGCAACACCGCGACAGCGCCCAGCCCCACAAGCCGCAGTATTCATAGTCGGCAAGCCCAACCGGATGGATCACCGGCAACCCCCAGGCCATCAACGCCTGATCCGACTGGTGGGACATCGACGACGAGACGCAGCCATGGTCGTCACCGGTGACCACCAGCACCCCGCCATGGGGCGACGAGCCATACGCGTTGCCATGCTTCAAGGCATCCCCGGAGCGGTCAACACCCGGTCCTTTGCCATACCACAGGCCGAAGATGCCGTCGTGCAACCGGGCCGCATCGCTTTCCACCCGCTGTGTGCCGATCAGCGTGGTCGCCGCTAGGTCTTCGTTGATCGCCGGCTGAAAGCGGATATTGGCTTTTTCCAGCAGCGGCCTGACCCGCCACAGCTCCTGGTCCAGCCCGCCCAGGGGCGACCCTCGATAACCGCTGACAAATCCTGCCGAGTTGATACCCGCCGCCCTATCCGCAGCAGCCTGGGCCAGCAGCAGGCGCACCAGCGCCTGCTGGCCGCTGAGGAAGACTTTCCCGGCAGGCTCCTCAATGCCGCGCAAGTAACGAGAGTCGAGCCGATATTCCAGATCCAGAGTCATGTCCGAGCCTCTTGAGTGTGCACGTGATTTGGATGGGAGGCAGTGACAGAAAGGGTTTTCAGTCCTTGGCGGGCGATCAGAATCGCCTCTCGCAGTACGGTTTCATCGCCAATATGGTTCATCAGCAGCAGCACCAGTTGGGCATGAAGCAAGTGCCCGGCCGACGCATCCAAATCCTGGCAGGCGTCCGTCAGCAGTTGGAAATAACTGTCCGGGCTGCTCAAGCGGCATTCCGTGGCCAAGCCAGTGCTCGAAGGGATGGCTGACGGGCTCATGACACTTGCTCCTGTGCATAGGCCAGCACTTCGGTGGCTGAAGCGATGGCAATGGCACGCTCGATGGCCAGCGGATCGAGAAAGCTCAGGGTCGTCAGCACATGCTGGTCCGGACGGATCACCACCACTTCCCCCGGCTGTAACCCGTAGCGCGAAACCGCCAGGCCGGCGTGGTCCCACAGCAGGTCAAGCGTCGCTGCGGGCTCCCGCGAGCTCAGCACGATGACGTCGACCGGGTAGGCCGAGGCAATCGTCTTGGGCACGGCGCCTGAACCGGGCTCATACACCAGCACGGTAAACCCCCGGCGCCCCAGGTGGTTGAGCAGCCAGTCGGGCTGGCCGCGCACGCTGATCGGCGCATCGGGAGCCGCTGTACCGGGTGAAATCCGCCCCCCGTCAGGGTCGGCGAAATGCTCGAACTGACCCACCCCTTCCAGCCGTGCGGGTTTTGACAGGCGCCCGGAGTTAATCAGCGCCCGCCCCCAGGACGTGTT
Organism: Pseudomonas sp. MF08831; assembly: GCF_059862645.1. Classification (NCBI taxonomy): domain Bacteria; kingdom Pseudomonadati; phylum Pseudomonadota; class Gammaproteobacteria; order Pseudomonadales; family Pseudomonadaceae; genus Pseudomonas; species Pseudomonas sp. MF08831. The sequence continues at coordinate 276,716 of NZ_JCBCUX010000006.1, read as the reverse complement.
GCGAGCCAGCGCCAATGACGCTTCGCGCAGCACGTGTACGGCAGGACTGGGAGGGGTGATGAAATCCGCGCTGCGGGTGGAATTGAGGATGTTTTCGTCGGCGGCGAACACCCGCTCCTCGTCATATGATTGAATCAGCGAGGTTGACGCACCGTGCAGGAGAATACCCGCCAGGCGCCAGCCCAGGTTGTCCGCATCCTGAATCCCGCCATTGCCTCCGCGCCCGCCAAATGGGCTGACCTGATGCGCGCTGTCACCTGCAAAGACGACCCGCCCCTGCACAAAGGTCTCCAGCCGCCGGCAGCGGAAGGTGTAGACGCTGATCCAGTCGATACGCAACGGCGTCTGCTCACCGAACATCGCGTGCAGCCGTCGGGCGACTCGCTCGGGCTCGCGCTCTACGGCAGGGTCGGCGTCGGGGCCCAGCTGGAAATCGACTCTCCACAGATCATCCGGTTGCTTGTGCAGCAGCACCGAATGGTTGGGATGAAAGGGTGGGTCAAACCAGAAACGCCGTTCTGCAGGAAAGTCCGGCTTCATTTCCACATCGACGATCAGGAAGTGGTCATCGAACACTTTGCCGATAAAGGGCAAGTCCAAGGCATTGCGCACCGCCGACCGAGCACCGTCGCACGCGACAAGCCAGTCACATTGCAGCTGGTAGGCGCCGTCAGGGCATTCAACGCTGACGGTCGCCCCCTCGGGCCGGTGCTCGACCCCCACCACCCGGCTCAGGCACTGCAGGTCCACCAGGCCCGTGGCCAGACACGCCTCCACCAGCCATTGCTCGATGTAGGTCTGCTGGATATTGAGGAAGGCGGGGCAGCGAAAGCCAGGCTCCAATTGGAAGTCGAAACTGAACACTTCATGATCTTTGTGAAAGACCCGGCCGAGTTTCCAGTCGACTCCCTTTTCCCGCAACTCATCCGGCAACCCGAGGCGGCCGAGAATTTCCAGGCTGCGCTGGGCAAACACAATGGCTCTGGAACCTTCCGTCAATGTCTGCCGGGCCTCCAGCACCACGCTCGCCACGCCTCGACGGGCGAGATCAAGGGCCAGGGTCAACCCCACCAGACCGGCACCGACAATCACGAGGGGCACCGTGCGGGCCGTGCTGAGCTGAACATCCAAAGGGGTGGAATAGGTCAAGCTGGACGGCTGATGCATGAGTCGTCGCCTCCGATGGCAAAGTGTCGCGTTCACGAACGCAAGCAGGTCCTGGCAAGGAACTTAGCTCCCTTACGCGTAGTACGCAAGTACGCCATAAGTGAAGATTTATAGTGTTAAAAACTATGTTTATAGCGTTTTTGACTACCCATCAGACGCTGTTCCTCTACGCCGCCTTGCCCTCCCGGCAATCAATCCCTTGATAATAAAAACAATTAAACCCAGAAAAACCAGAGCTTCCAGCTCTCTTACACCGCCACGCCGATCCCGTTCGAGAAAAACCCGAAAAACTATATTGCAAGCGATCTATTCGTGAGCTACTTTATTTTTCGAGATGAGCCCATGTTGAACAGAAGCCCAGGCGTACCGGGACGTCGAGTCCATGGAAGGGCAATGACTTATTTCAGGAGAAGCCATGATCGACATCATCCAGGAAGGCGCCGCACTCACGTCCGATTCCGCCGCTGAGAGTCAACCGCTGACGGTGCTTTGCACACTGTTGTCGCGCGCCGACAACACGCCGTTGAGTCAGCGGCGCAAAGGCCCGCTGCAAATGCTCGACCTCTATGGCGAAGTGCTAGGCGACCCGGCCAACACCGCGAACGCCTTTGAAGTGCAACCCAATCTCAACTTCGAAAAATGGACCGAGTACTGGCGCAAGACTCACGGCCCGCGTTTCACCCATGCCCTGCCGACCCAGGCGGACGGACACCATCCCTTGCTGCGCTACGACCAGATCCACCGCCTCAGCGCCGGCCCTTCCAACCTGCGGCCGCTGCCGTATCTGCCACCCCTCGATGAAGACGGCCGGCTGTTCGACACGGTGATTGGCCATGTGCCGCCCTATCAGCGCTCGGAATGGGACGGCATCGCCTACCTCGGCTTCGCCAATACCGACGCCTTGCAAGTCACCTTCGGCCACGAGGAAATCACCCGGGCGATCCTCCCCGAGGACCAGGTGATCTTCCGCGAACTGTGCCCGATTCTGTGCCGCCAGCACATCGTGATACCCAGCGCCACCTCCAGGGAATCAATCCTGTTGATCAGCCTGGTGCGCCGTGACCCGGCGTTGAGCCGCGACCAATTCCAGCAGCGCTGGCTGGAGGAATATGCCCCTCGCCTGCTGGCGCAACCGGCGGCCCACCGCCTGGTCAGGAGATATGTGCAATTGCATAACATCGGCCCGATCGTCGCGGGCCAACCGCTTTACCACGAAGTGGGCAAGGACATCGACGGTGTAGCCATCACCGCATTCGGCTCTATCACAGACCTGGAGGAATTCCTGGTTGACCCAGCGATAGCCGCGCTCACCCAGAGCCAGTTGCAACTGATCGACCCGCAACACCATGAGTATTGGACCGCCCTCGCCTTCCAGGTAGTCAACCAACTGACCGGTGAAACCCGCACCACCAGCCACGCGCCAGTTCAACAGGACGTCACCGAACCCGCCGAAGCAGCGACCTGATCAACACGATCAATCCCCTTATGGAACAAGCGGAGATGCATCTATGCCCAATGAATGGTCACCCTCATCCTGGCGTGAAAAAAATGCCCTGCAATTGCCCGAGTACGCCGACCCCGAGCGCCTCGCCGCCGTCGAAGCGCAGCTGCGCAACAGCGTGCCGCTGGTGCTGGCCTCCGAGGTTCGCTCACTGAAGGCGCGCCTCGCCCAAGTCGCGCGGGGTAAAGCGTTTTTGTTACAGGGCGGTGATTGCGCCGAATCCTTTGCCGAGTTTCACCCTGGCGGGATCCGGGATCTGTTCCGAGTCTTTCTGCAAATGTCAACAGTGCTGGCCTTCAGCACAGGCGTACCGGTGGTCAAGGTGGGGCGTATCGCCGGGCAATTTGCCAAGCCACGCAGTACGCCTCACGAAACCATCGACGGCGTCACACTGCCGAGTTATCGCGGCGACATCATCAATTCCATTGAGTTTAACGAGCAGGCACGCCGACCCGATCCCGAGCGGATTCTTCTGGCCTACCACCAATCCAGCGCGACGATGAACCTCTTACGCGCCCTGGGCCGCAGTGGCTTTTCCGACATGCGTCATGTGCAGCAGTGGAACACGCGCTTTATTGCCAGCGCACCGGAGGGGCGACGATATCAGTTGATCGGCCGGCGGATCGAGGAAGCCCTCAAGTTCATGAATGCCTGCGGCGTCTCACCGGAATCGGTGCAGGCACTGCGTGAGACCGAGCTGTTCACCAGCCACGATGCCCTGCTGCTCAACTACGAAGAGGCCTTCACCCGACTCGACTATGCCAGTGACGAGTGGTACGACTGCTCAGCGCACATGCTGTGGATCGGCGAGCGCACGCGCGGCGTTGACGATGCCCACGTAGAGTTCCTCAAGGGCGTGAAGAACCCTATCGGCCTCAAGTGCGGGCCCACCCTGCAGGAAAACGACCTGCTGCAGTTGATCGACGCGCTCAACCCGGAGAACGAGGCCGGGCGCCTCACCGTGATCGTACGGATGGGCGCCGACGTGCTTGCAGAACGCCTGCCGCAACTGGTGCGCGCGGTGAAAACTGAAGGCCGCGATGTGGTGTGGTCCGTCGACCCGATGCATGCCAACACCATCAAATCCAGCACCGGGTACAAGACGCGTCGTTTCGCATCGGTCATTACTGAAGTCGAGCGTTTCTTCGATGTCCACCAGGCAGAAGGCACCCATGCCGGCGGTGTGCATTTGGAAATGACCGGCGCCGACGTCACCGAATGCACCGGGGGTGGCCAGCGCATCTGCGACGCGGACTTGAGTAATCGCTACCATACCCATTGCGACCCGCGCCTGAACGCGTCCCAGGCACTGGAACTGGCCTTTCTAATTGCCGAAAAACTGAAGATCGAAAACCCCGAACCGGCGAACCTTGAGTTTGCCCTTTAAGCCCTTACCGCACACCATAAAAAGCCCATCCGATCAGGCTCGGATGGGCTTTTTATCGGATATCAAACGTCCGTCATCATCGCTTCGCGATCAAAACGCTTGATATCCAGCAAGCGGTTTTCGAACACTTTGTTGGGCCATTGAGGATCCGCCAGCAGCATCCGCCCCAACGCCACCAGGTCCACCGCCCCCGACTGCAACTGTTCCAGCACCGGGGCCAGGTCTGCCTGCCCGGCATCCGGACTTTCGCTGCCGCGCAGCTGGGCAATGGAGTAAGCCTTGTCCAGCCCCACGCTGCCGACCATCATGACCGGCTTGCCACTCAAGCGCCGGGTCCAGGCGGCCAGGCTGTCGGCGCTACCCTCGAAGGCCGGCTCCCAGAAACGTCGCGTGCTGACGTCGAAAATATCGACACCGGCCTCCACCAGAATGTCGAGAAAGACTTTCAGCTCGTCGGCATTGTCGACAATCCGCGCCTCGTAATCACTGATTTTCCATTGGGAAAACCGGAACATGATCGGGAAGTCCGGCGCAGTAGCCTCACGCACAGCACGCACGACCCGCGCCGCAAGCCGGGTGCGGTTGGCCAGCGAGCCCCCGTAGTCGTCCTCGCGCTGGTTGCTCCTGCTCCAGATAAAGCTGTCGATCAGGTACTGATGGGCACCGTGGATTTCCACCCCGTCAAACCCGGCGGCCTGTGCATCCCTGGCCGCCTGGGCATAGGCCGCAATGACCTGCTCGATATCGTCAAGGGTCATCGCCTTGACCACGACGTCGTCGCCCTCTTTGATTTCCGTGGGGCCGTAACCCGGCACCTGAGGGTCCGGGCCCATGCCCGGGCGTCGGATCGGGCCGACGTGCCACAACTGAGGTACGATGCGCGCGCCCGCCTGATGCACCGCCCCTACAACCCGCTTCCAGCCCTCCAGTGCCTGAGGGCCGAAGATATCGGGTACATTGGTATAGCCATTGGCAGCTGGGTGGCCGATAAAAGTGCCCTCGGTGACGATCAACCCCACCCCGCCTTCGGCCCGACGCTGGTAATACGCGGCAGATTGCTCGCCAGGTACACCTCCCGGCGAACGCTGACGGGTCATGGGTGACATGACAATACGGTTTTTCAAGCTATGCCGCCCAAAGGGGATTGGCCTGAACAGCACTTGGTGCTGGGGTTCACGCGCTTGACTCATGATGTGCTCCTGGACTGATTCGCGAAGACGAAACGGCACACGCAGTGACCGCTCACGCGGTACTGGCCAGGAATCCGCCATCGATGCGCAAGTTTGATCCATTGATATAGGCCGCCCTCGGACTGGACACAAAAGTCACCAGGTCGGCCACTTCATGGGGCCGCCCCAAACGTCCGACCAGGGTCGGTGAAATCTCCGCGGCGATCTTGCTTTCAATGGCCGGCCAGTCGCCTTTCCAGGCATTTTTCTGCGCCACCGAATGCCAGTGGTTCTCTGCAGCGGGTGTCAGCACATCCCCTGGGCTGATGCAGTTAGAGGTGATGCCCGTACCACCAAACTCCTTGGCGAAGGTTACCGCCAGGCTCACACAGGCCGCCTTGGTCGCCGCGTAGGCGCCAAAATTGGCGAAAGGCCGCGTGGCGGCGATACTGCCCAAGGTGATGATCCTCCCCCAACCGCAGTCGATCATGCCGGGCGCCAGCAACCGCACCAGGCGGATCACCGAGCCGACATTCTGGTCGTACAGATTCAGCCAGTCGGCAGTCTCGCTTTCCAGTACCGGCGTGGGTGGAAACGCGCCCGCATTGGCCACCAGAATATCAATGCCGCCGAAGGCTGCCAGCGCATAATTAACCACCTCGCGCGCCTGATCGTCACTGACCAGGTCGCCACAAGCCACTGCGGCCCGCCCTCCCGCCGCGTGAATGGCGGCCACCACCGCCTCACTTTCAGGCCGTCGCCGGCCATGAACAACCACTTCGACACCTTCGGCGGCCAACGCCAGGGCAATCGCCTTGCCGATGCCGCTGTTGCTGCCGGTGACCAATGCTCGTTTACCCGTCAGTTGTAAATCCATTTATCCACCTCAACGATTGGTATACCCAAGTGTTCAGTTTTTTTCCGGCGCTCCGCCGACATTGTCAACTTTCACCGTCAGCGCACACAGCACCGCACACACTGCCGTCAGCACCGCAATCAACACCAGCACCGCGCTGAACGAATGCTGATAAACCGTGGCCAGCAGTTGCCCCAGGGCGTCCTTGTCGGCGCTGGCGGCCTGCCCCAGCACCGAATTCAGTTGGCCGCTGGCAACGCGGCCCGCCCAGTCACCGACCCGCGCAGGATCCAACAATGGATTTTCACCCGACAACCGCTGCAAGCCCGAAGCTGTATACCCCACCAGCAACGCACCGATGATCGCAATGGCAACCGCTTCGCCGGCGACCCGCATGGTGGTGAAAATACCGGCCGCCATCCCGGCGCGCTCCTTGGGCACCACGCTCATGGACAGGCCGTCCATCAGCCCCCAGGGCAAGCCGCTGCCAATGCCGATGACCAGCATCGGCAGGACGATGGTCCAGATACTTGCGCCCGGTTCCAGGGCAAACGCCAGCCAGCATTCACCCAGCGCGGCCAGCAGCAGGCCGGCGCCGCACAGGTAACCAGGGGCAATATGGCGCGACAGTGAGCCGGCCAGGAACGGCACGATCAGCATGGGTGCGGTCAGCGGCAGGATGGCCAGACCCACTTCGGTCTCGTCGTAGCCTTGAACGCCGATAAACCAGATCGGCAGGTAGACCAGCAACGCGACAAAACAGAACCCGGTGGAGATGGGTAACAGCTGCACCCCGACAAACCGCGGAAACCGGAACAGACTCAGGTCGAGCATGGGCTCGCGGGACTTGAGTTCTACGATGACAAACAGCAGCAGCAACACGCCGCTGCCCACCAGCAACGCAACGACATTGGGATAGCCCCAACCCTTTTCCGGTCCAGACACGATCCCCAGGATCAGCGCACCCAAGGCCAGCGTAAACAAGGCGATGCCCCACCAGTCGATACGCTTGGCATTGGGATCACTGGACTCATTGACCTTCTGGAAACTGAACACGAATACCAGCAGTGACGCCAGGGCAATTCCGAAAAACAGCGCGCGCCACCCCAAGTGAGCAATCAGCACCCCCACCAGCATGGGCCCGAATGCCAGACCGACACCGAATGAGGTTCCGAGGAAACTAAAGGCCCTCAGCCGCAGATGATCATCGAACTCCTGGGCGATAAGCGCAGAGGCGGAAGTCAGCGTCAGCGCCCCGGCGATGCCTTCAATGCCACGGAATACGTTGAGGAACGTGATATTCGGCGCAAAGCCGATCAACAACGACGTGAGAAAAAACAATAACAGCCCCGAAATAAAGCATCGCTTACGACCGAATCTATCTGCCAACGCCCCTCCCGCCATCACGCAACTGCCAAAGGCGACATTGTACGCGTTGACCACACCGCCCAATTCCAGCAGCGAACCGCCTAGGTCCCGGGCAATCATCGGCGTGGCAATCGCAGGGCCGGTGAAAACGATGGGAATAATGATTCCCGCTGCGCAAAGCGGTATCAACACTGAGTAGCGGTTCTTCGAGACCGGTTGAACGCGTTCTTCCAGGAGTTCTTGAGAAATGCCCATTTAGTCATGCCCTCGACTCGAAAAAATCCTTAAACCTCTGCCAGGCTATAGCGGCCAACCACTCTTACAGCTGAGGAAATTTAAGTTTTATGCTCTCACGCTGATAGATCGCATGCAACTCAATTTTAGTCTCTGAATGACTACTTACGACTAGTCCAGATAAGAAAAACATGCCACCCGTGGAGAATGAGGAAATCGCCCGCTTCAAGAAGCTCACGCCGGCACAGAAAGCTTTGTTGCTCTCCGCCAGTAAGGAGCCTGGGAAATACACTGAGGGGGTCGTGCTGTCGAAAAAACTCGAAACGCTGTTTCGAGCCGTGCCACCCAGCCTTTACCTCGCTCTTGCCATGACGGAGCCCGAGAAAAAAGCCGAACGCTGGAGGTTGATGCAGGAGAACGGTTGCTCGGAGTTGGAAGCGGCTCTCCAGGTAGCTGAGCGTATTGACCAGGCCCGTGGAATCGGGACATAAGGACAGATTTGGAGCCCATATGGCGTTACGTCTGCGCAGGGCTGGAGTGCCGTTTTTTGGTGGATGTGCCCGAACTATCTGCGTAGATTACTCATCGACACTCAGCCAAGCGGAAGGAGTCACACATGAATAAAAACGATCTAATCGAGGCCATAGCGGGCTCAGCCGACCTCCCGAAGTCCACCGCGGGACGCGCACTGGATGCCCTCACAACCATCATATCCACTGCGTTGAAAGGCGGTGAAAACGTCACCTTGGTTGGTTTTGGCACCTTTGCGGTCAAAGCGCGTGCAGCGCGCGACGGACGTAACCCTCAAACGGGCGCCACCATCAAGATTGCAGCCTCGAAGACGCCTAGCTTCAAAGCCGGTAAATCGCTGAAAGACGCGGTTAACTAGACGCTGGTGGCGATTACCTAATACCAACTCTGCGAGAGCGCTGGTATTGGGCTTCGGCAGCCGAAACGCTGGCTGAACTCTGGGAGCCTTCGAACTATGTGTTTGAACGCGTCTTGAGCGGCGTTTCTTTCAGCTTTGATTTGAGCTGGGTGGCACACTGCTTAGCCGCTGCTGAATCCTCAACAAAAAACCAGCTTCAAAAGCATCCTGGCAATCACCGACAGGAAAGGTTTTGCGCGTTTGCGCCAATTCCCACCACAGTGGAATCTCGCCGGACGTATCAAGCCAAGCCTGGGCGCATTGCACGCCACGTTCGATCATTGGGGCAAATTCGTTGCCCCAAGGTGTCAAAAGACTCGAGCAACCATCCGCCGCAGGAATTGAAACGTAGTTTTCGTCCATACACACCCAAGATTTCTGATTTATTGTTAGACGCGCAGGCCAGCCCCGAAATCTTAACGACACCAAATGAACGCTCGATAACAGGCAAGGGCATCAAATAGCCTAGATCAACGCCAATGTAGACTATATCCCGTGGATTGAGAGTCCCTCAAGGCGCAATTTGCGCGCATGACTCAAGACTACGAACAGCTTCGTCTGCAGCTGGCGGAAAACATCCGCTTGATGCGACGCGTGAAAAACCTTACCCAAGAGCAGCTCGCGCTCATGGCCGAGGTGGATCGCACGTACGTCAGTCAAATCGAGCGATGCACAGGCAATCCGTCGCTGTTGGTCCTGTGCAAGCTCGCCAATATTCTCGAAATCACCACAGATCAGCTACTTGTAGAACCCGATATCCTGCGCAGCGCCCTTCACGTCAAATAATAGTCTCACGTCTCACAAATCCGATAGATCTGCCTTCATAATTTCCACTGACAGTCTTCCGCCCGAAACCGAACCTGACCTGGCCATTCACCTTATTGAGCCTGGATCATGCCTGTTGCCTGCTCGTCCATCCCGCCCACAAAGCTACGGCCTTTGGCGCTGAGCGTCCTGCTGGCGTGCGGCCCAAGCATGGCGCTGGACACCGGCAGCATTACGTCCTCTGCACTTTCGCCAAGCTGTCTCGAATACAGGGTCGTCGGTATTTGTTTCTGGCTCCTGTGCACACCCTTCGGCTGCACAGTCAAAACCTCGACCAAGGTGCGTCATTTCATTCCTGAGCTGGTGGTTTCGAGCTACGCCACTACCGGCAATAATCCATGGACCGAGATGGCCACCCTCTCCGTTCCCATCAATGGTGCGGAAGGTGGCGGCAACCTGATCACGCCAAACACCCACCGCGACAACCTGCCCCGCTTCAAGAACGTCGATGGCATCGGCCACCCCGGTGGCTGGATCGCCACGCAACTGGCTTCGCAATCCGGCTACGCCTGCGCCAGCGGTGCAACTGCACTCATGCCTTACTACCTGAGTACCCTGGATTCACTGGCCTGGCGCCATGGCATCCCAGAAAGTTTGTACCCCGAGTCGCTCGTACCGGGGATCCATGAAATTGGTCGTCAGGCTTCGGGAAACATGTGGGGCAACGTTTATCCCCGCCAGGGCTTTCTGGTACAGCCCGACGATTTCAAGGCGGCCGCAGTCATGGCGCAACGGGCCGGCGACGTGGTTACCCGCAACTGGCAGCCGCATGTGTATGTAGCGCTCACGCCCGCCAAACGCGACGGCTACTGGCCACCTGGCCCGATCGTTGAAAACGACGCTTCGACCCACACATGGCAATTGCTCTACCCTCAGGTTCAGCCCACGTGCGCCATCTTCCCAAGCGATCCGGTACAGAGTTCGGACGGGGGCTACGCCTGGTCGTTGTGGCGGCCCTATAGCTGTTGCAAACGTGAGGGACAGACATTCCTGTTCAGCATCGACTTCGAAGGCGGTGCTTCATGAGCCGGCTTCACGCGCGACCCTGGTTGGGCACAATGAGTCTGGTGCTCTATGGACTACTCGCCATGGCCACGCATGCCCACGCCGCCGAAGGCGATTACCGCCTGGGTACTCAGGGCGAAGTACTCGACGACCGAGTGATGTACACCATTGGTGGCGGCTCGGCAGCGGGCTCACCAAGTTCGCTCTATCGCCCCAACGGGCTCGGCGTCGGCGCGTCCTGGCGAGCAAACATGATGTGCGGAAACATGAGCCTGACCAATACTCTGCAAAACCAGTTGAACGGCTTCACCGAAGGCTTCCAGCAGATCATGGGCAGCGTTGTGCAGAACGCGACCCAAGCGGTGATGTCGCTGCCAGCGTTGATCATCCAGCGCGCTAACCCCGGTCTCTATGAGTTGCTGAGTAACGGGGTGATGCAAGGTCGTATCGACTTCGACCGCTCCAAGCTGACCTGCCAGGCCATGGCCGAAAAGATGGCGGACAAAATCGGTCAAGCCGGCTGGGGCGCATTGGCCAAGAACCAGGAGATGCAGGGCAACCTCGAACAAACCGGCGGTGATGCGGTGGCCGCGGTGAAAAACACCGAAACCCATAACGGCAACAAGGGGGTGTCCTGGGTCGGCGGCTCAAAGGCTGGAGGTAATGGGCAAACACCTATTCGGGTGACTTCCGACGTAGTACGCGCGGGCTATAACCTGCTCCATAACCGTACGGTGGATGATAGTGCCTCGATCAGCAGCAGTGATTGCCTGGGTGGCGCTATTTGCCAGACCTGGGCTTCGCCCCAGGAGGAATCCGAATGGGCCGTTCGCGTATTGGGCGAGAGCGAAATCGCGACCTGCGACAGCTGCGAAACCCTGCGTGCTACCGCTGGCAGTGGATTGACGCCCCTGATCCAAGAAACCTACAACGAGCACCTGAAGGCCCTGCAAGGGATGCTGTCTGGCTCCCTGCAGCCTACCCCTGACAACCTGGCCAAAGCCTCCAGCTCAATGCTGCCGGTGACCCGTGGTGTGATTGAAGCCTTGCGTGACGATCCTGATCAGGAACTGCTGGCGCGACGCCTGGCCAGCGAGACAGCCTTGTCCAGTGTGCTCGATAAAGCGCTTCTGCTGCTGCGCACACTGCTGGCAGGCAGCCACGAACCAAACATTGCTTCTGCCGAGCCGGCCCAAACGGCCTTGGCAAAAAACATCGACACGCTGGAGCGTGAAATACGCCTGCTGCAAGCCGAACTACAGGTTCGGCAGATGCTGGCCACCAACACCGCCAGCCTGGTGCTCGATCGGCATGCCGGAGGCGCCGATGCTTCGCGTACCGTCGAGCAAGGCGACCCTGAGCCGGGCCGACTCAATGATGCTGACGCCAGGCGTAAGTGAGCCATGAAACGCTCACCGCTATTCACTCTGCGTTCAGGTCTGGGGATTGCCGTGCTGATGATCCTGACCGCCGCACTGGTGGCCTGGATCGGCCGTACTGCGCTGGGCAGTTTCGAGGCACGGCAGCAGGCAATCGAATCCGTACGACCTTATCTGCGGTGGTGGCGCGCCCTGCTCTACGACGCCCTCTTTGCGCTCTGGTGGGATCTGCTTCGGCGCTACCGACATCGACCCCAGGATCGACTGCGCGTGAAACGCATCGGGACATTAGGGCTCTTGCTCTTTACCTGCGTCGAGCTCACTCGATTGTGAGGTCACCACCATGCTCATGAGCACCAACAGCTACCTGGAGTTTTACCTCTCCCTGCTGGCCTGGATCATCAACAACGGTATCTGGAACGTCATGTCCGATACTGGACTATTCGCTGCGCCCTTCGGCGCGATCATCTTGCAAGAGTGGTTGTCGGCCCGTCAGCAAGGCGCGGATGAAGGCAACAAAGGATTGCTCTCGGTACCTCGAATCGAGAACCGGCTTTGGCTGGCCTACATTGTCGTATTGTTCGGCTGCGCGCCGGTCTTTCCGCTAAACCTCGCTTCAATGGCGTTTGATGATGCAGCGAGCCAACGCTGCGGTGTCAGCGTGGCCAAGCCAGCAGAAACTGCCTGGGGCACCACGTTCAACACCATCGGCGAACGCTCTGCAAACGTGCCAATCTGGTGGTTTCTGGTGCACGCCCTGAGCAAAGGAGTGACCGCAGCGGCCACCGCGGCCATCCCCTGCGCACCGGATATCCGACAGATGCGCATGGAGATCGACAGTTCTCGCATCGATAACCAGGTATTGCTACAGGAAGTCGCCGACTTCACTCGCGACTGCTACGGCTATTCCCGCTCTCGACTTTTCACCAACCGTCCTCAGTTGGACAAGGCACAAAGTCACGATGCGTCCTGGATCGGCTCACGCTATTTTCTCGACACGCCGGGCTACTACGACACCGATCGCTCACGGACACCGCGAGTCAGTTGGCCCTATGATGAAACCCGAGATACTTCCTTGCCACGGTTGGAGAATGGCGCGGGCTACCCCACTTGCAGACAGTGGTGGAGTGAAAACGGTGTCGGGTTGCGCGAGCGCTTGATCGAGCAGGTCGATCCTTCGCTGCTGACTCAACTGAAAGGTTGGTTGACGGGCCGTTCAAGCAACGAGATCGAAGATGCCACCCTGCGTGAGCTGGTCAGCCCGCGCCAGCAATCGCTGTCCATGTCGCCCGGACAGGTGTACCAAGACTACGGCTCCAGCGCTCGTGGCGGTTCGATCAATCAGGGGCTCAATAACCTGGCCACCAATACCGGGTTGGCCCTCGGCTCCTTCAGCAACTTCCCGGCAATGAATGCACTACGCGCAGCCTTGCCGATGGTGCAGGCGTTCCTGATCATGGGCATCATCATCAGCTTGCCGCTGATCCTGCTGGTCAGTACCTATCAGTTGAAGACCGTCATGACCGTGACGTTCGCGCTGTTCACCTTACACATGCTGACCTTCTGGTGGGAACTGGCGCGTTGGGTCGACTCCAGCATGCTCGATACCCTGTACAACCAGGTTTCGGCTTCCAATCAGGTGCTGTTGTCGCTGCCCACATCCGGGTTTATGGATGGGACTGTCACCGCGCAGGTGATCGAGTACGTGATGGGGGCGATGTTCATCGTGCTGCCGATGGTTTTTCTAGCCACCATGAGTTGGGCCGGATATAGCGTAGGTTCAGGCGTAGAAGGAATGTTCAGCAGGGGAACCCACGCAGCACAGACAGCGAGCTCTAACGGAACCTCTCAGTTGATGAGCGGTGCAAGAATTGTTTCGGGTAAATCGAGCTCAAAATAACCAAGAGGCTACTTCAGAGAACCCCATTTATCGTACCGCTCAGGCCAAGACGTTCTATGCATTGGATCATCGAGATCGTCAATACCTGGAGTGTCTGAATCTTGAATTGGGATAGCTGCTAATACGACGATTGTGCACATCAGCACAAATAACCAGAAGCTGACAAAAAGAAATACTCCGAGCAGAGCCAACTTGGCAGTCAGAAAACTCGCGCGAACAAGAAATTTACCTGCGGGCATACCTACCGTCTCCGCACGCTCAACCACGCGGGATTCAAACGTTTTCAACCTACGGTAACCACGCTTCACCGACATACCACAGACGTGCGCCCAGCGGTGGGCACGTGAACGCTGAACAGGTTGCTGAATCGGCATGGTCTCGCCCTCTTCTGAGCGTTTTCATGGTTGAGACAAGAGCAATAGCGTACTACTGAAATCGGCCGGCGTCTGACCGTTTATCAGTTTGCCCCAGCCGAAAAATCTTCACTGGAAGACAGAAGACAAGCTCCGTGAAACAGCGTCTCTACAGTCATTGACCCATACAAATCGTCCAGTTAAATACAAGGTACGGATCGCTGTTATCGACAGCACTTTCCCAGGTAGTCAGAACCTTCAAGGCTACGTCACTTCGATGATGGTTCTTCCCCAAGTGCGATTAGCGTTCGGTAGCTCGCACGGTCACCGTTTCTACGGTGATGAACGCCTACTGCTCTTCTGAGCGTCTTCCGAGCCCCGCTCGTCAGGAAAACCCTCTTGATTTTCTTCAACCCACTGCGGGGAAATCTTTTCCCGCACGGGACAGGTTTCTTCGCGTTTTCAACGGAGACATACCATGCCCGACTCACTTACACCGGAAACACTGAACACCCTTCGGTTGCCCATCGTGTTCACACCTGGCGCATGGCAACGCGCAGTACAGCTCGAGCGTTCAGATCACGCGGGGAAGCTGCAGATCGATCGGTTGAGCCACGTATTGCGCGCAGCCTTCGAAGCCCACCTGGCCTATCCACAAAAGCCCTATGTGCTGTTCGAGGTAGTCCACATTGAACCAACCGATCACTTCGACCACGACCCGTTGCTGCAATTGAGTCTCAGCCTACTCCAAGAACCGGGTCAGTCTGGTGCCTTACTGATAGCGCTTGCAGGAGAACACCAGCGCTAAGCGCAATGGGCGGCGCCCACCTCCACACTCGGACGCCATGCAAGACCTGCATCAATCCAGCCCATCACCCAACCGGGGAACCCTCCCCGACGGGCACGGAGTTCCTCCGTTTTCTCTCGAGGAAATTGCCATGCGCGATATCTACCAAGACGTAACTGACAAGATCGTTACCGCGTTAGACCAAGGCGTTGCTCCCTGGATCAAACCCTGGTCCTCAAGTGGCTCAGCTTACATCGGTCATCAACCCTACCCCATCAACGCCATCACGCGACGTCCGTATTCGGGCATCAATTTACCGCTGCTCTGGGCCGAGGCCAGTTTGCAGGGGTTTACTCAGGATCGTTGGCTAACCTTCAACCAAGCCAAAAAAGCCGGTGGGCACATCCGTAAGGGTGAGCACAGCACTCTGGCTGTGCTCTACAAGCCTATGGAGCGCGAGGAACAGACTGAGTCAGGCCAACCCGTACTCGATGAAAACGGTCAGCCCAAGGTCGCTCACTTTGGCATTCTCAGGACGCATTTTTTGTTCAACATCGAGCAAACGGAAGGGCTCGAAACGTTCAACGAAACCTTGCTCGAAGCGTGCCCGACCGCCCCCTTCCTAGCCAACAGTGCTGCAGAAAATCTGCTTTTAAGTACTGGCGCACACATCGTTCATCGGCCTGCCGACGAAGCCTTTTACCACCCGATCAGGGATCTCATCCAACTGCCGACAAAAGCGCAATTTCACGATGAAGGTGGGTACTACGCCACCGCACTGCACGAGCTGACGCACTGGACCGGACATCTTTCTCGGCTGCAGCGCG
Organism: Pseudomonas sp. MF08831; assembly: GCF_059862645.1. Taxonomy (NCBI): domain Bacteria; kingdom Pseudomonadati; phylum Pseudomonadota; class Gammaproteobacteria; order Pseudomonadales; family Pseudomonadaceae; genus Pseudomonas; species Pseudomonas sp. MF08831. The sequence continues at coordinate 261,030 of NZ_JCBCUX010000006.1, read as the reverse complement.
AGGGTGTGACCTCATCCTGTCCGTTCGGCTCGCCAGGCTACGCGTTTGAGGAGTTGATCGCCGAGATGGGCGCTGCTTTTTTATGCGCTTACGCTGGCATTCAGGGAGAGCTGCGGCATGAGGGTTACATCGACTCCTGGCTCAGCCTGCTCAAAGCAGACAAGCGTGCGATCTTTCGCGCCAGTGGCCAAGCCCGAAGCGCCTCGGAATATGTACTCAACCTGGATCAGCAACTGAAGCAAGCGGTCTTGGATGACTCACTGTGCATGAACGACGTCGCTTAATTGTTACCCCACCACTGCAAACGCTTCACAGGGCCCAACGCGAGTTGAGCCCTTTTTTCTGTTTCCAGAAAACAGACAGCATCATACGGCGGGCCCATCACGCAAAGAATAAGAGAGGGGCGCACACCCGCAGCCTGTCATTCCGCATCCAGATTCTGCGCCAGAAAATCCACCAGCTCGAGCGGACTCCGGCTGTCGATCACCTTGTAGATCAGATCGCGTTTACTGCGCGGCAACTTCTTGACCACGCTCTTCGCTGAAGCCCTGACGGCTTCGTCGGTCCCATGGATACGTGCCGCGAGCAGCAGCACGAGCGTGGCGTCAGTAAGGTTCATGGCAAGACCCAAAAAATAGGCACCGCAGTGTACCGACTCTTTTCTTTTTCGTACCAGCCCCCCAACAAAACGAAGCCTAGCAGTATCGGTATTCCGATTGCCGCACAAAGGGACACGAGCCAAAAAGGACGGGTAAGGGTTGGAAGGGAATGGGGACTCAAGGGTAAGAGCGCTATCCGAAAAGGCGAAAAGGCCACTGACCCACCCACCTTCTGGAGGTCACAATGCTCAGTCTGTTTCGCCGCAAAAGGCAGAAGCCCCCTCCGCTACTGATCGTGAGCGTCGCCGAAGGCTTCCTGCCCATCGAGTCGGCCCACAGCTTGTTAGCAGCAGAGCACCGCCGTCAGTTGCTCGATCGCATCTGGCAATACACTGCCCTCTCCCACGTCCAATTCACCCAACTCTATTTAAATCCAATTCATCGCTACGCCGAACAAGTCCAGCAACTCCCGGCCAGCGAGACGCACCACCATGCTTATCTCGGCGGCATGCTCGACCATGGCCTGGAGCTGGTCGCTTGCAGTTTGAAACTGCGTCAGTCGTATCTGCTTCCCACCGGTGCTGCGCCCGAAGACCAAGCCGCCCAGACTGACGCCTGGTCCGCGGGCATCGCCTATGGCGCCCTGCTGCATGATATAGGCAAGATTGCCGTGGACCTGCTGGTCGAACGCCAGGATGGCCGTGTTTGGCATCCTTGGCAGGGCTCCCTGGATCAGCCCTACCGTTTTCGTTACATCAAGGGTCGTGACTACCACCTGCACGGCGCCGCCGCAGGCTTGCTCTACACCCACATTCTCGACCGCCCAATCCTCGATTGGCTCAGTGGATTTCCGCCACTGTGGGCCAGTCTGCTGTATGTCCTGGCGGGCCAGTACGAACGTGCCGGCGTTCTCGGTGAGTTGGTGATGCAGGCCGACCGTGTTTCCACCGCGCAGAACATCGGTGGCAACCCGAAGAAGGCACTCCTGGCCCCGACGCATTCGCTGCAACATCACTTGATCACCGGACTACGTCATCTGGTTCAGCACGAGCTGAAACTCAACCAGCCGGGTGCCGCGGGATGGCTGACCCAGGACGCCCTCTGGCTGGTCAGCAAGACGGTCACGGACAAGCTACGAGCCTATCTGCTGTCGCAATCGATTGAAGGCATTCCTTCGTCCAACCTAGCGGTGTTCGACGAGCTGCAGTCGCATGGGCTGGTCGAGTCCACCCCGGAAGGTAAAGCCATCTGGACCGCGCTTGTGGCACAGGGAAATTGGCAGCAGAGTTTCACCTTTCTGCGCCTTCAACCAGCACTGATTTGGGGAAACGAAGACCGGCCCGAGGCTTTCAGCGGAACGGTTAGCATTGCAGCCCATGACCACTCAACTGACACCCAGATACCAACACCAGCGCCCGAGACAGTCAGTGCACGATCAGGTCAAAGCCAACCGCAGCCGGATCCCACGGCGCTAGAGGATGCCGATTACCTCGGCACGCTGCTGGACATGTTCGAGTTGGAAGAGCCTGAGGCCAGTGACGCACCGTCAGAAAGCGCTCTCGAAACTTCAACCCTCCCTTCGGATAACCCAGGCCAAGCTTTCTTGGATTGGGTCAAGGAGGGTATTCAGAGTCACAAGCTGATCATCAATGACAGCAAGGCCAAGGTTCACACGGTGGGCGGTACCGCGTTCCTGGTCACCCCCGGAATTTTCCAGCGCTATGTCCAGGAATTTCCAGGTATCGCCCACGGTGCGAACGACGGCGTCGACGAGTGGCGCTGGGTACAGAAACAGTTTGAGAAACTGAAGGTCCATCGAAAGCGTGACAACGGTCTGAATATCTGGGCTTGCCAAGTACGAGGACCCAGGAAGAAAACCATCCTGAAGGGGTATCTGATTGAGGATCCAACGCGCTTTTTTGAATTGATACCGCCTGATAATTCTTTTCTCAATATCGAAACAAATTAAATTTCCAGAGTGCCCATTTATCGGAGGTTAAAAGCCAATCGGCCATTTGGCAGCGGATATGTTCGAAGCGCTGAACACCCGCTGCACGGACATTGTCCATTCTTATCCAATTACAAACCCAGCATGTGAGTAGATCCTTCATCGCCGATTGGACTCGAAGAAACGGTATTTCGAGGTTACCAACGAGTTGCTCGAAGAGTTCATCGCCAAGCTTCATGAGGTAAGTGTCAAGCTTTACGAAGTCCTCGCCATCATGAAGCTAGAACTGGGCGACTGAGCGCCTATCATCTGCCCTCACTAACGTACCCGAACGTCAAGCGGGATCAAAGTTTTGGCGACCACGGCGGCGTGCCCGCTCCATTACTGTTGGGATATTCTGCCTGGAGACCTTCGCGCAAGATGTGATTGCTCCCGTGACCAGCCCACATGCCAAGCGAGCTTCATCCCGAAGCAACGCCCATCCCTGCCAAGGAGTGCACTATGCCAGCCAATTACCCTCCGGAGTGGTTTCAGATGGGGGACTTCCGGCGGCGTCGACTATTAGCCTGATGCGACTCACTAAATCATAGCCTGCCCCTTCCTGTGGCCGCGAGCTTGGTTATTGCGGACTATGTCGATCCCCCTACCCTGGCCAGGCGACTCCCTGACTGAAATCCGCAAAGCATGCAGCCGGGCCGAAGTATTCTCGGCGTCCGCCGACCATACACGACCCGACCTCCTAGCTCGTCACTCAGACCAGGATAAAAACTCAGATATGCAGAGTTCGTTCGTATGCTGCCAGCACGGCTTCATGCATGGCTTCAGACATCGTCGGGTGCGGCAGGATACTTTCGATCAGTTCGGCTTCGGTAGTCTCCAGGCCCCGAGCGATGGCATAGCCCTGAATCATCTCGGTGACCTCCTCGCCAACCATGTGGGCGCCCAGCAATTCGCCGCTGTCAGCGTCGAACACAACCTTGACGAAGCCCTCCGTGGCCCCCATCGCAATCGCCTTGCCATTGGCCGCGAATGGAAACTTGCCGACCTTGAGCGTCTTGCCAGCAGTGCGAGCCTGGGCCTCGGTGTAACCGACGCTGGCGATTTGCGGGTAGCTGTAAGTACAGGCTGGCACGCTGCGGGGATCCAAGGGATGGGGGTTCTGGCCGGCGATCTTCTCGACACAGATCACTGCTTCGTGGCTGGCCTTATGCGCAAGCCATGGAGCTCCCGCCAGATCGCCGATCGCGTAAACACCCGGCTCGCCCGTGCGGCAGAACTCATCCACCAGCACATGGGTGTGCTGTACTTTGATCTTGGTCCCTTCCAACCCCAGGTCGTCGACATTGCCAACAATACCTGCAGCCACTAGCACCACGTCTGCCTGCAGGGTCTCATTGCTCTTGCCTTCAAGGTGCAGATGCACCGTGCCCTGCTCCACTTTGCTGCTTTTGAGAGCACAGCCGGTGTGTAGGTGGATACCGTCCCGAATCAGGGCCTTTGCCACATGGGCACTGACCTCTTGGTCCTCCACCGGGAGAATCCGATCGGCCATTTCCACCACGCTCACCTGCGCGCCAAGAGCGTGATAGAAACTGGCGAATTCGATACCGATCGCGCCAGCGCCAACGATCACCAGCCGTTTGGGTACGCTTTCCGGCACCAGTGCCTGACGATAGGTCCAGAAGTGCTTGCCGTCCGGCTCCATGCCTGGCAGCCCGCGCGCCCGCGCTCCGGTTGCCAGAATGATGTGCGGTGCGCTCAAGCTGAGATCACCCTGCTCCCCGGACACTTTCACTTGCTGGGGCCCATCTAGCCGTGCATGTCCATTGAATACCTGGACGCGGTGCTTTTTCATCAGCCCACTGACGCCCCGGTTCAACTGGGTCGCGACATCGCGGGACCGCTTCACGATAGCCTTCAAGTCAGGTTTGGCGGAACCGACCTCGATACCAAAGCTGGCCGCACTGCCGATCAGACGCAGCACGTCGGCACTGCGCAACAGGGCCTTGGTAGGAATGCAGCCCCAGTTCAGACAGACCCCACCCAACTGCGCTTTTTCCACTACCGCCGTGCGCAGACCCAACTGGCTGGCACGGATGGCCGCCACGTAACCACCAGGCCCCCCACCGACGACGATTACATCGAATTTCACTTCACTCATGGAACATCCCTCAAATCAGCATACCCAGCGGGTTTTCCATCAGGCCCTTGAACGCTGCCAGCCATTGGGCCGCCAGCGCTCCGTCCACTGCTCGATGATCTACTGAAAGGGTGCAACACAACACCGAACCAACGCGCAGTTCACCATTTTCAACCACTGGCTTTTTCTGGGTCGCGCCCACCGCCAGAATGGCTGCGTGGGGTGGATTGATGATGGCGCTAAACTGCTCGACGCCGAACATCCCCAGGTTACTGATGGTGAAACTGCCGCCCTGGTATTCCTCGGGGCGCAGACGTCCATCGCGGGCCCGTCCGGCCAACTCCACCACATCCGCGCTAATTTGCGAAAGCGCCTTACTGTCGGCATTACGCACTACCGGTGTGATCAGGCCGTTATCGGTGGACACCGCTACGCAGACATCCGCGTGGTGGTAGCGCCGCAACGCCGTTTCGGTCCAGGTCACATTCATCTCCGGAACCTGTCGGAGGGCGACTGCAACCGCCTTGACGATGAAGTCGTTGATTGAAATCTTTCTCGGCGCTTTCTGGTTGACCTGCTCGCGCAGGGTAAGCAACGCCTCCATCCGGCATTCCACCTCGAGATAGAAATGCGGCACTGTGGACTTGCTCTCGACCAAGCGGCGAGCGATAGTCTTACGCATGCTGCTGTGCGGGACTTCCTCAAAGTCGACGGCCGATATCGAAGGTTCAACGGCTGCGGACGCAAGGCTAGCGACGGCGACCGCTACGGCCTCGACGTCGCGCTTGACGATTCGCCCATTCGGACCGCTGCCCTTGAGAGTCGTCAGTTCAAGCCCCATGGCCGCTGCCAGACGGCGCGCCAGAGGACTTGCGAAGATTCGCCCGTTGTTGCGCGCGTCAACTACCGGCGTCTTATCAGCCCGGGACTGAAGTTCAGGTGCGTCCTCTATTACCGACTCATTGGCCGCCGACAGCGCACCGGCCTTTGCAAGCAGTTCGTCGATATCTACATCGGTTTCGCCTCTGGCAAACAGCACCCCAATCGGCGCGCCCACTTCCACTTCGCGTCCCGGTTCGACCAGGATCTTGCCAAGCACCGCTTCTTCTTCAGCAGTCAACTCGACCAGCGCCTTTTCGGTTTCGATCTCGGCGATGCAGTCTCCGGTGTTGAACGCGTCGCCTTCCTTGAGGGTCCAGTTCTGGATCGCGGCGTGGGTCGTATTGGCCGACACCTCGGGCATATGTAAGAGCTTGGCCATCAGGCACTCCGGTCGTTAAACAAGTCTGGACGGTAGGCGGCGATATCAGCGTACTCGACCAATTCCAGCACGTTGCCTTCCGGGTCCCGGCAGAACAGCGCCTTCACATCAGGACGCAGCTGGATCGGCACGTCGCCGGCGAAGAAGCTCGCGCCGGCATTTTTCAGCTCGTTTACTAGGCTTGAAATGTCTTCCACGATGAATGTCAGGTAGCTCGCATTTTGGCGGTCCAGGATCAACCCCTGCTCGTGGTGGGTCGGGGTGCGCTCTGGCGCCAGCAGCTTGATGCGTTCGCCGTAGGGCGTCTGCAGACGCATTACGCTGTAGCCGCCTTCACTCAAGCCCACCTGTTGCGCGGCGGAGGCCGGCATTTGCACCTGGGCGACAAAGGTAAAACCCAGCACGTCCTGATAGAAACGACTGAGGGCAGGAAGATCGACGCAGCAAATTCCTACCTCCATTGGTACCAGCATCTTTACGCTCATTGGTGTGCCCCTTTTTCGCGGATGACCAGTTGCAGGCCTTCGATGACTTCCTCGGTACGCGCGCAAGCGGCACGTTCCAGGACTTTAGAAATACTCGGCGAGCCTTCGCCTCCGGTCACGCGCTGGATCGGCTGGTCAAGCCAGTCAAAGCAACGGCGCTGCAGTTCGTCCGCAAGCCAACCACCATAGGACGTACCCCGAGCCCCCTGCTCGACAATCAGCACGTTGTTGGTCTTGCGGATACTCGCCTCAACCGTGGTCCAGTCAAAGCTGGCGCGGTCGAGAAAACGCAGGTCAATGACTTCGGCATCTATGCCAGTCTGTTCTACCGCTTCCATAGAGTGTCCTACCATGCTCAAGTACGTGAGGATGGTCAGTTCACGACCTTCACGGCGCACGGCTGCTGTGCCGAACGGGATCTGATAGTCCAGGTCATCCACCGGCACTTCACCGCTCTGGCTGTACAGGTCGACGTGCTCGATCACTAACACCGGGTCTTTGCAGGCCAGCGCGGCATTCATCAAGCCGATGTAGTCGAACGGCGTGGAAGCCGCAACAATGCGCCATCCAGGATTGGTCACGTAGATACCGGCCGGGTCCATGGAGTGCTGCGAACCATAACCTGTGCCCATGGCGATCTTGGTGCGCAGCACCAAGGGGACGTCGCTTTGCCCGCCGAACATATGCCGAGCCTTGCCGATCTGGTTGAACACCTGGTCGGCGGCGACCCACATGAAGTCGGGGTACATGAACTCCACTACTGGTTTAAATCGTCCATCCAAGGCCATGCCACCACCCAATCCGCAGAAGGCGTTCTCGCTGATGGGGGTGCCGAGGATGCGCTCTGGAAAAAGCTCTTTCAGACCGCGGGTAGCGCCGTTGGTGCCACCTTTGAGACGGTGAACGTCTTCCCCCATGACGACGATACTGTCATCAGCTTCCATGCGCCGGTTCATAACGTCGGCGATAGCATCGATAAACTTGCGCTGCTCCAGGCTGCCACGATAGCTCGCCTGCTCACAGGTGTGGGCATCGGCCAACTCGCTTAAGTCGCCACGAATACCCACATCACGAAAATCAGGCGAAGGCCACAACTGAGGTCTAATCCTCCGCTTGCCTGGTTTGCCTGCGGGGTCAGCTTCCAGCAGTGCGGCAGCCGATTGGGCCATTGCCAACTTGACGGCTTCACGCAGGTCGGCCAAGCCGGCATCGTCGATCAACTTGCGCTCTTTCATTTCCCGGGCCAACCGCTCCAGGGGATCACGGGCGCGCCAGCCCTGCTCTTCTTCCTTGCTGCGGTAGCCGAATGCGCTGCCGGGGAATGGACCGTTCTGATGGAAAAACCGGTACACATCGGCCTCGATGATGGTCGGACCGTTACCGGCGCGCATATGCGTCAGCGCTTGCTGCATGGCCAAATAAACTGCCAGCGGATCCATGCCGTCGACTTTCCAGCTCGGGATATTGAAGCCCTGCCCACGTGCCGACAGTCGCGGCTCGGCGGTGGCTTCCTCAACCGTGGTGGAGACCGCGTATAGGTTGTTCTCGATGAAAAAGCAGAGCGGCAATTTCCAGGCCGCCGCCAGGTTCATGGTCTCCAGCACCGAACCGATGTTCACTGCGCCGTCACCGAAGTAGGTGATGGCTACGGTATCGGTGCCGGCATGCCGATGTGCCCAGGCGGCACCCGCCGCAAGTGGCACGCCACCACCGACGATGGCGTTGGTCCCCAGCGCACCGGCCTCAGCCCACTGCAGGTGCATGGAGCCGCCACGGCCTTTGCAGAATCCCTGGGACAAGCCCAGAATTTCCGCCAGGGTACGTTGCAGCAGATCCTGGATGGGGGCTGTTACAGGTACTTTCGGATCAATTCCATCAGGCATCAGGTATACCAGTGCCTTGGCCAGGAATTGGTGATGACCACGGTGCGAACCATTGACTTCATCCGCAGCGCCCAGGGCGACAATCGAACCCACCGCGCCTCCTTCCTGACCGATACTCGAATGCGCAGGACCATGCACCAAGCCTTCACCGGCTAATTCAAGGACGGTCTCCTCGAAGGCACGGATCAAGTGCAACTGGCTGAGCATGGTACCCAGCAACGCAGGGGAGGCCTGCTTCCAGTCGGCGTCAGTGGAACTGAGCTCGACCCACGGCGAGGCCGACGATAAGGCAACACTTTTCGGCATTTCACTTCTCCACAATGGTTCAAATCGACAGGCTACGGCGGACCGGCAAAACGAAGGGCAAGTTAGAAACCATTGGCGGTCCAACCGCCGTCCGACACGTAAATCTGCCCGGTGATGAAGGTTGCGCTGCTGGATGCGAGGAAAAGCGCCAGTTCTGCCATCTCGCCAGGTTCGCCGAGGCGTTGCAGCGGTGTACGCTTGCGCAGAGCCTCGACGTCCAGGCGTCCGGCCCGCTGCAGTTCATCCACCAGCGGCGTGCGGGTATAACCAGGGCCGATGGCGTTCATGCGGATACCGTGCCGGGCCCATTCCACCGCCAGACACTTAGTCATGGAGACCACGGCGGCCTTGGTCGCACAGTACGCTGTGCGGTCAGCGGAGTGAGAAACCCCCCACATCGACGAGGTGTTGATGATTACGCCAGCCTGCTGGTCGATCATGTACCGAGCCGCCGCCTGGGCGCAGAAAAACACACTGTTGAAGTTGATCTCGATAGCCCGTCGCCATTCGGCGGGTGTGATATCCAGGGATGGCTTGTTGATCGACACCCCCGCGTTGTTGAGCAAGACATCAATGCGCCCGAAACACGCCTTAGCGTGAGCGAAGGCGGCCTCTACAGCCGCTTCATCGGTGACTGACGCCTGAAAACATTCGACACGGGTCGTCGGGAAACGATGCTGCAACGTGATCTTGGCGTCTGTCATGGACTGGTCATTGATGTCAATCAGCAGCAGGTGCGCGCCATTACGGGCAAAACCTTCGGCCAGGGCCAGGCCAATACCGCTGCCGCCACCGGTAACCACGACCACCTTGTCTCGGATTCCGGAGTAAGCGCTGTGCTGGAAAACGGCTGAATGGTGCTCGGACTGTTCGGGCGTAGCGGGAGTGTGATCTGTATGGGACATGATGTTCTCACTTGTTATTATTTATGGTCATACATCTTTAGTTACTTGTCAGACCAGTTATCAAAAATAACTCTCAGCCTGGGGTATGTCAAAGTGTTTTGCTGAAAAAATATCGCCCCACCAGCCAGATCGGCTCCAGGCGCATCGATGTGTAGCTGCAGGACAGAATGGCCTGCGGCCCTTGACACCGAAAAGCGAAGCCTCCTACTATCCTGTCAGACAACAATAAAATATGTCAGACAGGTTAGTATTATGAGTCCTATTAGAGCGCTGTTGCGCACACTGGCTTCAATGTTCCACCCCGCCTGCGCCAACCCTGGCCACGGTTCGCCTCCCTCCCAACTCCCGATCGATTTTTTTCGGATCTGCACCCTGTGCCCAGGTATGCGTCTCGCCCATCCATGCGCGCTCACACTCCCATCTTTGAGGTTTCCATGCACATCAGTGGCCAGACACAACTGATCGGCATCGTTGCCGATCCGATCGCCCACGTAAAAACCCCGCAGGTGATCAACCATAGCGCCGCCAATCAGAGCCTGGACTTGGTCTGCGTGCCTCTGCACGTACGCGGCGCGAACCTGCGCAAGGTACTGCTCGGGATATCCGGCATTGCCAACCTGCATGGCCTGGTGGTGACCATTCCATACAAGGAAAGTATCGTTGAATTCTGCGACGAACTGACCGACACCGCACAGCAAGTCGGCTCGGTCAACGCGGTAAGGATCGACCCCGAGAACGGTCGGCTGATCGGTGGCAACTTCGACGGCGAAGGTATGCTCGCCGGGTTGCACCAGCAGGGGCACCGGCTGGAAGGCAAGCGCGTACTGCTGGTGGGAGCCGGCGGTGCTGGCAAGTCGATTGCCTGGTCGATTGCCAAGCAAAGCCCCGCTCGACTAGCGATCTACAATCGCTCCCCGGCTCGTGCTGAGGCCCTATTGGAACGCCTGAAAACGCAGTTCTCCGACATTGATTTGAGCGTGAGCGACGGCAATGCGCAGAGCTTCGACGTGATCATCAACGCCACGTCGCTTGGGCTCAAGGACGACGATGCCCTGCCTCTGGATCCGGGTACGCTGCGGGCCGGTGCTCTGGTCTGTGAAGCAGTCATGCGTTCAGGCGACACCGCGCTGCTGACAGCGGCACGGGAGCGCGGCTGCCGCGTTCACCATGGGCAACACATGATCTACGGCCAGATCGTGCAGATTTGCCGCTTCCTTGGCGTCGACCTGCAGCACGAAAATGTGGCGCGCATTCTCGGACCATGACCCCCGGTATCCCTTTGGAGAAACGACCATGTACGATTTCAACAATCGCGTCCTTCTGCTCACAGGTGCCAACGGTGGAATTGGCCGTGAAGTAGCGAAACTGTTTTATCAATGCGGCGCATTTCTGGTACTTACAGACCTGGATGGCGACGGCTTGGCGGATTTTTCCCTGGAACTCGACCCCAGCGGAGAGCGCGTCGTTACCCTGCGGATGAATGCGGCCAACCCTGAAGATTCGGCCAAGGCGGTGCAATTGGCCATAGATCGCTTCGGTGGCATTGACTTCCTGGTGCCTTCGGCCGGTTTGTACCAGTCGCAACCGATTCGGCAGATGACCGATGAACAATGGCGTCAGACCCTGGGCATCAACCTCGACGGCGTGTTTTATCTGTGTCGTCGGGCGATTCCTGCATTGCGCGCCAACAGCGCGATCGTCAACCTGACTTCGATAGCTGCCCACCGCGGTGCGTTTTCCAACGCCCATTATGGTACCTCCAAGGGCGGCCTGCTAAGCCTGACTCGCGCCCTAGCCCGTGAACTGGGTCCGAAAACCCGCGTCAACGCCGTATCCCCCGGCATCATCGAAACCCCGATGACTCAAGCTTTGATCGCCACCCGTGGCAGCGACTCAGTGGAACAAACCCCTCTCAAACGTCTTGGCCAACCCAGCGAGATTGCCTCGGTGATAGCTTTCCTGTGCAGCAGCGGCTCGAGCTTCATTACCGGTGAAGTGCTGCATGTGAACGGCGGGTTATACATCGCCGGATGAGCGCCGTCCCCTCCCTGTCCTTTCAATGAGGACGGGGAGGTACTGCTCAACAATGCGCCGCCCCCCCGTATTTTCGATGACCGTCACACCCTACTTCAGCAGCACATATACTGTCCTTGCATACGGACCGCTCCTAGGAATTATGCAAGCCCGCGTCCTTCACCACGAAACGCACTGGGACTCAACCCGGCCCAGCGCTTGAATGCTCGCCGAAAACTGCGAACATCGCTGTAGCCCACCTCTTCCGTGATTCGTTCGAGAGTCAGGCTTGGGTTACTCAACAAACTCATAGTTCGTGCTCGGCGCACCTGCTCGCGCAAGCTTTCAAAGGTCAGCCCATGCTCGATCAGCCGTCGACGCAAGGTGCGCCCACTCATATTTAAGTCACTGGCCACCTTTGCCAGCTGGCTACGCTGCAAATCCCGGAAAATTGCGCGCTCTACCGCTTGAATCAAGTCCATTTTCTCATGCAATTGAGTGCTTTCCTGCTCCAGTAAATCTAAGGCTTGGCGCAGCGCCAGCGCGTGATGATTGGGAAGGCGCACGTCCATCCAGTGACGAGCCAGGACCATACGATTATGCAGACCACCGAACCGCACATCTGCGCCAAATATATGGAGATATTCATCTATGTAAAGCGGCGCGGTATGCCTGAATTCTACCCGCAAAGGCGCGAAATCTTGCCCCAGCAGAGCTCTGCCATACACCATGAGGCTGGCCAGGAACTCCTCGCTCACAAACACCTGCACCTCTGCGTCGGGCAGCAAGCATTCGACGTCGACGAAGACTTCCTGTCCGCATTCATAGGTATGTGAAGAGGCGATCGCACCAGAGGTATGCTGATGGCGTTCGCCAATTGCAAAGGCATCGCGCAAGGTCTTGCACAGCGAAACGACATGGCCGAGCAGGCCCAACGTACCGAGTACATTCTGATACCCGACCCATAGCCCCAACCCCTGATCGGGCAGTACCTTGAGTGCGCGCTGAATCATCGCGACCGCCTGGCGATAGGAGACTCTCTGGGCCGGATCGTCCAGATCAGCCAGGCTAAAACCCAAACCGCGACAAAGATGTTCCGCGCTTACCCCTTTTTGCGCGACCACTTGCCCGAGGGCTTGCAGCAGAAAGGTTGACACAAGGGCCATGTCATGATGTGGATCAGCCGGTTTCCTTTGCATGGCGCTTCGATTCCCGACCGAATTTTTCAGTTCTTGTTTTGGACAACATGATAACAATCATAGGCCCTTGCAAGAGGTGCTGCATTCTTGGCAAAAATTGTCCGCTAAAGTCCCCCATATGGCCGCCATTACCCTACCCTTCCGCGCGATGAGGGCTTATTACAGTCAGCTCTTTAGAGGCCAAATGGACATGAGCAAGAACTTGACTCTGGTTACAGCTCAGGAGCCCCCTCCCCTGTAAACCGAATCTGAAGTGGTGGAAAATTTTCCCCAAAGCTCTATAGCAGATCTTCAGATGTAAACGGGCCAAGTGTCGACGATCTTCCCGCCCCGTACTGCCAGCAACTCCCCAAACTGCAACAGCACAAACTCGCTCTGGGTCGGGCGCAGAAACACCTGGTCTTCCACGTTCAGCCCCACCTTAGGCGAACCATTGACCATCTCCTGATTGGAACTGCGCCCGTATAGGTTATTACTCTGCAACCCTTTGGGCGATTCAAACTCAGCCATCCAGTTCCCCCCATAAATAAAGAACGTGGCGCGCTGATTGGCATCCCACCACGAGAACAACCGCGACTTGCCGTCCAGCGCCGGAATATCCACTGGCCCGGTGCTCTTCAACACAGGCGTGGCGATATAGGTCGCCGGCGCATGCTCACTCAACGACGGTAAGTCATAGTGCGTCGGCTTGAGCAACGCGGTGCCCACCGACACCTCGCTGCTGAGTTTTTCCTGCTCGTGAATGCGATAACTCGGGCTGCCCGCCGTGTTCAACGTCAGCCCGTCACGCCACAGCGGCGCAAAGTGCTGACGGGTGTAATCCACATAGCCGCTGTAGCGTTGCATGACTTTCTCGAACAAATCCTGAGGCGAACCCAGAATCCCCGGCACGCCCATCCCCACAAACGGGTCGTAGCCCATGAACCCGCTGAATTCCAACTGCTGCGGGTGCGCGCTGATCAGCGTCAGCATCTGCCCCAGCACCGCGTTGTCGCTGATGCCGCCGCGATGCAGGCCCACATCCAGTTCAATATTGACCCGCAGTTTCGTGCCCAACCCCTGGGCAAGCGTCAGGTATTGCTGCAGGCGCTCAGGCGTGTCCAGCAGCCATTGCAACTGCCGGGACGGATCGAACGGGCCTTTGTGAGTTTGGTAAAACAGCTCGGCCGATTGCACCGGCAACGGCTTGCCCATGAGCATGTCGGCCTCGGGAAACGCCAGCGCATCGTGATTGAGAAACGGCTGGTGAAACGACATCAACCGCTGCGTCCCGGCGCGCTTGGTGATGTAGGCCAGTAGCCCCGGCGACGGCAGGGACTTTTCTACCAGCCGTAAGTGTTTACTGCCTCGTTTGACCGACTGCATGACCACATCGATGTTGTGGTCCAGGCGATCTAAGTCGATCAGCATCACCGGGCGCATCGGCCCGTGGGCCTTGAGTTCGGCGTTTAAAGTGCGGAAGTAATCGTTGTAGGGGCTGCCCCGGTCACTTGGGCGCAGCAACCAGGCACCGGCGGCCAGCAAAGCGCCAGTGCCTAGTACAAAATGTCGGCGGTTCATCAGGCCACTCCCAAAATAGACGACAGGTGCGCGTTGAGGAATTTACCGCTGGGATCAAGTTCGCGGCGCACTCGGGTGAACTCCTCCCAGCGCGGATACAACGGTTCCAAGGTGCGGGCATTGAGGGTGTGCAACTTGCCCCAGTGCGGGCGGCCGGCATATTTCCAGAAGATCGGTTCCACGGCGGCGAAGAAGTTGTGGTGGTCCATGGTGTAGTGCTGGTGCACGGAGATTGAACAGCTGTCGCGCCCCTCGAACATGCTCAGCGGAATGTCGTCGGCCTTGACGTAGCGGTACTCGATGGGAAACCAGGTGCGCAGGTCCTTATCGCTGATCAGCTTGAGGATTTCCCGCAGGCAGGCCGGACCGTGTTCGGCGGGCACCGAATATTCCATCTCGTTGAAGCGCACGTCGCGCACGTTGCTGTACACCTGGAACGACTCGGCCACCCGGTCATCGAAGTTGGCAAAAAAACGCAGGCTGTTGAGCAACGTGCCCCGGACGTCGGAGAAATCGCTGACGTATTTGTCAAGTTTTTCGATGATCGACACGAACTCGTTACCGCCCGCCTCGGCCGGGTCCATGGGCGGGGTTTCGGGGTCGGTGGTTTCGTTCAGGGCGATGGACAAGGCGTAGTCGGAATGGGTCACCACGAGCATTTCCCAGTGCTGGTTTTCCCGGGCGTTTTTCGCCACGTCTTCCAGCAGATCTTCGGTCTTGGCGATCCACTGGTGCTGTCGCAGACGGTAGGGTGCGCGGTTTTGCAGGCGGACCTGGGTGGCCACGCCAAGGGCTCCGAGGGACACCCGGGCGGCGCTGAACACGTCGGGGTGGCGGTTGGCGTCGCAGTCCAGTACCTGGCCCTGGGCGGTCACCAGCTGCAGGCCGGTGACACAACCAGAATACGAGGTAAAACCCACGCCCGTGCCGTGGGTCGAGGTGGAAATCGCCCCGGCCAGGGTCTGGTAGTCGATATCCGCCATGTTGGGCAGCGCCTGGCCGACGTCCTTCAATGCCTGGCCCATGCGCGACATCGGCGTGCCGGCGGCGAAGGTGGCCTGCAAGGTGTGCGGATCGTGATCCAACAGACCGTTGAAATAACTCAGGGAAAGCAGCGTGCCGTCTGTGGGCACCAGGGCACTGAACGAATGGCCCGAGCCCACCGGCCGCACCTTGCCCGGTGCCTGGCCGATGACCTGCACCAGTTCATCGAGGTTTTTCGGCGCCTGCCGGGCCAGGGGCAAACAGGTTTGCGCCCCCGACCAGTTGCGCCAGGGAATCAACCGCGGTGCCCGGGCCAGCTGGGCCAGCACCGGGTTACTGGTCAATGCCGTGAACGCGCCAGCTACCGCGCCGCGCTGCAATAATTCTCGCCGTGAAAGCCCCATCGCCTACCCCGTTATTCTTATTGGATGTGTTGACCCGACATAAAGCTGATCAGCCCCAGGAATTGGTCTTCGGAGCACTGCACGCACAGGCCCATCGGCGGCATGCCGTTGTAGCCATTGATGGTGTGGTCCAGCAGAGTGTCCGGGCCCTGGGCGATGCGCGGGCTCCAGGCCGGGCCGTCACCGGTCAGCGGTGCCCTGGAGGCCGGATTGGCGTGGCATAGCTTGCAACTGGTGTCGTAGACCTGGGCCAGGGCTGAGTCGCCGGGCATGGCGTTGGCCGCCGTGGCGCGTTCGGATGAATGTTTCGGTTTGTCGCCACAGGCTGTCAGCAGGCAGGTCACGGCCATCAGCAGACTTATGCGACGGGGGTTGATTGCCCGCATAGCCACCCTCTCTATCTTATTGTGTGAAAGCGTGATCAACACTAATACAACCACGGCACGGCGTTGAGGTCATTCGGGGACAGAAAGGGGACCAGAGCGGACAGCCCTGCGTAATCTGCACGGCCGATACTCTCAACGTCGAATACGCCGTGACTCATGGATAAAGGGCTGACCCTCTCACTAGCATCGGGGGTTCAGTTCAAGCGTCTTGTAAAAATCAGCCCGAAAATTGTGCCGAACCGTACAAAGGCAGCGCTTTGCATGCTGGCTGTTGTGGCCTGTAACGCCGCTCTTTGTGTACCAGCGAAACCTGGCCCACAGGCTTGTCAAAATGGAACACGTGGGCCATGAGCGAGTACTTGATTTTCCTCTATTTCATCCAGATGACGCACAATCCGCACACCAAGTCGACACCTACTGAACGATATCAATGCACCATTTCACAAGCTGGAGGGTCCTTTGCGCTTGGCAGCTCAAGCATTTTGCCGAGGTATAAATACGGCCGGACACTCGTTAAAACTCTCTTCGTCGAGAGCGCTAACACGCGCAAGTAGCCAACCGCTCACCGCCTATCTAGCGGCGAGCTCACCACGGGAGTACCGTACCTAAGGTTATACGTAACAGTTCTTATCCCGCTGGTTATACCCTCATCTATGCTCACAACATCGACCGGGAACTGACGACGTGCTGCAAGACGCAGTGGTCGACTTAGGACGTTCGCTCATTCGAGAAGTTGAGGAAGAAACGGGCCTGACAGCTGAAGACTTCACGCTGGTAGACGAATGGATCCGAGTTGAAAGTGACATGCATTTCGCCTTTTTCAAGGATGCGCAGTTGAAGTGGTCGCGCCTGGAAGTCTCCGATCCAATCGAAAAATTTCTGGCGGAGCAGATAGATCCAGAACCGTCCGACGTCGTGTTGGAAAAAAAGCATCAGGTCTGGCTGGACTCACCCTACCGATGTTCCCGCGAGAGTATTTTGAAAAGAGTCTGCCTAATCGTTGAACGCTTGGCGTCGTTATTCTAGGTCGGTCACAAATGGAAAAACCGAATATCGAATATGGCAACCAGCTACGCTGGTTTGCCCTCACCAGGATAAACATTCTCTCAGCACTTTCGCAGATCGTGCAGATTGGTACAGTCACCCCGCTGCTATCGCTTTCGCTTGAGCAGCAAGGGGTGGAGCCAGCAAAAATCGGGGTGGTTGTCAGTGCCTCGTGGTTGGCTATTTTGCTGCTCTACAAATGGGTTCCACGCTTACTGGCCCGTATGGGGCTCGTCAGAACTAACATCCTCAGTGCAGCGCTGACTATTGCTGCGCTGATCGGTATGCCCCTGACAACCCATCTGGCATTGATTTTTTCACTGAACTTCTTGCTCGGCATCGGCTTGATCCTGCGCTGGATCGCGTGCGATACGTGGATCGTTGCAGTCGCCTCGAAAGACGAGCGCGGCCGGGCGATCGGCGTCCATGAGGCCTTGATGGGCCTGGGTATTGCTATTGGCCCGCTCCTGCTGATTGTATTTGGCGTGGGAAGCGCCGCGCCCTACTACGCCTGTGCCTTTATCGTGTTGATGTCCGGCGCGCTGGCCTTAACCCTCAAGACCTACGATACGCAACCGAAAACACCGGCAGAAAATCACCATGGAAAATTGTTTAGCGTCATTCCAACAGCTCTTTGCGGCGCATTTATTGCTGGCTTTTCTGAAACCTCAGCCGTGTCGTTCCTTGCAGGCTACAGCCTCTCGGCTGGCTACCTGTTGACCGCCGCGACACTCCTAATATCAGTATTCGGAATTGGTGGCACCGTCCTTCAACTGCCAATTGGCTGGATGGCTGACCGCAGCTCTTACAAGATCGGCCAGTTAGTCTGCAGCTTGATACTGTTGCTGGGTTCGTTGGCCATTCCGCTCAGCCAGCCGCATCCTTGGTTGGCGACGATGATCGTGTTCCTCTGGGGAGGCGCTATTGGCGGCATGAACACCTTGGCTGTAATCGAGGTAGGAGACCGAGCTGGCGAACATCAAGTGTCCACCGCCATGACGGCGATTGCGATGTTCTACACCTTGGGCAGCGTATTGGGTCCCATTGTTACCGGGGCCACAATGTCTTATGTCAGCGAGCAAGGATTGATGATCTCAGTGGGAGCAGTTGGTGCGCTGTTCATTGCAATTGTGCTGTTGCGTAGCATTTCGCCAGCAAAGTGATTCGCACCAACTGGTTGGCTGAAACTGTGCCCTGCTGTTATCCAGCACTCAGTAAGTCACGTTCTCGCCTGCTATAGCGGGAAAGAGTCTCAGACCGCAGTTAATGACTAGCATTAATGGCCAGACAATCATCGCAAATTTTTTTATCGCCCTAGGCTTGCGGCTTACAGCACATCGGCTCCCGGCCAACCAAACTGCTGGGCAATTCACATCCTATGGGTCATCAATCCAGAGCCGCGCCTACCCTTGTACCCGTGTCAAAGAATTTTCGACCGGCCGTTATCGCAAGCCATACTATGCAGCTATGGAAACATGATGCTGAAACCGTCGCTGCCTTCGCTGTCGAACCATTGCCGCATCTCATCGGCGACGGTCTGCTCAACGCCGACCAAGGGCAACCCTGCGCATCCCCCGAGACGGAGGACCAGTTGCCGGACGGTCAGCTACTCGGGGGCGGCCAGCACAGCGATCCGTTCCTGAGAGCTCTGGCTGGCATTAGTAGGCGGAATCATTGGGAGAAAACATCTAGATCGAATGTGCTGGCATCCGCCCCCCAGAGCGACGGACAGCGAGGCAATAGCGCTCTGCTCCTGCGCCAGGATGTCGGTAACCTGTAGGCAAACGTCGCTAGAGCCCCTACAACGGGGGCCGGTGCCAAGAGTATTCACAGACATGGTGATGCTCTCGTTGATCAAAGCCTGGAGCCCGAATACATTTCGGAGGCCCGCGCCAGTCCTTGCGCATCGATATACGCCCGGATGTTGGTCAGTTTTCCATTTCGCACAGTAATGGCGAAGAGCCAATCGTCCTCCCATGTCCTAGTTCGCAACCTCAATCCTCCCACTAGCGAGACCAATGACCAGCACCCGGTCTCCCTACGCCGCAACCTCGCCGGTTTCCATGAGAAAAGTTTCCATCGTGTCGAATTGCGTCCGAAACAGATCCACCAATCCTGAGTGCCAGCGGCGCGTGCCGGCCAGCGGTCAGTCCTCGCCCGGAATGATTCAATCGATATCTTCGGCAGCCCACGTTAGCAGACCTTGCATATCGGCGCGGCCGGTGGCTGCAAACGCATCCTTCACGATCTGAACATACTCTTGCGCGTTCATCGAAATCTCGCCATCTCTTTTCAGATCGCGACGCAATGGACCTGACGGGTGTCGGCGACTCAGCCGATCTCGACGTTCAAGGCGATATCCCAAGTACCGGCACCATTTTTTGCAAGGCCGATCATCATCAGGCCGAGCGCCTCGAGCGTCTGCGCCATGTGCAGGCCGCCGACATCCAGCGGGCGCAGCCCAAGACTCTCGATGAAAGTCGAGACGCGTGCCTTGACTTCTGGATCGTCGGCGGCGATGAACGTGTCGAGGCGCCCTCCTTTGGCAAGGACATGGCCGAAAAGCGTGTTGAACGCCTTTACGACATGCGCGCTGGCGGGGGCGATCTTGGCGATCTCCTGCGCACCAGAACTGCCGGCGGGAGAGACAAGGCCCGAGAGGTCCGGGGAGGCCGTATTGGTGATGTCGATGATCACCTTGCCGTCGAGCGCGTCCCCGTAGTCGGCCACCACCGACGCCGCACCAGTGTAAGGCACGGCGAGAATGACGATTTCGCCGGCTGGAGGGGCCTCGTACTTCCCTGTGGTCGCTCCTGCTGCGAGCTGGTCGGCCAATGCTTGCGCCTTGGCCGGGTCGCGGCTGACCACCTCAACGGTGTATCCCGCTTTGGCGGTACGACCGGCGATCGCCGCGGCCATGCCTCCTGAACCGATGATGCTGATAGTGCTCATGTGTAATCTCCAAATGAGTTGGGGTATTGCCCGCTGTCTCTGAATGGGCTTCCCCCGATTAGTATCCCGTGCGTGCCGGGCAGCATCCGCCGCCCTTCTGCCATGCTCGGGGCGAACGGATCGCGACGTCGCTGTTCGCCGGACGATTTGCGACTCGGCGAATAGCCTGATGATCACTCAGGCGGCAGGGAAGTAGTGGCCATTGTCCATATCGGCAAACAGGCCGGGCTGCACTGGTGCCCAGCCGAGAGTCTGGCGCGTGATATCGTTCGACGCCGGGGTATCCAGCGTTACCAAGTTCGCGAGGAAGCCGAAGAAACCTGGCCCCATCATTACGTCAACGGGAATGGGCACGGCGGGAAGGTTCAGACGGCTGCCAATGGCCTCCGCGATCTCGCGGTACGGGATAGACCCTTCGGCAACCGCGTGCCAGCATCTGCCAGCGGGACCCTTCTCCAGCGCCAGGCGGAACAGGGTAGCGAGGTCGCGGGCATGCACTGCCGCCCACCGGTTGGAGCCGTCGCCGGGAAAGCCAACGACGCCCTTTTCCTTTGCTTGCCCGATCAGGACCTGAAGGAAACCGGCCTTGTCGGTTGAGCTGTGCATGATTTCAGAAATGCGCACGACCGAAGACCGCACGCCCCGCTCTGCGAGACCGATGACGGTAAGCTCCACGATGTTACGAACCCGCAGGGAGCCCTTATATTGATCGCCAGCCGGAGAAAGAGCCGGATCCTCCTCGGTCGCCGGTCGGCTCTGCAGCGGCCCAGGAACCGGCCACCCCACGTTAGTTGGCGAACCGATGCTTCCCGACACGACCAGCGGTTTTCCCGTTCCAGCCAGTGCATCACCGTAGGCGAGCATGATCTGGACTTCCGCTGCGGCAACAGCGTCGAGCCCGCCGACCGGAAGCAAGTCTTGTCTGTGCGCTACATGGATCACGCCGTCGGCGGCTGCAGCCGCCTCCTTGAGCCCGTCGAGATCATCGAGATCACCGCGACGCACCTTTGCGCCAAGCGCAGTGAGCGCCTGCGCCGCACTGTCCGACCGGGCCAACGCAGTGACCTCGTGGCCGGCGGCGATGAGGTCGGAGATGATGTATGGACCGGAATGACCGGTCCCGCCAGTGACGAATACGTGCATGTTGGTGTTCCTTGTAAGTGATGTGATGCGAAAAGTTATGCGAGTGCACTCAGCCGAGAAAGCTGACGCCGATTGAGAACCTGGTGTGCTTGACGGAGTGGGTCATGAGACCCAGCGACAGCAGGCAGACGTGCTCCAGCGTCCGCGCCATGGGCAGTAGCCCAACGTCAAACGGCCGCAGCCCGAGACCTTCGACGAACGCCGAGACACGTCCCTTCGCCTGCGCGTCGTCTCCAGCGATGAACACGCCCAGCGAGTGGCCTTCGACAGGACCGGCAGCCAGGACGTGGGAGAAATGGGTGTTGAACGCCTTGATGACTTCGGCGCCGGCTGGCGCAGCTTTGGCGATTTCCTGCGCGCCGAAACTGTCCTCAGGGGTCACAAAGCTTTTGAAGTCAGGGGCGACGGGGTTGGTAATGTCGACAAGAAGCTTGCCTGCCAATTCTTCGCCGTACTGCGTCACCACCTCGAGAACCGCTGAATAGGGAACCGCCAGGATCACAATATCCCCGGCCGGGGCGGTGCCGAACGTTCCTGTCGTCGCGCCAGCTCCGATCTGCTCGGCCAGCGCCCGCGCCTTGGTGGCGTCACGACTCATCACCTCGACGGTGTGTCCGGCTTTGGCGGCAAGGCCGCCGATCGCTGCGGCCATGCCACCTGAGCCGATGATGCTGATAGTGCTCATGTGCAGTTTCCTTACAGATATGGGTTGACCATTCAAGGACTGCCGGCGTGATCCGGTGACTGCGTTCAACCTGCGAACCATGCTGATCGCCTCACTTGCAAAAAGCAAGTGAATTGCAGAAATTTACTTTCGTTATGCAAGCAATGTTAAGAATCACCTATGAAATCAATATCTAAAGAAGACATTCGGTTCCATCGGCGCAGTGAACTATGGCGTGGAGATCTTCGGCGACCGGTGGTCGCTCTTGATCATGAGGGTGGTGGCTCGACTACATCGAAGCCCCTGGCAGGTCGACAAAGAGGTGAAGGCGCTGGTCCGCAATCGCGGATGTATCTTTCCCGAGATCAGAAACCTCGCGACCAGAATGGCCTTGTCCAAGCCACCTGGTCGACTGCTACTACCGACCCCTTCCCATGAAGACGGCGTCGTGACCTGTCAGGGCTTCACGAACCGATAGACGAAGCGATCTGTCTCGCCCTTGATGGCGGGATCGAACGCCTTGATCGAGTGTGGATCGTCCTTGTTCGCGAGCAAAGTGCTTTGCGCGTCCAGTACAAAACCGGCCGCTTCCACCTCCTTGTGAACGGATGCGGGCTCAATCCGATGCAGTGACTGGGCATTGCTCGCGCCCGTCCCGATGGCGGCGGCGTGGTCGATGATGACGTAGGCCCCACCAGGCTTCAGCCGCTCAAAGACGGCTCGATTGAAGTCGGCGGCCGTGGCGCCCCTCGCCTTCATCAGATCAGTGTGGAGATCGTGGTAGAACAGGTGCAGCCACAGGACATCCGCCGGTTGCGTGACCTCCGGCATCGCGGTCAGGTCGGCGGAGACGGCTTCGACATTCTCCCGGCCCGCCTCCTTCGCGAGCGCCTGCATGCTGCCGAGCGGATCGTTCTTGAAGTGGGCGACTTCGGCTGGCACAAAGCTGTAGACCCGCCCTTTTGGCCCCACGGTGTCGGAGAACAGACGGGTCCATTCGCCGTCGCCTGGGTAAACGTCGATGACGGTGGAGCCTGCATCCACGCGTGCGAACCGGAGCAACTCGGATAACTTGGTTGTGTCGTACACGGGGATCTCCTTTACGGCTGAGTATTCGCGTTCAATGTCCTAACCATGCTGGTCGCTTCACTTGCAAAGCGCAAGCGAATAACAGGAGTTTACTTGCACCATGCAAGTGATGTTAAGATCCCCCCATGAAAACCACATCTAAAGAAGACATTCGGTCCCATTGCGCAGTGAACTATGGCGTGGAGATCTTCGGCGACCGATGGTCGCTCTTGATCATTCGCGACATCGTTTTTGCGGGTAAGAAGACCTATGGCCAGTTCCTGAAGTCGGAAGAAGGTATCGCGTCCAATGTCCTTGCGTCCCGCCTCGCCTTCCTTGAAGGACAAGGAGTTCTCTCGAAGGCCCCCAACCCCGACGACAGGCGCAAGGATTTCTATACGCTGACAGAGAAAGGCCTGGACCTCATCCCCATCGTGCTCAACATCGTTCTTTGGAGCGCGAAGCACGATTCGAAGTCGTACGCACGGGACCTTGAGGAGTTCGTGACCCGTTTAACTCAAGACCCCACGCAGGTGAGCGAAGAGTTGAAGGCTCTGGTCCGCAGGGGCGGATGCATGTTTCCTGAGAGCAAGGGATGAGCTAGAGGCAACCGCGCCCTCTCACATTGCATGGATTATGGGCACACACCCGGCTACAAGTTGCAGCCGATGTCCGAAACGGTTCTGGAAGGCACCATTGAAGTTTCACCAACCCCGGTGGCTGTTGAGGGTCGATTTCAGTCGGTTGCCACTGGCCAATCTGTTGCATCGACCGGTCGAATCCACAGTCGTTAGCCACCCTGCTCCGCCTCAGAAATCGCCAATCGCGATCGCCCGCGCACTACGCGCAACTGGGGGCAAAACTGGGGGCATATTTGGAATTTTTCTGCCTGAAAGTATTGCTCTAGAGCCCAGTCAAAATGTTTTTTGGCGACCCTGAGAGTCTCTAAGCATCGTCACGAAGCCAGTTCATCCTGATCACTTCTGCTTTTTGATAGACCATGGAAGTCCATGCACTTCCAGGGAATTGCTACGTTCGAAGGTATATTTTAGGGCATGCTTGGGATGGTTTGAAGCGGATGCCCCCAGCCTCACGTACTACAGTCCCCTCTCGAAAACTGCCCCATTACTCTGCGCAAACACCGCTGAGTGAAGTTAGGCCGATGAGATGCTCCTCTGCGCCCAAGGGTGGGAGCAACCCAGTGTTCCAGCGCAATAGTGGACAGATCAACCACCTGTACCGTGAAGTAGGAATACTCCAATAAGTCCTGTCTAGCGTCCCATAGGAAAACGGCATGTATAACACCTGGTTATCCATGTAGGAAAAATCCGAAGGATAAGTCATCTATTTGGTCTTTACAGCGCGGTACCGGCGAATAAGAATGAACCCCCCACTCACGCCCCACCCTGATTCATTCAACCTGAAAAATAATTTTCCGGAGAATACAGAATGGCCAGCGAAAATAACGCCACGAGAATTTCTACCGCTTATTCCTCGACATCGGTGAATCGCGCCCTCAACTTCAATCGCGATTACTTTCGCCTCAGGGATTACTATGAAACATGGTCTACTGATTATGACAATGATGTGTCCGAAGAGAACTATTGCGGTCCACTCGTAATCAGCGACCTGCTGACATCGCTTCTTGGCAACGCAGACACAAACAACAGAAAACCTCGTAGTGCTTTACGCATCATGGATGCCTGCTGCGGGACCGGGTTGGTGGGGAAACAACTGACCCAACGAGGTTTTAGCACTATAGACGGTTGCGATCTGTCACCGGCGATGACACAGTTGGCGCGTCAGACCCAAGCATATGGGGCGCTCTACGGCGGAGTGGATCTGACCGAACACAACACGTTAATTGCGGACAGCGGGTATGACGCAACCTTGTGCTGCGGTGCGTTCATCGAGGGTCACCTGCCCATAGAAGCCATTCACGAACTTATTCGCATGACTGCCCCCGGCGGACTTTTACTGTTTAGCACGCGATGCACGTTCTATGAGGCAGAAAACTTCGCGGACCTGTTGGGCAGTTTAGTCGCGACAAAAAAACTATCCCCCCTACCGTCACTTATGAATGCTCCTTATTTAGACGAGGTACATGCTCACTACCTAGCATTTAGAATTACCCGATAAGGGGGGCTCGAGCATGGAGGCCTTGAATCGCATTTCACTTGAAGTGCTTGAATCTATTGATACGCCGCGCGAAGTACGACGCCTACGTGAAACCTGTATTAAGGACGGTTTCTTTTATTTAACCGAACACGGTATAAGTCCGCTGCTTATCGATCAGGCGTTTAGTGCGGCGCGACAATTCTTCGCGCTGCCGCTGGAGATCAAGAATCATTTTTCCCAAGACCACCAACAGGTCAGCCCCAGAACTTGCCGGGGTTATGTACATACCTTTGGCGAAACATTGCACGCCCCTACCGGTCCCGATTGTAAACAGCACTTCGACATGGGACGAGAGGCCGCCCTGTGCGAAAAACCTTTCACAGGTCCGAACTTGCTACCCGACGAGCAAATAGCTCCCGGTTTCGCCAAGGCGATGCTGGCCCTGCAAGACCAAGTCATGCACCTAGTGGTGCCTCGATTATTACAAGGGCTGGCGCTTGCCCTGGGGTTGGACAAGCTGTTCTTCGAGCCCTTCTTTTCTGATCCGGTGCTGATACAGCGTGCCCTGTACTACCCACCACTGCGCAGTGGCGCGGGCAAACACACGGACAACGGCATATTCACCTTGCTGTTCCAGGAGGCCGGTGATGCCTGCGCGCTACGCGCTTTTTCCCAAGGACGCTGGATCGATGTTCCGCCTTGCGGGCACGAAGTGGTGATCAACCTGGGGGACATGCTGATGAAGTGGAGTAACGGCCTCTTTACCAGTACACCCCACCAAGTCATTCACCGTGCGAACAGTGGCAGGGTATCGCTGCCGTTTTTTGTGTACCCGAACGTGGACGCCAGGTTCAACCCTCTGGGCAGCGACCAGGTCGTGTCGTGCCAGCAAGTCATGCTTGAAAATTTCAACTCAATCTGGGTAACCGGCCAGGGTGCCGGCAGGGCACGCGAACTCGCTTGACCCCACCATCAGGAGGAATCGATATGCAAGCTGCCAAGCCGAAAGTCGGCTTCATCGGTACCGGCAATATGGGCCGTCCATTGATAGAGCGTCTGCTGAATGCGGGTTATCACGTCCAGGTCCATGATATCGACCCCGCGCATGCTGGACCGGTGATCGAGTTGGGCGCTTTCTGGAAAGACACCCCTGCCCTGTGCGCCCACACATGCCAGATTGTGGTGACATGCCTGCCGCTACCGCACCACGTGCTGGAAAACATGACGGGGGAGCACGGCGCTCTGGCGGGAATGGCCGAAGGTACGGTCTGGATCGACACCTCCACCACCGACTATCACAACACCCAACATATCGCTGAATTGGCCAGGCAAAAAAATATCTTCAGCCTGGAAGCGCCCGTCAGCAACCTGTCACATATGGGCGTGGATTTTGCCAACGTATGCTTCTACATCGGCGGAGATGAACGCGGCTACCCATTGAGCCGGGTCATGCTTGACACCATGGGACGCAAGTCTTTCTACGTGGGAGAGATCGGTGCCGGCCAATCGGTCAAATTGCTCACCAACCTGCTGTTCTACACCGCCACCGTGGTATGGGCCGAACTGCTGGTCATGGCCAGAGCCAACGATATTCCGCTGCACTGGCTGTGGGATTACGTGAAAGTCTCGCGGGGAAACTGCTTTGTCAGCAACCAACTGACCCCATTCATATTCGACGCCAGCTACGATCATTCCTGCACGTTGGAAATCACCGTCAAGGACACCAGCCTCACCGAGGCATTGGCCGATGAGCTGGGGGTGGCCATGCCGCTGGGACGCATCGTCGCGCAGCGCTACCACCAGGCTGGGACGCTGTTCGACAGCCAGGACAATCACGTAAAGGTGGCCGCCATGAGCGAGCGGGAAAACGGACTATCCCTCACCCTGCCCGATTTTCATGCGCCTTCGCCCTATGGCGCCAACCGCGACTATCGCCACAGCGGCGTTGTGATTGAGGACCCCCTGGGCCGCATCACTCCGGCCCTGGCACAGACGTTTCATTCGGGCCTTGTATTCACCGACGACAACAAGATCAAGCTGGCCTCGCACCTGGTGGAATTCCTGGCCTGCATCAACAAGGTCATCCTCGACGAGGCCTGGCAAATCGGTCGCGCAATGGGTCTTTCGGACACGCTGATCGAGCAGGTGGTGAACTGGAGTTGCGGCCCCAGTTGGGTTGCCGAACACCTGGATAGCTATGAACCTTGCCTGGACAGTATCGCAGCGGTTGGCGAACTCCAGCAGGCACTGCAACTGCCCGTCATTGAGCAAATTTTTCACCAGTCGATTCTGGGCTTTCCCTCCCCTGCCCGCGCAGTCGGGCGTGCGGTGCGGCAGGGAGCGTTCGCACCATGAAAATCACCTCCATCAAGGTCTACCAGCTGGATATACCGCTCAAGAACAAATACAGCCTCAGCGGGGGGCGACTGCACTATGACTCACTCGACTCCACCATCGTCCTGGTCACCACGGACAGTGGCCTGGTGGGCGTCGGCGAGAGTTGCCCTTGGGGCGCCACTTACTTGCCTGCCTACGCCAAAGGCGTGCGGGCCGGCATAGAGGAATTGGCGCCGCACCTGTTGGGTGAAAATCCACTGCACCTGGATCAGATCAATGCACGCATGGACCTGATGCTTCCGGGTCACCCCTACGTGAAAGCTGCAATCGACCTGGCGTGCTGGGACATCCTCGGCAAACACTGCCAACTGCCGGTATACGCATTGCTTGGCGGCCGGTTCCAGGCGTCGATAGCCTTGCAAAGCAGCATTCCCACCGACGATACAGTGCAGATGGCGGCCCATCTGGCCTTGGCTCGCAGCGAGGGTTATCGCACCCACTCCTGCAAGG
This sequence comes from Pseudomonas sp. MF08831, assembly GCF_059862645.1. Taxonomy (NCBI): domain Bacteria; kingdom Pseudomonadati; phylum Pseudomonadota; class Gammaproteobacteria; order Pseudomonadales; family Pseudomonadaceae; genus Pseudomonas; species Pseudomonas sp. MF08831. The sequence continues at coordinate 233,121 of NZ_JCBCUX010000006.1, read as the reverse complement.
TCGGCATCGGGGTGGAGGAGGATGTGGCTCAGATCCAGCGCCTGCTCGAACAGCGCCTGCCCGGAGAGGTCATCACCTTCGATGTCAATCGTGCCTGGACGGTTTCGGAGGCCGTCGCCGTAATGAACAGCGTGGAAGACCCAACAGTGTGCTTCGAACAGCCCTGCGAATCCTTGGAGCAGTGCCGAGCGGTGCGGGAACTGACACGCAACCCGATCATTCTGGATGAGTCCATTGTGACCCTTGGCGACCTGGTACAAGGCCAGCGCCAGAACATCGCCCAACTGATAGGGTTGAAGATTGGCCGCGTGGGAGGACTGACCAAAGCCCGACAGCTTCGGGACTTCTGCATCTACCACGGCATACGGATGAATATTGAAGACGTCGGCGGCACCCAGGTCAGTGACAGCGCCGTTATGCATTTGGCAGCTTCGACCCCTGGCCGCCTACATCGTGCCAGCTGGAATTGCTGCCGACACCATGAGATGCACGTGGCCGAGGTGGATTTTGAAATCAGCCAAGGCCGTGCCTACCTGCGTGACGGCCCAGGCCTGGGGCTGACGCTTGACTCCCGGCAGTTCGAGCACCCCGTCGCCCAGTACGGATAAATTTCACTGTCCTTCCAACTGATCCATGGAGGTTCCATGACCAGCGTCCCTTCCGCGTTGCACCTGGCCCGCGGGTTCGACATCGACCCTTTTGCTTCTTTTACCTTGCCTAACGAGCATTACATCGACAACCAGTTATTCGACCGGGAAATGGAAGCGGTGTTTGCACGTACCTGGCAATACGTCTGCCACACCTCCGCACTGCCCAACGCGGGTGACTACCGAGTGCGTGACCTCGGTCGGCGAAGTGCGCTGGTGGTCCGTGACAAGGACGGTACACTGCAGGCCTTTCATAATGTCTGCCAGCATCGTGCGCATCGACTGGTCGAGGGCAGCGGCCATGTGCCCGGGTTATTGACCTGCCCGTATCATGCCTGGGCCTACAACACCCGAGGACAGTTGATCAGCGCGCGTAAATCCGAGCACATCAAGGACTTCAGCACGGATCAGATTCAACTCAACCCGGTACGCCTGGAGGTGTTCTGCGGTTTCATCTTCATCAACTTCGACTGGAATGCGCAGCCCATGCAGGTCCTGCTGCCTGGGCTCGACGCATCGATCCGAACCTTCTCGCCAGCCCCGGAAAAGCTGTTTCACGCCTATTCCAAGGAATACGGCGTGCAGTCCAACTGGAAGGTCTCTGTGGAAAATTACTCGGAGTGTTACCACTGCCCGATGTGCCATCCCACGCTCTCGACGGCAACCCTCGACCTGAAGAGTTATCACCTGGCGATCCACGAGCATTATCACGCACATATCAGCAGCGATAGTGGCGTCAACCAGGGCTATACGATGAAGCAAGACTCGGCCCGATCGCGCGAATTCGGCGCCTGGTACCTGTGGCCGAACTTTTGCCTGGAGGTCTATCCAGGAGGGTACATGAATGTGTTGCATCACCTGCCGGTCAGCGTGGACAAGACACTGCAGGTGGTTGAATGGTTTTGCACGGCAGCAACTCCCTCCCGGGAAGAACAGGAGGTCATCGACTTCGTCGCCGTGATCCGTGAAGAAGATATCCCCTTGTGCGCCAGTGTGCAGCGCGGCCTGAACAGCGACGGCTACCAACAAGGTCGCTTTATAGTTGACCCGGCACTAGGGGCCAACAGCGAACATGCCGTGCACGACATTCAGAAAAAGACCCTGGCCGCACTGGGACTGCTGTACACGGACGACGAGGCGTCAGTCTGCGAACGATGAATTCAACCATTCCAGCACGTGGCGAACTGACGGGCTGAGGGTTTCATCACGCCACTTGTACACGCTCAGGGCTTCAGGGAGGTGTATCGATTCGGAAAAAGGCCGTACCAGGTCACCACTGGCGAGCATCTTTTCACTGGTCCGACGCCACCCAAGGGCAAAACCCAGGCCTTCGACACACGCCTGCATCATGACCGGATAACTGTCATAGAACTTACCCTTGAGTTCTCCGGGCCTGATGTGAAACTCCCCCAGCCAGTCGCTCCAAGTGCTCCAGTACTGAGGCGTGGCAACGTGATGCAGTAAAGGCAGATCCACCAAGGTTTGCAAGGTCAGTGGGTGATCGCCCAACGAGGCCAGGTAGCCGGGACTGCACACAGGAAACACGTCATCACTCAAGGTCAACAGCCGTGTGTGATCACCGGATGGGCGCCCCGAGGTTTGGATGGCTATATCGAATTTTTCCGCTGTTTCGGTAATCGGTTGGATGGATGCATTGAGGCGAACTTCCAGGTCAGGGTACTTCCTGTGCAAATGCGTGATATTGGGCATCAACCAGTAAAAGGCTTCGCACAATTGAACCTCCAGGACAATTTCACTGTTGTCTCGTCCTGACTTCAGGTCTTCGGCGCGTGAAGCAATGCCCAGGAACGCCGTGCGCACCGCGTCGCGAAACTCGGCGCCCGCCTCGGTCAGAAATACGGCGCGATTTCTACGCGTAAATAACGCGACGCCAAGGAATTCTTCCAGGGATCGTATCTGTTTACTGATTGCAGCCTGGGTGAGATGCAACTCATCCGAGGCTTTGGAAAAACTTTCCAGACGCGCCGCGGCTTCAAAGGGAACCAGGCTGGAAAGTGGGGGCAGTGAGCGTTTGAAGTTATCCATAATTTTCATTCCTCCTGCGTAACCATAAGTCACTTTAAATGCAATACGAGCTCAACCAGAATCCTCCAGGTCGATCACATCAGGATCCATCATGTCTGCAACCACAACCGTTACCGCCGCTGAAAACCGACAAAGCATCCTCATCGTCGTAGGTTCGGTGTTCCTGTTGTCAGTGTCAGACGCTCTTATCAAGGCCACCAGCGCCGAGACATCGATGTGGCAGCTCTACGTGATTCGCTCGATCCTGGCCATCGGCATGCTCGTCGCCTTGTTGATGTACCGCCGCGGCACAACGCAGCAACGGCCGCTTTCCCCCTTGTGGATAGGGACAAGAAGCCTGCTGCTCGCCCTGATGTGGATCGCCTTTTACAGTGCCCTGCCCTTCATCAGCCTGACCATAGCGGCATTGGCAATCTATACGACACCTTTGTTTATCGCTTTGTTCTCTGCTGTCACCTTGGACGAGCATGTCACACCGCGAAAATGGGTGGCCATTCTAGTGGGGTTCGCCGGGGTGCTGGTCACGCTCGCGCCCAGTCAGGCTGATTTCAACCTATGGACGCTGCTGCCCGTGCTTGCTGCGATTTTCTATGCCCTCGCCGCGGTCGTGACCAAGGGCAAGTGCGCCAATGAGGTGCCGATGCACCTGGCCCTGGCGCTGAACATCGTCCTGTTGTTGATGGGGGTGGTCGGCAGCATTGTCGTCGCACAGACCGGCCCTCACGTGCCGGCCAACGAGGGCCTGCGATTTCTGGTGGGCGGCTGGTCGCCAATGGCGATCAGCGACTGGGGCGTGATGGTCGTGCTGGCGATTCTAATGGTATTGGTCAGTACCGGCATCGCCCGGGCCTATCAAATCGGCGAGACCTCGATCATCGGCGCATTCGATTACACCTACCTGATCTTCGCGATTGCCTGGGGGGCGTTGCTGTTCAATGAAGTGCTCAATGGCCGGACCGCGGCCGGTCTGGCCCTTATCCTGATTTCAGGCTTCATCCTGCTGAAAAAGCCCACCGCCACGCGCTGAACGCTTCACATGCACAGGCCTTAACAAGGAGCTGTTTATGCTGACGTCATCTGATTCCCTGCCCAATGTGATTCTGTGGGCGGTTTCCCGCAGCCGCTCTACCGCTTTCGAGCGGGCCGTGATGCAGCATCCGGACGTCAGGGTGTTGCACGAAAGGCTCTCCGAGCCTTTTCTGGCCAGGCATTTTCCCGAAAAACATGCGCTGATTGAGCGCACCCGCCGGATCAATAACGGGCCGCCCGGCATTCCCGGTTACGCCGAGGCGATGGCGTTGCTCGGCGAACGTCCAGCACGACCGCACCGCTTGCAATTCTCCAAGGAAATTGCTTACTTCGTCGACTTCGACTCGATTGATAGCACGTGGCTGGTGCAATTCAGGCATGTGTTCCTGGTCCGCCAGCCGCGGGATGTGATGCGCTCGCTGTATCGCGTCAGCCAGAGCGGTGGCACCACCTATTTCGATGCGGATGAATCCGGCTTCGATGAGCTGGCTCGTATCCATGAGCGGGTGCTCGAACAGTGTGATGCCAGTCAGGTGCTCTACCTGGACAGTGATGAGGACCTGATGGGGGATACGCGAGGCACTCTGGCGCGCTTTTGTGATTTCGCCGGTATCGACTTTTCGCCTCGCCTGTTGAGTTGGGCACCGGAAAAGGTCGAACAATGGCAATTTTTCCAAGGCTGGCATGACGATGCCGAGCGCTCCTGCGGTTTCGCCCACGTCGCGCATCCCGAAATCACGTTTCCGGATGCCGTCGAATGTACGGCTCGGGACAAGCAACCCCTCTACAACTTTTTCCATCTGGCAGCCGCCTGGCAACGCGTGCCCCCCACGAAGGATCACCTTGCCTGCCTTCATGAACCGGCGGAGGCACATCTGCGCGTGCTGTTACTGGCATCGACGAGGCAGCAGCACCTGCGTGCGTTGCAATGGGCAGCGCAATTGCCTGGCGACTACGCCGTTTGGCTATGGAGCAGCCCCGCAGCCTGCCATTTCGACGCAATCATCCGCGAAATCGAGCAGTTGCAGGACCTGCCCCTAGTGACGCTGACGACCTCTGGTGACCCGGTGTCGCTTGAGTTCGTGCGCCGTCTGAGTCATCGCCAGCTGTGCCTGATCTGCCCCGACAGCCCGCAGGCACGCCACACCGAGGTCAAGCTGATCATTGTTGATCGAGATAACCCGGCGATGGATGAAGTCGGCCCACGGATTGCCCAGTACCAGCGGGCGGCAGCTCAATACAGTCGCGAGCTGCAGATCAGGACCCAGCGTCCTGACGCCCCAGCCCACACAACAACGCCGTCCTGGCACATGCAGCTGCGTCAGTTGCTGCGCGATGCCCCGGACAGCACGGTCGCAGCAAGCCCTCAACGAAGCCTGAGCGCCCGCGATCTGAATGCCCAGGCGTGCACGCTGGCTGAGCGGCTTTTGCACAGTTGCCCGCACGGCGGGTGGGTGGCTATCCGCCTGGACAAAGACCTGCGCACGCTGGTGACCATGACCGCCTGCAGCCTGCTGCGCTGGCCTTACCTGGACATCCCGCAATGGTACGGCACCGACGCGACCGCGAACGTCCTGGCGAAACTCGATCCAGTGGTCGTGGTGGGCGATACGCTTACTCTCCAATCCCTGGCAGGTCGTTATCGCACGCTGCTGCTGGACCACCTGCCGGAGCGCTGCGACGCTGTACCAGAGCTTCGGCCGCAGCCATTCGGTGATGTGGCCTATGGCTTGCTGACCTCGGGTACGACGGGTATGGCAAAGGTCGTCACAATTGGCGAACACGGTCGCCTCGATTCACTCGCCTTCTGGCGTCAGCATATCCGCCGCGGTGATCGCATCGGCCTCAATGCCTGGATGACCGGCTATGTCTACTACCCCATCTTCAGCGGCGCGGTGGCCTGCTTGATTCCGGACGCCATGGTGCTGGATCCCCACGCCCTCACAAGTTTTATCCAGGACAGTCGTCTCTCTCAATTGATGATCACCCCTAGTCTGGTGGCAGGCCTGCTGCAAAACGAACAGGCATTCCAGCAGGCGTTTGCGAACGTGCATACCCTGTGGCTGAGCGGCGAGCCGCTACCTGACGCAATTCGCGAACAGCTCAGGCATTGCCTGCCCGACTGCCAGGTGCTCGATCTGTATGGCTCAAACGAAGCCGGGGACGTTGCCCTGGTCGGCCCGGAAGGCCGCCTGCACTTCACCCCCGGCACCGAAGCCTTCGTGCTGGACTCGACACTACAGTGCGTTCGCCTGGGCAGCCCTGGCGAACTCTACGTGTACACCCAGGGACTCACGCCGGGTTATCTGAAGGACGATACGGCCGACCAGTCGGCCTTCGTATCCAACCCGCTGGCGCCGACACGGTCGGACCTGGCCCCGCAGCTGCTGCGCACCGGTGATAGGGTGCGACTCAGCGAAAGCGGAAATATCCACCTGCTGGGCCGCAGCAGCACGCATCTAAAATTGCGCGGGTTCAAGGTATTCAGCACCGATGTGGAACGCATCCTGGTTGCTCATCCCGAAGTACACATGGCCTTAGTCACCACGCGCGGCCGCGGGCTGGACCTGCAACTGGTAGCCTTTGTCGCTCCAGCGGATGCCGAGCACCCACCCCATGCCAACACGCTGCGGCAATGGGCGAGTCAGCACTTGCCGGCCTTCAGCGTTCCGGTGGCCTATTTCCTGACCCCATCGATCCCGGCCGGCGCCAGTCAGAAGCGCCTGAGTGCGAACATACTGCTGCAACTGCCTCTGGTTCCTCTGCCGGATGACGAACCGCCACTCACGCCCCTGCAATCTCGGGTCGCAGCCTTATGGGGCGATTGCCTGAACCTTCAGGGTGTGACTCTGGGCCCCGACAGTGACTTCCTCGACATGGGCGGCAGCCTGTTGCTGTTGGAATTGATAAACCTGATCAACCGGACTTTCCGTTTCGAGCTATCCGTTGCCGATGTCACCCGCGACGCTACCCTGGCGGGCATTACGCAGCTGATCGCGCTTGAACTTCAAGGCGAGCCCGTCCTGGAGGTCCCCTTCTCTGTCGAAACCGAAACCGAGCGTTACCTGTCCAGGCTGCAAGCGCCTGTTTCGCATGTGCCTCCACGCGAGGCACGGCGGACAATACTGGTTACAGGGGCCACGGGGTACCTGGGACGGATGATCGTGCGTCAGCTGCAACAGGCCGCGGGGGTGGAACGCATTCTGTGCCTGGTGCGGGCCGAAGACACGGCCCACGCACAGCAACGGGTTGCGGATCTTGGACCAGTGGAGGCTGTGGTTGCGAACCTGAGCCAGCCCGGGCTAGGCCTGTCGCCCGAGGATTACCGTCGCTTGTCTTCGGAGGTCGACTGCATCATTCATTGCGGTGCCGAGGTCAACTGGCTCAAGCGTTATGAACGCCTGGCCGAGACTAACGTAGGCGGAGTCCTGGAAGTGCTGCGTCTGGCTGCCATGGGCGGTGCTGGCGTTGTCATCGCCTCGACCTTGCCTGAAAAGGTCCCGACCACCGGCTACAACCGTGCCAAGCTGGTTGCCGAAAGCGTGGCGACAAGGTTCCGTGAGCAGACCGGCATAGATCTGGACATCCTGAGATGCGGGGACATCAGCGCCCCCATCCGGGCCAATGCCTGCGACCGCATCAACCCCGACGACTATGTCGGACTGATGATTCGTAGCTGTCTTGCCCTCAAGGCCTGGCCGGCGGAAAGCGACTGGTCGCTGAATCTCACGCCGGTGGATCATGTCGCACGGATCTTCGTGCACTGTGCCCTCGGCGAATCGACGACCCACTCGACGTCAATCCACCACCTTTACAACCCAGAGAGCACCCGCTGGGAACAGATCTGCAGTTGGGTCCAGACACTCTTGGGGACGGACCGGTTCACCGCACTCCCCCTCGCACAATGGCGCGTCAGACTCGAAGCCCAGGCACCCGGCAACGCAGTGCTGCAACGCACGTTGCTGATCCTTCCAATGATCATCGAAGACTTCAAACACTTCAGTCATCCGGCCCCGTTGCAAATCGCGCAGCTGAAATGCCCGGTGATCGATGCCGAATGGACGCAGCAGTACCTCACGGCACTCAACCTGCACACAGGAGAGACCCCATGACACAGACTACCACCGGATGGGCGGCCCATAGCCCAGGCTCGCCATTGGAGCCCTTTACGTACCCCCGCCCGGATCCGGGCCCCAATGAAGTCGAGATCCGGGTCACCCATTGCGGCGCCTGCACGAGCGACCTGCATTTGATCGAAGGAAACTGGGGAGAAGCCTCTCAATACCCGCAGGTGTGTGGTCATGAGGTGGTCGGAAAAGTAGTCCGCAGCGGGGCCTCGGTAACGGGGCTCGTCCCGGGGCAACGGGTTGGTGTCGGCTGGTACAAGGGGGCATGCCTCGCATGCGAGTGGTGCCTAAAGGGTGAAGAGCAGCATTGCCCAAAGGTGGTGCCTACCTGCAGCGATGGGCACCGAGGAGGTTTCGCGGACTTTTTGACCTGCGACGCACGGTTCGTATTCCCCATCCCCGATGCCATGCCCTCGGCCATGGCGGCACCATTGTTTTGCGCGGGACAGACGGTGTTCACCGCACTGCTGCGTGGCACTCGTCCGGACATGCAGGTCGGCGTGCTGGGCATCGGGGGGCTGGGTCACCTGGCCATTCAGTTCGCCGCCAAGTTCGGGTGCACCGTGACCGCGCTGTCTAGCTCCGAAGACAAGAAATCCCAAGCCATGGAATTGGGCGCTAGCCACTTCTACACCCTGGATCCGGACACGCTGAAAGCCCAGGCAAACACCTTGGACTTCCTGTTGGTGACGGCTTCCAACGATCAGGACTGGGAGAGCGCCATCGCCTTGCTGCGCCCGCGCGGCACCCTGTGCTTTGCAGGCATGCCCAACCCCGTCACCCTAGATATCGCGGCGATGACCTACAAAACTCTGACGGTCTCCACCGCCAACGTTGGCGGGCGCCACGACATGCTGCAGATGCTGGCGTTTGCCAGCGTGCACCGTGTCTGGCCCCTGGTCGAAACATTCCCGGCGACAGGAATCAACCAGGCCCTGGATGCACTGCGCAACAACCAAGTGCGTTATCGCGCCGTCGTCGAGTTCTGACCCACACAAGCTCCACGGAGATACCTCATGCCTTCTTCGCTGGCACTACCGCCAACCGTCCCGGTGCATTCGGACCTGGTCTCCCACCCCTTCGAGATCGGGCGTCAGGAGCATTCCGATTTGAAGGGCCACCGTTCGCTCCTGTTGTGGTTCACCGGCATGTCCGGCGCAGGCAAGTCGTGCATCGCAAACCGGGTCCAGGCCAACCTGCACGAGCGTCAACTGCATACGTGCCTGTTAGACGGTGACCGGCTTCGTCAGGGCCTGACCGCCGACCTGGGCTTTGCCGATGAAGATCGCAAGGAAAACATCAGGCGCACCGCTGAGGTGGGCAGACTGATGGTGGATGGGGGCGTGATCACCTTGGTGTGCCTGATCTCACCGTTCGAACAAGAGCGTCGCATGGCCAGAGCGCTCTTCGCCCCCGACGATTTCATCGAAATATTCATTGATGCGCCGCTGGCAGTCCTGGAGCGACGCGACCCCAAAGGGTTGTATGCCAAGGCGCGTAAGGGCCTGATCAAGAATTTCACCGGTATCGACTCCCCCTATGAACGGCCTCTATCCCCCGACATCTTGATCGATAGCGCAACGACCTCTGTCGAGCAGGCCGCGCACACCATCGAAGCATTCCTGCACAACCGTCGGTTCTGGAATTGACCGTTACGTTCATCACGGGGCAACCATTATGAAGACGCTGGTTATCGTTGGTGCTGGCTTCAGCGGTGTGGCCACTGCGGCACAGATTCTGCGCAGCGCAGGTACCAAACTGCGCATAATATTGGTCAATCGCACGCGGGCCATGGCGCGAGGGCTGGCCTACGGCACCAACAGCCCTCTCCACCTATTGAACGCCAACGTTGGAAAAATGAGTGCGCTGGATGATGATTCCGAAGACTTTTTGAGGTTCTGCAAAAGCCGGCATCTCAACGTCGAGTCTACCTCGTACGTCAGTCGCAGCCTGTATGGCAACTACTTGAACGATGTCCTCGACCGCGCTGAACGATTAAATCCTGGCGTGCAGTTGTCACGGATTGTCGCGGAGGTCATACAGGTGCAACCCTGCGGCGACGGCGCCCGGCTCAAGCTGTCGGATGGGTGTACCCTCGAGGCGGATCATGTGGTCCTCGCCTTTGGCAACTTCCCTCCCGCCGACTGCTGCAACTTGAACAAGACCCTACGTCCGCAGACCTACGCGCATGATCCCTGGAATCCTCCCCTATGTCTGGCGTCCGATCCAGACACCGCGGTGCTGTTGATCGGCTCCGGCTTGACAGCGGTCGACATGGCGCTGCAGCTGGTTCAAAAAGGCCATAGCGGCCCAATCCATTTACTCTCTCGGCGCGGGCTCTTGCCCCTGGGCCACTCACCGGAGGCCATTGCCCCCCTTAGCGCCCCTGTGCACCTGGGACGAGGCTCACCTCGACAGCTGATGGCGACACTGCGCAAGCGGGTCAAGGAACACCAGCGCAGAGGAGGCGATTGGCGAGCCGTGGTCGACAGCTTGCGTCCGTGGGTACAAAAACTCTGGTGCGCGATGGATACCCCGCAGCAGCGACAATTTCTACGACATGTCCAACCTTGGTGGGACGTCCACCGTCATCGTTTGGCACCCGCCACTTTCGAACATTTTCAACGTCTTCTGGAAAGTGGACAACTGGCCGTTCATGCCGGCAGGTTGAGCAATGTGGCGCTGCTGGGCAAAAGCTTGATTGTGGACTTTAAACGGCGCAGCGGTCAGGCAACTGAATCGCTCAAGGTCAGCAGCATCATCAATTGCACCGGCCCCAACCTTGACATCCGGCGAGTCGATACCCCCTTGGTCAACAACTTGCTGGAGCAAGGGCTTCTTAGCGCCGCCCCGTGTGGCTTCGGGATACTTGTGGACGAGCAATTGCGCGTGTTGGATCAGCTGCATCAACCGATACCTTGGCTTAGCTATGTGGGGCCCATGCTCAAGGCGCAGTATTGGGAAGCCACCGCCGTCCCTGAGCTTCGGCGCTTTTCGTTCAAATTAGCCACGCGCATGGCCACCCTGCTGACAGATTTACCGGTTAGCAGTGGGCAAGATTCCCGGTTGCGCGTGACGCCTCAAGGTGGACCCGGCGTTGCCACTGACCTAAAAAGCACTCCGCATGCTGGAGGGTGAACGTAGCCCTGTCGGCAACTGCCGTAGAGGCAGTCCGGCTACCGGCCATCCCCGCGCGAAAGTACATTGAAGACCACCCCGTACGGCCTCGATATCGTCAGCGCGTCATTCGTGAACGCTCATATACGCCACACGAATTGGGGCAAAACCGGGGGCATATCTGAAATTTTGCTGCTTGAAAGCAGTGCTCTAGAGCCAAGTCAAAATGTTTTTTGGCGACCCCGATAGCTTGTAACTGAATTCCACAACGGTCCAAAAAACTTTTATTAACAGTTGGTTACCACGAGCTTTAGTCCACTGCCATCCGTCTAAATCCAATGGATTCCAGGGTGCTTGGGGGGAAAATTTTGGTTTTAAAAAATTATGCCCCCACCGATCGCAACCGCTAGTGCTGCTGTTTTCGGACGAAAACTCAGCGATGCTTTCATCCGCACCTTGGCCGAACCCGGTAAGCACGCCGACGGCGAAGTCCCTGGCCTCTACTTGGAGGTAAGGGCGTCGAGCAAGGCCGGCAAATCCCCTTCAAAGGTTTGGCGATTGAAGTACCGGCTGCATGGCAAGGAAAATCGATTTTCCATCGGCGCTTACCCCCACATTGGTCTCAAGGAGGCGCGCGACATTGCCCGCGGTGCACGCCGCGACGTGGCTAACCACACCGCTCCGCTCAAGGCCAAGACCGCCAAGATCGAGGCGCAGTTGCTCAATGAAGAGCGCACCTTCGCGTACGTAGCCGAGCAATGGTTGGCATTTAAGTCTGCCGAATTGGTGACCAAATCCATCTCGGGCTTTATCGGAGCGCTGAACATCAAACCTGAATCTCCAGCAGCCCCTCGAAAAAAGAGTGACGACAAACCACGAACACTGTATATACATACAGTCACTACTTGTCATGGCCGCTGAAGTCGCATTCGATCCGAATCAAATGAAGCGACGTTACGCTGTAGTGAAGTGGCTGTATGACGGCAGTCATATGCCTAGGGTTATTTCGACCCGCACTCAAGCACGAATTTTACTTAAGGATGAGTATTATGAACGATGATTTGAAGCACTCAGGATCTACCACAACTTCGCAACCCACCACCTCACTGGAGCAGGTCAAAACAGGACGGGTCCTGGATTTCTCTTGGTTACCCAACCTCAACACCACGAGCACCGTCGTCTCGGCAGATTTTGTCGATTACAAGGTCGATACGTCGCTGGCCAATCCGACAGGTGACAGCCACTCAATTGCACGGTTTACCTATGCACAGGGCAAAGGTGGAGGTCAGATCAGTGCGCTGTTTCTGGAAGAGATGCGTGCAGGTGTACGCGACAACACCCAGATCGGGCTGATGATCGGACGCAAATGGGTACTGGATCCTGGCTCTGAAGTCTCCGGTAGCGTCGGTACCTTCGTGGTGGAGCAATTCGATGACATGCGCACCAGTGTCAACTATGTCGCCGCTTTCGCCCGTGTCTTCGCCGACCCCAGGATGGTCACTTACCACGCCGGCGGTCATGTGCACACCAATGTGTCGATCACGGCCAGCAGGCCCTTGACCATGGCGGATTCAGGTAAGTCGATTCTCGTCATCAGCAACACTGACGTCACACTTACGCTGGGTGACGATGTGGTTGAGGGTTTCAAGGTCACTCTGATCCAGGCAGCCGCCGGCAGGATCAACATCGCAACATCGAGCAGCCATACGATCTACAGCAACGCTGGAGGCCGTACGCGCACGCTTAACCCGCTGGATGAGCTGGAAGTCAGCACCTTCCCGGCCGGTCCGGTGTTCCTGTCCTTCCGGGTCAGACCTACCGCCTGACGATGTACAGCGCGCTGGCCAGGGAGGCTCTCAAGGCCAGCGCCATTTATGCCTACCACCGGACACCGCTCATGAAATGCTCATGATTTTGCCGCACACGTTTCAGCGCTTGAGCATGCAACTGTGAAATCCTTCCTTTTGAAAGGCCCATCAGCTCACTGATCTCCGTGAAGCTCAAGTGTTGATAGTAATGAGCAACGATTACCCGCTGTTCGTTGGGCGGCAGCTGTTTCACGCATTCATTCAGGTGGTCATGGTTTTGCTCCGCCTCATACACATTCAAAGGGTTACTGGCCTCAGGCTCATGATCAATGATGCCTGACTCCAAGAACAGTCCAAACGCCAATCCTATCGCTACGTTGGCAACGCGCTCCAGATCGCTCGCGTCTTCGTCCTCACTACCAGACAGGCTCACAAGACGGTCCTGGTACATTTTTCGGCTATCACGTACGTAACACGCCAGGCCTTTGAGTACGCTGCCTTTCACATAGGGTTCGGCATAGGCCTGAAAGCGGGTCTTCAATATCGGGTTAAATCGGTCGATGGCTTGCAGCAAGCCGATAGACGCCAGATTAACGTAGTCGTGCCATTCGGCGAGCGGGTGGGGATATCGCACGTAAAGCAAGCGCGTAATCATGCGCAACCACTGCCCGTAAAAGAAAAACAGATGGCTGCGGGCATCGCTGGATTTTTCGCTCAGCCAAGCCTGCCAGAGCGAAAGTTCATCGGTTTTGTCAGCATCTTTTTCCGGTTCCATGGAGTGGGTCGACTCTGGCTAACCCAAACCACGCATCAACGTCTGGGCGATCAATCCCCAACCATCGATGAGCAGGAACAACATGATTTTCAGCGGCAGTGAAATGGTGATAGGCGGCACCATGATCATGCCAAGGGACATCAGGATGGACGCCACCACCAAGTCAATGATCAGAAAAGGCAGAAAAATCATGAAGCCAATCTGAAAGGCCACCTTCAGCTCGCTGAGCATGAAGGCCGGCACCAGTTTGACTGGAGACAGGCCATCCGGGCTTGTGGGCAGCGGCGCCTTGGCCAGCTCGTAGACCAGCCGCAGATCCGATTCTTGGGTCTGGCGCACCATAAAATCACGAATCGGCACCCAGCCCTGCTGCGCGGCGCCCTCCAACCCCAGCTTGCTGGCCAGAAACGGACGCACACCCACGTCGTAGGTTTTTTCCAGGGTCGGCGCCATGGCAAACAAAGTCAGAAACATCGACAGCACGATCAACACAATGTTGGGTGGTGTTTGCTGCAGGCCAAGCGCCTGGCGCGTCAGTGACAGCACCACGATATTTCGCGTGAAGGTCGTGAGGGCAATCACCATAAAGGGCACAAACGAGAGTGCCGTCAGCAGTACCACAATACTGGTCGGCGACTGGATCTGATTGATGTGCAGGCTGCCCCACTCAGAAAAGTCATCGACAGCCAGCGCCTTCAGAGGCAATAACCCCAGAAGCACGAGCGCCAGGCCGCGGCCCTTCACGATTGAACATCCGCAGCGGGTGCAGAGGCCGATTGGCCAAGCACGGTCACTGTTGCCCCGTTGGAGGACTCCGTGACCAATACCTGGGCGCCCTCGGCGCTCAGCAGGTAGACCTTGGTTTTGCTCGACAGCCGCAACGCGCGGGTGCAGTTCAATGGCGCGCAGGCAACACTGGCATTGCCTGGGGCCTGGCGCTTGGAGTACCAACGCATGACCACGTACACGATGGCCAATAACAACGCCGTGACCAACAGCACCTTGATCATGAGCACAAACGACAGCGGGTCGTCCTGGCGCAGCGGCAGCCCTAAAGGCTGGCTAGTGATTGGCGTGGTCACAGTATGTGCGTCAACTGAATGCCAAAATTATCGTCGACCGCCACCAGATTGCCGCGCGCCACGGCCTTGCCATCCAGGCACAACGACGCGGGTTCATGTACTTGCTGCAACAGCTTGACGATATCGCCACTTTTGAGCGCAAACAGTTCGTCGACACTCATCGACGCATTGCCCAGTTCAACCACCAGTTCCACCACCACGTGCTTGATCAGGTTCATATCCCGCTTGATCAGCGTTGGCATGCCTTCATTGGCGACGCTTTTTGCCTCTTCCAACTCGATTGAATCGACTGTCACTGTCATGCGTAAACTCCTTGGGCTATTGGCCGGAAATCAGTTGTACGGCGAGATGGTCCTGCTGCCGGGCCAGATACCCCGACGCCACTACCCTCTGGCCCACCCGCAATTGCAGGGCTTGGGAAAGCAGGGCCTGGGCGCGCAAGGTGTCTCCCGGCTGCAGGTCGTTCATCTCACCAATAGACAGGCAGGCCAGCGGTAACTGCAGCGAAAGCCTGACCTTGGCATTGCCCAACGCTTGCTCACGGGCAAACAGCGGCGGTTTCACCTCGTGCGGCCCCAGCGCGCTGTTCAACAACGCAGCGTCCAGCACCACATAAGCCCAAAACGACTCGACACGCACACGCACTACTATGTCGCTGCTGAGCGGTTTGCCCAGCGCATGTGCAGCGGTCGCGACCAACCCTGTGGAGGGCACGTGGCCGATGGACGCCAATACGCCGTTGACCAGCGCTTGCCGGGCTTCGTGCAGCAAATAATTCGCGGTCTCGCCCGCGGGCAACTCCTGGGCGAACGCACCAAACACCAACGACACCCAGTTGCCTGCCACATACACCCCTGCGCCTGCGGCATCGGCCTTGAACCACTCCAAGCCTTGTGCACGCGCCGGGTCATCTGCCTCGACAAGCGCCAGGCATTCGACCACCCAGGGTTTTGCCACTGGGTTCAAGCACCATTGCTCGCGCCATGCCTGCACCGCCGCTGGCAGTTTTTGCGCCGCCTCGTGCCAGCGACGCTTACCCACAACCCCCAACGCTCTCATCGATTAACCACCCCGAGTGCCGTTGTAGAGTTGCTCCAGCATCTCGTTGGAGACCGTCATGACCCGGGAACTGGCCTGATAACCGCGCTGGATAATGAGGATGTCACCGAACTCCTGCGCCAGGTCGACGTTGGACAACTCAAGGTAACCGCCCTGGATGCGTCCGAACTGCGCCTGCCCTGCCCGGCCAAACTCGGCACGCAGGGTGGACGGCGTTTTGTACTGCGAGTTGGCGCCTGCAATCAGCGCGGTCTCGTCGGCAAAATCGGCCAGGGCCAACTGGTCGCCGCTGCGCTTCTCACCGTTGGCATAGGTAAATTGCACCACGCCTTTTTCATCGAAGGCGTAACTGCTCAACCCCGCAATCGCACTGCCGTCGACCACCCGCGCGCCCAGGGTATGGCTCGGACCGCTGGCCACCTGTGAGGCCAGGTTGAAACTGCCGGGCGTACCAAAATCCAGCTGAATACTCTGGGCCGCGCCGTTGGCCGTGAGGGTGAAGTTGAGTGTATTGGAGCCTGCCACAGGGCTGCCGTCGGGGCCGAAGGCAATGGTGCCGCTTTGCAGCAACGCACCACTGGCCTCGGATACGCTGACTTTCCAACTATTGGGCGGTGTGGCTTGCGGCTCGAACTTGACGCTCAGGGTGTGGCTGGCACCCGTCGCATCAAACACCTGGATCGAATTGATCTGGTGTGTGGAGTCCGTAGGGCCGCTGCGCGCCAAGGCGCCGACCATTTCGATGCGCGTCGTCGCCTGGGGCGGCAAGGTGCGCTGGCCCTTGATGTTGATATCGCGCAGGTTGCCCGCCGAGTCGATGCCGGCCACTTTCAGCTGGGTCACGGTGTCTACCAGATAGCCGTCCTGGTCCACCTGGAACTGCCCGGCGCGGGTGTAGGACAGTTCACCGTGCGCGTCGCGCAGCACGAAGTAACCTGCACCGTTGACGGCCACGTTGGTGTTGTTGCCGGTCTGGCGGTTTTCGCCGGGTTTGATCCGCACCTCGGTACCGGCGATACCGGCGCCGAAACTCTGCCCGTTCTGGCCGTTGACGCTGCGGTAAAACGTGTCGCTACCGCGGTACCCAGGGGTGTTCATGTTGGAGACGTTATTGGAAACGTTGTCCAACCCCTTGGAAAAGGAAAACAGGCCACTCATTCCGTTATAGAAAGCTTGCAGCATCACGCCCCCTGCCTGACCAGTTTGATTTGCGATAGACGCACGTCCGTCAACACGGAGCCGTCGGCTTTTTTGATCGAGAGCACCGGTCCCGTCGAGGAAAACGCAATCGCCGATACCGCGCCGATGACGCTGCCGCCGGTGGTCATGTTGATTTCCACCTGACGCCCCAGCAGCCCAAGCGACTGTGACGTGGCGCTCATGGACACCAGGTTGTTGGTGTTTTCATTGGTGACGCGGGTTTGCTCAAGGTTGGCGAACTGCGCCATCTGCGCCAGAAATTCCCGGTTGTTGATCGGCTCCAGAGGGTCCTGGAAGGTCAACTCGGTGAGGAACAGCTTGATGAAGTCCTCCTGCCCCAGGCGGCTCTGCGCCAACTCCGAGGTGGTGGTACTCAGTTCATTGCCAATCGCTTCAATGGCCATGGGCGTCGCCTGTTGAATGCCGCGAGAGAGATGGGGCCTGCCACACGGGCCGGCCATTGATCCAGATGCTTTGCGGGCACAGCGCCTGGCGCGTCAGGTCTTGCACCAGGGCCTGCTGTTCCTCCTGGCCCAGGTGGTAGTCGCGGATGATCACCTCGATGCCTTTACCGCGTGGCAGCACATGCAGATGCCGCTCGGGCCACTTGCGCATCAGGTAGGCCGACACCTGCGCACTACCAGGAAGCTCAGGGTTGCCCTCAGCCAACTCATCACTGGCAACCCGCAAGGCGGTACGTTCAGGGGCATTGTTGCCATCAACTGAGGGCAGCGGCGTTTGGATCTGCATGCGACCTGCGGTTTGATACAGCGCGGGGGCGTTGCCCGCCACAGGTGTCCAGCGTTCAGCGAGTGTCGTCGCCGCAAAAGCTGACGGCACATACGACAAATGGTTTCCGGCGTGAAGCCCCAGACCATAGAGCGACAGCACGCCGCGCTCAGGCGCCTCCACACTCGTCTGCAGCAGGCGCTGGGTGCCAAGCAGGTCCGCCGTGCGAGCCGAAGACTCATCGGTGGTGAGCAACGCTTGCTCCGCCCTGGCCGCCTGCGGCTCAACTCCCGCCCTTTGCGCGAACGTCTGCCCCTTGGGAGGATTGTCACGCGGCACTGGCGCCTGCGCATCCGGCGGCGCAACCCACAGCGACACTCCCACGTTAAGCCCCATGCCCCGCTCCCTGCGCCTGCTGCGCATCAAAGATGTCGATGAATTCCTGAGCCCTCAGGGACTGCTGCACGTCGCGCAGCACCGCGTTGAAGGCCTTTTCAGTCACCTGCACTTCCAGCGTGCGGCGCCCTAACAGCGCTCGGCATGCGCGCTCCTCTTGCTGCACTGCGTCCAAGGCCTGCACCCGCGCCTGCAAAGAGGTAAAACTGTGTGACTGGGCCAGCAGGCGCTGCTCGTATTGCGCCGGATCCAACACCGCACCTGGGCGGCCTTGTTGTGCAAACGCCGATTGCAGTTGCCCATAGCGCTGCTGTTCTGCTTCCAACAGACGTTCGGCCGCACCCACTTCGCGTAAACAGGCGGCGTGACTTAATGCAACTTTTTCGCGCTGCAACGCCCGCAAGCGCGTCGCGGCGGCCAGTTGCCGCAGCTTGCGCTGTTCATCCTGCATGCTGTTCACCCTGCATAGGCGGTTCCGGTGGTCAGTTGCTGCGCCAAACGCCCCACGGTGTTCCAGGCGTCTGCCATGGGTACGGACTCGCTCGAGCGCTGTTGGAGCAGCTCATCGAACTGCGGCTTCATCCTGATCATGGTGTCCAGCACGGGGCTGGAGCCCTTTTCATAGGCGCCCAACTCAATCAGGTCCGCACTGTTCTGGTACGCCCCCAGCCCCGCACGCAGCGACTCGACCTGGGCTTTTTGCGTGTCGGTGCGCAAGGCATTGGCGAGGCGGCTGACGCTGTGCAGCACATCGATTGCCGGCCAATGCTCGCGAGCGGCGATGCTGCGACTCAAGACAATATGCCCGTCGAGAATTGCGCGCATATTGTCGGCCACTGGCTCATTCATATCGTCACCTTCCACCAGCACGGTATAGACGCCGGTAATCGAACCTTGGCCATTTAGCCCACCGGCGCGCTCCATCAACGGCGGCAGCAGCGCGAATACCGAGGGCGTGTAGCCGCGACTGCCCATCGGTTCGCCGGTGGCCAAACCAATTTCACGCTGCGCCAGGGCAAAACGGGTGATCGAATCCATGATCAACAATACGTGCTGGCCCTGGGCGCGGAACCACTCGGCGATGGTGGTCGCCGTGTAGGCCGCCTGACGTCGCAGCACGGCAGGTTGTTCAGCGGCGGCGGCAATCACCACCGCCCTTTTCAACCCCTCGGAGCCAAGGCTCTCGCGAATGAAATCACCCACTTCACGGCCACGCTCACCAATCAGGGCGATGACAATCACCTCAGCGTCGGCGTACTGGCTCATCATCCCCAGCAAGGTGCTTTTACCCACGCCACTCCCCGCAAAAATGCCCACGCGTTGCCCACGCCCCAGTGGCATAAACACATCGACTGCCTTGACGCCGGTGGCCAACACCTGGCTAATCGGCGAGCGGTGCAACGGGTTGATCGGCGTGACAAAACGCGGCATCAGCACCAGGCCCACCGGCGCGGGTTTATCGTCCAAAGGCCGGCACGTGGCGTCCAGTACGCGCCCCAGCAGGCCCTGCCCGACCGGCACCCGATAAGCCTCGCCACGCGCGACCACTTCACTCGCCAGGCACAGCCCGTCCACCGGCCCATAGGGCATGAGCAACACACATTCACGGCGTAAGCCAACCACTTCAGCTACCAGCGCAGCGCCCCCGGCAACCGGCACAATGTCCACCAGCTCGCCCAGTTTCACTTCCAACCCGGTCGCTTGCAGCACCAGGCCCTGGATTGAAATCAAGCGCCCCACACGCCGACACAGCGTGGCCCGCGCCAGCTGCGCCAGTTGTTGCTGCTCATACGCCTGCCACATGGTCGTCACCTCCGGTGTCGGCGGCCAATAGCGCTTTAAGGGCTGCCAGCTGGGTGTCCAGACTCGCGTCCAGTTGGCCTATGCCGTGGTCGATCAGGCAACTGCCCGGCGTGGCTACCGGGTCGGGTTGAAACAGCGCCAGCGGATCAGCCGGCATGCGCGCCGTTAGCGTGGCGTAGTCGGCAGCCGCCACGCGAATGCGCAGCGGCGTCTGCAATTGGTACGCTTCAATCGCTTGCCCGGCCATGTCCGCCACCAGCGAGCGGCTGGGCGCATGCTGGCCCAACAAACGCACGACGACCGCCAATGCCAGCCGGCCAATCACCGGGGTCATCGAGGCCGTCATTTGCACGCGTTGCTGCTCCAGTTGGCTGGCCAGTTCCACCAGTTGCGCTCGTTGTGACGCCAAGGCCTCGCGCAACGCCGCTTCTTGTTTGAGCCAGGCCTGCTGCTGCTGTGCCAGTTCCGCCGCGGCCTGCTTGGCGAATGCCTCGCGCGCTTGAGCCAAGCCTTGCGCATGGGCTTGCTGATGCAGCTCGGCCAGTTCCTGCGCAAAGGTAACGCGCAGAACGTCCAGTGCTGGTGCCGGTGGCGTGGGAGCCACGCTGCTACCCACCGGCAGACGCCGCCCACCGTTGCCCTGCTCCGGCTGGCGCAGCACAGTGGTTTGCCCGGGCGCCTTAGTGCTCATCCGTGCCTCCCGAGCGCTCCAGATAACCACGCAAGCTGGTGACCAGAGCCGGCGGCAAGGTGTACTTGGCAAACGCCGCGTCCCAGCGCCTGATGGATGCACTATTGGCCAAGGTGCTCAACGCATCGCGCCGCTGCGCAGGCGTTTCCAATTGCAAAGCCAGGCCAGCCCAAAACGGGTGGTCGGCCTGGAGCAAGCGCGCATGCACACCCTGGCTGTGGGCACTGGCCTGGGCTTGGGGCTGGGCGGCCAGTTCGTTGATCAAGCCAGCCAACACCGAGGGCTCGCTGGCCAGCCCCAACTCGTGGATTTCCCCCAACAGTGCGTCGATTTTTCGGCGTTCGTCAGCCGCCAGATTGGCCAGGATCCATTGACGATCATCAGCGTGCAGGCAGGCCAGGCGCACCGCCGCCTTGCGCAGTGGGGAAATGTCCATGGTTCAGCGCCCCTCCACCAGCCAGCGACGCAAGTCGCCGAGCAATTGTTCACGCTCCATCGAAGACAGCCGTGGCAGGCTATTGGTTGTGCGAGCCTCGCGCTTGCGAGTGCCCATCCACAGCAGCAACAACAGGATCGACAGCGCCGCGGCCAGGGCAGCAATACCCCAGCGCATCCAGGGGATTGAAGGCTCTGGCGCGACCTGCTGATCGGCAGAGACCACTGCCGGGATGGCGGTTGCAGCGGCAGTGACTTTCGTCGCCGACGTCACCGCCATGGGTGGTATATAGGCAATTACCAACCGATCACCGCGCGCCATATCCAGCCCCAGGGCCGCCTCCAGTAAGTTCTGGATTTCCTTGAGCTGGGCATTGGCCGCTGGCGTATTGAGCACGATGCCGACGGTAATTCGCTCGATCTTGCCGGCGGCATGTTCGGTTTCGGCGCGCTCTTTACCCACCTCGTAGTCCACCTCACGGTTGTTTTGCGAGCGTTTGGAATTGCTCTCACCCGTCGAGTTGTCGGTGGACGCCGTGGTCTTTTCACGGCGGATGGAGCGCTTGTCCGCCAGCGGCTGTTCGCTGATGGACTTGACCCGGTCAAAATTCATCTGCACCCGCACCGACACGTCAGCGCCATTGCTGCCTAATGGGCGTAACAGCAGTTGTTCGGCTTTTTGCTTGAGCGCCTGCTCGACCTGCGCCGTCAGTTGCTGATGCTCGGGCGCCGCCGCTGCGCCGTCTGAACTGCTCAACACCAGGCCGTCTTCATTGAGCACGGCAACGCGCTCCACGGCCATGCCCTCCACCGCCGAGGCCACCACTTGTTGAATGCCGCGCACGCGCTGGGGGTTCAAGGCGCCTTGCGCCCGTGGGCGCACAATCACCGAGGCCTTGGGCGGCTCTTCGGCTTGCTGGTACAGGCTGGTTTTCTTGAAAGTCAGATGCACACGGGCGTATTCGACCTCCAACATGCTCATGATCGAGCGCGCCAGCTCGCCTTCCATCGCCCGTTGGTAGTTGATCTTCTGGCTGAACTCCGACATGCCATAGTCGGCCTTGTCGAACAGCTCGAACCCGCTGCTGCTGCGGCTCGGTATGCCCGCCTGCGCAAGGTACATGCGCGCGGTGGCGGCTTCTTCGGCGGCCACCTCGATCACGCCGGCCTTGGCGTTGATGTGATAGGGCACCTGGCGCTGGCTCAGAATCGCCAGGATCTCGGCCTGGGAGGCTTCGCTGGCGTCCTTGTAGAGCGCCACATAGCTGGGCCGCAACACCCACCAGGCAGACACGGCCAACAGCGCGATGATCACCACCACGCCAGCGAGAAATACGCTGGAACGACCACTGAAAAGCTTCGACACGGGTTTGTCTTCCATGGGTTAAATCTGCAACCGCGCCAATTCCTGGTAGGCATCCACCAGACGATTACGCACCTCGACCGCCAATTGCAGTGACAACTTTGCCTGCTCCATGGCCATCACCAAGTCATGGGGCGCCACGTTTTCACCCACGGCATAGGAAGACAGCAAGGCGGTGGCCTGGTCGGTCTGCTCGTTGAGTTGCACGGCGCCGGATTTCAATTGGCCAAGAAAGTCAGTGCCCGTCACGTTATTTGTCTCAAAGGCCAGCGCATTTGCCGACGACAACGGTGAGTTCAGCCCGATAGGTGTAATCGCTGTGGTCATGTCACTTCCCGATTTCGAAGGCTTTGAGCGTCATGGCGCGCAAGCTGTTGTAGGAACGGATATTCGCCTCGTAGGCGCGGGTTGCCGAAACCAGGGTGGCCATTTCTCGGGCGGCTTCGATATTGGGGTAATGGACCATGCCGTTCTGATCGGCCATCGGGTGCCCAGGATCGTGTACCACACGGGTTTCGTTGCCCTGATAAGCCTGCACCCGTGGCGCATGCAACCCCACCTGACTGGCGAAACTGCCAGGCGGGGCGACGCGCAGCAGCGGTGAGTCCTGGCCTGGGCTGAGTGCCACATTGGCAATCGCCAGGTTGTAGCTGGCAACCTCGACCCGTGTGCGCTCGTAGGCCATGCTGCCGCGAATCACCTCACTGATAGTGTCCAAAGGCATGCTCAACGGCCTCCCTTGATCGCCAATTGCATCAAGCCGAACTGGCGCGAAACGCCATCGGCCAACGCCTGGTAGCGACCGCTGGCAGCGGACAACTCGGCTACCCCTGCGTCAGGTGACAGCGGCGTAATCGGTGTGTAGTGCTGCAGATAAGGCGCCAGCTCACTGTCTTGCATGGCGCGCAGCGACTGCGCGAACAATTGCGCGTCACCCTGGGCACCGCGCAAGGCTGCCAGCGGCTCATGGCTGTTGACGCGCATGGCCTGGCCACCGGGCACGCTGGCCATGGCAATATTGTGCGCTGCGACCTTGGCCCGCAGATGCTCCAGGCTCATGGCAAAACGTACGGTCTCAACCGCCAGACTCATATCCGCAGACATCAACGCTCCTTATTGAACAATCAGCTCGGCATGCAAGGCGCCGGCTTGTTTGATGGCTTGCAACACGGTGATCACTTCACGGGTACTCAAGCGCACCTGATTGAGTGCCTGTACCAGATCGCCCACGGTCGCGCCCTCTGCCAGCTTGACCGGGCCATGCTGCTCCTCGTTCACATTCAGTTCGGTATCCGGCACCACCACCGTGCCCACGCTCGGGCCGGTGCGCCCAATCCAGGACGGCTGGGACACCTGGTACTTGGTGCTGATCACCACACTGAGCGAGCCTTGGGAAATGCTCACCTCACCCAACCGCACATGCGCGCCCGCCACCACCGTGCCGGTGCGCTCGTTAACTACCACGCGGGCGGCATAATCCGGCGCTACGGAGACGTTTTCGATGCGCGAGATCAGCCGTGGCAAGCCTGCCGCGTTGATCAAGGGCACTTCAACTTTTGCTGCATGCACCACCCGCACACCGGGCAAGCCCAGCTCACGGGTCAAGGCATCGGCAATGCGCTGCGCCGTGGTGTAGTCCGGCTCATTTAGCACCAACACCAAGTTGCGTGCGGCGGCATCATTTTCGGTAAAGGCCGAGCGCTCGACACTGGCGCCGCGCGGAATGCGGCCCACGGTTGGATGGTTTTTCTGCACTGAGTTCTGGTTGGCTTCGAACACATACCCACCCACCGACATCGGGCCTTGGGCCAAGGCGTAGAGTTTTTCATCGGGGCCATACAGCGGTGTCATCAGCAAGGTGCCGCCCAACAGGCTGCGTGCATCGCCCAGGGACGAAACCTCGACGTCCACCTTGTCACCCGTCTCGCTGAACGAGCGCAAGTTGCCGGTGACCATCACCGCCGCCGTGTTGCGGGCATTGAGGTCGGTGTCCGCCACGTTCACGTTGAAGTTTTTCAGGGTATTGACCAGCGACTGGCGCGTGGCCCGGTTGCGGTCGGTGTCCCCGGTGCCAGCCAGGCCCACCACCAGCCCGTAGCCGATCATGGCGTAGTCACGCACGCCCTGGATGCGTGTCAGCTCCTTGATGCGTACATCGGCCCATGCCCCTGGCAGCCAGAGGCTGAGCAACAGGCCGACTAATCCCACCGTCAACCGCTTCATAGGATGCGCAGCCATTTGAGGGTTCGGAACACGATATTTTGCTTTTGCGCATCGGTGATAACCCCATCGCCCACGATGTCGATTTGCGCATCGGCCAGGCGGTAGGACAGCACGGTGTTGTTGTAGGCAATATCATCGGGGCGCACCAAACCGCTGATACGCACCTGCTGCTTCTCATCATTGACGGTCACCAGTTGCTCACCGCTGACGCGCAGCAAGCCTTCAGGCAACTGGTCAATGATGCGCACCGACACATTGGTGCGGATCTGCCCGCTGCGGTTGGTCTGGCCTTTGCCGCTGGTATCACCTTGCAGGCCGAGGCGGCCTTGATGGCTGTCGCGGTCCCAGCCCAGGCGCGCGGAAATATCAGTGCTGCTGTCGGCACCGGTGCCGGCAGCGCTTTGCGCGGTGGTGGACTCCACCACCAGGATCGTCAAGGTATCGCCCACGTGGTAGCCACGCCGATCACCGGTGAGCGAGCGGTAGCCATCGGGGTTGATCAGGCTTTGCGCACTGGCGCACAGGGGCAGCAATGCAACCAGCCACAGCGCCTTAACGTTGTACATGCACTTCCCCTTTACCGGCCACCACCGCCAACAGGCTCGACTGCGCGCCGTTGACCAATACCGGCACCTGTTCGCCCATTACGCCGGGGCGCATCGCCTTGCCTTCGGTACGTAGCATCAAGCCTGGGCCAAAGACCACCACCGTCACGGTGGCATCACGCAGCACCAGCGGTTCGGCTTTCAAGTGCCGGGTAAGGACCGGCATGCCCGCGTTGACCCTTTGCCCTAACCACGCACCCTCCAGGTGACTGGCCAAATCGTCCGGCGAGACTTGCGCGGCGGCCAGGTCCAGGCGCTCACGGCGTGGCTGGGTATCGCCCAGCGCCTGGTCTGTGCGCCCATTGCGGCCATACACCCACACCTCGCCCCAGGCTTGAACCTTGAACCATACCGTGACCTGGCTGGCGTGTGCCTGCCCACACAACGTGCCTTTAAGCTCAACCGCCACGCGGCTGCGCAATTGGGTCGACAACAGTCGCACCTGGGGTGAGGCCATGGCCGGCAGTTCACCGATGGGCGTTAGCTGGATATCCAATTGATCGTTGGCCAAGGCCGGGCGCACGCGCTCGGCAATGGTGCGGGCCAACTGGCTGGGCGTTGGCGCTGCGGCACACTCAAGCGCACTCGCCTGGGCGCAACAAACGCCGCTGACAAGCAGGCCGACACAAGCGCTCTTGATATTCATCAGCGGCGCAGGTTATTGATGGTTTCAAGGATCTGATCGCCAGCTTGCAGCAAGCGCGCGTTCATTTGGTAGGCGCGCTGGGCCAGTACCAGGTTGCTCATCTCATCGATCAGGTTGACGTTGGACATCTCGACATACCCCTGCAACAGCACGCCCTGGCCATCCCGGCCGGGTTCGGCATAGATCGCTTCACCGCTGTCCTGGGACGGCCGGTACAGGCCATCACTGAGTTTTTTCAGGCCCTCGGCGCTGGCAAACTTGGCTAGTTGCACCTGGCCGACCGTGATGACTTCGCCGGTCTCGACGATCTTGGCCTGCACTGAGCCATCCTGTTTGATCACCAGATTGCGCGCATCCGGCGGCACGCGAAGATCGGCGGTCAGCACTTGGCCCGTGCTCATCGCCAACTGGCCGTCGGTATTTAAATGAAAGCGCCCGGCGCGGCTATAGGCCAACTCGCCGGTGGGCAACTCAACCTCAAAAAAGCCATCGCCCTGGATGGCCAGGTCCAGCTCATTGCCGGTCTCACGCACCGTGCCTGGGCTGAACACCTGAGTCGGCTCGGACGCCTGGATGCCCGCACCGGAAAGCAGCCTTTCGGTCATGCCGCCGCCATCATCGCGCGTGCCGACTTCACGCACTTGGTCGTGAAAATTGACCTGGCTGCGCTTGTAGCCGATGGTCTGCATATTGGCCACGTTATTGGAAATGCTGTCGATCCAGGCCTGGTTCGCGGATAAGCCGGAACTGGCAATACTCAATGCATCAATCACACCCGCACTCCCTGGTCAGTCCTTGCCCAATTGATTGATCCCGCTGTTCAGCAACCCGTCGTAGGCCGACAAGGCGCGCTGCAGGGTTTCGACGTGTCGCGACACTTCCATCATCTTCACCATATCGGTGCCCATGGCCGCGTTGGAACGCTCCAGCGAGCCTTGGTGCACCACATACTGAGTGGCCGGTTGCCAGGCGCCGTCTGCCGAATAGAGCCCGGCGCCACGCGAAACCAGATCACCCGCGCGCGCAATATGCACCAGGTTGAGCTGCCCTACCGGCGCGTCATCCACGCTCACTTCACCCTGGCTGCTCACCTTGATCACGCCGCCGCCCACCTGGATCGGGCCGCCCTGGCCGAGCACCGGGAAGCCCGCATTGCTCACCAGCAAGCCCTGGTTATCCACGCGAAAACGGCCGTCACGCGTGAGCGCCGCGCCTTGCGGCGTATGCACGGCGAACCAGGCGTCGCCCGACAACGCCAGGTCCGTGACCCGCCCGGTGTACTGCAACGCACCACCGTCGGTGTTGATCGAGGTTTGGGTGTGCAGGCCATCTAGCCCGACGGCCACACCCGAGGCCGGTTGTTCCAAGGCCTGCACGCTGAACGCGCGCCCGGCCTTGTAGCCGGTGGTATTGGCATTGGCGACGTTTTGCGACACCTCTTTCAAGGTATCGATATCGCGCTGGATCACTCCAGCCAGTTGCATGATCATGTCGCTCATGCCGTCTCCAGGCTGGGGAACCCAGGCAAATCAATCATTCCGGCCGAGGTCACACGCGCATGCTGGCCGACTTCATTTACCGACAGCACCGCCATATGCGGCACCGCCCGTGACATGAAGGCGCGCAACACGCGTCGTAATGGCGCGGCACACAGCAACACCGGCTGCTGGTTGTCGCTCAGTTGGCGCTCGGCTTCGCGGGCTACCGTGGTCACAAAGCGCTCCAGTTCCTGGGCCGGCAGCAATGCGCTCTGCTGGCCCTCACGCGGGCGGGAGGCGGCAAGCATATAGCCTTCCAGTTGCGGGGCGATCGTGAGCACATTGAGCTCGCCATTCTTATCCACCAACCGCTCGTACAACGCAGCGCCCAGTCGCTCACGGACGCGCTCGGCCAAGTCTTCGGCGTTTTTTTGCGTGCGCCCGGCGTCCACCAGCACCTCAAGGATGGTTTCCAGGTTGCGCACCGGCACTTGCTCGCGCAGGAGCAACTGCAGCACGCGCTGAATATCGGAGTAACTGAGCACTTGGGGAATCAACTCATCCACCAGGCTGCCCAGCCCGGCACGCTTGCTCTCGACCAACCGTTCGGTCTCCGCGCGGGTCAGGAAGTCCGGCGCGTAACGACGGGCCAGTTCCGAGAGGTGGGTGAGCAACACAGTGTCCGGCTCAACCAGGGTGTAGCCGCCCATGCGCGCCGGGTTGCGCAAGGCTTGATCGATCCAGAGCGCCTTGAGGCCATAGGTCGGCTCTTTGGTCTCACGCCCTTCAAGCGTCACCGCCCCACCGCCGGGGTTGATGGCCAGTAACTTGTCAAACTCCAGCTCGCCGTTGGCCACCACCGCGCCTTGGACGCACACCTGATAAGTGCCGGCTGAAAGTTTTTTGTCTGCGTGTACACTGAGTTGCGGCAAGGCAAAACCGTAATCGCGGGCGAACTGTTTGCGCAGGTTGTCGATCCGCAGGCTCAAGGTGCTGGTGGCGGCCAACACCTGCGCGGCCAAGTCATTGCTCAGGCGCAGTTCAAAGGCGTCATTGTTCATCAATGCGTAGATATCATCCGAGGCCGTCTCGGCTTTGGCCGGCGTGTCACCAGACACTGATTCGCCCTTGGCTTTGCGCTGCAACTGGCGAAACGAATAGGCGGCCGCGGCGGCAAAGGCCAGAAACAGCATCAACAACGGCACCAGGGGCAAGCCCGGCAGCATGGCCAGCAGCAACGTTACGAGCGCCACCACCACCAGCGTCTTGGGGTAAGCCGAGACTTGCCGGCCCAGCTCCGGCCCCAGGCGCGCATCAGTGGCCGCGCGGGTAATGATGATGCCGGCGGCCACCGCAATGATCAGCGACGGGATCTGCGTGACGATACCGTCGCCCACGGTCAGCAAGGTGTAGTGATGCAGTGCATCGCCCCAGCTCTGGCCCTTTTGCAAAATGCCCACCGACAGGCCGCCGATGATGTTGATCGCAATGATCACAATCCCGGCAATCGCATCGCCTTTGACGAATTTGGAGGCGCCGTCCATGGCGCCGTAAAAATTTGATTCGCGCTCCAATTGGCTGCGCCGGCGCTTGGCCTCGTCCTGATCGATAATGCCCATGTTCAGGTCGGCATCAATGCTCATCTGCTTGCCCGGCAGCGAGTCCAGGGTAAAGCGCGCGGCCACCTCCGCGACCCGTTGCGCACCGCTGGTGACCACCACGTATTGCACCACCACCAGAATCAGGAACACCACAAAACCGATTACATAATTGCCGCCCACCACATGCGTGCCGATCGCGGCGATCACCTGGCCGGCATCGCCGTCCGCCAGAATCAGGCGTGTCGCGGAGATGTTCAGCGCCAGGCGAAACAACGTGGTCATCAGCAGCAGCGAAGGGAACGTCGAGAAGCTCAAGGGCTTGTCGATATCAAAGGTCACCAGCAACACCAACAGTGCGACGGCAAAGTTGGTCAGCAGCAACAGGTCGAGCAACCAGGTTGGAATAGGCGTGAACAGCACCAGCAAAACGCCGATGACGGCGACGGCCAACAACAGGTCGCTGCTTTCCGCCAAGGCGCGCGTGAAGAACGGCTTCATGGGTTCAGCACCTTGTTGCCGGGCAGCGCAATCACCCAACGATAGACCCGCGCCACATCGGTTTGCGTGCTGTCCGGAATCGCCGAGTCAACCCGCGCCAGTGCGTGCAGGGTACGCGCCAGTGGCGGCCGGCGCAGAATCGGCACCCGGTGCTTGCGCGCCATCTGGCAGATGCGCCAGGCATGCAAGCCGCGCCCGATGGCCAACACCTTGGGCGCCAGCATGCTTGCCGGACGGTACTGCAGGGCCACGGCGTAGTGCGTCGGGTTGGTGATGATCACATCGGCGTCCTGGACCTGCCCCAGGGCAGAGGCCTTTTTCAGCAGCGCCTGCTGAATGCCTTTGCGCTTGGCACGCACCTCGGGGTCGCCTTCGCGACGCTTGTGCTCATCCTTGGTTTCACGCTTGCTCATGCGCATTTGCCGGCCAAACTCGCGCCGCGAATACCACACATCAAACAGCGCGGCGGCGGCCATGATCGACAGCACGGTAAAGCCCAGCTGCATCAGCAATTGCTTGCCGGCCAGGGGCAGCTCCATCGGTGAAACGCTGGCCATACTCAACAGGCGCGGCAGCAGGCTCTGGAACAGGTAATACAGCACCAGCGCAAACAGCCCGCCCTTGACCAGCACCTTGAGCAGTTCTACAAACATACGCCGCGAAAAAATGCGCTTGAGCCCCTGGATAGGGTTAAGCCGCTTGAAGTCGGGTTTGATCGCAAACGCCGAAAACACTGGCCCGCTGAACAACAGGTTGGTCAACACCGCCACCAGCAACAGCGCGCCGATCAGTGGCAAAAAGGCGTACAGCACTTGCCGCACGCTGTAGCCACCCTGCTCGCCCAGGTAACCAAAGCTTGTGCCCATCTGCCCGGCGTTGCCCAGCCACCAATGGGTGTGGGCCGCAATCACGCCGGCAAGCGGCGCGGCGATGGCCGAGAACACCATCAGAAAGGTGATGATCATGGCAAACGACAACAGGTCGGGGCTGCGCGGCACCTGGCCTTTCTTGCGCGCCTCTTCGAGTTTGTAGGGCGTGGCCTCTTCACTCTTGTCCTGTTGATCGCTCATGGCGCACCTGCGGGTGACAGCGCAAAGCGCAAGGCGTTTTCGATCAACAACGGCACGCGCTGAACAATGATCGGCAAGGTCAGGATCAGGATAAAAATGCCGACGCCAAGTTTGATCGGCAGCGACAGGAAATACACATTCGCCTGCGGCATAGAACGTGAGAGCAGCGCAAACGCCATGTCGATCAACCACAACCCAAGGATCACGGGCACCACAATCATGAACGCCAGTAAAAATTGCTGGGTGAGCACGCCCATCACCGGGCCGGAAAAATTCAACAGCGAGACACTGCCCGGTGGCACCGCGACCAGGATCAGGCTGAACACCCGCAGCAAGTCGTGATGCAGGTTCAAGGTCACAAACAGAATGCCCAGGGTCCACACCAACACTTCGGCGACCAGGCCGGTCATGTTCGAAGTACCCGGGTCGAAGACGCCGGCGGCGTTCAAGCCGATCTGCGTGTCGATAAGCTTGCCGGCCATGTCCAGCCCGGCATGGGCCGCGTGAAAAGCAAAGGCCATCAACGCGCCCAGCATCAACTCACCCAGCACTGACGACAGGCTCAGAAGCGGCATGCCCACCCCATTCAAGGAAATGGCCAGGACGGCTGACAACACCAATGCGAGCAGCACCCGAACCGTCATGGGCAAGCGTGAGAAAAAGATAATCGGGGCGACAACCACCAACGGCGCCAGCCTCATGGAGATGAGGAACAGGCTGGCCAGGTACGGCGTCAACACAGCTAGAAACCAGCGGCTTGAGTAAGGGCACTGAGCGCGAACTGCTTGAGCATCGTCAGCATCCAACTGCCCAGCACCAACAGCATCACCACGGTGATGATCAGTTTAGGAATAAAGGTGAGGGTCATTTCCTGGATCTGCGTGGCCACCTGAAGAATGCTGACCAACAGGCCAACGATCAGGATCGCCAAGAGCAAGGGCGCGGCAACCATGGCTGCAGTGAGCAGCGCTTCCTTGAGCGCGTACAGCATGAAGTCCTGTGTCATCCATGTCCCCAGGCAGGCGTTTGGCTTGGCCGGAGCGAGTGTGTCACTCGTAGATCCGTGGCGATTGGCCATTATTTATCGGTAGATAATAGCCAGATCAGAAATGGGACGACAAGGGGGGCGAAGAATAAAAATCAACAATATTTAAAAAGAACAGGTGAGTCTTTGATGGACGAGGACGCCAGCTTGACTCCGACGGGCGTTACAGATGCACTCGTGTTCGCTTCAAGCTTTGCTCAGGCCACGTGCAAAACCGCACCTGAGCTAATGCTGAGTCGTCGCTGATCATTACTCTGTATCAGAGTATGGCACGCGTTTTCAAAAAGCTCAGGTAGTGCGAGCTTTCATTCGCGAAAATCTCTGGTCCCGCCCCCATGTAAGCGCGCATCAGCTCGTCCGCTGCGCGATCCTCTTGTCCTTCATCGAGATAAACCTGCCCAAGCCGCAGGTGCAAAAATGGGTTACCGACGCCTCCGGGACAAGTCATTGCATACTCCAATGCATCACGCGCAGAACCTTTGTAACCAGATAAAAAACATGCATCGGCTATCGCGGCCAAAATCCAGGTAGAGGCCTCCCAGTCATTTTTGGGTTCGGGAATTAACTGCCAGGCGTTATTGTACTGAGCTACTGCCTCCTCATATTTTTCTTCTTCAGCCAATGCATCACCAACACGTGAATAGTCTTTTATTTTTTCGTGTAAATCTGCATCAAGCTCCAGACTCGTACTCATAACGATTACCTTCTAAGCAGTGTGAATTCTGGGGTGTTAGGTGGTAGGTACATTTGGCGTAATAAAGCACCTTCAGAACGGTTCTGAGAGCTCGGCTGCAGCACATAATTTTTCGAATCGAGCATAAACTTTCGAACCTCTGGCGCTTTGGCTCCATAACTTCTACCTGTGCTGTTCCACCAGGAGACGGCATCAACAACATGCGCCATATCTACTTTGGAGTCTATCCGAACCAGCTGGCCCCCCTCCAGTACCAGTTGTAAATTGTTAGGGTTTCCGCGTAAGAGAGGCCCTTCACCTACGATCAAGCCGTCCGCCCGCATGCGTTCCACTACCTCTCGACCTGTTCGGGAATATTTATCCGGAGTCGCCCCCATATATAAAAACCTGGCACTCGCGGCCTTTGCTCCTGAAACGGAAAGCTCTGTGGCACCCATGACCGGCGATGAAATGGGGACGTCCAAATCACCTAAGACGACTCTGTCGATTTGCAGCGCACGTGGCAGTAAAGCGTCGACCTTGTCAACCATTGTAATCGCTGCGGGCGTTAACATGCGCCCACCCATAGCGCCCATAGGTCCAAACTGTGCACCGAGCACCATCAGATCGGTACTGGCTTGTTCGAAACTTCGATTACTGATCGCCGCCCAAGCAATCGGTGTGACGTTTGCCCCAGCCCACAATGCGTTTAAGCCCTTAGCCCCAATATTGTAAACGCTAGCGCCTGCAGCATTTGCCAAATCCAAGGGGAGGAAACCAGAGTCCTTCAATTGATCATTAGTACTTAAAAGGTCTGTATCGCTATTAACCGAAGCTGAAAACCATGGGCGAATGCCTGATTTTTCACCAAAAACAGATTCATATAAACCGCTTTCAAGAACCCCCCCGTTTGCACGAGCTCTCCTAGACAAATATTTCAGATCGTCACTGGTTAACGTATCAGGATACTGCCCACTATCAAGTATCCTCTGGAATTGGTTGTCCGCTAGAGAGGCTGTAAGTTGTTCAATTGAGTCCGTGCTGCGTTGAATTTGGTGCAACATATAGTCACCTAGCGTATTCCCAAACGCGTCGGCTGCCACTTGCCCGAAATCAGGTTGAGCACCTCCAAACCACTTATCTTTCAAAACCGCTGAAGCATAAGCACTGACTTGCCCACGCACCGTTGAACTCACTACTCCCGGGCCGTTACCACCGACGTACCCGGCAACGGCAGCTCCGACCGCAGACGCCGCAACATTGCGCCAACTGAACGAGTTATCCAGCCCCACCACCCGGCTGGCGATCTGGCTGTTGGCATAGTTGAAAGTTCCCAGTGCCGCGTAGCCGGTGCCGTAGGTACCTCCAGACTTCATGGCTTCTGCCGCAGTGCTTGCCCATGAGCCCAGAGTGCCAGCCTGCGCCAAGGTGCCAAAACCAGAACTAATTCCTGCTGTCAGCCCGCCGAGCGCTACTTGCTTCCACGAAAAATCATCCACGACTCCCATGGCCCTGCCAGCCAACTGTGATGCCGCGCTTCCAACGACACCACCCAGTACCGCAGCCCCTAAACCAGCCCATCCGGCTGCGCCCGACAGTACTGCTGCTCCCGTCAACGCGAGACTGCCGACAGCGGTTGAGCTTGCAACAGCAGCGGCCACTGGGGCGGCCGCTCCGGCAGTCAGAACCGTGGCAACCACTGCCACTACCACCATGACGACAGTGGCAAGACCGCTGCTTTTCTTTTTCTTCGGTTTGGGTGGCGGGGGGGGAGGCAGCGGAGTAGGTGTTGTATCGCCTATAATTTCATCGGCGCTATAAGGTTTAAAGGTAGTGGCGTCATTGTGAGTACTTCCAACTATATTAGGGATGCGCAACGTGGTACCCGGAACAAGATTACTGCCAGGATCAATCGCATTGGCATCTGCAATGAGGTACCACATAGCCGAATCGCCCCACACCAACTGGGCAATACTTTTGAGCGTGTCACCTTGACTAATAATGTAACTACTCGACGTCCTGGCAGGATAGTCAGGTGAGATTGGTTTCAGGGTATCTGTAATTTCAGGAACACTGGCACTCCCCACATTCGCGACAGCCCCACCTTGAGAGTAAATATAGTTCTGATACGCCCCATTCCCATCTTTCCAAGCAATAATCTGACCTTCCGCATTTGTGGCGAATCCTCGCACCTCGCCTGCTTGCGTAAAAATAAAAAGAAGATCTCCTCTACCAGAATATATCAGAGACGTTTTTCCGGGTTGACTAGCTTGCGTCGATACAACTGTTGTACCACCCTCTTTATAGCTATCGAACAACGCATATCGCTTACTGTATGAGTTTTGAAAGCCCACCGTAAAACCATCACTATTATAAACAACAGTTCTATACGCAACTTGATTCCCAACTGAGTCAAACATCCCGCTCTCGCCAAAATAACTGGCTTGAGACAGGCGTTGATTACCCCCACTTACAACATATGAGGTCTGACTTATAAGCTGGCCATCACCCCGATAACTGTATGCGTTCCCCCCCGTTGCCACCCCGCCCGAATAATTAGTCTGCGAATCTTGCTGCCCTAGAAAATTGTAGGTATTCGCAAACTTCAGCACGGCAATACCTGCCGCCTGAACAGGTGCTGTACTACCACCACCTAACGCACGAACCAACTCCCGAGTTCCGAGGCCCAGCACCTGCCCCAGGTCATTATAACCATACTCAACGCGCTGATATATATCCGTTTGCCCAGAGGTTCTATCCCATACTTCTGAAGTATATCTGCGGCCATTGACGTCATAGGTGATAGCTTGCCCCTTTGCCTTAGCGCCTTGCTTCCCTGCTATTATGGCACCCTCTGCCAGCATGCCATTGTCAATGGTCACCCTACCTTCCAAGTCATACTTGTACCACTTATCAATAATACTTCTTGCATTACCAGCGGCCGTCGTATCCATGTATGCGCGACGCCGATTCCCCAATTCGTCGTAACTATAAGAAAGTACATCAATGCGTGCAGAGTTATCCCCGCCCGGATTGGTCGCACTCTTCAAGCGCGAGGCCTCATCAAACGAAAAGCGATTATCTGAAGTCCCTACAGCTTTAAATGCCCCCCAAAGCGGGACGTCTATCCAATTACTATTTACTTCCCTAACCTTTGCTGAGGACAAATCATAATGGTAAGACGTTACACGCCCGTCCGCCCCAAACTCACTACTCCAATAAAACTTATACTCCGCCCCTTTAACCAAACCATTTGCATAATAACTGTATGTGAGTTTATCGGGAGCTATTTCATAGTCCGGCACATCTTCCCAGTACCCTACCCCAGTACTGGTTTCGGATGCCACCTGACCAAAACTTGTATAGGTATACGTAAACACTCGCCCCTTAAGATCTTTATGCCCTACGAGTCGACCATAAACCCCCTCATCAAAAGTCCAACTAAGATAGTTACCTAACCCATCAGCATCCTTAACTTTTCGACCAAATTCATTATATTCAGTTATTTTCTCTACCCTAGACTCGCTCCGCGTCCTTACAATATTCCCTCGTTCGTCGAAAAGGGTGTAACGCACATTACCAGCCACACCTGAAACAGTACTGGACCCGTTTGTGTTTGCAGTACTGACCAATGTCTCTTCAACCGCACTGCTCCCACTGATCTCACCGACCAACCGCCCCGCCTGGTCATACTGGTTAGTCAACAACGTCACGGCGGCGCCATTGCGCACAATCCCATGGCTGACCTGACGATTCATCGCGTCATAACCGTCCACCAGCACCACGCCCAGTGCATCCTGGGTGGCCACACGGTTGCCGTGAACATCCATCAAATAGGTGCGCGCATAACCCAGCGCATCGATATCACGCAGCAGTTCGCCCACTTGGTTGTACTGATGCTGGCGTGTACGCAAGACGGTGCTGGTAGGCACACCGGCATACGGCCCCACCAGGTCGACTTCCTGGATCAGTAGCCCATTCAGGTCATAACGTTTTTCATGGATCAGGCTGGCACGGTAGCTGGTGCCGTTTTCGCGCAGGATGTCGGTGACCGGCAAGGTTTCCGTCAGTTGCTTGTTGTTGTGATCGTAGGTGTAGGTGGTGACGTAGCCGCGCGCGTCGGTGCGGGTCAGCAGGTTGCCCCAGCGGTCGTAGCTCTGGCGAATGATCGGCGTGGCCAGTGTGAGGTTGATGTTGTTGAGGGTGTCGGCGTTGATGTTGGCTTCAAACGCCGGCAGGTGTTGTTCCAGTGCACGCCCGAGTACGTCGTAGCGGGTGTAGGTGATGCGATCGTCTGCGGCGGTGTTGACGTCGCCGAGTTGGTTGCTGCGGCTGGCCTTGGCATTGAGGTCGTAGTCGACCTGGGTGATGCCTTGGGCATTTTGTTGCTGGGTCGCGCGCCCCGCCTGGTCATAGACATAGCTGGCTTGCAGGTAGCCGTTGAGCAACTGGCTGGTAACCTCGCCGAAGCGGTTGTACACGGCTGAGTTGGTGGTGGTTTTTTGCGAGTTGTCGGCGGCGGTGTACCAGTCGGTGGTGGACAGTTGTTGGCCCAGCACATCGTAGGTATAGCCACGACGAATGGTCTGGATGCGCGTGAGCGCCGCGCCGCCCACCGTCCAGCCACTGAGTGTGATTTTGATCTGGCGGCTTTCCTCCACGCGCCGGCCGGCCGCGTCGACCCTGTAGGATTGCTCCGAGCCGCTGGCATCGATGTTTTGCACCTCGTAACCCGCCGCGTCAAAGCGTGTGCGGGTGACACGGGTGGCACCGGCTTGCTGGTTGCCCGTCGAATCCACACCGGCACTTTCGGTTTCGCTCACGACCTGGCCGAACGCATTGAGGGCGTAGGTGGTGGTGGGTGACGCATAGACGATCCCGGCCGCAAAAGGGTCCACTGCGCCGTTTTTCGCCGTGGCGCGGGCGGGTTCGACCAGCCGCACGGTTTGCCCCAGGGCGTTGTATTCCGTGGAAGTGACGTTGCCTGCCGCGTCCACCACTGCACGTACGTTGCCCACGCCGTCGTAGTGCATCTGGCTGACCATCAGGTTGCCCACCACCGCCACGGCCGACGCCGCGCCGGACTGGCCATTGATGATCTGCTGCCAGTACCGCACGCCTTCCTGGGTCACTTGGTTCAAGCGGCCCATGGCGTCGTATTCAAAACGTGTGCTGCGGTCGTTGGCGCTGGCCGGCGGCGGGCTTGGCGGATTGCTGTCTTCCCAGCCGCTCAGGCCTTTGGCGTACTCGACCTGCCGGCTGACCTTGCCCAGGATGTTGTATTCCAGGCGGGTGTAGTTGCCTTGACCATCGATGCTGCCGATGCGTTGGCCGGCCTGGTCGTAGTAGTACACATTGCTGGCGCCGATCTGTACGGTCACGCCGTTGGCGTTGCGCGCGATCAGGGTTTCGCGCACCAATTGGCCCAGGACGTTGTAGCTGTACAGCGTCGTGGGCGATGCGGTGATCAGGCTCGACGTGGCACTGTTGCCGGTGAAGGTGTAAATGCCTACCGCATCCTGCTGCACCGCTGTTTTGCGCCCCAAGGCGTCGTAGGTGGTGGTCAGCGAGCGGTCTTGTGCAGGGCTGGCTATCAGGGTGGCGCTGGTGAGGTCGCTGGCCGTGTAAAACCCGGTTGCCGGCACCGCGGCTGCCAGGGCATTAGCATAGCGTTTAGTGGTCAGGCGATTGCCTTGGGCATCGTAGGTGTAGGCCATCACGCCCTTGAGTGGATCAACGTCATGGGTCAGCCGCCCGAGGCTGTCGTAGACCTTGTAGCTGTCCACAAAGTCAGTGCCCGGCGCGCCGGTGTTGTTGACCCGTACGCGATTGCGCACGGCATTGCCCAAGGCATCGTAGGTCACGTCCGTGGTGACCTGCAGTGTATTGCCGGTGCCGTCCCAGGCTTGCTGATAGGCTCCGGTGACTTTGTTGTACCAGCCCGGCGCGGTGACCTGCACCTGGTGGCCGACCGCGTCGTAGGCATACCCGGTGGTCCTGGCCTGGCTCAGGTCATCCGCCGCCGGGTCGGCCGCCAATGCACCGCGCAAGCGCCCTACGGTGCGACTGGTGACATTACTCAACGCGTCATAGGTGATACGCGTGACTTGCAGTACCGAGCGGGTGCTGACCACTCCGTTGATATCGATGCTCGACACCGCAACGGCCGGGGTTATTTCCTCGACCAGACGGTTCACGCTGTCGTAGCGATAGTTCCACACCGCGCCATTCTTGTTGGTCAAGGTGGCCCGATTGCCCACCGCATCGTAGGTGTAGGACTCGGTCTTGCCGGCCACATCGGTCACGCTGCTCAGTTGCCCGGCGGCGTCGTAGACCGAACGTGTCGCGTAGGCCAGCGCCCCGAGGCTGGTCAGCGCCGCTGTCACGCCGTCGAAGGTGCGGGGCGTGCCAGTGGGCATGGCCTTGTCGTAAATGCGGCTTTCGGTGATACGCCCCTGTTGGTCATACAGGGTTTCGGTGACCTGGTTGAGCGCGTCAATGGTAGCCCGCACCCGGCCCATCTGGTCATAGAGATAGCTGGTGACCTGGTCCTTGGCACTGGCGCCGACTGGAATACTGGCCGGCGCGTTGCCCAGGGCGGCCAAGGTGGCAGGGCTCAGCGCGGTGGCGAAGCGGGTGGTGCTGGCCAGCCGGCCATCGGGGTCATAAGTGTTGCGGGTGACGCCGCCAAGGGCATCCACGGTGTCTGTCAAATGCCCGGCACTGTCATACACATACCAGGTGCTGTTGCCACCGGCATCCAGCTTGCGCGTGACTTGGTCATTGGCGTTGTAGAGGTATTGCGTGGTGAGGTTGTAGCCGTTGGGATCGATGCGCTCGGCCGTGCGGCGGCCGAGGTTATCGAACACATACAGGATGACTTGCTGGTACGAATTGGCAGTGGTGCCGCGTGCCACCTGGACCTGCCGACCAAAGCCGTCATAGGTATAGGTGGTGGTCAGTTTGAGGCCGTTGGGGTCTTGCACCACCGTCAGCAACTGCCCCTTGCGGTCGTAGGCATAGTCGGTGATACGTTGACCGGCCTCGGTCGTGCGCACTTTGCGCCCCTGGCCATCAAACACATACTGCGTCGCCACCCCAGCGGCATCGGTGCGGCTGATCATGCGGTTCGCCGCGTCGTAGCCGTAGGACGTCACCCGGCCCGCCGCATCCGTCACGCTCAACAAATGCCCGACACCATCGTAAGCACTGCTGGTGGTACGACCGAGGCCGTCGGTACTGGTGAGCTGTTGGCCGTTTTTGTCGTAGCTGAAGGCCTGGGTGATGCCTTGGCTGTCGGTGACGGTCAGGGTTTGGCCATGACGATTGCGCACGGTGGTCATGGCCAGGCCGTCCGGCGTGGTCACCACCAGTGTGCGGGTGCTGTCGTTGTAGCTGTAAGTGGTGATCAGCCCGCGCGCGTCCTGCTCGCGCAGCACTCGCCCAAAGGCGTCATATTCACGGCCCTGGGTCTGGCCGAGAGGGTCGCGTTCAACGATCACACGGCCATTGTCGAGGTAGTCGGTGCTGCTGATCTGCCCTCGCGCATCCATGCGGTGGATGACGTGCCCAAAGGCGTCGTAGACGCTGCCGGTGCCGCGCGATAAGCCGTCGACATCTTCTGCACGCCAGATCATTTCACCGCGCTTGTTGTAGGAGCGGTTTTCAACGATCGTCGCGCCGCTGGCGCTGATGCGCAGGCTGCCGGTCTGTTCGCCAAACAGGTTGTAGCCGAAGCCAACGGCATTGCCCAGCGCATCGATGCTGCCTGCCAGCAAACCGGAGGTGGTGTAGGCGTAAAAGCTGCGATTATCGTTGTTGGCATCGCGAATGGCCTGCACCAGTGCATTCACTTGCAGCGTCAACAAGCCTCCCGACAGTGACGCAGTGGTGGCCGCACTGAGCCGGTTGGTGAGGGTCGAGCGTTCGCTGGCATCGCCGAAGGCGGTGTAGCGGGTTTCACTGACTTCGCCCAAAGCGTTGATCACGTGGGTCAGGCGCCCCGCCGCGTCGTAATAGGACAGCGTGCGGTTGCCCAATGCATCACTGGCGCTGGCCACCCGGCCGGCAGCGTCATAGCGATAGGTGAGGCCGTATTGCGCGTAAACCGCAGCCACTTGGGCATCGGTCATGCCGACTGTGATACGGCCAGACGCCTCGCCCAGCAGCTTGCCAAGGGTTTGCCCGAAGGCGTCATAACGCGTGAGCGTGCTGCGCGCTTCAGGTGTACCCTGCGCCTGGGTTTCGCGCACCAGGCGCCCGGCGGCGTCATACTCGTAGGCCGTTACCGTGCCGTCGGTGGCCGTGCGCTGGGCCACGCGCCCCTGGCCGTCAAACGCGGTGGTAGTGGTTTGCCGCGCGCTGCCGGACACGGCGGCCTTGAGCGTGGAGAACCCGGTGTTGCCGGTGACCGTCGCGGTATAGACGGCCGCATAGCGGACGGTTTGCTGGGTATTGGCGGCTTCGTCGAAGACTGTTTCGGTGACGAACTGCTGTTCATCGAGGCTGCCGATCTGCCGGCCAGCCGCATCATAGAAATACCAGCTCGACAGGCCGCCACCGTCACCCGGCCTTAGTTGGTCGAGCGTGCCGGTGTCGCGGCTGGCGGCAGCGGTGGCGGTGGCGTAACGAACGGTCTGAACCAGCCGGCCAGCGGCGTCATAGCGGTTCTCCCGCAGGTAGCCTTCGGCATCCAACTGCCCGGTCTGGCGCCCGCCGGCATCATAGAAAAACCGCGTGATGCGATCCGCGCTCTGCTGCTTCACCAACTGGCCAAGGCCGTCGTAGCTCAGAGTTGTCACCAAGCCCGACGGCGCGGTGGTGGTGCTCAAACGCCCGGCGGAGTCGTAGGTGAATGTGGTGATTCGATCATCACCATGGGCCGCAGGCCGCACTTGCGCTACCAGGGTCACAAAGACATACGTACCGTCGTACCCGCCGGTGGTGTCGATCAAAGTAGCGTAGCGTTTTTCCTGAATCCGCTGCCCGGCTTCGTTGTAGACAAACTCTGTGACGGCCCCCAGGCCATTGATCTGTGCGCTGACCCGCCCCGCTTCGTCGTACAGCACGTAAGAGCGTACGCCCGTGGCGTCCTGGACCATGGTTTGCCGGCCGGCTGCGTCATACACATACAGCGTCGAGCGCGGCGTCGCATTGGCGGCGGTCTCGCTTTGGGTGATCAGCCGGCCCAGGGTGTCGTAGGACTGGCTGACGGTCAGCCCTGCGCTGTTGGTGGTGGTGACCGTGCGATTGAGGCCGTTATACACCGTGGTACGCGTACCGGTTGCATCGGTCTGGCTGAGCACACGGCCCATGCCGTCATACACCAGCGATGTCAACTGCGCCTTGGCGTTTCGATCCGCCCCACGCACCGCCAGCGTCTGCAGTAATTGGCCGTGTTCGCTGTAAATGAACTCGGTCACGTTCGCGGCACCGTCGAGCAGGCCAGCGCCATTGGCGGCGACAGCGGCATACACCACGCGGCGGCTGAGGTTGCCGCGATAGTCGTAACTGAGCTCGGTCAACGTCGAACGGGTTTTATCGCGTGCCGCCGCCCAGGTGTTCAACGCAGACTCGGACAGCCCATCGGTGGGCACCAGCCCCGAAAGCACGAACGACGCATCCGCGTAGCTGATTTCCTGGGTACGCAGACCATTGGCGTTATAGCGATACTCCACCACCTGGCCCGCGCCATCCACGGTAAAGCGCAGGCGGTTGCTGCTGTCATAGGCGTAACGCGTGACCTGGGCGCTGCTCGCTGGCGGTTCGGTCCAACCGCTGCCATTCCAGGTGGCCGGCACGCGATAGCGCACCTCGTTGAGCAGTTGGTTGTCGGCGCTGTAGCTGCGCGTGAGGGTGTTACCTGCGCTGTCGCGCTCCAGGATCCGGTTGCCATTGGCGTCGTAGCCATAGCTCACCGAGTTGCCACGCCCATCGACGACCTGGGTGACATTGCCGTCGGCGTCGTAGCTGTAGCGCGTGGACAGACGCTGGCCATTGATGGCCGGCGTGCGTACCTCGATCAGTTGGTCCTCAGAGTCGTAGTAATAGCTCCACTGCTGCCCCAGCCCGTTGAGCACATCGGTGCGACGATTGACCGTGTCATAGCTCAAACGTGTAATGCCGGAAGCGTCACTGACGATGCTGACGCGGTAATCAGAACCCACTTGTTCATAGCCGAAGTTAACAGTGGTTCCATCGCTCTGTGTGATACCAGCAATGTAGAAACTCGACTCAAAGTACGTATACGACGTGGTATAGACATTGCCTTCGGCGATGCTGTTGTCTTGCGGGCTAAGGTCGGTGCTGACACTGGTCAGACGGCCCAGGCCGTCATAGGTGTAATACACCTGGCGCGTCAATGCCTCACCGGTCGAACGCCGCGTGTCCAGGCGCTCCAGCTTGCCGGCGGCGTTATAGTTGAGCACCAGCTCCTGACCGGAGCTGTCCTCGACGTTGTTCAAACGTCCCTGGGGGTCATAGCTGTAACTGATCCGGGTGCCATTTGCATCGGTGGTGGATACCAGTTGGCCGTTCCAGTTGTAACGTTCAGTGGTGCGCCGTGAACCATCGGTCCATACCACCTGCCCTGCTGGGTCGTCCCACGTGAGGGTGTCATGCGCACCATCACCCTCGGCCGACTGATAACGCGTCCCGTCCCAGCGATAGAGCGTTTTGTGGCCATCGCCGGTGACGCGGACCATTTGACTACCGGCCGTGTTCAACGCGCCGACCAACTTCACGCTGCGCTCGGCATCCCACCGCCAGCCATCGCCATCTCCGTCGCTGAAATCGCCTCGGGTGTTGTAGGTCCGGGTATGCAGCAGATCCTGGCCAAGGCCGGATAATTGCTCATCGGTAAATCGCAGGACCAGATTACCGTTGCTGATATTGACCAGTGCCTGTCCACTCGACTGACCGAGGCTGCCCTGACCCTGCGAACCGCCGCCCAGCGAGTTGAGCGAGGTATTGAACAGACCCAATCCATTGCCGGCAACGATCGCTACCATTTCCCTGACTCCCCGACCCAACTGAACCGACGTGGCGGTTCCAAGACAATTTGGCTGTCCGCGAACGCGGTAAATCAGCCCCTCTGTCGGTACTTATGCGTCGATTTCGAGAAATGTTTAGGGCTAATGGAATTATTTTTGTTTCAATCAAAAATCGCCTTTTAACCCATGACATTGAGTAAACGCTGAGGCAATAATCCCGGGCAATGCCACGTATGCTC
Organism: Pseudomonas sp. MF08831; assembly: GCF_059862645.1. NCBI lineage: Bacteria > Pseudomonadati > Pseudomonadota > Gammaproteobacteria > Pseudomonadales > Pseudomonadaceae > Pseudomonas > Pseudomonas sp. MF08831. Next base: position 189,745 of record NZ_JCBCUX010000006.1, on the reverse strand, counting down.
CAGGGAAAAATTGATTGATGAGCACAGACAGCGCACTCGCCGAGCAACAACGCTTGGTACGTCTATTGACGTTTCTGGGACATGACCCAGGCAACCTGACCTTGCTCATCGATGCCATGGGCCTGACCATCGCGTTGGGCGACCAGGTTTCGGGGCGAAAGTTGATCGAGCATGTGAACAACTACCGTATCGAAGACCCGAGAGTCTTCGCCCATGGCGCCCACCTATTACTCCAGGCAGGCGACTATTCGGCAGCAGGCGCCTTTGGAGATAAGGCCATAACGGCGGGAATAAGCGATCCCGCAGTGATGTACAACACCGCGCTCGCTCACTTCTATAGCGCTGATTTCGAAGCTGCGAGCACCCTACTGACGCATCTGACCCAGCACGACGATTGCCCCGCCGCAACGCTGCTGACGCACGCTCGTGCCTTGCACCAACTGGAGCAGACTGAAGAAGCAGAAGCCCTGGTTATTCGTGCTCAACAGCTCGAACCCGACAACCTCGACATTCGCGGCCTGCTGGCACTTTTACGCTATGAAAACGACAACCTTCCTCAGGCGTTGAGCACGGCGCATGACACCCTGGCCATTGACCCGGACCAGAGGGATGCACTGATTGCATGCGCTTCGGTTCAGTTTGAACAGCACAACGTAGCTGCCGCCCGCGAAGCGTGGCATCACACCCTCAAGGTCTATCCGGACTGCGGTCGAGCGTGGTCGGGACTGGGCCTGTTAGAGTTCAGCGAACTCGAATTCGAATTGGCAGAAAATCATCTGAAGACGGCCGTCCAATGGATGCCCAACCATATCGGGACCTGGCATCTGTTGGCCTGGATTTACATCTTGCGCAAAGACAGCGCTCAAGCACGTGCTGCGCTGTATAAATCCTACGCGTTGGACCGCAGTTTTGGAGATACCCATGGTGGGTTGGCGGTTATCGATATCATGGAGGGGCATTCAGACCTGGCTCGCAAGGGTATCCGTCGAGCGCTCATGCTCAAGCCAGACAGCTTGGCCGCTCATTACGCACAAGCACTACTACTGCAACAGGCCGGTCGAGCCGAGGAAGCTCAGCGCCTGATCAGCGGGCTTTTGGAGAACAATCGTCCGGGCACCAACATCACCGGGCGCATGCTGGTCAATCAATGGCTACAGCTTCACCAGCAAGGTACCGCGCCTCCCATCCCTGGCCAACATTGAAGTCATAGCCCCAGGAGACCCACACTATGCTGGATGCAACTGAATACCTGCACTTGGCAATTCACGCCAGCCAGGACGGTAATCACCACGCCGCCCTGAACTATCTCAATACCGCATTGGAACAACAGCCGGACAATGCGGCCGTTCGCTACTTCCTGGCAGCCGAACACGCCGAACTTGGATTAATGGATCGTGCCCATGCAGGTATGACCCAAGCATTAGAGCTGGATCCGCGCATGGATATCGCTCGCTTCCAACTGGGCCTCTTGAACCTGCAACTGCAAAAAGTCGAAGAGGCTCGCGCTGCGTTCGACCAACTGCAGAGCCATGCACAAGACCCTGGCCTCAAATGGTTTGCCACCGCCTACCTGGACTTGCTCAATGAACAGCCTGAGGGCGCCATTGATAAGCTGTCACGTGGCCTGGCCGAATGCGTGAATCCTGCCTTGAAGGCCGACATGACTCGCGTGCTGGCCAGTCTGACGAATACAGCCGTTCCCGCAAAAGACGATACCATCACCAAGCCCAGCGTATTTCTTGGCGCCTACCGTGACAATCTCGAGACTCCGTAACAATGAGCAAGATCGATCCCACTCGCCTCTCCCACGTCCTGGCTGCTTTGGCCAAACCCAAAGAGCGAGTGACATCGAGCGCAAGCAACCCAGCGTCTCCCAGCAAAAACCAAAAGTCCGGCAAAAACATGGAGACGCTGCGCACCCGCCTGCACAGCCGCCTGAATAGTTTGAATCAACACGCAGAAGGCTTTCGTGACGCTGCGCCTGTCGTCACAGTTCAGGAGATTCTTTGCTGGGAGTTTGGGGATGGGATTCTTGAGCATGGCGAATTCAAGCACATTGCGCAGAAGGTAACAGAGACAATGATGGGTGACCCAAAAGTGGAAAAAGCGATTCATGCCATTGTTGATCAGGCCCTATCTGAAAAATAAGACCGTTTTTTGAAGTGACCGACTACTCGCAAGACACCGTCCACAGTTCATTCAGTCTGGTCGTATAGCTTTGACTCATCATCTCCCGTCGCATGCCCCAGTCCAGGTTCAGTGGGACAGCCCAGCGTCCCCAGCCCTTACAGCACCAGGCTTCCCAGCAGCAATGGGCGCCGTCCAACCCGACCTGCGCGGTGTACAGCCAGGAAGAACTGCACGCCCTGGCCGAGATGTTGTTGGCTCACCCTCACGTGCTGATTCTGACCGATGACATCTACGAGCATCTGATTTTTGATGATCAAGCGTTCCATACCCTGCCCCAGGTTGAACCACGACTGGCACCGCGCACCCTGACCACGAACTGGGTGTCCAAGGCCTATGCCATGACCGGCTGGCGAATCGGTTTCGCCACAGGGCCGCGCTGGTTGCTGGACGCCATGGAAAAACTGCAAGGTCAGCAAACCTCTGGCGCCATCGCTGCGTCGCAACAGGCCGCGCTCGCGGCACTTGAAGGTCCCAAGGGTTTCATCCGTGAAAGCCGGGTAGCATTCCAGAGTCGTCGCGATTTGATGGTGGCGCTGCTGAACGACACCCCAGGCCTTGAATGAGTCAGTCCAGCCGGGGCGTTCTACGCGTTTGCGTCCTGTGCCGGATTGATCGGGCGTACCTCAGCGGGTGGCCGGGTACTGCACACCGACGAAGATGTCGCGCATGCACTGCTCGAAGAAGCGGATTTGGCCGTAGTGCAGTTGCACTTGCCTGATGACTGATCAGCGATTCAGGACACAGACATGACTGGCCAGGAATAACGTAGGACAGACGCTCCCTCTAGCCCCCAACGCTGCCAGCCGAAGCACGAGGTTTTAGGCCCGACTGGACTATCGAGATCCACGACCACCACGATGCTCAACTTTGCCCCGCACTTTTAACGCCGATTGCGTATCTAGACGCCTGGCATTGGGCCTCAACTTCCGATGGGCACGTGGATTGACCCCTCTGGCGACCAGCGCCGTTGCAACATCGCGCAGAGCATGAGTATTTGGCGATGCCAATTTCAGGACAGGCGCTGAAAGACATCCCGGACAACTCCGATTAAGGATATCGACTCATCGAACCACCAAGGATTTGCCGGATTCGAATTGGTCATCGAGTATACAGGGGAGCATTGAATACCAGCCACGACCATCCAGATCCGCGTCAGAAATCGCCATTCACGATCGCTCGCGCACCCGGTGTAAATGGGGGCAAAATTGGGGGCAAAATTAGTTTTTTTTGGGCTGTAAACACCGTCCTAGAGCCAAGTCAAAATGTTTTTTGGCGACCCTGAGAGTCTTTAGGGGCTTCGCGCATGCTTGATTAGTTGATCATTTCTGCCTTTTTCTAGCCTCGAATAGCCATTTGCTTCCAGTTAATTGCTAAATTTGGGGCATATTTGAGGGCATGCTTTGGATGGTTTGAAAAGGATGCCCCCAACCGAAAATGCTCAGCGCTTTCGGTAATCTGCCGACCACGCTGTTCATCTTGGGTGCCAAAACTGTCTTCGCGGTGATTTTTCGCTTTCCAGAGTGCTCCCGAGAGTAAGACCGCCGCTTAAGCTCACCACCTTCGAAAACCAAGCTGCTCCAACAGACGTGGCGCGGAGGATTATCGGCACTGACCAACGGCCAGAGGTTACCGCGCCATGAAACGCAAGCCGAAACGCGGCCTCCTACGGCTATTCGACAAACCAAGTACTGGGAGCGGGATGTCATCGAGCGTCTATTTGGCTGGCTGAAAGAGCACCGCCGGCTGGCCACGCGTTACTGCAAGCTCACAATAAGTTATCTCACCATGGTCACGTTGGCCTGCTGCCGGATCTCTCTTCGTACAGTGCTTAGAAAAAAGCTACAACAGTATCGATGCCGCTCGTTCGCTTGGACTGGTTGAGTCAACCTTGCGCTGGGTGGTCACCCAGCTCAAGGGCGTCACGTTCCGGTACAAGCGCCGCCCTACCCCGTCAGCGTGGAAGCGACAGTTGATTAGACAAAGAAGACCCCGCCCTTCAAGACCTCATCGAACGCTTCCTGCGTGCTGTTCCGCTGAAGTATCCGAACTTGCCAGAGATAGAATGACCGAACCACTTGGCCTTCAGAGACAGGCACTTCGCGGTAGGCCGTTCCGCGCGACACTAAGGCTGCACCACAGGCCCCACTCAGCTGCGTCGGCCGCACCGGCCCCCAGCCCGAGTTCCAATGGGAATAATCCGCCACCACTTGTTCACCCTCTAGGACCTCAAGCATACCGCCTTCTTGGCGCACCTCGATTTGATCAGTATGCACGACAGTAGGCACAAATAATCTAGATGGATAGAGGTGCAGCTGCAGGTATCCCATGCGATCAAAGTCAACCCGTCCCGCCAAAGGCAAAGACGCCGACGGGTCGTCCAAAAGCTCATCGATAGGCATTCTACGCAGCCATATCTTTCCGTCGAGTGGCTTCGTAGGAGCGCTCGACAGCGTAGGCATGTCGTGCCAGTAGGTGTCGAGATGTACTGCCAAGTCCTGATCCGCCACCTCACTGTCACCGACCTGCAACCAACGCACCAGCGATACCTCAACACAACGCCCCATCGTCATCTCTACGGGAGAGCTGAGCGCAACTAACTCATCACCGGGCCGCTCGGCTGCAACGCGGTCGACGACACCTCGCAGGATTTCCTCAATCACCTTTGAGCCCCCGCTGAAGTCCCCCCGAATCAGCCCCCATGCCGGACGTGACGGACTCAGCGCAGCCAGCGCTGGATGAACGGGCAGTGCTTTAAGCGCGTAATGGCGAACGACGCCGGCCGGCAGCCCCCACAACTGTTCTGCTACCACCAAGGTACGCAGATAGGCAGAAATCCCACGAAGGGCGGCACGACTCGAGTACGGCCCCACGAATCCTTCGCCCAGCGACCGCGCAAAGTGCCAGAAGTCCCCCTGTATGGGCGACTCAGGATAAGCCGTCTGGTTCTGAGTCCATTCGAACGCCATCTGGCGGATTAGCGGGAGCGAGGTCCGATTCTCTAGCCGGCTCAGATTCGTTCGTAAGTTCCTGGCCAGTTGCAGCCCCTGCATGCCATCGAAGTCAGCAGGGATCTCGAAGTCTGGCGGCGCCACTTTAAGGTCGACATCGAGCGCCTGCGCCTCAAAACCGAGGGCCTGTAAGAACAGGTTGGACAGCAGGGACGGTTTGGGTGTGCGCTTCAACAAGTCCAGATTGGCAACGTATCCCTCCACCGCCGCAGCAATCCAGAAAATGCAAAGCGCCTCGACGACTTCCGCCTCAAGCTTGCACGAGTTCAGCAATCTCAGGAGCGCAGCCTCGGTTTCTGACGCTGTGGCAGGGGCGCCCAGTCGTTTTGCCAACTCCTGCATTGTCCACCATCGGCCTGCAGGTATTGGCCATCCGAGACGAGCAATGAGAATTCGAAGATCGTCCATCACTCCTCCTGAAGGTCTGCTGTCGCCAGTTCGACTCCCCAGCACGGTATAGTCAGGGGTAGCGTTCGAGTATCTTCGAGCACGCAATCGACCATCACCTGCGCAAATGCGACCGCTTCATCAATGCGCTTTTGCTTCGCATAGAAATAGACCATGGCTTCGCCCGGAGCCAATCTGGGCCGCTCCGGCTCACCGAACATGGAATAGGTCGTTTCACTTACGAATTCGTCGCACCGCTTCGGGTAATGCTTCGCCACAAGGTCCAACCGTGCCAGCGTCTTCTCTTCGCCCTCCATGAAGTTCATCCACCCGCCACTGTTGATCTGTGCCTCCACGAGATACTTCCAAGCCGCCCTCAGACCACTCATTTTGCGTCTGGTGTGGAAGGCGTGACCGGACATATGAAGTAAACCACGGCCCAGCCCCCGGGCCGACAACAACGGAACATCGAGCGCCTCTAGAAGCCGCTTCCCTTGACCGTTACCCTCCCAATACCGATACCAGTCCTGTAGCACCGCTTCGTCGTCGTAGCCACGACCCGAGAGACGATCCAGCAAAGCCTCCAGTTGTTCGGGTTCGAAGGCTGAGACGTCACCATCAAAAGGTTTTCGATCGGTGTTAGAACGAGGATGTTCCTCGCGATCCAGCACACCGATATCCCATCCTCCGTGAGCGATGAGTTCCTGCAGTCGCTCAGCGGCACCCGGAATACCCTCCTTGGAAAGGCGCTGCAGCACGTTGCCAACATTCGGATGCAGCCCTGTGCGCATCAGCGCGTCAAGCTGCCAGCCAGACTTCACTCCCTGCTCAATGTAGGCACTCAGACTATTCTCAGCCGCAGTCCACTGCCCCGCGCTCAGATGCTCCTCATACTTGGTCACTAATGCGGCAGGAGCCAGCTTGGCCAGCAACACGTCTGCCTCGGCCAACACATGTCGGGTACCACTGCCGTCCGTGTAGTCGAGCACCGAGTGGACTTGAGAAGCCACCTGCGCCAGCAGTTGGCGTGCAGCCTCTGGCGCGTGGTCGACCAGGAAGCCTATCGCATCAAGAGTCTTGCTCAACGTCGGGTCTTTGCGATGCGAAAAGCCAGTTGCCAGCTCCCAGGTCTGTCGACATAGTTTACGCGCGGGGTCCTCCAAACCATGCGCAACGGCGATTCCACACAGTTGCAGCGGCGTCTGCAAATGCACGCTGGTCTCCTGACGAACTTCCGCATCAAAAAGCTCGTGTTGGGATCTCACAAAGGTTGCGGCGGCCTCATGAGACATCTGCGTCAAACGTCCAGAGGCATACTGCTCACGGAAGGACACGGCATCGAACCATTTGAAGGTCCGTGAGGCGGACAACGTAGCTTCGGTCAGATCAGCTTCGACGTCATGGCCTAACAGGATGCTGCCGAGTCGGACATCACAGGCCACGCGATGCAGCGCTGCCCGAAAATCATCAGCCGACGATTGCCAGTCGTAGCTTTGTCGAAAATGTCGGTACTCGAGCGGCTCCAGTAACTCATAGAGGTCGTGGAAATCCACAAACTCTCCTCGCCACCAGCGATTCGCAACCTGTGTCGCGACGCCCGAGAGGGCATTCAGGAAGTCTGTAATGTTTTCTCGGTCCGCATAGATTGGTGCGCGTACAATGCTGAATTCAGTTTGCGCCTCTGCGGCCATGCAAAAACTCAAATGCACGGTACTGAAAAACCAGTGGTGTACCAACCTCGCCACCCCCACCCTCCGTTTACGGTAGTCCAGCTCCAGCCAATCAATCGGGATATCCGCGCTCAAGGGCGTCACAGACCGTGTGCAGCCAGCCCTGATAGCAGCAACAAAGGGTGTCGTCGAGAGCTCATTGAAGTCGGGACGCTCGACAATGCTGACATTGACTTGAGCCGCAGCTCGGAGGCAGGCATCGCTGACCACATGCTTGCGCCAGCCGTCACCCATCGACGCTGCGAGTGACATCAATTCGTCCAGTTGCCCCTCTGCGGCCATCAACCGTACGCACGGCAACCACCATTCCGGATGAGCCCGTGTTGCAAGCTGCGTGAGCCACTCCGGGGTGGTCCCTACTGCACCCAACTGCGCAAACGCAGCAGCCAGGAATCTGAAAGCATCCAAACCGCTCCCCGTCGCATACTGGCTCGAGAACCGACTCGCACCTCGGAAGCGTCGCAGCGTTTCTTCACCACACATCTCAGCCACGGTATGGTCGCCGCGCGATTGCAGCGCAAGTCCCAACGCCGCTACAAGTTCTATTTCCGCCTCGTGCCTGGAAGCAACGTTTTCTTGGATCACTCCATCGTCCGGCGCCAGCGTCCACGTATAGGAAGCCAGTCGAGCCATGTCCTCGTCCGGCATCTGGTATTTGCTGCCCTCAATCATGCGGTCCTTCAAGTGCTGAAGGCGATAGGCCTGCGCGAACTCAGCCCGGTCAAGCGCTGCAGTTACGGCGTCGGTGATCAATGTGTCGAATAGCGACTGCGGATAACCCTCTTCCAGGCGCTGTAGCACCCAGTCACGGGTCAAACCGGCGATAAGATTGCCTGGATCACCGAGCTGCGCCTGGATCGTCCAGAGCCAGTTCACCCTCAACGCGTCGGGCGCCAAAGTCTCTAGCCAATGCGCAACCTGCGGCCTCAGTTCAGCGATACGATCGGAGTATCCATCGGTCGAGCGCACGTATACGGCCAGACTCTCGTGAAAGACCTTCAGCCCAGCGGCCGACGAATGAAGCAGATGTGCCACCTTCTCGATTTCCGGCGCAGCCAGCCCCATCGCGGTAGCGATCTCAGCGAATGCGGTTCGCGGCCAGAAGAACGGAAAGGTGCATACCAATCGCAGGGCATCCTTCGAGCTAGGAGAAAGACGCTCCCACAGTGATCCGTAATAGAACTTCGCTTCTTGGCTCAGATCACCAGTGAGTTGTTCGACGTCCCATCGCGTAACCTTGCCACCAGCAAGCACCAGTGCAGAGGTTGCGTAAATGACATGCAGCGGATGCCCATTGGTCCTGGCGCGGAGCGCGGCAGCAGCACTTTGCAACTCCTGCTCGATAGCTGCCTCATGTATTGCGGAAGCTCTAGACGTTTCAGCCTTACTCTCCTCACCATGAGGTTCCGGTTCCTCAAGCTCTACGGGCTCAAGACGCGTGCTCAACCGACCGGTCTGCACTGCCTGTTGCAGGTATGAAAGGACGGCGTCGCCGGACATGGGCGGGAGCATCTTCCAATTTGCCCTGGGCGCCGCTACCAAAAGGTCGGCAGGCAATTGAGTGTCGTCCACTGGCTGTGTACCGACCAGCAGCACCAAGTTCTCAGGGCAAGGCACCAACTGAGAAAACAAGTCCTCAAGCGGTTGTTTGTCTGCAGCATGGATGCGCCATACGTGGTCAAGACCGTCCAAGATCAGCACGAACGGTTTGTCGAGCGACTTGTAGTGGGATGCAGCGGCTTCCAATAATGCTCGTAGGCTGCCTGAGGTAGAAGGAACGTTCGGATGAAATCGTTTGATCTGCGACCGGATGGACTCCTCGACAACGTAGCTGTGTACGCGATCCCGACCACGCTCCGTCGTGGACAAAAAGTAGTGGTGGCGTACAGTAGGAATATCTTTTTCGGCAAACGTGTCGCACAGAGCGCTGAGGTAGGTGCTCTTGCCACGGCCTGGCGGCCCAGTCAAGACAATCGCCTTACCGGCCGAGCGCATGGCTTCCTCGACGAATTCGCGATGGAAGACTGCATCGGGCACCTCATACCCTTTGGGGACTGCAAAATCCTCGGGCAGCGGTGCAGGCGGCGTCGCTTGAAGGATCGCGCGAAGCTCTGGCAACGTAATCCAGCCGGACGGCGGCGGAGAGTCCTTCTGAGTAGCCCAGTTCAACGCAAGGGTTTTGAGTATGGCGATGCCCTCCGGCGTGCCATGCGCGCGTAACCTTGCGTCAATCTCGTGCTCAAGGGTTTCGTAACCCTTATCGCTGTGCGTGATCTGCAACTGGTCGAGAAACTTCTTGCAGTCGTTCTCGTCGCCAAGCTCGGCGATAAGCGCCGCGCGCCTCGGACCAGCAACTTTGGAAAAATCAATCTTGCCGTTCGATAGGCAGACTTCGATCTCGGCATCTGGTCGGCGATTGGTCAGCAGAGAGATCTCGCCGATCCGCGCGGGATCCAGCGACCTGTATGCGTCGTACCATTTTTTCAACATCGACCGGGACCGCTCTGTCTTACCAGACTTTTCAAGCAACCAATCCCAGGACAGCGGATGTGCATCAGGGTTTGGCGTGAACTTTACCTGCTTGAGATCCTGCAGACCGTCTGAACGCTCCACCACGATGTCATCCAGCCCCATCGGTGCATCCGCCTCGACGTCACATTCGAACTTGACCTTTGCGTAGCGACTTGGCGCATCTAGCCAGTCGCACAACACCCTCAACCCCTGCCTATTCTGATAGATGTAGCCGGCAGCGGTGATCGCCGTGTTCTTAATATTCTCAGTCATCGTTTACGGTCCTTTGCACCGCGATTAAATGTCGGCCCACATCCGTGCGGTACAAAACCGGCGCCAATCGGATCATCAACTGACGTTTCAGATAGGCAAGCGCATCGCTGTCGAGGTTCAGGCTTTTCAAATGTTCGAGCAACTCGCTTTGCCCAGGTTGGCCGAAGGCCAAGCGATAGAGAGACAGCACCTTCTGCATATTCGGATAACGCCGTGCCTCCTCGCTGAAGGCTAGGCTTGGGATCAGGCGACGAATCTTCGCGTCGCCCTGCGGATAGTGCCAGTACGGCACCAGGTCGGTGCCCCAGGCCGGGCTCTCGGCAGACTTGAACAGGTGCTCCCAACTGGTCGAAGGCTTCTCCGGCCCAGCCACTGCCTGTACCACACGCCGCCTGACCACCAGCGACTGGTAGCGATTGACCCGCCCTTCGCGTTGTTCCAAGTCGATGGGGTTGCTGGGCAGGTTCCAATGCACCACCTCACTGCAGTACCAGTGAAAGTCCAGTCCCTCCTGGCCGATGGAGGTTGATGCCAGGACGAAGGGGCGAAACGGCGAATTGAAGCTTTCCCGGATGCTAACGATGCGAACTTGGCCAGCATCGTCCGTGGACTTCTGCGCGCCCAGCGGCACCGCGTAATGGCAGCGCAGGTGGGTGTCGTCCTGGTCGCGGTCGAGCCTCCATACCTTCACGCTCGAAGGCGAAGTGCGCAGCACGCTTTCCAGGGTCGACACGACGCCCTCGAGCGAGCGGTTGGGGGCCAGCAGATAGAGGTATTCCTCCAGCATCGCCTGGATACCGCCCTCGGCGCAGTAGCGGACAATGCCGCGCCAGGGGTGCTCGGCGTCCAGCCGCTTGGCGATCGCGCTGCCGGCCACCCCGTTGAACAGGCTGACGAACCCCAGTGCCACCCGGCTGACAGGCCCATGCAGGCAGTCCTGCTCCGGATAGTGCTGCTTGAGGGCGCGGTGCGCACAGACCGCCGGCGACCCCAGCGCCAGCTTGGCAAGGTGTTCCGCCAAGTCGGCCGGCATGGCGCCCAGCTCGTCCAGTTTGCCGATGCGATCGGCAATTTCACCCGCGCGTTGCTGCACGCCCCCGGGCACCAGATTCGACAGGACTTTGAACCAATCGCTCGTCCAGCTCCCATGAACCTCGTCCAGCAACATCGGCGCGAACAGATACCAATAATGGCTGTTGTGCCCTCCCCTATACCTGCGCTTGAATGGCGCCAGCTGCTGCTTGAAGTGCCCGGTCAGTTCGGCGATTCGCTGCCGCAGGGTGGCTGGTGAACGCTGGACTGGGATGTCAATCAGACAGCGCGCGGGGTAGATCAATGACCAGTTGGCCAGGTCGCCACTGTCGAGTTTGATCACGGCGCGACGCTGCTGCGCATGGGTGTCTTGCGCGTCCTGACTCAAGCCCGCGCGGCGCCTACTGAAGTACTCGGTCTTGTCACCGATGTGCTGCTGCACGCGCCGCTCCGCCTCGTAGCTGACCAGGCCGCTGACCATCCGCGGCACCATAGCCCAGGAGGAGAACAACAGGGTTTTGCTGAACTGTTCATGGCCGGCGAAAAACCCATCGAGCGGATAGTGCGGCCAGCTGGGCGGCAGCCACAGCAACATTTCCGGGCCGGCTTTGCGCCCCTGTGCAAACAGGTGGTTGGTCAGCCAGCGAACCTGAGGGTTGGGTGCTTCGCGGGCAACGTCGAGAATGAACTTGTGCACCCTCTCACGGGGCAGCCAAAGCTGCTTGCTGGCGTTAATGCGCTTGAGCGTCTGAGGCGAGCGCTGGTAATGGCGTTGCAACAGGTACTGAATGTTGTAACCGGTGCTGAACGACAACGGCCAGGCCGCCGACTTGAAAAAGCTCATGAGCTGGCTAGCCAGCTGCCGCGCGTTGTCGTTTTCCAGCAGCACGGCGAGTTGGTCGAGTTCGACGTAGGCGCGGATATCGTCAGCCCGCAGTTCTGGCCCTGGCCGCAAGGGTTTGGCATCGATCAGGCCATCGACATCCTGCGCTATCTGGCCGCGCTCCGTGCGGCAGATCAGCGGGCGCAACAAGCCTTCAACTGCCCGCCTGGGCGCGTCATCCAGGGTCCTGGCATTGACGCTATCGCTTCCCAGACGCAGCAGCTCGGCCTGCAATGCCTTGCGCGCCGGCTCGTAGTCCTGCAGTGGCGACAGGCTCAGAAACGCCAGAATCTGCTTGAGTTTGCCCAAGTGGCTGTCATCGTTCTCGTCGTCCGCCACCGTGCTCATGGCCTTGAACGGCGTGGCCGAGAGCAGTAGCACCTTGCAGTCGCGCTCGCGGCTAAAGATCTCTCGGGCGATCAGCGAGTGCTCATTGTCCTCGGCCTGGTTCAGCAGGCTTTCAAAGCGCTGGAACTCGTCAAGGATGAATAGGTCGGCACGCAACTGCGTGGCGCAGCATTGTGCGAACAGCACCCGCAGCGCGCGCATCATCTCGCGCCTGCTGGCACGGTGGCGTTCGGCACGCAGGTCGGCGACGCTGCGCAGTTGCTCCAGCAGTGTCGGCCCCTGGTCTGGCTGTGCACGGTCGATCTGCGCAAGGAAGCGGGTCACGATCGGCTCGAACAAACCTTGTCGCTCGATCTGGCGCAGCTCCTCCTCCCATCCCCCGGCATCCTTCACCCGGTCCTGAAACAGCACCGTTAAACTTCGCCGCGAGCCTTTCAACTGCGGGTGGCACAGCAGCGCCGCCAGGATGATGCCCCGTTCACGACGATTGCCAGTGCCCATCGTCAGCGCAAACGACGTGGCGGGGGTGAGCGTGCAGATTTCCAGCACCGCGCCCTCCTGCTCGGGCTGACGAAGGGCGACGTGCGCCAAGCGTTCATAGGAAGGCTGGCGAACCCAGTTGCTGCCGCTGGGGAACACGGCCAGCTTGGTCAGGTTCTCGGCGGCCAGGCTCAGGTTGGAACAGATATAGGTGACGCGCATGGGCTCGCGCTTGCGCCAGTCGCGCAACATCGACACGATCAGACCCTTGGCGACGATTGTCTTGCCAAGCCCCACCTCATCGGCGACCAGCACTCGCCCGCCATGCTGCGGATCATTGAATTGCGCACTGATGCGCTCGACGGTTGCGCGCTGAAAATCCTTGAGCTTGCACCAGGTGCGCTGCAGGGCCAGCTCGATGCTTTCGCGGTCCGATACACACCCGGTCATGCTTTGCTCCTCGAAAACGCTTGGTACTGTGCCCACAAACTGTGGAGTTCTGGGGGAATCAGATTCTCGGTTTCGGCCAGTTTCGTCAGGATATCGTCGATGCGTTGCAGCTTTTGCGGTTGGCGAGCCGCACATCGCAGTAGCGCTTCATGCAGGGGGCCGTTGAGCATCTGGCCGATGAGCGTGTCGGCATCGCCGTCGTTGCCTCCCCCATCCCTCGCGCGGGTGTCGACCCGGTGGACATGGGTGGGGCTCAGCAGCATGTGAAGGTAGGCCAACAGCTTGTGCGGGCTGTCGATCAGGGTGGTGGTGATGTGCTGCTCCCGGGTGTCATCGCCTTCGATCTCCAGGCGCAGCTTGATCACCAGTTCACTCGCCACCTCGGCCCCCGCGCCTACCCGCAATATCAGGAAGGCGCTGAGCTGGGCGAGACCCACCCCCTCCCACACCAGGCGCGGGGCCAATACCTGAGGCTGCCCACTGACCAGCGGCTGCGCCTCGATCACCCATTTGTGATCGGGCACCAGTACTTCTGGCTGGCACTCGATGACGCAGGTGTAGGTGCCACTGGCATCGGCCACTGCGCGCATGCACCAGTCGGCCTGGATCAACCGGTACAACAGCCTGCGCAGACATTCTTCGGTTGGCTGCTCGGGCTGCAACGACAATGCACCAAAGCGGTGGGGCAGGAAGATTCCATTGGGCTCCTGCTCGCTGCCCACTAGCTCGGCACGCAGTTGCTGCGCCGACTGCCGGGCATTGCCGCTCGATAGGCGCAACATGAACTCGGTATTGCGCGGCTGCGCACCGCTGCCACCCAGTGCCGCCTTGGTGGCATTGGCCGACCCCACATGCCAGTGGCTGATCGGCCCCTCCTGCAGCAGCACCATCTTCGCGTGCAGATCCTGCGGGCGGGCGTGGCTGAGCTCATCCTCGCCGTCGATCAACCGGGGGTTGAGCGCGAAGCACTCCCAGCCTTGTAGCCTTTCCTGGCCCAGGTGCTCGAGCTCTTGCGCGCGGCTGAACAGCCAACGGCGGGCGCGGCCCTGCTTGAGCTGGTCAAGGGCATCGGGGTGAAGAAACGGAGACATGACCATCACGGTGTCAGCGTTCGGGCACGACAGCAGCGGCGACTGCCCGGGTTTCTCGGGCAAGGTGCTCAAGGCACTGAAGCCATCTGGCCTGTCCCAGATGACCCGCGGCAGTTCCTTGGCCAGCAACGCCAGCTCGCTGCGAAAGTCCTCGGTGCCAGGCATCAATGACTTGAGCAGCGCCACCAACCCTTGGTTGTCGTCACTGCGGGTACCGGCCAGCTCGCCTTCCAGGGCGATCGCAAGGTCCCAGCTGCGGTCGAAGGTCAGGTTGCGCGACATCACCAGCAATCGGTAGCGCACCTTTTTGGCCTGATCGGTGAAGCGCAGCAGCCACAGCTTGGGGTGGAACGCACTGAAGACTTGCGTCGGCACCTGAGGCACCAACAAGGGTTCGAGCAGCGAGAAAAGCAAGTTGAACTGGCGCGGCGCCTTGATGCAGCCTTGCTGGAAGAACACTTTGACCTTGCCCTTGAGCTGGCTGATCGCCTCGAGCAGCGCCAGCTTGTCGGCCTTCAGGTCGCCTTCAGGCGTGCAATTGAAGGACAGCGCCAATGGAAGGCACAGCAAAGTTTCAAGATCCAGCGAGTAGGTCGTCGCCACCGCGTGGCTCAAGGTAAAACCTTCAGGCGCGGTGAGCTTGTCGCCGTAGTCGATACGGTTGGAATGCGGATTCAGCATGCCAAGCCCTCCTGTACATCCCGCAGCACGTTGCGCACCTGTGCCCAGCGGTAGTCCAGCCGCGACATGCCATGCCATTCGAAGTCTTCGGGCAGGCGCCTGTTGAGGATGCTGCGCTGGTTCTTGTGGGCCCTGGCCTGCTCTTCGATCAACCTGTCCAGCTTGTCCCCCTGAGCATTACCAGCGAGCCCCCGAGCCCAGTTTTCGAGAAATGCCCTGGTATGGCCGGGTAGCGAAACCTGGGTATGCGCCAGCCATCGACCGACCTCCTGCGGCTGGGCATGGGCCTGCGAACGCCAGGCGTCCCAGTATTCGCTGTAGATATCCACCAGAGCCCGGTGCTCGACGCCGTGACGCACCAGCAACATGTTCAAACGCAGATGAGCACCGTAAATCAGCTCACTGAACGCCTGCGCCATGGCGACGGTGTCGCGGGTCTGAGGAGACAACCGCCCTTGATCGCTAACCCAGGCTGACAGCGCCGGGAACCCGGACTTGCCCTTGACCAGTGCCTGCTCACGCAAACCGGATCGTTCAAGTTGAGTGACGAGGTTGTTTCCAGGCCCGGCCTTGAGTTTTTCGCTCAAGAAGCGCGCCTCAGAATCGTTCAGTTCGATGCTGACATCCTCAAGCCAGGCCGGATCATGGCGATCCAGATGGACGAGCATCGACGGGCTGTGCGCGTCGCTGTCATCCCCCGCCTCTTCCTGCAGGAAGCTCCAGGGCTCGTCTCCCGAGCTAATGGCCTGCGCGAACTGGCGCAGCGACCCTTGGGTATCGATCAGATTCCAGGTGCGCAAGCCAACCCAATAAATGGACGACGGCTGTCGGGAAACCCGTTCACCTTTTTGCAGAGAGAACCCAGAGATGCCGGTCTGGCCAGAATCACGGTGCTTCTGCCTGAGCAACTCCGAAAGATGCGCTTCCTGTTCTTCCAAGTAGTGGGCAAGTGGCTGCTTGCGCTGGCGCTTGCAACTGAGCTCCAAGTAATCGCGGATGATCCGCGGCACGGTGATGAAATACTTGGCCCGGGTCTGGAGGGTGGAAAACCCCGGAAACATCAGGTCGGCGAATGCATCGCGCAAGCCTCCGATGCCCAATTCGTCCAGCGTGCCAGGCTGCGCCAGCTGGCTGAGCGCATGCTTGACCCGCTCACGATCTTCGTTGGAAAAGTCCACCCATCCGAGTTGGCTACGGTTTGACACCCTGTCTCGCTCCTTGTCCTCTTCTCGCAGGTGCTACAGAATATAGCCTTTAGCTATCATCTGCTAAGCTCGTTCGCTTTGACGGACAAAAAAGTCTGCAAATGGTCAAGACCGTCCAATAACCTGCATCGTTTGACGACGAGACATAAACTTTAGACAAAATATAGAAGTCGGAATGGCAAAACCATGACAGACGGAACCCCCAAAAAAATAGACTACCACTACTCACTGATAGCAAATATTATCAACCGAGATAGTCGCGCAAAAATAAAAGACATAAAAGATTATAGAGTACTCATTAACAAAACATTGCAACCCCTAAACGAAAAATACACGAATCGCTACAAAGCCGAAGAAAATGATGACGCTGAAACGATAGCTCTTCTAAACAACATCACGCGAAGAATCCACTACAGCAGACATAACGAAATTCTGATAAAGACTTTAGTCCTGAGCATTTTCAGCGTCTTCGAATCGATATTCGTTGCCGCAAGCACATTCATTATTGCGATAAACGAACAAACTGAAGACTTTAAAAAAGAAATTAACACAAATAGATATCGCTTCAAAAAAAACATAACACGCCACAAGCTATATCTAAAAAAATTCGGCATCGAGCTGAATCAGAAGCATTGGCAGGCACTCGAGATGCTCAGCAACCTAAGAAACATGATTGCACATGCTGACTGCCAAATAACAGACGAATACAAAAGTACAGCTAAAAATCTTGCAAACTCATCCCCATATATACATAGCAACAAATACTGGCTAGATATTGACCCTGACTATATAGATGAAATAATCCCAATAGTGGAGTCGACGCTATTCCTCCTCCAAGATCAGATTATCAAACTACCACCATTACGTGCCAACATTAAATGAGTGCCTCCTATATTGGCGGGCACTCGGCTACCATCTAATCGCACACAGCCGGGCTTACACCTTTCTCCAGGTAACCCTGCAACCCGCACACATGATTACAAACGGCGCGGGACAACCTCTCTGTTTGCTGCCCTGGATGTGGCTACCGGTGAGGTGATCGGCCGACTCAAACGCCAAATCACAGCATTGAGTTCCTCGCCTTTCCGAGAGAGATCGATGTGTCAGTTCCTGCCGATATGCCGATTCGTCTGATCATGGACAATTATGCGACTCACAAGACTGACAAGGTCAGGGCGTGACTTGCGGCGCGACCTCGCTACAACATCCACTTCACGCCCACCTCAGCATCCTGGCTGATTGTGGTTGAGCCATTTTTCTCAACGCTGAGCGAGAAGTGGATCAAGCGGCAGGCACATATCAGCGCTAAGGATCTGGAGGCGTCGATCGAGCACTACCTGGAAACCTACAACCTGAACCCGAAGCCATTTCGGTAGCACAAGAAGGCCGAGGACATCCTTGCCTCAGTCGCTCGCGCGGCGCGAGCGCTGGGCAAATGATTTTCAGCGGTATTTCTGAAAGACCACATTAGAAGTCCTCAGTCATCCTTCTGAGTCAGGTCGGTGATTGGCATCTCAGGCCCGTCACGTAGCCCAACCACACCGAGATAGAGGCAAATAGGGACAGTCTTACGGTAAGCCGGGCCTTGCACGTCAAAAGCAAGCCAAGCCGCAGATAACGCCCACATCCAAGGGCCTAGAGCATTAAGCCACGGATTGCGTTTTACCATCTCTTGGACGAGAGCCTTAGCCGCTTCACGACCGATAATCTGAGCAATGATGCTGATAATGATGACTTCAATAATTCCCAAAGCGACCTTAGGGCCGAGAATCTGGAAAATAATTGGAAGGATAGCGACCTTACCATTACTTTTCAGATGCTCCATCACCTTTTCGCGGTCAATATCTTCGACACCCATCTCCTTAAATGCTTTGGCAAGTTCTTCAGGCGACTTACTCAGAAGCTCTTTTTCAACGACCGCTGTGACGAGTTTCTCCAGTCGTGACTCAACTGAGCCGCCCAGTTTAATCTTGACTTTAGATTTGGCGCACACATCAGCAATCAGCTCGTTCGCTGAAACACCGCCATCGCTATTGAAAAGCGATCGTGCAAAATAGGCCAGATCCGATGAGCCAAAATAGCGAATTTGTTTATCCAGCAGCTCGATCAATTCTTCTTTCGCGGCAGTACTATCCTGAACTTGGAGGAGCAATTCTTTGCGTCGCGAATCATTAGTCAGAGACACATAGTTATCCAGAACACGAGAGACGTAATTAAAGTCTTCTGATTTGCACTTTCGCAGTATCGCTTTCATCGACCATTCATCCAATAAGCCAAAGGGCCAGCCAGTCTAAATTATCGGCTGTCAGCAGCTAATCTTTAGTCCGAAGCAATTGCGAACTCAAGGTCACGTTACGAGACTTCCGCTCGGGGTACCGCCGGTGCTAGGCTCTGTATGAAAACCATTGAAATTCCACCAACGCCCCAGCCCGCCTGAGTTTCCGTAGAGTTCTGGCTTTTCCAGCGCGGAACTCTGCCATGCCCAAACAGCGATACGAAATCTCCGACTGGGAGCTGGTCGCGGACCTCTTCAATACGCCGCGCCGCACAGGACGCCCACGAGCCGATGACCGGTTGATGCTTAACGGCGTGCTCTGGGTGCTTTGCTCCGGCGCGACCTGGCGAGACATGCCTGAGCGTTGTGGCCCATGGTCCACTGTTTACCAGCGATTTCAGGATTGGCGAAATCAGGGCACGTTCAACAAGATGCTCAAGAGAATGCACGTCAAACTCAATGAGCAAGGGCTGATCGATCTGGATAATTGGTGCATTTACTCGATGGCAGTCAAAGCGACCCGGGCCTCTTCTGGAGCAGGCCAAAAAGGGGGGCGGAAGAATCAGCGGACCACGCGCTTGGTCGAAGTCGGGCAGGGCTAACGACGAAAATTCATATGGCCTGTGACGCCCGAGGTGTGCCTCTGCACTTCACTCTGTCCGGTGGGCAAGCCAGCGACATCTCACATGCTCAACCGCTCCTCGATGGCGTCCAGATTTCTACCGGCTGGGGCAGACCTCGCAAGCGGTGCCGCAAATTGGTAGCTGACAAGGGTTACGATGCTGAGTCGCTCAGGAAGTACTGCGATCGCTATCGCATGCAGCCGGTCATCCGTTACCGAGTCATGAAGCGCAAGCCGAAGCCCGGCCTACCGCGGCTATTCGACAAACCCAAATACCGTGAGCGCAACGTCATCGAGCGTCTATTTGGCTGGCTGAAAGAGCATCGCCGGCTGGCCACGCGTTACTGCACGCTCGCAACAAGTTATACAGCCATGGTCACATTGGCCTGCTGCCGGCGGTATTTACGACATCTCATTTCGTACAGTGCCTAGGCGACCAATCATCCAGGCATCCCCCGTGCAAGCCGAGTCTGACGTACATTGAAAGCCATCGACGACCACCCTGCTCCGCCTCAGAAATCGCCAATCTCGATCGCCCGCATATCCCGCGCTAGTGGGGGCAAAACTGGGGGCACATTTGAATTTTCTGCGCCTGAAAACACCGTGCTAGAGCCAAGTCAAAATGTTTTTTGGCGATCCCGACAGCCTCTGACCACCACCTGCAACCCCCTCACTCAACCAACGCCACCTTGCGCGCCACAGCCCATGGCGCCATCAGGCGTTGCGGGGTCTGGCACGTCTTGCGTTTGAACACGAAGTTGCGGCACTTCTCGGCGAACTGTTGGCGGTTGTGCACCATGTCTTGCTGCATGTGTGCCAGTTCGTGTTCGCGACAGCGTTCAACCTGATCCAGGTCCATCGTTGCCTTGCGTGCGCGCGCCAGCACGTAGTGCTCATCGTCGAGCGCGCGGGTGGCCTGTTGCATAAGCCATAGGCCAAATGCCTGTGGGCACCGTGGGCCGATGGCCTGAACCATGCCGTAGTGCTGGGCCTGGTGGGCACTGATCGGCAGGCATTCTTGCGTGAGCCGGTGCGCCACTTCTCTGCCGACGGCACGTGGCAGGCTGTAGGTCCAGTATTCGGAGCCATACAACCCCATGGTTTTGTAATGCGGGTTGAGCACCACGCCCTCACGGGCAAAAACGATGTCGGCCGCCAGCGCCAGCATGACGCCGCCGGCTCCGGCACTGCCGGTCAGGCCGCTGATCACCAGTTGCCGGGCCGTGAGCAACTCCTTGCACACATCGTCGATGGCCTGGATGTTGGCCCAGGCTTCCAGCCCAGGCACCGCGGCGGCTTGGATCACATTGAGGTGCACGCCGTTGGAAAAGCTGCCACGCCCGCCCTTGATCAACAACACGTGGGTGTCCCGCGCCTTGGCCCAACGCAGTGCAGCCACCAGACGCTGGCATTGCTCGGTACTCATGGCGCCGTTGTAGAACTCAAACGTCAGTTCGCCGACAGGCCCTGACTCTCGGTAGCGGATCGGTTGATAGGCCTGTTCATTCCACGTGTGGCTGGCGAGGGTGCTGTCCAGCACGGGAATACCTGCGAGTTTCTCGGCCAGCACGTGGCGGGCCGGCAACTTGAAGGTCTCCTCACCGGGCTGGGCTTTGCGCTTGAGCGAGCCGATCCACAGGCTGTGATCGCCGGCCGCCGCCAGCACCGCGTCGTCCTGTACCGCAAGAATGTCTCCCGGAATGCCGTGGCGTGAGTCCAGGTGCGCGTCGTACACGTAATACTGCTCGCCCCTGATGCTCGCCAGCACACCGGGCTGGCCATCGGCGGCGTCAATGCTGCGTTTGATGAAGCGTGCGCAATCGAACCAACTGAAGCTGCGGTCGGCCTGGGTCATGTTTGGCTGCAATCGCCCGATGACATCGGGCTGCGTGTCATCAAGCGGCGTCGGGACGAAGCCCCGGGCGAATTTTGCCACCACGTCGCGGATGCAATCGATGGCTGCGTCACTCACCCGCCCGTTGTACAGCTCGGATTTGCGCACATCAGCCGGCATATCGAATTCACGGGTCGACCAGATCGGCCCGGCGTCCATTTCCTCCACCGCCTGCAGGGCGGTCACGCCCCAGCGGTCGACCTGCCGGGTGATGGCCCAGTCCAGCGCGCTGGCGCCCCGGTCGCCGACGATTCCCGGATGGATGATCGCGACCGGGCGTTCCGGGTTGCTCCACAGCTGCTGTGGCACACGGTCCTTCAGAAACGGGCAAATCACCACATCGGCGCCTGACGCCTCGACCTGCTCGCACACCGTGGCGGCATCGGTGAACAGCACCACGCTGGGCGCGTGACCTGCCTGGCGCAAGTCCAGCCAGGCGCGTTGGGTCAACCCGTTGAACGCCGACGATAACAACAGGATCTTCAATGACCGCATAGCTGACTCTTCCTTGAGATACGCGACCCGAGGCACTCATTGAGCCCTCCCTGGCCTTTGATGGAAGCATAAGGTTAGAGGCGCTGCCAGGCGGGGCACCTGATCAGGATCAATCTTGTGTCAGCCAATCGCGCATTCGTGGCCAGCCGCAAAGCCACTGATTATTCGAGTGAACTCAAACCGGCAATCAGCGCCTCCAGCACCACGCGAACCTTGGGCTGGTCTTGCCGGCTTTTGACCCAGGCCAGGTTGACCTCAAACCCCGGCGTCGCCAGTTGCGGCAGTACCTCGACCAACGCGCCGTCCTGCAACTGTTGCTTGACCAGCCAGGATGGCAACTCGACGATACCGCAGCCCGCCAACGCGGCCATCACCAGCCCTTCGCCATTGCCTACCACCAGTTGCGGCGTGAGTGGCCTGTGCAGTGTCGTGCCCTCCTCGCCGGTGTAGCGCCAAGGGCTGATGCGTCCATCCACCCAGCCATAGGCAATGCACTGGTGCTGCTCCAGGTCGCGGTCGGACAACGGCGTGCCATGGCGAGCCAGGTATGCCGGCGATGCACAAAACACATGCCACTCGCGTGTCAGCAGCCGGTGCTCCACCGTGTGCGGCCAGGCGTGGCCGTCACCAATGCGCAGTGCAATGTCCACGCCCTCCTTGAACGGGTCGATATGGCCGTCAGAAAAGGAAATATGCGGCACCACCAACGGGTGCGCCTGCAGCCACGGCAGAAGAATCGGGAGTACCTGCACGCGCCCGTATGGGCCTGGCAAGTCGATGCGCACGCGCCCGCGAGGCTCGGTGTTTTCGGCTTGCAGCGACAGCTCGGCGTCTTCCAGATCGGCGAGCACCCCCGTACAGGTACGCAGAAACGCGGCACCGGCATCGGTCAACGCCAACGTGCGCGTCGTGCGTTGGAACAGTCGCGCGCCCAGGCGCTTTTCCAGCCTGGCGATGCCTTTACTCACGGCAGACGCCGTCAGGTTCATTTTCTCGGCGGCCGCCGTGAAGCTGCCGTACTGCGCGACGCAGACGAACACATCGATACCCTTCAAGCGCTCGGAGGAAAACATACGCGGCCCTTATTCATGAATTCAGTTCGTGGCTTTTGATAAAAAGCATCCTAAATCAGAATTCAGATCAACAGTAAGCTGCGTCGATCCGGACGAGCGACTTGCGACGCTTGCACCTTATAAATGGACGATGAGGCTCGAATGCTCGCCACGCTGAAAAAATATCCCGCCACCCTCAATCTGCTGCTCTGCGCTTCATTGGTGCTAACCCTCGCCCGGGCCATCACGCTGCCCTACCTGGTGATTTATGTGTCCGGCCACTTTGGCTTGAGCATTGCCGAGGTCGGCCTGGTGATCGGCAGCACGCTGATCATCGGCTCACTGCTGAGCCTGTATGGCGGTTTCCTGGTCGATAGCCTCTCCAGTTACCGGCTCATCCTTACGGCCTGCGCCGTCTTTACGGCAGGTTTTCTCGGCGCCTTCTTCGCGTCTGGTCTCGGGCTGTTTTATGCGTGCCTGGTGGCAATCAACCTGGCCTATGCCGTAATTGATATCGCGGTGAAAGCCGGGTTTGGCAGCCTGCTTCCCCTTGACCAGCGCAGTGAAGTGTTTTCGATCAAGTACACGCTGACCAATATTGGCTACGCCGTCGGGCCGTTCCTCGGTGCCGGCGTGGCCGCGCTGGACACCAGCCTGCCGTTCCTGCTGTCGGCGGGACTGGGAGCCGGCTATTTTTTTGTCTACTTCGTGTGGGGCGACACAGGCCTGGCAACAGCCGAGGCAAACCGGCAAACCACGCCATTTTTGGCCGTCGGCAAAGTGCTGCTGCGCGATTACCGCCTGGTGTGCTTTACCTTGGGCGGGGTGCTGAGCGCGGTGGTGTTCGGCCAGTTCACCGCTTACCTCTCGCAGTACCTGATAGTCACCAGCAACCCCCAGACGGCCTACCGCATTATCAGCAGCGTTGTCGCGACCAACGCCCTGATGGTTATCTGCCTGCAATACAGCCTCGGCAAACGGATCACCCACAAACACCTGAACCTGTGGCTCGCCGCTGGGCTTAGCCTGTTCATCGTCGGGCTGGGCGGTTTTGCGCTGTCGACCACGCTGACGGTGTGGGTGATCGCCATGGCCATCTTCACCGTGGGTGAAATCATCGTATTCCCGGCTGAATACATGTTTATCGACACCATCGCGCCGGACCCTCTGCGGGGCATGTATTACGCCGCGCAGAACCTCAGCAACATCGGCGCAGCGTTAGGCCCGGTGCTGTGTGGCGTGATGCTGGCGACGCAACCGGCCCACCACATGTTTTACATGCTGGCGCTCTTCATCATCGCCGGCGCAGTGCTCTACGGTTTAGGCGTGCGCCTGTCAGCTGAGGCAAAGCCTGAAGCGGTGACGTGAGCGCACATTGAGCGCCTGGGCAGACTATTTGATCGGCTGGGTCAAAAGCGGTCCTGGCTGTCTGCCTAGAATGAGTGCTCCTTTCCCAGGCAGACTTGAACATGAAACTGACCAGCAATGCCTTCGCTGACAACACCGCCATCCCCGGCGAATACGCCTTCGCCATTCCCGAGCCGATCCACCACTATGCGCTGTCCAGCAACCGCAACCCGCACCTGGCGTGGACGGATGCGCCGGCGGGTACCCAATCCTTCGTCCTGGTGTGCCACGACCCGGATGTGCCCAGCGTCGGCGATGACGTCAACCAGGCCGGCAAACGCGTGGCGGCGGACTTGCCCCGCGTGGACTTTTATCACTGGTTGCTGCTCGACATTCCTGCCGACACCCGCCAAATCAGCGCCGGCAGCCACAGTGACGGCGTCACGGCCAAGGGCAAAACCGGCCCGCAAGCCGCGGACGGCCTGCGCCATGGCTTGAATGACTACAGCGTGTGGTTCGCCGCCGACCCACAAATGGCCGGCGATTACTTTGGCTATGACGGCCCTTGCCCACCGTGGAATGATGAACGCCTGCACCACTACATTTTTACCCTGTACGCACTGGACGTTGCGCGTCTGGAGGTACAAGGTGCACTGAACGGCGCCGCTGTGCTGGCTGCGCTGCAAGGCCATGTCCTTGCCCAAGCCAGCCTGACCGGCACTTATACCCTGGCCCCCAAAGAGCTGCTGCGCGTTGACTGAACCGCTCACTGCATTGCCCGCCCAATGGCTGTTGCCATCGGGCGAACGGCTGCCATCCCAAGGCGTTTGCAGCGTCGCCCGCCCTCAGCTGACGCGCAGCCACCATGCGCGCGACTTTCGCTTTTTCGAAGCGACGCTGCTGCTGATTACTGCCGGCACGCTGCTGATGGAGAATGCCCACGGTCATTGGGCACTGGACGACAGCGCGAGCCTCATGGCCGTGGCCAAGAACACCCAGCTCAATGTCAGCAAGGCGCCGCCCGCCTACGGCTCGCCTTATACCGCGCTATTGCTGACCTTCAGCCCGGCACTGATCACCGAATTCCATCAACGCTATGGGCACGTACTCGGCGCCACCCGGACCGTCGGCAGTTGCACGCTGGCCGCGCGGGATGAACACCTGAACGACTCGCTGCAATTTTGCCTGCGCGGGATCGACTCGCCCCAGGTCGGCGGCGTGCAGCAAAGCCATCGCGCGTTGGGCTTGCTGCTCGCCCTGTACGAGCGCGGTATTGTCTACCCGCGCCCCGCGGCTGCCGGGCTGGCCGAACGGTTGACGCAACTGCTGACCAAAGCCCCCGAGCACGCGTGGACCGCCGCGCTCGCCGGCCGTAAATTGGCGGTAAGTGAAGCCACCTTGCGCCGCCGACTGGCGGATGAGGGCGTCAACTTCAGCACCTTGCTGACCGACATCCGCATGCACCACGCGATGATGCTGTTACAGACCACACACCTGGGCGTGTCGCAGATTGCCGACGCGTGCGGGTATCGGTCGCTGTCGAGGTTTTCGATGCGGTTCAAGCATCGGTTCGGGTTTTCGGTGCAGGCCATTCGGTAGCGACCAACACTCAACCCACAGCTTCAACCCGCAACGCTTTCGCGCCTTCCCTGGCGCGACACGTTCAACGCCACCAGCAGCGCCAGCGCCTTCGGCCGCTTGATAAACCGCCACAGCGAAGCATGCGCCACGTCCGGCTGTGTGTCCCTGGCGGGGGCCACGTGCAACCAGCCGACGCACACCAGGCTCAGTAACGGCATCGTCGGCCTGCGCGGCGCCCTGTTGAAGGGCAACCAGGCTCGCCTGTTTGCAGGGTGCGCGATCGTGACGCACTCCGACCCTGCCTGCGAATACGACGAAACCTGCATCAAACTGGCCGGCATGCGTGCGGCGCTGCAGCGCTGACTGCGCGCCCGGTGCTTGAATCAAGACCTGTGCAGGCCTACCCTGCACACGGAAAACTCACCCTCCGAGTCAGGAAGACCTTACATGTGGGACGGCAGCGTTACTTTTGGCGATTCATGGGCCGGTTACATCGGTCGCGCGGATCAGAACTCTGCCCATTCCCATGTCGCCATCCAGCTGTGCATCGGCGTGCACCAACCGGTCACCCTGGAACTGCCCGGCCAGTTGATCCGCGCGGCCGGGGTGATCATCGGCCCCAACGTCGAACACCGCGCCGTGGCCGACAGTCATCCGGTGGCGTTTGTGTACGTCAATCCGGACACACCACTGGGCCGTGCACTCAACGCATTGCTGCAAGACAACGGCATCGCCCTGGCCAGTGACGAACTGCTGGAGTGCTTTCGCCGTACCACGTCCCTGCCCCAGTTTGTCGACGCGCTCGCGCGTTTGCTGGCGATTACGCCGCCCATCGACCAACGCCTCTATAAAGCCTTGAACATCCTGCGCCTGGACCGCGACGGTCCCGGTTCCGTCAGCCGCGCCGCCAATGCGGTCGGCCTGTCCAGCCCGCGCCTGCGGTGTGTGGCGACGCATCAGATGGGCGTTTCCCTGTCCCAGTGGATCATCTGGAACAAACTTGAGCGCGCCTCCAAATCCCTGGCCGGCGGCGCCAGCTTGTCGGACGCGGCCGCCGATGGCGGGTTCTCCGACCAGGCGCACCTGGCGCGCATGATGCGCCGCATGATCGGCATGACCCCGCGCACGGCGGCCAAGGTTTTGCGCCAGACAAGCGTTTCGTTCAAGACGCGGTGATATCAAAAGGCCAATATCGATCGCATCTTATTCGCGAAAACGTTAAGCGCTGACTGCCTTCCCCCAAAGCACGTCAGCGCCACCGAAAGTGAATACAAGAGTGTTCGCCAGGGGCCCGTGTGCCTGGGATTCGGCGGAACGCACCGTTAATTCTTTCGATGAGTCCGCAGGAAGCGTCCTACATGTCAGAACAGCAAAAATTAACCGTCCTTCTCACAGGAGGCTCGGGCGTACTCGGCGAGTCACTGATCGACTGCCTGGCAGAGGACTTCAACCTGATCTGCCTGGCGCGCAAAAGCCGCATCCGCCACCCGCAGGTGCAAGTGCTCAGCGGTGATATCTGCCGCCCCCGGCTGGGGCTGGCCGCCGAGGATTATGAAGCACTGCTGCAGCGCGTCGACTGGGTCATTCACGCCGCAGCGATTACCCGCATGGATGGCGACATCGACCAGATCTTTTCGGTCAATTACCTGGGTACCGAGAACGTCGTGCGCTTTGTGCAGCAAGCCAAGGTGCCGCTCTACCACATCAGCACCGCTTTCACCCACCCGTGCGACTACTACGAAGGCGTGCAGGCCGAGACGCCGTACGAAGTCGCCAAGCGCCAGGCCGAGACGCTGGTGCGTTCTTCCGGCATCGACGTGTCGATTTTTCGCCCGTCAATCATCATCGGCAATTCCGACACCGGGCACATGCCCAACTTCCAGGGTTTTCACATGACCATGGGGCTGATGATGTCCGGCGTGCTGCCCATCGTGCCCTGCCCGCCTGCCGGCTACATCGACCTGATTGCCCGCGACGTGGCGGCGCAGGCGATTGCCAACGCCTTGCACCGGCGCTTGATCGGCGCGGACTACTTCCTCACCAGCAGCCCGCAGGCGCTGGACCTCACCGGCCTGCTGGACCTGATGTGCGAGTCCATGCAAGCCCAGGCGCAACCATTCACACGGCCTCGCTGCATGGCGCCGGACATCTATGAGCGCCTGATCCGCCCGGTGTTTCTGCCTGCACTGACCGGCGCCGTCCAGGCCGCACTGGGCCGCGCCAACCAACTGTGCCGCTATGCCTGCCTGCGCACACCGCTGCCCACTTCGTTGCCCGAGTTGCTCGGCGAGCCGGCCTTCAGTGCGCGCGACGTCAGCCGCGAATTGCTGCTGTCACTCAATCACCTGGCCCCCAAGCTCGGTGCCTTGACGCGGATGCTTAAACAGCCGGTCCCACCTGTTGCAGAGGCATCCGTTGCATGAACTCGCACCTGACAGAACTGGAACCCGCCGCCGACGCCGAACAGATTGACCAGTATTTTCGCCAGCATGTGAATTCGGGCTATGCACGCCTCGCGTCCTTGATGAACCTGCCGATCGAACACGCCAGCCGGGGCGTCTACATCTATGACAGCCAAGGGCGCCAGTACCTGGATGCCGGCGGCTATGGGGTGTTTTTCCTCGGCCACGGCCATCCGGTTGTCGTGGAGGCCGTAACCCGCCAACTGCAGCAAAACGCGCTGGCCAGCAAGCTGTTGCTCAACCCGCAACAAGCGTTGGCCGCGCAGGCGCTGGCAGCGCGCTGCCCGGGTAACCTGGACTATGTGTTCTTTTGCAACTCGGGCGCCGAAGCCACCGAAGCCGGCCTGAAACTCGCCCGGCTTAACGGCTGCCGTCGCACGCTGTCGACGCTCGGCGGTTTCCACGGCAAGACCCTCGGCGCACTGGCCGTCACCGGCCGCGAAAGCTACCGCGAACCGTTCAGTGGCCTGCTCAGTGAAAGCGTATTCCTGCCGTTCGGCGACAGCGCCGCACTCGAACAGCAACTGCTCGCCTCGCCGGAAAAAGCCTGCGTGATTCTCGAGCCGATCCAGGCCGAAGCCGGCGTGATCCTGCCGCCACCGGGTTACCTGACGCGGATACGCGAGCTGTGTGACCAGTACAGCGCCGTGCTGATCATCGACGAAATCCAGTCCGGCCTGGGCCGCACCGGCCATTGGTGGGCGTGCGATCAGGAACAGGTGGTGCCCGACATCATGCTGGTCGGCAAAAGCCTGTCCGGCGGCTGCGTGCCGGTCAGCGCCATGGTCGCCAGCGCGGCCATTTATGCGCCGTTCAACCGCAACCCCACGGTGCACACCTCGACCTTTGGCGCCAACCCGCTGGCCATGGCGGCCGTGCAGGCCACGCTGCAGGTGATGGTGCAAGAGGACCTGGTGGCGCGGGCACGGCTGATGGGCCAGGACCTGCACGCACGTTTCAGCGCGCTGTTGCAGCGCATGGGCCTGGCCGAGCGCGTCACGTTGCGCAGTGCCGGCTTGCTGCTGGGCTTTGAGTTCAGCGACGCCTCGATCGCCGCGAACATGGTCATGGCCCTGATCGAGCAGCACATCATCGTGTGCCACTCGCTCAATGACCACCGCGTCGTGCGGCTTACACCGTCGCCGCTGCTCACCGCCCAGGACTGCAACTGGTTGATCGAGGGATTCGCCCAGGCGCTCACCACCTCTGTCTCACCCCTTTGATCTTTGGAGTTACCCCATGCAGGAAGTCAATGTCCAGGCACATATCCCCCATGCCTGCGCTGATGAAGTCTTCGCCGTGATCAGCGACTTCAGCCACTACGTCGAGCTGTGCGACTCGGTGCGCAATATCACCATCAACAAGGTCAGCGACGACGTGTCGTTCACCTCCTGGGAGGTCAACTTTCACAGCGGCATTCTCAAGTGGCAGGAGCGCGACACGTTCAACGCTCAGACCCGCCAGATCCACTTCGAGCAAATGGCCGGCGATGTCGATCACTTCTCGGGCACCTGGCAAGTCCTGCCCGATGGCAAGGACGCGATTATCACCTTCACCTCGCGCTTTGACCTGGGCCTGCCGATGCTCGCCGACATGCTCGACCCCGTCGCGCAGAAGGCCATTCGCGAAAACATCCACTCGATCATCACCGGCCTGTTCCCGGCGAGCTACCTGAAGGCCTGAGCCATGTCACTGTCATTGTTAAACCGCTCGCGCGCCTTGCTTGACCGCTACGCCCCGGAGTTTGACGCGCGCCTGGCCGCCCTCGCCTTCGCCGAACGCGAAGCCCCCGAGAGCAGCGTCATCGCCCTGTTCAAGCAACACGGTCCGGTCGGGCTGCTGGTCAACCGCGCCGCCGGTGGGCTGGGTGCAGGCATCCTCGATGCCGTGCATGTGCAGATCGCCCTGGGCGCGCGGTCGCCCTCGCTGGCGGTGGCGAGCACCATGCACCAGTTTTCGGTGGCGAGTCTGTTGGCACTCACCCAAAACGGGGGCGGCGCCGAAGGTCTGTTGCTGGCGGCCGTTGCACAGAATCGGTTGTTGCTGTCCTCGGGGTTTGCCGAGGGCAACTCGGGCGCGGGCATCCTCGACTCGAACATGCAGGCCGTGCACACCCCCGAGGGCGTGTTGCTCAGTGGCAGCAAAAAACCTTGCTGCCTCGGCCGGTCGATGGACTTGCTCACCGCCAGCTATACCCGCCAGACCCCACAGGGCGAAGAGCTGATGGTGGCGTTGATTCCCGCCAACGCGCCAGGCATCAGCCGCGCGCCGTTCTGGCAGAACAACGCGCTGGCCGCTGCCGAAAGCATCGAGGTACGCCTCAATGAAGTGCTGGTGCCCGAACGCATGCTGTTTTCCGCCGGCTACAAGCACCTGTTGGGCGACGTGCAAACCGTCGGTTTTATCTGGTTCGAACTGTTGATCTGCGCGTCCTACGTGGGTGCCTGCGCCGGCCTGATCGAGACGGTGACCGACGCAGGCCGCTGGACCGCGCATCACCGCGTGGACCTGGCGGCCAACCTGCAATTGGCAATCAGCGCGCTGGAAGGCGCGGCGCTGGATATCGAGCGCAATCCCCAGGACCTGCCGAACGTGCTGGCCCGTCTGCTGCTGGTGCGTTATGGCATCGAGCAGCTGCTGACCGAGCTGTCGGACCAGGCCCACGCGATGCTCGGCGGCATGGCATTTATCACCAGCAACCAGAGTTCGAACGGGTTGATGGCCTGCCGCGGCCTGCAATTTCACCCGCCGGCGAAGATCTCGATGGCGAGCAACCTCGACACCTATTTGTCCCACTCAACCTTCAGCATCGCCGGAGCGCACCCATGAACCTGCTCGGAAAAATCATCGTCATCAGCGGCTGCGCGCGTGGCCTGGGCCATGCCGCCGCCCGCAAACTCAAACAACAAGGCGCCACGGTGATTGGCCTGGACATTCTGGCGCCGCAGGAACCGGAACTGCTGGACGGGTTTTATCAGGTCGACCTGTGCGACCGCAGCGCGCTGGCGTCGGTGATCGGCGCTATCTCAACCGATTTCGGCGACATCGACATCCTGGTCAATAACGCCGGCACGCTGACCCTGGAACGCGGTGAAACCGGCGTCACCGACGAAGTCATCCGCGCAGTGGATGTAAACCTGTTTGCACCATGGCAGTTGGTGGCCGGGTTCTTGCCGGGGCTGCTGCGCAAACGCGGCAAAGTGGTCAACGTATCCTCACTCTTCGCCCTGGTGAATGCGCCTTATGTGGCCGCGTACGCTGCCAGCAAACGCGCGCTGAGCGCCTATTCGGACGTGCTGCGCATGCAGTATCGCGGGCAGCTGGATGTGGTCACGGTGTACCCGGGGTTCATCGATACGGCGATCCACTTGCCGGCCCAGCGGGTGGGGCTGTCGGTCAAGCGCCTGGTGACCTTCAAGCGGGGTGACAAGACGCTGCTGTCTCTGGAAGAAAAACTCGATGCAGCCTCTGACGGCCTGGTGCGCGCCTGCCGCACACACGGTTTGCGCAATCGCGGGCTGACCTTCATGGGCACGCTGGCCATGTACACCGCGCGCATCGCGCCAAGTGTGGTCGACGCCTTTATCGCCTTGCGCCTGCGCACGCTCACACGCGGCGGGCACCTGGCGCTCAAACCTGAACTGATCGAGTAACGCCTCGCCAATGGCCAGACAACTGCACCCCAAGCCCCAGGTCCGTCTCGACCGCGCCTTGTTCAAGGCGCGCACGGGCGAGTCGCTGCTGATCATCGCTTACGCCGTGTGCCTGTACCTGCTGCCCCTTGCCCTGTTTGTGTGGGTGGCAAACACGGCGCCCACCGTGTGGGTGCTGCTGTGTTCGCCCTTGCTGGTCGTGGCCGGATACGGATTGTTTCTGCAAGCGATCCTTGGGCATGAAGGCTTCCACTTCAACCTGAGCGGTAACCCGATGCACAGCTGCTACCTGGGCATTCTTACCAGTTCGCTGCTGCCGGGGTTCTGCGTGACCGGTTACTTCGTCGACCATTGGCAACATCATCGCTACAGCAACAGCGCCAAGGACCCGGACTACCGGCACTTCTCGCGCTATCGCACGCTGGCAAGCCGCATCGCGCTGTCGCGTTTGCTCGCGACCTCAAACTACCTGCAAGCCACCGTGCGCCTGGCGTTCGGCCCACTCAGCAGCCCTTCGCCGCTGCCCTTGAGCGCGGCGCAGGTGCAACGGCTGGCGCGCTGCAACATCGCCTGCCAGGTGGGCTGGTTGTGCGTGTACGCCGTGGCGCTGTGGCAGATCGATGGGTTGCTGCTGGGGTTTTGCGCGAGCCTTGCGGTGGCGTTCCTGGTGTCGGCCTTCAATGCTTATCAGGAACATGCGTTCAGCGAAGGCGCTGAAGCTCCGCCAGCGCGCTCGCGCACCTCGCGGCTGTGCACCTGGCTGCACGCCGGCGCGAACTTTCACCTGGAGCATCACTTTTATCCCGCGGTGCCGTGCTGGCGCCTGCCAAAAGTGCACCGCCAACTGCTGGACGCGGGCTGGTACACAGACCGGCAGTACTTACTGGAAAAGCACTTCGTCGCGTCCTTCAAGTACGCCACCCGCCGCCATCCCTACCGTGGAGACACGGTAAACGACTGAACACTCACCCAAACATTCCGAATGGATTTCCCGCCTGAAGACTCAGGCTGCAGGAGCATGTATGCCTTTTGATATCGACAGCCACATCGAAACCGAACGCAAGCAGTTATTCAGCCACCCGCTGTTCGCCACTATCCGCACGGTTGAAGACGTGCGCACGCTGATGGAATTTCACGTGTTCGCCGTGTGGGATTTCATGACCTTGCTCAAGCGCATCCAGCGCGATCTGACCTGCGTCGAGTTGCCGTGGGTGCCGCCGGTGCACATCACCGCCGCGCGCTTGATCAATGAAATCGTGGTGGGCGAAGAAACCGACGAACACCCGGACGGCGGCTTTATCAGCCACCTAGACCTGTACCTCACGGCAATGGATGAAATCGGCGCCGACAGTTCGGTGTTCCGGCGCTTCCTCGCTGCCATCCAGGCCAAGGTGCCGCTGGCCAAGGCCCTCAACGACCGCGACATTCCGCTGGCCGCCAAAGTGTTCATGTGCCAGACCCTCGATGTGGCGCAGCACGGCTCGACCGAAGCGGTGCTGGCGTACTTCTTCTTTGGCCGTGAAGACATCATCCCCGACATGTTCGGCCGCCTGCTGTCGCAATGGTCGGTGCGTGAAACCGATGTGCCGATGCTCACGTATTACCTCAAGCGCCACATCGAAATGGACGGCGACGACCACGGCCCGGCGGCCAAGCGCATCATCGCCGAAATCGTCACCACGCCCGCGCAACACCAACACATGATCGAAAGCGCCAAGACCGCGATCAACTCGCGCATCGACCTGTGGGATGGCGTGCATCACTTCCTCCAGGAAAAAGCGCAACGCGCCACTGACCGCCCTGTGCGTCAGGTTGAACACAGCGTCTGAGCCTCGCATGAACACAGGGAGTAGGACATGACCAAAGGCAAGCTTATAAAAATGACACTGTGCGTCGCCGTGGTGGGTGGGTTGCTGCTGCTCGGCTGGCAGCGCTGGCAGTATTCCAGCGCCTACGTGAGCACCGACAACGCCGAACTCGACGGCGTGATCATCCCGGTGCGGGCCAAGCTCTCGGGTGTGGTGATGAGCGTGCCGGTGATGGATAACGTCACCGTGGAAAGCGGCGACCTGCTGTTTCAGATACGCGACAGCGAATATCAATACCAGGTGCAGCAGCGCGAAGCACAGTGGCAAGCCTTGCTCGCCGCCGCCGGACGCAGCGGCAGCCCGGGTGCGCTGGACAGTCAGATTCTCGGCGCAGTCGCCATGCGCCAGGCCGCACAAGCGGCGCTGGCGCAGTCCAGCGCCAACCTGGAGCAGGCGCGCAACGACTACCAACGTGCCCGGCGCCTGGGCGCCCAGGGTGTGCTGAGCACTCAGGACCTGGAGCTGGCCAAGGCGCGTTTCGACGCGTTGAGCCATGCCCAGGAAGCGGCCCGCAGCAATGCCCAGGCCGCCGCGCAAAGCACGCTGGCCAACAAGGCCGAACTCAAGGTGCAGGACTATCGGATCGCGGCGGCGCAAGCCGAACTCGAGCAAGCCCGCATCAAATTGCATGACGCCCGCCAGACTGCGCCGGTGCGCAGTATTGTCTCGAAAAAAGAGGTTGAACCCGGCCAGTTCGTGGTCGCCGGCCAGAAGCTCTTGAGCCTGATTG
Source organism: Pseudomonas sp. MF08831 (assembly GCF_059862645.1). NCBI lineage: Bacteria > Pseudomonadati > Pseudomonadota > Gammaproteobacteria > Pseudomonadales > Pseudomonadaceae > Pseudomonas > Pseudomonas sp. MF08831. Next base: position 155,497 of record NZ_JCBCUX010000006.1, on the reverse strand, counting down.
CCACCGACCCGCTGTGGATCACCGCCAACTTCAAGGAAACCCAAGTTGGCCGCGTGCGCGTCGGCCAACACGCCAAGGTCACGGTGGATGCGTTTCCCGGCCACGCCTTCGACGGCGTGGTCGAAAGCCTGGCACCGGCGACCGGGGCGAAGTTCTCGCTGCTGCCCCAGGAAAACGCCACGGGCAACTTCACCAAGGTGGTGCAGCGCGTCCAGGTGCGGATTGCGCTCAAAGATGTGCCGGATGACTACAAGGCCGTGTTGAGCCCCGGCATGAGCGCCTTTGTCGAAGTCGCCACGCCACACAACGCCAGCCAAACGCTATGAGGTCGCCGTACCTGATTGCGTTCACCGTGACGCTGGTGTCGATGATGGAGTTGCTGGACGTCACCATCGTCAACGTGGCGATTCCCAGCCTGATGGGCACCTACGGGGCGTCGGTCGATGAAATCTCGTGGGTCTCCACCGGCTACGTGGTGGCCAACGTGGTGATTCTGCCGGTCAGCGGCTGGCTGTCTGCCTGGTTCGGGCGGCGCCGGTATTACCTGGTCTCCACGGCCGTGTTTGTGCTGGCGTCGGTAGGCTGCGCGTTCTCCGCTGAGCTGTGGCAACTGGTGGCATTTCGGGTGCTGCAGGGGTTGGCGGGCGGCGGCTTGCTGGGGATTTCCCAGGCGATCATCTACGACGTGTTCCCCAAGGAAAAGGTCAGCAGCGGCATGGCGCTGTACGGCGTCGGCGTAATGATGGGGCCGACCCTTGGGCCGACGGTCGGCGGCTATCTGATCGACACGTTGTCATGGCACTGGATCTTCCTGATCAACGTGCCCATCGGCGCCGTGGCCCTGTTGCTGTGCTGGCTGTGCATCGGCGATTCGGCCAACGAGCAAAAACCCAGCAGTGTTGACTACAGCGGTTTCTGCCTGTTGGCGCTGGGGGTCGGCAGTTTGCAGATCCTGCTCGAGCGCGGCGAGCATTGGGACTGGCTGGAGTCCAACTGGACCGTGGCCTGCCTGTTGCTCAGCAGCTTCAGCCTGGTGGGGTTTTTCTGGTGGGAACGGCGCGCGGCCAACCCAATCGTCAACGTCGCGCTGTTTCAGAACCGCGAGTTCCTGATGGGCTGCATCTGCGCATTTTGCGTGGGCTTCGGGCTGTACAGCACCTTGTTCATGGTGCCGCTGTTTTTGCAGACGTTGCTGGCGCAAAGCGCGTACCAGAGCGGGCTGGTGATTTTCCCCGGGGCGGTGGCCAGCGCCATCAGTACCTTGGTGATCGGCAAGCTGTCCCAGGAAAACAAGATCGACGAACGCGTGTTCGTGACCTTGGGCATCGTCATGTACTGCTACGCGATGTTCCTGCACACCCAGTTCACCCTCGACAGCAACCCGGACACGCTGTACTGGCCGCTGGTGATCCGCGGGCTGGGCCTGGGCATGATCTTCGTGCCGCTGACCAACCTGGCGATGCGCCGCCTGCCGTTGACGTTGATCTCCGGCGCCTCGGGCGTATTGAACCTGATGCGCCAACTGGGCGGCAGCGTCGGCATCGCCATCGCTGCAACGCTGCTCACACGGTTTTCGTGGGAGCGCTATCGCCTGCTCTCCGAGCACGTGACCGAGTCCAGCCTGATCGCCAATGGTTGGGGCGGCGTGGAATCCAACCCGCTGTTCCTCTCGCTCAGCCTTGCCAGCCATCAACAAGCCCTGGCCTTGATGCCTTACCTGCAAGCGCGTGAACAAGCGCAAATGCTGGCCTTCAGCATGCTGTTCGGCACCTTGGGCGCCGTTATGGCCATCGGCATTCCCATGGTGCTGATGATGCGCAGAAGCACCCTCAGCCGATAATTTTTTTGTGGAGCACCTACCCTTGCGTATTCCAGGGCTGCATCTAAAACACCTCACCCTGCTCACCTGCCTGGGCGGGCTTGCCCTCGCCTGCTGCCCGACCTACGCGTCGGCAGAGGACTTGTACCAGCTATATCAAAAAGCGCTGAGCCACGACATGAAGTTCGCCGCCGCCCAGGCCCAGCAACTGGCCACGGCGGAAAAAGAACCGCAAAGCCGCGCCAACCTGCTGCCGGACTTGTCCGTCACGGGCGGCGCCGCCTGGGTCGATGCCGAGGATTCCAACGATTACCACCGTAACCGCAACAACACCAATGCTTACGCGGTGGTGCTCACTCAGCCGCTGTTGCGCTGGCAGAACGTGATCGCCCACGACCAAAGCAAATTGCTGATCAGCGCCAGCGAGGTGCAGACCGAACAGGCGCGCCAGGACCTGATGCTGCGCGTGGCCCGCGCCTATTTTGAGGTATTGCTCAACCAGGAGCTGTTGAACACCCGCACACAACAACTGCAAACCTTGCAGGAGAGCCAGGACCGCACACGGCGTTTACTGGCCGACGGCGCCGCTACCGCCAATGCGCTCGAACAGGTGCAGGCCAAGTACGACCAGGCCTTCGCCGAGCAGATTGCCGCACGCGGCGCGCTGGACATCGCCACTGAAACGCTGACCCAATTGACCGCCGCTCAGGCGCGGCCGTGGTCGGGCAAGGAGCCGCAATTCAGCGCCCCGGTGCCTGCGGCCATCGGCGAATGGGCAAGCACCGCGCAACAAGGCAACCTGGCCGTGCAGCGTGCGCAGATCACCCAGCGCCTGGCCGAAATGGACATCGACAAGGAACAGGCCGGCCACTTGCCGACCCTCGACCTGATCGCCGCCCACGGCCGCTTTGCCTCGGTGGGTGGCGATGTGTACGACGTCACGCTGCCGGAAAACCGCTATAACCAGACCGTGGTCGGGGTCAAGTTGAGCGTGCCGCTTTACGGCGGTGGCCGCACCAGCAGCCGCGTGCGCGAAGCCCATGCGCTGCAAAGCAAGGCCCTGGATGAGGTTGAAGACGCGCGCCGCAACGCCGGGTTGATGGCGCGCCAGGCGTACCTGCAAGTCACCAGCGGCATGAGCCAATACCAGGCGCTCAAGCAGGCGCTCAAGTCCAGCCAGGTTAACCTGGCGTCGGTCACCCACGGCTTTGAAGCCGGCTCACGCATCAACACCGACGTGCTGGATGCGCAGCAGAAAGTCACCGACACCCAGCAGCGTTTGGCCCAGCAGCGCTACAGCATCTTGCTGGCCCAATTGAACCTGCTGGCCTCCACCGGCAACCTGAGCGAGGTGCGTTTGCGCGAAGTCAGCCGCCTGCTGGACTGAAAAACCGCGCGGGCGTTCCTTGCAGCCCGCGCAACAGTCTTTTGTCATCACTCCTATTGATAGCTCCCTAACGAAACCCGCATCCTAGAGGGCTAATCTCGCGCTTATATCATTCCGAATGATAGTTACCTTTGCTTCATTCGATTCGTGACATAGCACCTCGCCGCGCATGATCCGCCCATCTCAATACATTGGCGGATGCACTTCATGGAACAGTCACTCAAACATTTGCGCTTCCCCTTGGCGATTTTGGCCGTGGTGGTGATGAGCGCATGCGGCAAGACCCCGGAACAAGCGGCCGCCATGCCTCCTGCGAAAGTCAGTGTGGCCAAGGTGCTCGAACAACCGGTCAACGAGTGGGACGAATTCACCGGTCGCCTGGAAGCTCCGGAAACCGTGCAGATTCGTCCGCGCGTGTCCGGCCAGATCGATCAAGTGGCCTTCACTGAAGGCGCCCTGGTGAAAAAGGGCGACTTGCTGTTCCAGATCGACCCGCGTCCGTTCCAGGCTGAAGTGCGCCGCCTCGAAGCCCAGCTTGCCCAAACCAAAGCCGCCGCCACCCGTAGCGATAACGAAGCGCAACGTGGCGACCGCCTGCGTCAGAGCAATGCGATCTCCGCCGAACTGGCCGACTCGCGCACCACCGCCGCCCAGGAAGCCCGCGCCGCAGTGGCCGGGATTCAGGCGCAGCTGGACCTGGCCAAGTTGAACCTGAGCTTTACCCGCGTGACCGCACCGATCAGCGGCCGTGTCAGCCGTGCCGAAATCACCGCCGGCAACCTGGTGACCGCCGACGTCACCGCGCTGACCAGTGTGGTCTCCACCGACAAGGTCTACGCCTACTTCGACGCCGATGAGCGCGTGTACCTCAAGTACACCCAGCTGGCGCGCGAAGGCCGTCGCGGTGCAACCACTCCGGTGTACCTGGGCCTGTCCAACGAAACCGGCAACCCGCACCTGGGCCAGATGAACTTCGTCGACAACCAGGTCAACCCGGCCACCGGCACCATCCGTGGTCGCGCCGTGTTCGATAACAGCAAGGGCGAATACACCCCAGGCCTGTATGCACGCTTGAAGCTGGTCGGCAGCGGCACTTACTCCGCCGTGCTGATCAACGATGAAGCCGTCGGCACTGACCTTGGCAAGAAGTTCGTGCTGGTGATGGACGGCGACAAGCCTGCGTATCGCTCGGTGGAACTGGGGCCGAAGATCGAAGGCCTGCGCATCGTGCGCAGCGGTTTGAACAAGGACGACACCATCGTCGTGAAGGGCTTGCAGCGTATTCGCCCGGGGTCGCCGGTTGCACCGGAAACGATCCCGATGGCCAGCAAGGAAACCCTCGCCGCCTTGGCACAACAACGACAAGCGCTTGAAGCCAGCAACCTGGAACAAGTGGCGCCGGATAAAGCCGCGCCCAAAGTTGCCAGCGTCGCGACTCCACGCGGTTAAGGGATACAACTCAAGATGAATTTTTCCAAGTTCTTCATTTCGCGGCCGATCTTCGCAGCGGTGCTGTCGCTGTTGATCCTGATTGCCGGCGCGATCTCGCTGTTCCAGCTGCCGATCAGCGAATACCCGGAAGTGGTACCGCCGACCGTCGTGGTACGCGCCAACTTTCCGGGCGCCAACCCTAAAGTCATCGGTGAAACCGTGGCCGCTCCGCTGGAGCAAGCCATCACCGGCGTCGAGAACATGCTGTACATGTCCTCGCAGTCGACCGCCGACGGCAAACTGACCCTGACCATCACCTTTGCCCTGGGCACCGACCTGGACAACGCGCAGGTACAGGTGCAGAACCGTGTGACACGGACTCAGCCAAAACTGCCTGAGGAAGTGACGCGCATCGGTATCACCGTAGACAAGGCGTCTCCCGACCTGACCATGGTGGTGCACATCACCTCCCCGGATCAGCGCTACAACATGCTCTACCTGTCCAACTACGCGATCCTCAACATCAAGGATGAGTTGGCGCGGCTGGGCGGTGTGGGCGACGTGCAGTTGTTCGGCATGGGCGACTACTCCCTGCGTGTGTGGCTGGACCCGAACAAGACCGCCTCGCGCAACCTGACCGCCACGGATGTGGTCACGGCCATTCGCGAGCAGAACCGCCAGGTGGCGGCCGGTGCATTGGGCGCGCAACCTGCGCCCAATGACACCAGCTTCCAACTGTCGGTCAACACTCAGGGCCGCCTGGTCACTGAGGAAGAGTTCGAAAATATCGTGATTCGTGCCGGCGCCAACGGCGAAATCACGCGGTTGAAAGACATCGCGCGGGTTGAGCTGGGTTCCAGCCAGTACGCCCTGCGTTCGTTGATCGACAACCAGCCGGCTGTGGCGATCCCGATCTTCCAGCGCCCGGGCTCCAACGCCATCGACATCTCCAATGAAGTGCGCGCCAAGATGGCGGAGCTGAAACAGAGCTTCCCGGAAGGCATGGATTACCGCATCGCCTATGACCCGACGGTCTTCGTGCGCGGTTCCATCGAAGCCGTGGTTCATACCCTGTTTGAAGCACTGATCCTGGTAGTGCTGGTGGTGATCCTGTTCCTGCAGACCTGGCGCGCGTCGATCATTCCGTTGGTGGCAGTGCCGGTTTCGTTGATCGGTACCTTTGCGGTGATGCACCTGTTTGGCTTCTCGCTCAATGCGCTGTCGCTGTTCGGACTGGTGTTGGCGATTGGTATCGTGGTGGACGACGCCATCGTGGTGGTGGAGAACGTCGAACGTAACATCGAGTTGGGACTGGAACCGTTCCCGGCCACTGAAAAAGCCATGAGCGAAGTGACCGGCCCGATCATCGCCACTGCGTTGGTGCTGTGTGCGGTGTTCATTCCGGCAGCGTTTATCAGCGGCTTGACCGGGCAGTTCTACAAGCAGTTCGCCTTGACCATTGCGATTTCGACGGTGATCTCGGCGTTCAACTCGCTGACCTTGTCCCCGGCCCTGGCTGCCGTCTTGCTCAAGGGTCATAACGCCCCCAAGGACCGTTTTTCCAAGGCACTCGACAAGGTGTTCGGCGGCTGGTTGTTCCGTCCGTTCAACCGATTCTTCGAGAAGGCCAGCCATGGTTACGTCGGCACCGTACGCCGGGTGATTCGCGGCAGCGGCATCGCGCTGTTCCTGTACGCCGGGCTGATGGTGCTGACCTGGTTGGGTTTCGCCCATACCCCCACCGGTTTCGTACCGGCCCAGGACAAGCAGTACCTGGTGGCCTTCGCGCAATTGCCGGACGCCGCGAGCCTGGACCGCACCGAAGATGTGATCAAGCGCATGTCGGACATCGCCATGAAGCAGCCGGGCGTGGAAAGCGCGATCGCCTTCCCCGGCCTGTCGATCAACGGTTTTACCAACAGCCCGAACAACGGCATCGTGTTCGTGACCTTGAAGCCGTTCGATGAACGTAAAGACCCGAGCCTGTCGGCCGGCGCGATTGCCGGTGCACTGAACGGCAAGTACAGCAGCATCGAAGAAGCCTACATGGCGATCTTCCCGCCGCCGCCGGTACAGGGCCTGGGCACGATTGGCGGGTTCCGTCTGCAGATCGAGGACCGTGGCAACCTGGGTTACGACGAGCTGTACAAAGATGTGCAGAACGTCATCACCAAAAGCCGTGGCGTGCCTGAGTTGTTCGGCCTGTTCACCAGCTACACGGTCAACGTGCCGCAGGTTGATGCAGCCATCGACCGCGAAAAAGCCAAGACCCACGGCGTGGCCGTCAGCGACATCTTCGACACCCTGCAGATCTACCTGGGTTCGTTGTATGCCAACGACTTCAACCGCTTCGGGCGTACCTATCAGGTCAACGTGCAGGCCGAGCAACAGTTCCGTCAGGATGAAGACCAGATCGGCCAGCTGAAAGTGCGTAACAACAAGGGCGAGATGATCCCGCTGGCGACCTTTATCAAGGTCAGCGACACCTCGGGCCCGGACCGCGTGATGCACTACAACGGCTTTATCACCGCTGAAATCAACGGCAACGCCGCACCGGGCTACAGCTCCGGCCAGGCCCAGGCCGCGATTGAGAAACTGCTGAAAGAGGAACTGCCCAACGGCATGACCTACGAGTGGACTGACCTGACTTATCAGCAAATCCTCTCGGGCAACACCGCGCTGTTCGTGTTCCCGCTCTGCGTACTGCTGGCGTTCCTGGTACTGGCCGCCCAATACGAAAGCTGGAGCCTGCCACTGGCGGTGATCCTGATCGTACCGATGACGCTGCTGTCGGCCATTACCGGGGTAATCATCTCGGGCGGCGACAACAACATCTTCACCCAGATCGGCTTGATCGTACTGGTGGGCCTGGCGTGTAAGAACGCGATTCTGATCGTCGAATTCGCCAAGGATAAACAGGCCGAGGGGCTCGACCCACTGGCCGCGGTACTGGAAGCCTGCCGCTTGCGTCTGCGCCCGATTCTGATGACCTCGTTCGCGTTCATCATGGGCGTGGTGCCCCTGGTGTTGTCCAGCGGTGCCGGTGCCGAGATGCGTCATGCCATGGGTGTGGCGGTGTTCTCCGGGATGATCGGCGTGACCTTCTTCGGTCTGTTGCTGACGCCAGTGTTCTACGTACTGATCCGTCGCTATGTGGAGCGCCAGGAAGCGCGCAAAGCGGCCAAGGCCTTGAAGCTGGAGACACAGCAATGAGCGTGAAAGTATTCCTGCCGAGCTTGCTGGTATTGGCGCTGAGCGCCTGTGCCGTGGGCCCGGACTACAAAACCGAGAAATTGGAGGCGGCCAACATCACGGCCGCCGCCGACACCAAAAGTTATGACCACGCCAAGTACGAAGGCATCTGGTGGCAGCAGTTCGACGACCCGACCCTCGACCAACTGGTGACCCAGTCGTTGAACGGTAACCGCGACTTGCGCGTAGCCTTTGCCCGTCTGCGGGCGGCGCGTGCAATTCGCGATGACGCGGCCAACGACATCATGCCAGTGGTCACCAGCCGTGCCAGCAGCGACGTGGGCAAAGGCCAGATCCCGGGCCAGACCACCAAGCGCGTCAACAGCGAGCGCTACGACCTGGGCCTGGACATGGCCTGGGAAGTGGATTTGTTCGGCCGCATCCGCCGCAACCTGGAAGCCAGCGATGCTGACCAACAGGTTGCCGAAGCCGACCTGTACCAACTGCAAGTCACCATGATTGCCGAGCTGGTGGACGCCTACGGTCAACTGCGCGGTGCGCAATTGCGTGAACGCATCGCCCTGGACAACCTGAAGAACCAGCAGGAATCGCGCACCATTACCGTCAGCCTGCGCGATGCCGGCGTCGGTGATCAGCTCGATGTGGAACGCGCCGACGCACGCCTGGCCGCGGTTGAAGCCAGCGTGCCGCAACTGCAGGCCGAGCAAGTGCGCGAGCGTAACCGCATCGCCACCCTCCTCGGCCAGCGCCCCGACAAGCTGACTGTGGACCTGAGCCCCAAAGACCTGCCGGCGATTGCCAAGGCGTTGCCCATTGGCGACCCGGGGCAGCTGCTGCAGCGTCGTCCGGACATCCTCAGTGCCGAACGCAAACTGGCGGCCGCCACCGCGCGTATCGGCGTGGCCAAGGCCGACCTGTTCCCACGGGTCAGCCTCAGCGGCTTCCTCGGCTTTACGGCCGGACGCGGTTCGCAGATCGGGTCTGCCGCAGCGAATGCCTGGTCCCTCGGCCCAAGCATCACTTGGGCGGCGTTTGACCTGGGCAGCGTGCGAGCGCGGTTGCGCGGCGCGAACGCCGAGGCCGATGGCGCCCTGGCAACCTATGAGCAACAAGTGCTGCTGGCGTTGGAAGAATCGGAAAATGCTTTCAGTGATTACGGCAAACGCCAGCAGCGCCTGGTCTCGCTGATCCGTCAGAGTGAATCAAGTCGCGCGGCGGCCGACCTTGCGGCGATCCGCTACCGCGAAGGCACGGTGGATTTCCTGGTGCTGCTTGACGCGCAACGTGAGCGTCTGGCCGCTGAAGACTCCCAGGCCCAGGCCGAAGTGGACTTGTATCGCGGGATTGTCGCGATCTACAAGGCCCTCGGTGGTGGCTGGCAGCCGGACACGGTGGTCGCCAGCAGTAAATGATGTAAAGCGCTCCTTTGGTTGGTCGCATCCAGCCAATTTTTAGCCCCACGCCCCCTTCGGTCGTGGGGCTTTTTTTGACTACTCCGCTGCTAAAAGCGCTATCGCATAGGCTACACAGGACATGCCAACGACAACACCACCAATAAATTCATCGGTTTAACGATGTTACCAAGGATCTATTGGGTACTGTCTATGACTCTCATCCTTTCACGCCAGCAGGTGTTGAGGTAGAAAAAGCAGGTGAGGTACCTAAGTACTTGAACAGAAAGCCGGATCAAACAGTTGAAATATTTTTGCTCCCCTCTTGGTAACAATCCAAAATTCTGTTGAAATCACAGGCTCGTTGAAATATTTAACAATGGATGGTTTATGGCGCTTTTTAAAAATGAAGCAGCAATGCAGAGCTGGATGGAGAAACAGCTAAAGTGCGTTGATGGCTTTTCAGAGCTACTCATTTCAAGTGATGTTCCACCGCCCACAACAACGGAAGAGGAGTCTATAACGAAGAGCTATGAGTTCTGCTTAAAAGCGCTCAACCAAAATATAGTCATTTCCGCCAACGAAAATATCCCTTGATCCCTCAGACATACTAAAGCCAGATTTCATTCTTTACTCCACCGAGAGTGAAGCCGTAGTAATTATTGAACTGAAAAACTTGGCTGGCCCCTCGCGACAAGCAGGCACCGAGCTAGGCGCCTATACTGCTGAAATCAAACAATACCTCCCTCTTATTGCTGGCTCTGACGTACTCAGCATTGTCGTATCCACGCATTGGCCAGCTTTACTCAAACATTATATATTTAATGAAATAGTGTGGGGGAACAAGTGTGTTTTATGCCTAAGACCGATCGAACAAAACAAAGAAATCATGTTGGAGTTAGTCCCGCCTAATGAAATGATAGAGGGAAGTCTCGCTGTCTCTTTAAGCGAGGAGCATTTAGGAGGATTCCATGTATCACTATATGATATGAACCTCTACTCCGGTGGCGCGAGAAACCGTATTGACATCTACATTGAGCAAATGAAAACAGCAGCTAAGTATGTCGCTGCCAAAGGGCGAGAACAGGGCAATAACGGCTTTGCTTTTTTATGGAAAAATGAACGCAAAGATACGCTAGCACCATACTTTATCACGATCGTCAATATCGCCCCCTTTAAAATGCTCGAACGTTTTGCTCATACTATTGACATTCCAAACAACTCAATTTTAGATAGAATTATAAAAAACGTCATCATCGAATACTCTCCCGATGGGCACGGCGCATCAATCGGCGCTCAATCTGAGGATGCAATCCAGTTTCTTAGTACATTTTGTTCCGCGCAAGCAGAAGGTTTTCTAAGCTGGCCGGACCTCAAAGCCTTCATGATGGAGTCTTCAAATTTAATTTCTTTCGAGGCTTGGGGTATATTTGAGAAAACGTTATTTAGCGAACTTGAAAAAGAGTATGCAGGGGGCAATATAACACTTAGGTCCAACGACCCCAACCTGGGATTAAAAGCGTTAAGCAAAGTCATTGATAGTAATTATAATTACACTGATTTACGATATTTCTATACCGACTCACTCGAGGACGAGGACGAGGATTGCTTTCTTCGTTGCAATGACAGCACAGATGAAAAATTTTAATCATTTGCCCCCCTCTGCGTGATAATGCATCCGGGCGATGCCTTCGCAAACAAGCTAACTTCCGCAGAAGAACACACCTGTAGTGTCTCATTTTCCTCGCACCTTCAACTCGCCTCATTCAGGATCAAACTACGGTAATGCCCGGGATTGGATCCCGACCACTTGCGAAATGCCTTGTAGAACGAACTGGCATCGGCAAACCCCAGCCGCGCAGCAATCTCGGCAAAGCTGATATTCGCTTCGGCCAGCCAGACGATCGCCAGTTCCTTGCGCACGCTGTCCTTGAGCCCTTGATAAGTCTGGCCCTCATCTGCCAGACGGCGGCGCAGGGTCGAGGCGGAAATACACAGACTGGCCGCTAGGCCGTCGGTTTCCGGCCACAGGTCGGGCGACATCTGGCGTAGATCGTGCTTGATCCGCGTGGCGAGGCTATCCGGGTCGCGGTACTTGACCAATATGTTGGCCGGCGCATGGGCAAGAAAGCGCTTGAGTTCTTCCGGGCTGCGCTTGATCGGCAGGTCCAGGCAGTCTGCAGAAAAGATCATGCGTGTGCGCGGCCGATCAAAACGCAGGTTGTCAGAGAACATCACCCGGTAATCGTCGTAAAAGTCCGGCTGCGCACAGCGCAGCTCAATCGCAAGGATCGGGATGCGCCGGCCGGCCAGCCAACAGGCGACGCCGTGCACAATCATCCAATAGGTGAAGTAGGTAAACGCGCGTTTGGGCGCAGGTTCAGCCAACACGATTTCCGCCAGGCTCTGTTGGTGCACCAACTGCGCGGGCATTTGCTCAAGCATCAGGGACAGAAACCCCAGGCCGGTTTGCAGGGCCGCGCCCAGATTGGGTTGCGCCATGGCGGCGCGGCACAGGAACGCCAGGCTGCCGGACTTGAGCTTGCGCGGGTCCATCCCAAAAAATTCATCATCCGTGCGCCGCGCCAGCAACCGCCACAAGCGCGCGTAAGCGGTGGCCGGCACGCGGGCACCGGGCTGCTCGAGCCAGGCCGGATCAATCCCGACCTTGCTCAACGCTTCAACCGTGGCCGCCCCCGGCGCGCAGCTCTGCAACAGGGCTTCGCGCACGAGGTGGATGGAAATGCTGTCTTTTTCCGACATGGGAAATGGGCTTATCGGCTGTACATGAAGATGGGGTGCATCATAAGGGCGGTTGCGATTCGCCACCACCGTTCAGCCGCAGTTCAGCAAAGCGCAACATTGCCTGTTTAGTAATGAGTATCATTATGTTACAAATTAGCATCCTATCCAGTCATGATGCGGTGCCGAATGCTCGTTCCCTTTCTAATCATGCTGCGCGAAGGCATTGAAGCAGCATTGATCGTTGGCATCATCGCCAGTTACCTGCAACAAACCGGCCGCGGTCAGTGGATGCCCGCAGTATGGATCGGCGTGTTCCTCGCCGCTGCCCTGGCCCTGCTGGTGGGCGGTGGCCTGGAGCTGGTCAGCGCCGAATTCCCGCAAAAACAACAGGAATTGTTCGAAGGTGTGGTCGGCCTGGTGGCCGTCGGCATTCTCAGCTCGATGGTGTTCTGGATGCGCAAAGTAGCGCGCTCCATCAAGCATTCCCTGCACGAATCCCTGGACCACGCGCTGGCCGGCTCCAAGCATCAGGTGATCGCGCTGATTGCCATGGTGTTTTTCGCCGTGGCCCGTGAAGGCCTGGAGACGGTGTTCTTCCTGCTCGCGGTGTTCCAGCAGAGCGAAGGCCCGGGCGCGCCGATTGGCGCCCTGCTCGGCCTGATCCTGGCGATCGTCGTCGGTTTCCTGATCTACACCGGCAGCATGCGCTTGAACCTGGGTGCGTTCTTTCGCTGGACCGGCTTGTTCATCCTGGTGGTGGCCGCCGGCATCCTCGCCAACTCGGTACAAGCCCTGCACGAAGCCGGGGTGTGGAACCACCTGCAAACCGTCTTGTTCGATTTCAGCGCGACACTGCCGATGGATGGCCCGTTGGGCTCGGTGCTGGCCGGGATGTTCGGCTATCAGGATGCACCGACCATCAGCACCCTGGGCGCGTATCTGATTTACCTGGTGGTGGCGCTGGTGATGTTCTTCCTGCCGTCCGCCCCACCCAAGCCTGTCGCTAACACCTCTTCCGTTTCCAGCCAGTAAGGACCGTCTCTTGTCCAACCCAACCCCTCAACCGGCTCTGCCTTCCCGCGCCTTGCGCTGGGCGGTGGCCGGCTCGGTGGTCGTGATGATCGGCGCCGGTGCGCTGTTCTATTACGCCTCGCAATTGGCCGCCGCCAAACGTCAGACCAACCACAATGAAATCGCAGTGACCATCCATGGCCACGCCTGCGAACCCAACGCGTTGACCGTGCCCGCCGGGCACGCGAGCTTTCGCATCATCAACCGCTCCGACCGCGCAGTGGAGTGGGAAATCCTCGACGGCGTGCTGGTGATCGAGGAGCGCGAAAATATCGCCCCCGGCCTGAGCCAGGTGATCAACGCCAACCTGCTGCCCGGCGACTATGCAATCACCTGCGGGCTGTTGAGCAACCCGCGCGGCACGTTGCACGTGACGCCGACGGCTGAGTCCGACGCCCAGGCCAAGGCCAAGCCGTCGATGGTGGCGTTTATCGGCCCGCTGTCGGAGTTCCGCGTGTACCTGAGCGGCCAGGGCAGTGCGCTGGTCAAGGCCGTTACGGCGCTGGCGCAGGCCATTGAAGCCGGCGACCTGGCTCAGGCGCAGGCGCTCTACGTGCCAGCCCGTGAGGCCTACCAGCGCCTGGCGCCGGCTTCGCAACGCCTGGCCGAGCTGGATAACGCCATCAACGCACGCGCCGACTACTTTGAAAAACGCGAGCAAGACCCGGCGTTCAGCGGCTTCCATCGCCTCGAATACAGCCTGTTCCAGCAGCACAGCCTGGAGGGCCTGGCCCCGATCGCGCAACGCCTGGTCGCCGACGTCACCACGCTCAAGCAACAACTGCTGGCCCAATCGCTGCCGCCGGAACAACTGGTGAGCATTGTGGTGCGCAACCTCAACAGCCTGGCGGATGTACGCGCCGCCAGCGGTGAAGAGGAACGCTACAGCCACATCGACCTGAATGGCTTTGCCGCCAACCTGGAAGCCGCCCACAAGGTGGTCGAGCTGATGCGCCCGTTGCTGACCAAATCCGCAGCTGACCTGCTGCCGAAAATCGACAGCGCCCTCGCCGCCTTCGATACCGCGCTCAATGCGTTGAAAGTCGACGGCCAGTACAGCCGCTACGACAGCGTTACGGCCGATCAGCGCAAGCAGATCGCCGACAAGGCCAAGGCTCTGGCCGTTGCACTCGATGGAATCGACCCCGCCCTTGGCCTTTCCGGCCTGCAGTGAAGACGACCTACTACATGAGTGATTCAGAACAGTTTTCCCCGCAACGTCGCCGTGTCCTGTTGGGCATGGCGGCCACCGGCGCCGCGATTGCCGGCAGCAGCTTGAGCTGCCCGGCCATGGCGGCTGCGGCGGCCGAGCAAGTCACCACTGCACCGCGCAGTGACAAGACGCAGGACCACCAGGATTTTTTCGGCAAGCACCAGAGCGGCATCGTCACCCCACGCCCGGCCTGCGGCATGCTGGTGGCATTCGACGTACTGGCCACTGATCGCGAAGACCTGGAGCGTCTGTTTCGCACATTGAACGAGCGCATCAGCTTCCTGATGACCGGCGGCACCGTGCCGCAGGTCGACCCGAAACTGCCGCCTACCGATTCCGGCATTCTGGGCCCGGTGGTCACGCCGGATAACCTGACCATCACCGTGTCCGTCGGCGAGTCGCTGTTCGATGAGCGCTTCGGCCTCACCGCCGTCAAACCCAAGCGCCTGAGCCGCATGGTCGGCTTCCCCAACGACGCATTGGAGCCGGCGCAGTGCCACGGCGACCTGAGCCTGCAGTTCAGCTCAAACACCCCGGACACCAATATCCACGCCCTGCGCGACATCGTCAAAAACTTGCCGGACCTGTTGCTGGTGCGCTGGAAACAGGAAGGCAGCGTGCCGCCGCAGGCGCCAGCCAAACCCGGCGAGCCTGCGCAGAGCGCGCGTAATTTTCTCGGCTTTCGTGACGGTTCGGCCAACCCGAACTCCAACGACGACAAGGCCATGGACCAGATTGTCTGGGTGCAGCCCGGCAGCGACGAACCCGCCTGGGCCGCCAACGGCAGCTACCAGGCCGTGCGCATCATCCGCAATTTCGTCGAGCGCTGGGACCGTACCCCGCTGCAAGAGCAGGAAAGCATTATCGGGCGCATCAAACCCACCGGCGCGCCCATGGATGGCGACAAAGAAACCCAGGTTCCCGACTACAGCAAGGACCCGGAAGGCAAGCTGACCAAGCTCGATGCTCACATCCGCCTGGCCAACCCGCGCACCCCGCAGACTCAGGCCAACCTGATCCTGCGTCGGCCGTTCAACTACTCCAACGGCGTCAACAAAAACGGTCAGCTGGACATGGGGCTGTTGTTCATCTGCTACCAGGCTGACCTGGAGAAAGGCTTTATCAGCGTGCAAACCCGGCTCAACGGCGAGCCTCTGGAGGAGTACCTCAAGCCAGTCGGCGGCGGGTATTTCTTCACCTTGCCAGGGGTCACCGGGCCTGCGGATTTCATCGGGCGCACGCTGCTCGCTGCAACGCACCCTCAAACCACTGCCAACACCTAAAACAAACCAGAGCGGAAAAACGTCCCATGAAGAAGTCGACTATCGCGTTGTCGTTGTTAATGACCCTCTCGCCGCTGGCAGCATTCGCCGCTACCGCGCCTCTGGACCTGGTAGGCCCGGTGTCGGACTACAAGATCTACGTCACAGAAGAAATCGGTGAGCTGGTCACCCAGACCAAAGCGTTCACCGACGCCATCAACAAGGGCGACCTGGCCACCGCCCAGAAGCTCTACGCCCCGACCCGTGTTCACTATGAGTCCATCGAGCCGATCGCCGAGCTGTTCAGCGACCTCGACGCCTCGATTGACTCGCGCGTTGACGACCACGAAAAAGGCGTGACCGCCGAAGACTTCACCGGCTTCCACCGCATCGAGTACGTTCTGTTCTCCGAGAAGACCACCAAAGGCCTCGAAGCGCTGACCGCCAAACTCAACACTGACGTCAACGACCTGAAAACCCGGGTTGACGGCCTGACCTTCCCACCTGAGAAAGTGGTCGGCGGTGCTGCTGCCCTGCTGGAAGAAGTGGCTGCCACCAAGATTTCCGGTGAGGAAGACCGTTACAGCCACACTGACCTGTATGACTTCCAGGGCAACATCGACGGCGCGAAGAAAATCGTCGACCTGTTCCGTGGTCAGCTCGAGAAGCAAGACAAGGTCTTCCTGACCAAAGTCGACAAGAACTTTGCTGCCGTGGACAAAATCCTGGCCAAGTACAAAACCAAGGACGGCGGCTTTGAGACCTACGACAAAGTGAAGGAAAACGACCGCAAGGCCCTGGTAGGCCCGGTCAACACCTTGGCTGAAGACCTGTCGACCCTGCGCGGCAAACTCGGCCTGAACTGATAAAAAACCCCAGGCCCTGCACTTGAGCCCGTGCAGGGTCTGGGGCCTATTCAGCGTAGCGTCGGATTTGCCCTCTTAGACGGCCAATGGGGTTGTCGATTTGAAGTCTGGCAACGGCGTGGCATCCGCCCTCCCCGTTTTTGGATTGATCGCATACCAGAAGCCATTGACCCTGGACGCGACCACGGCGACGCCCTGGCTGGTTCCAGCCACGCCCGTCGGCGCAGGCGCGGGTGCAGGATCCCACCCTCCCGCCAACCAGTAAGCCCTCAACTTCTCCTCAACCGTGAGCAAGTGGGGCGCGGCCTTGCCCAGCATCGAAGCACTGGGGGCCAGATGCGATAGTTTGAACAGGCCCTTGATAGCGGCATTTACCAATTGCGCATACCCGTCCGCCGGATTCATCACCGCACTGGAGAACAACGCCGATTCCTTGACGAAATTGAAGGCCCTGTCGCCAAAGCTCGCCACCGGCTTTGTCCAGGCAATTTTGGGCCTGGCCGGCGCCACAGTGCTGCCCAGCCGGCGAACCAGACCGCCTACCGGGTTGGGCGTGAGCGTCTTGGCCGTGCGCAGCAATGAGCGGGCCTGGCCTCCCGCGCCGATAACCAGCCCGCCCACGTCCAACGACAAGGCAAACAGGCCCTTGCCGATATTCCCGTCCGCAAACTCCTGATAAGCCCCCACGAACGGCACAAGCCCCTTCAAGATGGCCTTGTCACGACCCAGGACTTCCCGCTTCTTTTCCAGCGGCAGTGTGCCCTCGGCCCGTTGCAGCAGCGCGTCGTCGCTTTCATATAAATTACGCTCGGCAATCAGCGTCACGATGCGTTGCGTCTTCGCCGATGCAAAGGTGTCCGTGATGACACTTCCCACTGCACCACCGGCCGCGGGCGTGTCGCCGACAATCGGATTGCCGATGCTTTCAACGATGACTCTGGATGAGACATTCGGCCGGGACACGGTGCCTTTCAAGTAGGCGTCAAAGTCCACATTCAGCTCGAAACCTGCGGTGAAGGCGGTCGTGTAGATGCCGCTCAACCCCAAGGGATTGGGCTTGCCGGCAAGCACATCGCCCAGCCGCAGGTTATTGGGGAGGTCGGTGCGCTTGGTGATCTTGCCATTGGCAAACACTTCGAAGTAACACACCGCCTTGCCCAGTTCGACCCTCATCAATGTCCCTTGCCGCCCCCGGACCGCCTCTTTATCCGCATCGGTCTGCTTGACCGGAGGCAGCCCCGTCTCCCCTCGCAAGGAGAACAACCTGACCACGCTTTCGGGGTTGTTCAGAAGCTGACGATCGGGCAGCGGGAGCTTGGCAAACATGAGTTTGAGCTGGGTTGCGTAAGCTTTTTTGAGCGTCGCGGTGTGCGCATCGACTGCGGTTTTCAGCAGGGCCTTCAAATCGGGCAGCCTGCGAATTCGTTCATCAAGTTCGGCGCGTTTGTCGGCGGGCGCCTCGATGTCCAGGTTGAGTTGATAGGGGCTGGATCGGGGCCGGACCAACCTTTGCGGCATGTCGCTTCTGAGTACCCACTTGCCAGGTATCAAGTCGCCGGTCATGTACGTTTCTACAAGCGAGCGTGTACGCGGTTCGGAAATGGGCAGGTTGCGTCGGGCGCTGACATCGGCAATCAATACCTTCATGCCCTCCAGCTGGCTGGGCGTGCTTGGCGCAAACACCTTGAGCAACTCCCGGAGTGCAATCGCCTTGCGCGCCGGTACTTCTGCCACGGCGTTCATTGCATCGTTGACCTCCTGGCGCTGTTTGAAGAACGCCTGGCTGGCTTTGTTGATCGCCGACCGCGGGTGTTCTCCTCCAGCGGCTGCGGGAATCACACCATTGAGCACCGCCCAATCCAGCAAAATCTTCATGGCGCCCAATTGCATCAAGGTGGCCTGTGCTTCGCTGGTAGGGGCCAGCGCAGCCAGATCGCTGATGTGTGCCTCGTTCATCATGCGGCTGGTCCCTGGCGCCTTGAGCTCCGCCATCTCGCACCCCAGGCGCAGTTCCATCCAGGCAGGCGTGCCGATCCGTATTTCCTTGGGCACCTCCTGGACGAGAAACTCGGGCGCCATCTGAGCCAGACGGATCTGGGCCGCCAACACCGCAAGTTTTGGCTCAAGCCCCCGCTCAAGCTGCAGGTGTTTCTCCAGGTCCCGACGTACCGCAGTCAACGTGCGGCCCATATTGCCCGGTTGGTAAAGGCTATAGCCGCCAATGTAGCCCGGCGCTGCAGGGCCATCCGGCTCTGCGTGCAAGGTAAGTGCGGCCACGGCCAACTGTTGGCGCACCGTTTGGGGCGTTGGCGATTGCCGCCACTTCAGAACATAAGCCAGGTCGTCACCAAAGTTCAGCGCATCGGGGCTGCCGAGAAATTTTTCCAGGTGTTCAGCCGGATGCTGTTGCAGCGCCTCAAGAGTGGTCTGACCAAGGTAATTGAAACGGCTCACGGCCGAGCCACTCAGACGCTCGCCAGCCTGGGCCTTGAGGATGGCTTTGTCGCTCGGGGTCAATTGGCCGGGGGACCACGGGGCCTGCAAAAGCCCGGAGTAATCGCCGAGCGCCGGCGCGGGCGGCAAGGCGCTGCGCAGCCACCGCACCATGTTGCGCGTCTCGCCAGCGGTCCGGGGTGAGCCCAATCCCTTGTGGTCCAGCATCTGGCGGATGTCGTAATAAGGCACCGAGTACAGGGCGTTTCCACGCGACTGGCTCATGTTGACCAAGTGGCGCAGTTCAAGGTCGATGCCGCGCTCGCCAGTGAGGCGGCTGCTCAGGTCTATCCACTTCCCCTGCGGGAGCCGGTGTTCGAATTTGCCTTCGGAAACCCGGAACGGCTGCCCTGGCCAAAACAGGCCCTGGCGTTGCAGAGGCGTGCGCACGGCAGGCAACTCGGTGAACCTCTGCAGGCTCGCCCGCGCCGCATGATCGCCCATCACCATCGGTGAGCTCGCCGACGGTAGCACCGGCTCTTCTGACCAGTCCCACGGCGTATCGTCAGGCGCGTTCTTGACCTGGTTTTCCAGATAGTCGGCCAGGTAGGCACGTTCATCCAGGTCACCGATCGCTTGTCGCACGCCCTCCACGCGCGTGTTGATGAGCCGATACTGGTCGGCGGGCATCACCAGCCCGGTGGTCTGCAGCTGCGTCATCAACCGCTCCCGGTCCCCAGTCCAGACCGGCTCGGGCAAACCGTAAGCCTGCAGGACAACGGAAGTGGGCACCCACGACTCACCCTCCGCCAGGTAATAAATACCCTTGTCGGCCGGGTCCAGCACCTCCCTGATCAAGCGCAGCTTCGCGCTGACTTGCCACCATCCGGAATCGTCCGCGGTGCTGAATGTAACCGCGGTGCGCACGCCGTCGCGGTTGATGAAACCGCTGATACTGTCCTTGTGCAGCCTGAGCCCCTGGGTTTCCAACCCCTTGCTTTTGAACCAGGACTGCAGCTCCGGCTGGGCCAGGACGTGCCGGTAAACGTCCAACGCCGCCGCCATGGACGTCCCCTGCGGGACCTCGACAATGGAATAACCCGTGTGCATCGAGCTGAGCAGGTCGTTACCAAACGCGGCGTCAACAGACACACGGTCCGGGTTTTCAGGGCGTGAGGAAGGCAGAGTCCAGTGGGGAGGCGATGGTGGCAGGTTGTTGCTCAGGCCGGTGATGGCCGAGTAAATGTGCGCATGCGTACTGGGTGAGCCCAGCCCGGAAAACGCCAGGAACTGACGCGCATCATAAACAGGCTGCGAGTACAGGGTGTTGCCGATCGGCCCGGTCATCTCGACGAGTTGCTTGAAGCCGCCCTCAAGGGCACGGATAGCGGCTTTTTCGGCCGGGCTGCCGCCTGCGCCGACCTTGCTGATCTCATCCTGCAGCATACGGCCCAACGAAAACCATTGAGTATCACGCTGGCGTATTTCCAGGTCGCCCTCGAAAACCCGGTAGATGTTGTCGCCGCCGCCGAAGCCGATCTTCTCGATAAATGTCTTGAACGATGGCGACGCCAGCCATGCGATAAAGCGTTCGCGAGGCAGCCGGCTGTTTTGCGCCAATGTCGACTCAGGCTGAACCATTGCAGGCTGGTCGCCCAGATTGAGTGTGCCCTCCTCCTTCGCGTCCCTGATCAGGTTCTGCAGTTGAGACGCCAGGTTCACCCGTGCGTCAATGTCAGCGTTTTTTTGCTGAAGTTCACCGAACTGCTGGCGCCAGAACAGGCGTTTTTCGTCGGTTATCGCGGGCCAGCCCGCGCTCTTGAGCAGCTCGCCCAACGGCTGTCTTTCTTTGTCGGAATGGGGGGGGGTCTACGCCGTAGAAATGAAAAACCGCGTCCAAATCACGGAACGGCGCTTTTTTCCTGCCGGGCAGCAATACCCCGAAAGGATCAGGCGACAACTTGTCGGCCGCCTCGGTCACTTTCGCCCCGACCTCGCCCCAGCCTGATTCGTCTACAGCGGTAAACCTGCGCCTGACCTTTACACCGTTGACCGACACGGTGCCTTCCACGCCGTCACTGAAAACACGCACTGTGGCCACGTCCACGCCATTGGCCTTGAACCAGGCCTGCACCTGTGGCGCCCATGCAGCATTGCTGAGCGCGTCAATAAATGGCCGGATCGAGGCGTTACGCGCAAAGGGCTGGTCTTTGATGTCGCCAGTCATCAACCAGTGAATGAGGGTTTGTTGCAGTTTTCCATCCGCCCTGCGTGCGTCGACGTCCTGCGGAAAGCTTCTGCCTGCACGCTCAGCTTCGGCCGAGTGGCCAGTACTTGCCGATGAGTTTTCGCGCTTGTAGCGCAGTGCCGCCTGTTCAAACCTGGCTTGTGTCAGTTGCCCGTCCAACCGGCGTGACGCGCCTGCCAGTGACGCTTGTTCAGCGTTGCGGGAACTGTCCTGAGAGGTGGGTGCGGCCGGGGAAGCACGCGGTTCAGTTTCACCGTGTAGGCCTGATGGGACAGATGAAGGCGTGGGCGTACGAATCAAGGAAATGGTCGACATTTCAAGCTCTCTTCACGTTTGACCGCAAGAGTTCTAGTCCTTAAGAACCGTCGACAAAAAGACTACGAGAGAACCCGAAGGCCAGGTGTAGGAGAGTTCTCAATCTGTCGCTGAACCTAGCCTGGCGGGCGAGCAGCCGGGCTTGAATCAGGCCCGGCTGCTGCTCTATGCCATGAGGGCTTACAAGATGCGGTACAGCAGCCGCTCGATGCGCACCCGGCTGACCCGTCGCAGGAACTTGCCGACAGCCGGCGGATAGTCCACCAGGGTCTGCAGCTGCTGATACCCTTCGATGCGCGTGGTGTGCTGGAAAATCTGCGCCAGTTCGGTACGCCGCGGCTCCAGCCATTGGCCGCGCGGGTCATCGATGAGCAACGCGTTTTCCAGGTCGAGTCGGAACGCTCGTGGGTTCAGATTGTTGCCGGTGAGCAAGGTGTAGCGCTGGTCAACCCACATGCCCTTGAGGTGATAGGTGTTGTCGCCGTCGCGCCACAGGTGCAGGTTCAACTGGCCGCTGTCGATCATCGGCTGATGGCGCTTGGCGAAACGGCGCAGGCTGATTTCATACAAATAAGGCAACGCCGCGATCACCTTGAACGGCTCGCTGGGCGGGATGTAAAAGTCGTTGGCGGTTTTGTCGCCAACAATGATGTCGATCTTGACCCCACGCGCCAGGGCGCGATTGATTTCACGGGTCACCGGCAGTGGCAGGTTGAAATACGGCGTGCAGACAGTCAGCTGATGCTGGGCACTGGCGATCAACTCAAGGATCACGCGGTTCAGAGGGTTGTTCTTGCCGACGCCGAGCAGTGGGCTTACCAACAGGTGGCCGTTGGGCAACAGCCCCGCAGTGGTGTCATACGCCGCATGCTTGAGGCGGCTGCGCAAATCGCCGATATCGTTGCGCAGGCTGCGGGTGGTAGGCGGGTTCGGCAGGTCCAGGCGATGCACGGCCTTGGAGGCAATCAAGCCGTGCTCCAGCAAATGCTGCATCGAGTCGGCCAGCGCCTGGCTGTGGATCAGGTGGTAGCGGTCAAAACGGTACTTGTCGAACTTGTGCAGGTACACGTTATTCAAGCTGGCGCCGCTGTACAGCACGCTGTCGTCGATCACAAAACCCTTGAGGTGCAACACGCCGAACAGTTCGCGGGTCTGCACCGGCACGCCGTACACCGGCACTTCGCTGGCGTGGCGTTGGGTCATGGCCTGGTACCAAGCACTGTTGCCGGGTTGCTTGCCTGCGCCAATCAGGCCGCGCTGGGCGCGCAGCGAGTCAACCACCACGACGATGTCCAGCGCTGGCCGTGCAGCCTTGGCGGCGTGCAAGGCATCGTAGATCTCCTGACCGGCTTCATCCTGCTGCAAGTAGAGCGCAACGATGTAGATGCGCCGCGTGGCCTGGGGGATTTTCTCCAGCAGGCAACGGCGAAACGCATCGGCGCCGGACAGCACGTCGATCGACTCGGGAGACAGTGGGAAACCACGCAGTTTTGGCAACAGGGAGCGTTTGAAGAACGACGGCATAAGGCTCGCAATGGGTCGAATCCGAAGGGGCCCCGAGCTTACACCATGGGGCAGCTCAGGTCTCGTCGCCCGCGATGGAAAAAAGTTAATTGACCATGGAGAACGATCGTTCTACTGTGCGCAGCATGAATGAATTAATCAGCAACGATACCCGCGATATTATCCTCGATGTCACCGAAAAGTTGATCTATCGCCATGGCATCGCCGCCACCGGCATGGACTTGCTGGTGAAAACCGCGGGCGTCTCGCGCAAAAGTATTTACCGGTACTTCGCCAATAAAGATGAATTGGTGATTGCCGCCCTGCACCGCCGCGATGAGCGCTGGATGCAATGGCTGCGCAGCGAAGTCGAACGCAGTGAAGGCAGTGGAGAACGCCTGCTGGCGCTGTTCGACGCCCTCAAGACATGGTTTGGCTCGGCAGACTTTCGCGGGTGCGCCTTCATCAACACCAGCGGTGAAACCGGCGACCCGCACGACCCGGTACGCCTGCTGGCCAAGGCGCATAAACAAAAACTGTTCGATTACGCACTGCAACTGTGCAAAGCACATGGCACCCCCGACCCTGAACAGCAGGCCGCGCAACTGCTGATCTTGATCGACGGCGCCATTACCGTTGCCCTGGTGATGGGTGATTCAACAGCTGCTGATAATGCGCGCTGCATGGCGCGAACGTTATTGCAACTTTGAACGCATCAACTGAGCAACTTTCGATACACCTAATTGTTTTCAGGAGCTGCCCATGTCATCCAAGGCACCGTCATCCGACGCAGACGCTCGCCCGCCGCTGCCACCGTTCACCCGCGAGTCGGCCATCGAAAAGGTTCGCCTGGCCGAAGACGGTTGGAATTCCCGCGACCCGCACCGCGTATCGCTGGCCTACACACTGGACACGCAATGGCGCAATCGCGCTGAATTTGCGCACAACCGCGAAGAGGCCAAGGGTTTTCTGACCCGCAAGTGGGCTAAAGAGCTGGACTATCGGCTGATCAAGGAATTGTGGGCCTTCACCGGTAACCGTATCGCCGTGCGCTATGCCTACGAATGGCACGACGATTCCGGTAACTGGTTCCGCTCCTACGGCAATGAAAACTGGGAATTCGACGAAAACGGTCTGATGGCCAACCGCTTTGCCTGCATCAATGACATGCCGATCAAGGCGAGCGACCGCAAGTTTCACTGGCCGCTGGGTCGGCGCCCGGATGATCACCCGGGGCTGTCCGACCTCGGGCTTTAAGCCGGTTGCGACGCGAAATGTGGGAGCGGGCAAGCCCGCTCCAGCATTTAATCCTGATTCAGACCGACCCGATACAGCACACCATTATCCTCATCAGTCAGCACATACAGAAACCCATCCGGCCCCTGCCGCACATCGCGGATGCGCGCTTTCAAACCTGCGAGCAAACGCTCTTCATGGATCACCTTGTCGCCGTCGAACTGCAAGCGGATCAACTCCTGGCTGGCCAGTGCGCCAATGAACAGGTTGTGCTGCCACGCCTTGAAGCGGTCGGCGTCATAAAATGCCATGCCACTGATCGCCGGTGATTTCTCCCAGACGTGATGAGGCGCCACGGTGCCTTCCACTGTCTTGCCCTTGGCCTCGGGAATCGGTGTCAGCGAATAATTGATGCCGTGGGTCGCCAACGGCCAACCGTAATTGTTGCCGCGCTCGATGATGTTGATTTCATCACCACCGCGTGGGCCGTGTTCGTTTTCCCAGATGGTGCCACTCCAGGGGTTCAACGCCAGGCCTTGCGGGTTGCGCTGGCCGTAGGACCATATCTCGGGGCGTACACCCTGTTGGCCAACGAACGGGTTGTCCTCTGGCACGCGGCCGTCCGGGAAGATCCGCACCACTTTGCCTTGCAACTTGTCCAGGTCCTGGGCGGTCGGGCGATCATTGTTTTCACCCAGGGTCACGAACAGGTAGCCATCGCGGTCGAAGGCCAACCGCGAGCCAAAGTGATTGCCGGTGGACAGCTTGGGCTCCTGGCGCAGGATCACTTTGAAGTCCTTCAGGCCGCTCAGGTCATCCGCCAAGCGCCCGCGTCCGACGGCAGTGCCGGCCTTGCCACCCTCGCCGCCGCCTTCGGCGTACGACAGGTAGACCATGCGGTCCTGCTTGAAGTCCGGCGACAGCACCACATCCAGCAAACCGCCCTGCCCTTTGGCCCACACTTGGGGCACACCGGTCAACGGTGCAGAAAGCTTGCCGTCGGGGCTGACAAAACGCAGATGACCTGGGCGTTCGGTCACCAGAAAGCCTTGCTTGTCCGGCAGAAACGCCACTGCCCAGGGATGGTCGAGGCCTTTGACGATTGGAGTCGCGGTGATGCTGCCTTGTTCGCTCGGGAATTGCTGGGCATCGGCGGCGTAAACCGCCGCCAGTGGCAGCAGCGTGGTTGCGCAAATAGCGGCTAGAAGGGTTTTGCGTAGCAACATAAGACGGAGTCCTTACCGGCGATTGCCGTTGGCATCATAGGTGGGAGCTTTGGTTTCGGTTGTGGGACGGCTCGGGGCGGCCTCACGTTTGGGATAGCGATTGCCAATGCCGCCGTTTTCCACGGTGGGTGCGGGGCTGGTCGGCGCGGTCTGAATTCCCCGTGTTGCCGGCGCATTGGGCTGGGTGCCCTGCATGCTGTTGGGGTTGGCCCGATGAATAGGGCTGTTGTTGGAGTCGTAGCTGCCAGGCAGGTTTTGCGCCTGGGCCAATGGCGTGAGCGCCAGGCCCAACGCCAGTACTGCAAGGTGACGCACACAGCTGTTCATGACAAAGCCTCTCTTGGGCGAGTGGTACGTGCTTTCGATAACACGCTACGCCTTGGGTTCGGCTTTCGACACTAAATTGTTTCTCATGAGGTGTAACACAATCTGTCCGCGCATCTGCTCGCCGAAACTTTTCCCGGCGCCTGTGAGTCACCAGAACACAGTCTCTTCTCAAGGAATTGCAGGCATGCCAAGGGCAATCTGGAAAGGCGCGATCAGCTTCGGCTTGGTCCACATCCCGGTATCACTGGTCTCAGCCACGTCTTCCCAAGGCGTTGATTTTGACTGGCTGGACAAACGCAGCATGGACCCGGTCGGCTACAAGCGCATCAACAAGACCACCGGCAAGGAAGTCACCAAAGAGAACATCGTCAAGGGCGTAGCGTTCGAGAAAGGCCGCTACGTGGTGCTCAGCGAGGACGAAATTCGCTCGGCGCACCCCAAGTCGACCCAGACCATCGAAATCATCGCCTTTGTCGCCAGCGACCAGATCCCGCTGCAAAACATCGACACGCCCTACTTCCTGGCCCCGGATAAACGCGGCGGCAAGGTCTACGCACTGCTGCGCGAAACCCTGAAAAAAACCGGCAAGGTGGCCCTGGCCAATGTGGTGCTGCACACCAAGCAGCACCTGGCGGCATTAATGCCGCTGGAGTCGGCGCTGGTGCTGGTGATGCTGCGCTGGCCTGCCGAAGTGCGCAGCCTGGACGAACTGGAACTGGGCAGCGACGTCACCCAGCCGAGCCTGGCCAAAGGTGAGCTGGACATGGCCAAACGCCTGGTGGAGGACATGAGCGCCGACTGGCAGCCCGACGAATACCGCGACAGTTTCCAGGACAAAATCATGGCGCTGGTGGCCAAGAAGGCCAAGGCCGGCAAGATCGAAGATGTGGAAAGCCAGGAAGGCAGCGAAGAGCGCAAATCGGCGGATGTCATTGACCTCACCGAATTGCTCAAGCGCAGCCTGGCCGGCAAGCCCGCCGCCAAGCGCGCGACGAAAAAGCCTGCCGCGAAGAAATCCGCCAAAAAGGCCTCTTGAGCCCGTCATTTGCTGGAGAACGACATGGCAAAGCCCCTGAGCGAATACAACCGCAAACGTGATTTCGGGATTACCGCCGAGCCCGCCGGCAGTGCGCCCGCGGGCAAACGCAAAGCCTCGGCGCTGTCGTTCGTGATTCAAAAACACGACGCGCGAAACCTGCATTATGACTTTCGCCTGGAGCTCGACGGCGTGCTCAAAAGCTGGGCGGTGCCCAAGGGCCCCAGCCTGGACCCCACCCAGAAACGCCTGGCGGTCCACGTCGAAGATCACCCGCTCAGCTATGGCAATTTCGAGGGCAGCATCCCGGCGGGGCAATATGGCGCGGGCGATGTGATCGTGTGGGATCGCGGTGTCTGGCAGCCCCATGAAGACCCGCACAAGGCCTACGCGGCCGGCAAACTCAAGTTCACCTTGGTCGGTGAAAAACTCTCCGGCGACTGGGCCTTGGTGCGCACCCGCCTCAAAGGCAGCGGCGACAAGGAACAGTGGCTGCTGATCAAGGAAAAGGACCAGCAGGCGCGCCCTTCCGATGACTACGACATCGTCGAGGCCGAGCCCAAAAGCGTGCTCAGCGACGCCTCGGTCGGCAAACCCAAAGCGCCGGCCAAACGCCAAAAGGCCGCGGCCGCCAAAAAAGCACCCGTCGCCAAACGCGCCGATGCCCTGCCCGAGCAATTGGCCCCGCAGCTGGCGACCCTGGTCGATCGCGCGCCCGAAGGTGACTGGCAATACGAAATCAAGTTCGACGGCTACCGCATGCTGGCGCGCATTCGCGACGGTGACGTGCGTCTGTTCACCCGTAATGGCAATGACTGGACCGACCGTCTGCCGCGTCAGGTCAAAGCCCTGCAAACCCTTAAACTCAAGGACAGCTGGCTCGACGGTGAAGTGGTCAGCCTCAATGGCGAGGGGTTGCCGGACTTCCAGGCGCTGCAGAATGCCTTCGACATCGGCCGCAGCCTGGACATCGTGTATTACCTGTTCGACGCGCCATTTCTCGACGGCCAGGATCAGCGCAGCGCACCGGTGCAAGAGCGCCGCGCTGCGCTCAAATCCGCGCTGTCCGCGAGCCGCAGCAAACTGCTGCGGTTCTCCGAAGCCTTCGCCGCCAACCAGCGCGACATTTTCGAGAGCGCCTGCGACCTGGCGCTGGAGGGCGTGATCGGCAAGCGCGTCGGCAGCCCATACGTGTCGAGCCGCAATGCCGACTGGATCAAACTCAAATGTCGCTTGCGCCAGGAGTTCGTGATCATTGGCTACACGCGGCCTCAGGGCTCGCGCAGCGGCTTTGGCGCGCTGTTGCTGGCTGTCAATGACGATTCCGGGCTGGTCTATGCCGGGCGCGTCGGTACCGGGTTTGATCAGGCATCGTTGAAAGCCATCTATGCGCAGCTCACGCCCCTGGAACGCAAGACCTCGCCGCTGCACAAACCGCTGACCAGCGCCCAGGCGCGCGGCGTGCATTGGGTGGAACCTCAGTTGGTTGGCGAGGTGAATTTCGCCGAGTGGACCCGCGAAGGCGTGGTGCGCCAGGCATCATTTGTTGCGTTGCGCACCGACAAGCCGGTGGCGCAGATCATTCACGAGTTGCCGCGCAAGGCCACATCCGTCACCAAGGCGGCCCCGAAGGCAAAAAAGGTCAGCAGCGGCGTGAACATCACGCACCCTGACCGGGTGATCGACAAGCAGAGTGGTACGCAAAAACAGCAATTGGCCGACTTCTATCAAGGCATCAGCGCATGGATCCTGCCGTTTCTGCTGCACCGACCGGTGTCGCTGCTGCGCGCGCCCGAAGGGATAGAGGGCGAGCAGTTCTTCCAGAAGCATTCCGAGCGCCTGGCCATTCCGAACATCAAGCAGTTGGACCCGGCACTGGACCCCGGTCATGCGCGCCTGCTGGAGATCGACACCACCGACGCCCTGATCGGCGCCGTGCAGATGGGCACCGTCGAGTTGCACACCTGGGGCGCGACTGTAGACAAAATCGAAACCCCTGACCTGTTTGTGCTCGACCTTGACCCGGACCCGGCGCTGCCGTGGAAAGCCATGCTGGAGGCGGCGCAACTCACGCTGTCGGTTCTGGATGAGATTGGGCTGCAAGCGTTTGTCAAAACCAGCGGCGGTAAAGGCTTGCACCTGGTGGTGCCGCTGGCGCGCCGGGATGGCTGGGACAGCGTCAAGGCCTTTGCCAAGGCCATCGCGCAGTTCATGTCCGCGCAGTTGCCAGAACGGTTTACCGCGACGTCAGGGCCGAAAAACCGCATCGGCAAGATCTTTATCGACTACCTGCGCAATGCGCGCGGCGCAAGTACGGTGGCCGCCTATTCGGTGCGCGCACGGCCCGGCCTGCCGGTATCGGTACCGGTGAGTCGAGAGGAGTTGAACGGTTTGCGCGGCGCCCAGCAGTGGACGGTGGCAAACCTGCATGAACGGTTGGATAAACTCAAAGCCGACCCGTGGGCCGGCTACGCCAATCGGCAGAAGATCACCAAGAAGATGTGGGACAAACTGGGCGCGAAACCACCCGCGTGATGCGCGCCTGGGTGGGTGTCAGATAAGGATAAAGATCAGCGCCAGGCCCGCGAAGATCGCCCACTTTTCCAAGTAGTAGCGCGCGCGATTGCGCTTTTTCAGCTCTTTGCCGCGCAGGCGGATCTTGTACAGGCGGGTGAACGCGCGGTTCAGGCCGCCGGTCTTGTCG
Source organism: Pseudomonas sp. MF08831 (assembly GCF_059862645.1). NCBI lineage: Bacteria > Pseudomonadati > Pseudomonadota > Gammaproteobacteria > Pseudomonadales > Pseudomonadaceae > Pseudomonas > Pseudomonas sp. MF08831. Next base: position 126,071 of record NZ_JCBCUX010000006.1, on the reverse strand, counting down.
CCCTCATCATTGGGTGAACCGGCGGCCGCCATCACGTTACGGCTGAACCAGCGGTTGAACGCCGCTGCCCAGCGGTATTTCATTGGCCGCTCAATGTCGCAGAACAAGATGATGCGGTTCTGCTGGGTGGTGTTTTCCGCGTAATGAATGTAGGTCTCATCAAACATCACCGGCTCGCCGTCGCGCCAGTAATAGCTCTCGCCGTCCACATTGATGTAGCAGCCAGGATCGTTGGGCGTGTCCAGGCCCAAGTGATAGCGGTAGGAGCCGGCGTACGGGTCGCGGTGGCGCACCAGCTTGGAGCCTGGTGGCAGCTCGGCGAACATTGCCGCCTTGATCGAGCCAATGCTCTGCACCAGCTCGGTGGTGCGCGGGCACAGCTTCATCGCCGACGGGTGGCTGTCGCCGTACCACTTGAGGTAGAAACGCTTCCAGCCCGACTTGAAGAACGAGTTGAAACCCACATCGTTGTACTGCTCGGAACGCTTGATCTCGCCCATGCGCATCAGGTTCTGGCCTTCCTGGCGGATTTCTTGCCAATGCTCTTGCAACGGGCTCAGGTCGGGAAAATCGCCGGGCGACAAAAAGGGACGGCTTGGCTGCTTGGAAAACAGGTAAAGGAAGCAGTTGATCGGCGCAAGGAACGTCGAGTGGTCGCTAAGCTGGCGGCCCAGCTTGTGTCGCACCCGGCCACGCAGGTGAACATACGCAATGGAGGCAACGTAGAGAGCAACAATGATGAGTTTCAAGGGATTCGTCACACGTCAGAAGAGAACAGGCTGCTCCTGCGTGCCCACAACGGCCGAGGATATATAAGCAGCACCTGAAATCACGATTACACATAGGCGACTGGACGGGTTGCTTACAATCCGGACCAAGGCCATTGGCCGTTATTTAGCCACAGTTTGTAACCAAAGGTTAACTAAGAATTGTGAAAAGCTGTCCACAGACCGGCTCGGAGCCATCGTGGGCCAGCATTGACGCTGGCCCATTGACAGTCGCGCTTACGGCAGCGGCCGATCGTCCGTAGGCTCACGGCGTGGGCGGCGGTCGGCCTCTTGGGTCGCGTACAGTTCAGCCTTGCGATGCGTCAGCACGAAGTGACGGATCAATGCAGCCAATACGCCCAGGAACAAGCCGACGACCAGGCTCACCGCGACAATCAGCAGCTTTTTCGGCTTGATCGAGGTCAGCGGCTCCTGAGCGCGACGGTCGATGGACACCAGCTTCAGGTTGCTCATGTCGATATTGAGGCCTTTCAAGCGCGCGATTTCGGCCCGCAGCGGCTCAACGTCTTGCAGGAAGATGTCCTCATTCCCACGCTTTTGCAGGACTTCAACCTCACGGTTGGTTTCAAGCAATTGCAGTTCTTTGCCAATTTCGGCGATGCGGCTATTGGTGAAGTCATCGCTGGTGCGCTGTTGCAATGCGGTTCGCTCGGCTTCCAGCGCCTCGGTGCCGAGGAAATACAAAGGAATCTTCTGGTTGCTGATCTCGGTGCGTACCACCTGGTTGGAACCGGCCCGTGTGGTGTCGGCCATGGACGACGGCGTTGTAGGCTTTTTGATGCCCATGGATTTGGCAATCGAGATCGCTTCGGCCAATTCTGCCAAGCGGTCGGTGCGCTCCATTTTCATCTGCAGGCGCAGCCCGCTAAGTTCATCCTGCAAGCGGGCGCGCTTGACCCGGTCAGCTTCAAGCAGCGTGGCGATCTTCGATTCCTTCTCGGTATCGTAGTTGGCGCGGGCCGCGTCAATCTTGCCTATGAGCTCGGTCAAACGGTTATTGACGATGACCTTGAGGTCGGCGCCAACCTGCTCACGCTCCGCCGCGACGGCATAGTCGACAAACCCGTTGAGGATCGCCACGCCGTCTACGTCCGCTGGGTATTGCATCTCCAGACGCACATAACTGCTCAACGAATCGGACTTCTTCGGGTCTGGCAGAATCAGGTTGATCGAGTTGCGGTTGAAGTCTTCAAAGCTCTGCTCAAGGCTTCGCCCTGGCTTCTGAAAGGCCTTGAACAGTTCTTCGTGGCTTTTGAAAAAACCCAGGCGAGCCCCATAGGAATCCAGCTGGGCGCCGACTTTGTCCAGCGCATCGGCGGGCGGCAACTTATAAACCTCGGAGCGATTCAACGCATCCAGTTCATTGATGGCCGCCGGGCGCAGCACACTGCTGACCTCATATGTCTTGGGAGCAAGCAGTGCGTAACCCGTCCCCAGTATCCCCGCCAGAATCGTACAACCCACTATCAGTTTTTTTTGCCGCCAGATGGCTTGGAACAATTCAAACAGATCAATTTCATCTGGCGTTGCAGGTGAATTGAGCGGAGAAGTTCGATTCAAAATGAGAACACCTTAGAATGACATTAAAAAGCCACCACCCCATTCGAACTCGAGCACAGGTTCAAAGACGGAGAGACCAGGGACAACGCCCTGGCACAGTGACCAACGGCACTCAGACCACACGCTAATGCGAAAAATCCGACGCAATTAGAGATTGTTTCTATTTCATGTCGATGACGACGCAGGGCCATCGTGAATGTATGCCCGAGAGTGTCATAAGCGTAGTCAATAGTTCAGGGAATCTCTGCCCGCTAACGCATAAAGCCCTTTTCGGTAAATTTTGGTCAGCGCGGTTACAATTTGCCCTGTTCAACTTTCGGCACTTAGGTCCTCACCCTCAATCCAGCCCCTGCAACAAGGAATGTGCATGCACTCTTTCTCAGATCCGGACTATCAATTTCTTCAAGGCGCTTGGGAGCAGACCGCCCTCGAAGACAGTGGCGTGCTCAACCCTGCCGACGCGCATAGCGCGCCAGGGGCAATCACGACCATTGCCGGGGACACGTTCGAGGTGAAAACGACCCAGGGCGAAGTACTGCTCGCAGGCCGGTTTACGCTGGACAGCAGCACGGCGCCCAAAAGCATCACCTGGGTGGACGCCATCGGCGAAGATGCCGGCAAGCCACTGCCCGCCAGCTATCGCCTGGAAGGTAATGATTTTGTGTTTATCGCCGCCGATGCGGGCATGCCAAGGCCAACGGTATTCAGCACGGGACCAGGACAAACCATGCGCACTTTTGTGCGCAAAGGTTGATCCGCCCCCATCCGAACTTGCGACATGGTTTTCACACGGCCTTCACTTTCCGGCCTATAGGGTGAAGCCTACCTACTCCAGTGAATCACTTGGCCCGCCTCTCCTCGCGGGCCTTTTTTTGCGCGTGGGAAAACCGCTCAGGCGCAACGCTTGGTGGCGGTCAAGGTGAAACACAGCGGCAATTGGGCCGGCTGATGCGCGTACTGCTCGTAAAGTTCTTCGCGGTTGCAATGCGGGTATTCCTGCAGGTGCTCGATCTGCAGTTGCGCGGCAATTGCGCCACTCACCATGCTTCCCAGGGTATGCACGTACCAATAGGACGTCGGACCGGCAACCTCGCCCTGCCCTTCGTAGACAATCGACTGCTGCAGCACGAACGGATCGCGCTGAAAATATGAACTCGCCGGCAGCAAAGGGTTGGCAGCTCTCGGGTCAAATACCTCCAGGAAGGGATGAGTTTCGTAGACCACCAGCGTGCCGCCGGGTTTAAGGGCACTCGCCACATGGCGCATGAACAGCGCCACATCGGGCATCCAGTTGAGTACGCCAATGGTCACCAGGGCGACGTCGAAGCGCCCCAGCAGAGGTTCCGGCAGATGATGGATATCGGCTTCAATGAACTCGGGGTTATGCGGCGACACCTCGGCCAATTCCCGCGCTTGTTGAAGAAACGCCCGGGATTGATCGACGCCCACCACACGGCGGGCACCCAGGCCGAGCAGCGACAGGCTTTCACGCCCGTTGTTGCAGCCCAGCTGCACCACGTCTTTGCCGGCAACGCCGACGTCTTGCAGCAACGCAGTGATCGTTGGATCCAGGCACGAAAAATCCGCCTGTGCGACCGATTCCAGCAGCGTCTTCCAAGTGGCGGTGTCTTTGTGCAGCCTGGCGGAGGCGTCCCAGGCGTCCTTGTTATGAGCAATCGCCTGTTGGGCTGAGGGCATCTCCATGTGCTTCTCCAGATCGTTACTACAACGGGCTTCGGAAATTAAGCCAATTGCCTGTCAGATGAAACCCTCTGAGGCGGCGAAACTTCTATTAGAGCCCGTAGGTCACTAGCCCAATGAGTCTCCAGCCCCTGAACACTCTTAGCGAAGACAGCGCCGTGGCCAATCACTCCGACCTGCGTAATACCCTGTCCCTGGATAGCCTGAATTTCTTTCTGGCCGATGTCCGTGACGGGCTCGGGCCTTACCTGGCGATTTACTTGCTGGCGGTGCACAAATGGGAGCCTGCCAGCATCGGCGTGGTCATGACCCTGGCGGGCATTGCGGCTTTGATCACCCAGGGTCCGGCGGGTGCACTGATCGACCGGACCCGCAGCAAGCGTGCGGTGATCGCAGTGGCCGCCCTCCTCGTCACGGGCAGCTGCCTGCTGCTGCCGTTCGTCAGCGCGTTCAGCTGGGTGGCATTGACTCAGGCGGCCAGTGCCGTAGCCGCCTCCGTGTTCGCGCCGGCGATTTCGGCGATTTCCTTGGGCATTACCGGGCCGCGTGCCTTTACCCGCCGCACCGGGCGCAATGAAACCTTCAACCACGCCGGCAATGCCGTGGCGGCCCTGCTGGCGGGCGGTCTGGCGTATCGGTTCGGCCCGGTGGTGGTGTTTTACTTGATGGCCTTTATGGCCGTGGCCAGTGTCGTGGCGGTCAGCTGTGTCTCGGCGTCGGCGATTGACCACGAAGTCGCCCGGGGCTTTGATCCCGCGCACCGCAGCGATCATGAACAACCTTCCGGCGTGAAGGTGCTGCTAAGCAATCGCCCGCTGCTGCTGTTTGCCATCTGCTGCGCGTTGTTTCACCTGGCGAATGCCGCGATGCTGCCGCTGGTCAGCCAGAAGCTGTCGCAGATCAACCTGCAAATGGCCACGCCGCTGACTTCGGCCTGCATCGTCGCCGCGCAGTTGGTCATGGTGCCGATGGCCTGGCTGGTGGGCATAAAAGCTGACGTGTGGGGGCGTAAACCGTTGTTGCTGGCCGGTTTTCTGATTTTGCCGCTGCGTGGCGTGCTGTATACCCTGTCCAGCGACCCGTACTGGCTGGTGGGCGTGCAGATGCTCGACGGCATCGGCGCAGGGATTTTCGGCGCGCTGTTCCCGGTAATCGTCAAGGACCTGACCCAGGGCACGGGTCGTTTCAACGTCAGCCTTGGCGCGCTGTCCACCGTGTTTGGCCTGGGCGCGGCGCTGAGCAGCAGCCTGGCCGGTTTCGTGGTGCAACAGGCCGGTTACAACGCGGCCTTCCTGACGCTGGCGGGGGTTGCGGCGGCAGCGCTGGCATTGTTATGGCTGGCGATGCCAGAGACATTGGCGAAACCATCGCTCGCGCGCATTACAACTGTCGCCTGACATATGCGACAATGCGCGCCAAATTCCAACACACATCCAAAATTTTCTGCTCAGCGACCGGGTTTCGCGCCTTGATGTCGCTGTTGACGCATGCCTGAAGGCTCCTGCCGCCACGCTCGCAACCCATTGATAGGTAAAGTAATTGATCTCCACAGCTAACATCACCATGCAGTTCGGCGCCAAGCCGCTCTTCGAGAATGTCTCGGTCAAATTCGGCGCCGGCAACCGTTATGGTTTGATCGGTGCCAACGGTTGCGGCAAGTCGACCTTCATGAAAATCCTTGGCGGGGACCTTGATCCGTCCGGCGGCCAGGTCATGCTCGAGCCGAACGTACGCCTGGGTAAACTGCGTCAGGACCAGTTCGCTTACGAAGAATTCACCGTGCTCGACACCGTGATCATGGGCCACGAAGAGCTGTGGAAGGTCAAGGCTGAGCGCGACCGCATCTACTCGCTGCCGGAAATGAGCGAAGACGACGGCATGGCCGTGGCCGAGCTGGAAACCGAATTCGCCGAAATGGACGGCTACACCGCCGAATCCCGCGCCGGCGAGCTGCTGCTGGGCCTGGGTATTCCGCTGGAGCAACACTTCGGCCCGATGAGCGAAGTGTCCCCAGGCTGGAAACTGCGCGTATTGCTGGCCCAGGCGCTGTTCTCCGATCCTGAAGTGCTGTTGCTCGACGAACCGACCAACCACCTGGACATCAACACCATCCGCTGGCTGGAAAACATCCTGACCCAGCGCTCCAGCCTGATGATCATCATCTCTCACGACCGTCACTTCCTGAACAGCGTGTGCACCCACATGGCTGACCTGGACTACGGCGAGCTGCGCCTGTTCCCGGGCAACTACGACGAGTACATGACCGTGGCGACCCAGTCCCGCGAGCAACTCCTGTCGGACAACGCCAAGAAGAAAGCCCAGATCTCCGAGCTGCAATCGTTCGTCAGCCGCTTCTCGGCCAACGCCTCGAAAGCCAAGCAGGCCACCTCCCGCGCCAAGGCGATCGACAAGATCCAGCTGGCCGAGGTCAAGCCGTCGAGCCGTGTGAGCCCGTTCATCCGTTTCGATCAGAACAAGAAGCTGCACCGCCAGGCCGTGATGGTCGAAAAAATGGCCAAGGGTTTCGACGGCAAGCCGTTGTTCAAAGACTTCAGCTTCCAGGTTGAAGCAGGCGAGCGTGTTGCGATCATCGGCCCGAACGGTATCGGCAAGACCACCCTGCTGCGCACCCTGGTCAATGAATTGACCCCGGACGCCGGCAGCATCAAGTGGACCGACGCTGCCGAACTGGGCTACTACGCTCAGGACCACGCGCACGACTTCGAAGACGACGTCACCCTGTTCGACTGGATGGGTCAGTGGACGCAAGGCGAACAGATGATTCGCGGCACTTTGGGCCGCATGCTGTTCTCCAACGACGAGATCCTCAAGTCGGTCAAGGTGATTTCCGGTGGTGAGCAAGGCCGCATGTTGTTCGGCAAGCTGATCCTGCAAAAGCCGAACGTGCTGATCATGGACGAACCGACCAACCACTTGGACATGGAATCCATCGAAGCGCTGAACCTGGCGCTGGAAAACTACCCGGGCACGCTGATCTTCGTCAGCCACGACCGTGAGTTCGTATCGTCCCTGGCCACCCGCATCATCGAGTTGAGCGCCAACGGCGTGATCGACTTCAGCGGCACCTATGACGACTACCTGCGCAGCCAAGGCGTGGTGTTCTAAGTAACGCCACTGTAGTGAGCTGGCTTGCCCTGTGAGCTGGCTTGTTGTGGCGAGCAAGCTTGCCCTGCGTTGGGCTGCGAAGCGGCCCTAAAATTAGACACCGCGTTCTGCCTGGCAGAACGCGTGTTTTTTATTGGGGTTGCTGCGCAGCCCAACGCAGGGCAAGCCTGCTCGCCACAAGCAGCCCGCTCACCATAATAAACCCAGCCATCAAACAAACTAGTTAGCCTGCTTCCTTTTCCCCCACGCCCTTGCCATCATGCCGTCACCGCCCGCCCGCGAACGAGTGACCATGCCTGCCACCGCCCCCACTTCACTGTCGATCACCCTGCAGATCGTCTCCATCGTCTTCTACACCTTCATCGCCTTTATCTGCATCGGCCTGCCGATCGCGGTAATCCCGGGCTATGTGCATGAAAACCTGGGTTTCAGCGCGGTGGTGGCCGGGATCACCATCGGTTCGCAGTACCTGGCCACCCTGCTCAGCCGGCCCATGGCTGGGCGCATGTCCGATAACGTCGGCACCAAGCGGGCAATTGTGCTGGGCCTGGCCGGTATCCTGGTCAGCGGTGTGCTGACGTTTTTCGCGACGCTGGTCGAGAGCCTGCCTGCGCTGAGCCTGGGCATCCTGATCGTCGGCCGGCTGTTGCTTGGCGTGGCTCAAGGGCTGATAGGCGTGGGCACCATCAGTTGGTGCATGGGCGCGGTTGGCGCTGAACACACCGCGCGCTCGATTTCGTGGAATGGCATTGCCTCCTACGGCGCCATTGCGATTGGCGCGCCGCTGGGCGTGGTGATGGTGGCGGATTATGGCTACACCAGCCTCGGCATCACCTTGACGGTGCTAGCGGCGTTGGGCCTGGTGCTGATCCGCAATAAGCCTTCGGTGCCCGTGGTACGCGGCGAACGACTGCCCTTTTGGGCGGTGTTCGGGCGCATTGCGCCGTTTGGCACCAGCCTGTGCCTGGCGTCGATTGGCTATGGCACGCTGACCACCTTTATTACCCTGTATTACCTCAATCGCGGTTGGGCCGGGGCAGCGTATTGCCTGACGGTATTTGGCGTGTGTTTTATCCTATCGCGCCTGGTATTCATCTCTGCCATCAGCCGTTTTGGAGGGTTCAGTGCAGCGATTGCCTGCATGACCATTGAAACCCTCGGCCTGACGCTGTTGTGGCTGGCGCCCTCAACCGGGGTTGCGTTGATCGGTGCCGGGCTCACGGGTTTTGGCTTGTCGCTGGTGTACCCGGCGCTGGGCGTCGAAGCCATCAAGCAAGTGCCCAATAGCAGCCGTGGCGCCGGCCTGAGTGCGTATGCGGTGTTTTTTGATCTGGCCCTGGCGATTGCCGGGCCATTGATGGGCGCCGTGGCCCTGAACCTGGGCTACGGCTGGATCTTCTTTTGCGCCGCGCTGCTATCGGTCACGGCGCTGGGGCTGACCGTGCTGCTCAAACGCCGCGCTTACTGATCAGCGGTCTGCATACCGGCGCGGGTCGCTTGGCCCAGCGTGTGGGAGAAGAAGCGCCCCGCTTCTGAAATCAGGTCGCGGTGGATGCCTTCGCGGTCGACGCCATCGGCATCGGTGCAGATCGCCGGCATCGCCACCAATTGGTCGCTGTCACACGGCGCCATGAACACGAAATGCCCGGCGCCCGCCAACAGTTTGAAATCCGGTGGCTCCGGCAGTTTGCGCGCCAGGGCAGCGGCGTTCTTGTCCACCGCCACCAGTTTGTCGCCGTCGCCGCTGTAAAGCAGCACGGGCACATGCACATCCGCCAGGGTATGGCGGCCAAACATCAGGCTCAACGGCGCCATCAGCATCAAGGCATGAATGCGCGGGTCGGCCTGTGGCTGCAAGTCGTCGCGGTCCACCACCAGTTCGCCTTTGGTGGTGCATGCGTCGCGGTCTTCCGGGCGCTCCTGGCAATAACGGCGCAGGCGGTCGAAATCCGGCTTGGCGCCGGCCAGGATCAACGCGGTTTCGCCGCCGGCGGAGTAACCGATCACGCCCACCTGATCGACGTTGACGAACGGCGACAGCATCGGGTCGCCGAGGGTGGCGGTGATCGCTTCGGAGATCTGAATCGGCCGGCCGTACAGGTTACTCACGGTGCCCAGGCGGCTGTGATCCTTGTAGTTGTCGCCAGGGTGCAACACGGCCACCACGACAAACCCCTTGCGTGCCAAAGACGTGGCCAGGTCGTGCAGGGCCAGTGGCGTACCGGTGTTGCCGTGGGACAGCATCAGCATCGGGAAGCGGCCGATGGCGACTTTGGAGTCTTCGGTGGCGGCGACGTGATAGGCGCCCAACGCAGTGCTGTGCTCATCGTCGGTCGACGGATAAAACGCGATGGCTTTCATCGGCTGCAGGTCCAGCGGGTCGAGAAAGGTCATGCGATGGAAGCCCACACTCCAATGCGGGTGCGGCGCTGGGGCGGCGTGCACTGAAATCAGGCCACCGAGCAGGGAGAGAACCAAAACAGCACAAAGACGCATCATGGGGATGTCCACCTTTGCTGCGCGACCACGTTCAACACCCGCGGCAGATCTATATGAAAAGTCCATGGTTCAAGGCGCTCACACCGGGTGATAAACCCATGCGTGCATAACCTGGGCCAAAGTAGTGACAGCGGGTAAACGAAAAAACTCCGTATTCCGGTCGTTTGAGGCGATCAGAATACAGAGTTTAGGCGCCCGGCTTCAGATTGGAACCGAGCAGACGCGAAATTTACACAAGCCTTACGCGGCGGCGAACAATTGTTCGTTGATGACAGCGTTGGCGTCGCTCAGGGCTTTGCTGCGTACTTCTTCACCGTAGGCCAGGCCTTGGGCGCGCACGAACTCGATGTCGGTGATGCCAAGGAAGCCAAACACCAGTTTCAAATAGTCTTCGTGGCCGACGTTGCTTGCCTGACCGGCGTGCAGACCGCCCGCAGTCGAGACGATGATCAGCTTCTTGCCACCGCACAGGCCTTCAGGGCCGGCTTCGGTGTAACGGAACGTCTGGCCGGCGACGGCGATGCGGTCGATCCAGGCCTTGAGCTGGGACGGCACCGAGAAGTTGTACATCGGCGCGCCGATCACCACAGCGTCGGCGGCGATGAATTCAGCCAGGGACGACGCGCTCAGCTCAGCCTCGTGCTGTTGTACCGCGTCGCGCAGTTCAGCCGCGGTGCCCAGGGCGCCCAGGGTCAGGCCCGAAAAGTGGCTGATGCCTTCGCTTGCCAGGTCACGGTAAGTCACTTCCACACCCGGCTCAGCCGCTTGCCAGGCCTTGACCACACCAGCGCTGAGCTGACGCGAAGCCGAGTTGTCGCCGAGGATGCTGGAATCGATATGCAACAGTTTCATGCGGGATCTCCAAGTGAGGATCGCGGCTGGGCGATCGAATGAGGTTGATCCTACACATGAACCCAATAAACGATTAGACAGCTTAAATGCGATTGTTCGTCCTGCCAGCAGGACAACCGATTAAACGCCAACATTCAATCCAACAAGGTTATTGCCTGATGCGCTGACGCACTGGATTTCGCCCGCGCTTGGCTTCATTCTCGCCGGCAGATCCGACAGCCAGCGGCCACGCCATGCACTCACCCTCTCCCGTCCTGACCAAGAGCCTGACCCTGATCCTAGCCATCTGCTGCGGGTTTTCGGTCGCCACGATTTACTACAACCAGGCCATGCTGCCGCTGATTGCCGACACCTTTGCGGTGTCGACCGCGCACGTCGGGCAGATCGCGATGCTCACGCAGCTCGGTTATGCCTGTGGCCTGCTGCTGTTCGTGCCGCTGGGCGACCGGATCAGCCGACGCACCCTGATCCTGGCCGTGCTGTGCCTGAACTTCATCAGCCTGCTGGCCTCGGCCACGGCGCCGTCTTACACCTGGCTGCTGGTGGCGAGCGGGCTGCTGGGGCTGTCGGGGATCAGCGCGCAGGTGATCATTCCCGCCGCTTCCGACCTCAGTACCCTCGAACAGAAAGGCGCGGTGCTGGGCCTGATGGTCAGCGGCTTGTCGGCCGGTGGCTTGCTGGCCAGGACCGTCAGCGGCGTGGTCAGCGGTTGGCTGGGCTGGCGCGGCATGTTTGCCGTGGCCGCGGCGCTGGATGTACTGCTGTTTATGGCAATCCTGACGCGCATGCCGGTGTCGATCTCCACCAGCAAACTCGCGTATGGCGCCTTGCTAAAATCCCTCTGGGGTTTGGCCAGGCAATATCCGACCCTGCGCCAGTCGGCGCTCAAGGGCGCCCTGGTATTTGGTGCATTGAATGTGTTCTGGGGCTCGATGGCCGCCTTGCTGGCCTTGCCGCCGTATGTCTTTTCGAGTGCCCAGGCAGGCCTGGTGGAGCTCTCGGCCATTGTCGGCATCCTCTGCGCCTCGACCATCGGCCAACAAACCCGGCGCCATGGGCGCTTGCTCGAACGCGCCGGCATCACCACGGTGCTGGTGGCGTTTATCCTGATCTACAGCCTTGGGCTGAGCGGCTGGTGGTGGCCCATCCTGATCGCGGCCACCTTCCTCGACCTGGGTAACCGGACCAACCAACTGGCCAACCAGACCCGCGTATTGGCGCTGGAACCCTCAGCCACCAGCCGCCTGAACACCGTGTTCATGGTGGTCTACTTTATCGGCGGCGCCCTGGGCTCGGCGGCCGGCGCTTTTGCCTCGCAGCACTACGGCTGGCAGGGTCAGGCCCTCACCGGCGCGGCCTTTGCCGGGCTGGCCTTGCTGATGACCCTGTTCAGTGGGACGACACATAAATCGACGCCGACGTAGGCGCCGGCAACGCGTAGGTGCGCTTCATCCACTGGATCTCTGCCTGCGGCGTGCGCCCGAAAAAGCGTTTGAACTCGCGGCTGAACTGCGAAGCGCTCTCATAGCCGACCCTGGCACACGCCGTGGCGGCGGTGATGTCGTTGCGCAACATCAATAAGCGCGCCTGGTGCAGGCGCGTGGACTTGAGGTATTGCATCGGTGAGGTGCCCGTGACCGTGCGAAAGTGCGCATGAAAACTCGGCACGCTCATCACGGCTTCCGCCGCCAGGGCCTCCACGTCCAGGTGCTGGTGGTAGCAGCCGTGAATCTTGCGGATCGCCCGCGCGACCTTGCCGAACTGGCCCTGCTGGTTAAGCGCGGCGCGCATCGAGCCGCCCTGCGCACCCGTGAGGATGCGGTAGTAGATTTCGCGCACCAGCGACGGGCCGAGGAGTTGCGCGTCCATCGGCACACGCATCACTTCGAGAAAACGCAGCAACGACTCGCTGAGCGGCTCATCCATGGGCGATGAATACATGCCGCGGGGCTTGGCCTCAACCAGGTCAGGGAAGTCATCCAGCGCCACCATCCATTCGGCGGCGAGGGTAAAATCCAGCCGCAGGTACACCGCCAGCATGGGCTCCTCTTCGCTGGCCTCGGTTTCCATGGTGAACGGCACAGGTACCGAGACCACCAGGTAATGCTGTGCGTCATACAGGTAAATGTCTTCCCCCAGAAAGCCACGCTTGCACCCCTGGCAGACAATCACAATGCCGGGATCGTAGAGCACTGGTACTCGATGCAAGGGCCGGTTGGAACGCAAAAAGCGCACATCATCCAACGCGGTCAGGTTATAGCCTTCGACAGGCGCCAGGGTGCCCATCAGCTCGATGATTCGTTGAGTACGGCCCATGGTGCAAGGCTCCTGGCGAAAACCGCACGTTACTGCGCAATCGTCGCCGTGGCTATGCACTCATAGGAATAGGCAATCAGCAGATTGGTTTGGATATTCGCTCAAGCCGCCCGTTTCCGTAGCCTGAAACACCACGTTCAGCCCTCGGAGATTCCCTGATGCTTATCGTCTACAACCCCGCCACCGGTGAAGAAATCGGCCGCGTTGCCAAGAACACCTCGGCTGAGGTCAAAGCGGCGGTCGACCGCACCTGCGCGGCGTTCCCTGAATGGTCTTCCACGCTCGCCAAGGAGCGCAGCGAGATCCTGCGCCGCTGGCACGACGCCGTTAAGGCTGACAAGGAAGCCTTTGCCGAACTGCTGTGCCGCGAAAATGGCAAGTGCCTCACCGAAGCCCGGGGCGAGATCGATTACGGCCTGGGTTTTATCGAGTGGTACGCCGAAGAAGCCAAGCGCGTGTACGGCGACACCCTGCCCACCCACGACCGCAACGCCAACGTGCTGGTGACCAAGGAAGCCATTGGCCCTGTCGCGGCAATTACCCCGTGGAATTTCCCGTTCATGATGATCACGCGCAAAGTCGCCACAGCCTTGGCGGCGGGTTGCACCATGGTCATCAAACCTGCCGAAGACACGCCGCTCACCGCCATCAAGCTGCTGGAATACGCGCGCAAGGCCGGTATCGAACCCGGCGTGCTGGAAGTGGTGGTCGGCGATCCCAGGGAGATCGGCCTGATCTTCACCGGCGACCCGCGTATTCGCAAAATCACCTTTACCGGCTCCACCGCTGTCGGCAAATTGCTTGCGGCGCAATGCGCGGCCACCCTCAAGAAAATGACCCTGGAACTGGGCGGCAACGCTCCGTTTATCGTGTTCGAGGACGCCAACCTGGATGAGGCCGTCAAGGGCCTGGTCAGCGCCAAACTGCGCAACAGCGGGCAGGTGTGCATCTCGCCAAACCGGATTTTTGTGCAGCACAGCATCCTCGACGAGTTCGTCCAACGGGTGCAGGCGGCGGTTGCCAAAATCGACGTGGATCAAGGCCTGCGCGAAGACTTTGTGGTCGGGCCGCTGGTCAATCAACTGGGTTTCGACAAAGTCGTCCGCCTGGTGGAAGACGCCAAGGCCGCCGGCGCCAGCGTGCTGATGGGCGGCAAGCCCCACGCCAGGGGCGGGTTGTTCTACGAACCCACCGTGTTGACCGGTTTGCGCGACGACTCGCCGCTGGCCACTGAGGAAATCTTCGGGCCGGTGTTCGCCTTCTATTCATTCAAGGATGAAGAGGAAGTCATCGCGCGCGCCAACCAGACCGAGTTTGGCCTGGTGGCGTATGCCTACACCCGCGCGCTGGGGCGTTCGTTGCGGCTGTCGCGCCAACTGGAGGCTGGGATGGTCATCCTCAATTCCGGTTCGGTCGGCACCGCGTCGATTCCATTTGGCGGTATCAAGCAATCCGGTTATGGCCGTGAGGGCAGCTATTACGGGATCGAAGAGTACGTGCATGTGAAGTATGTGCTGATGGCGGGCGCGCAGTTCTAAGCGTTTAATCGCGTCCACAGCGAGCCGCCACACGGCGCTCGCTTTTTTTGTAGTGGATTTGCCCTCGCCAGACGCGGATAGTTCGTCCCACTGACAGGACAATAGGTTGACCATGCAAGACCTCAACGACCTCTACTATTTCGCCAAAGTCGTCGAGGCCGGCGGCTTTGCGGCGGCCGGCCGGCTGCTGGGGATTCCCAAGTCACGGCTGTCACGGCGTATTGCCGAGCTGGAAGAACGCCTCGGCGCGCGCCTGTTGCAGCGCACCACCCGCCAATTGACCCTCACTGCGGTAGGCGAGCGTTATTTGCGCCATTGCCAGGCCATGCTGCTGGAAGCGGAAATGGCCGACGAGGCCGTGGCCAGTATGTCCAGCGAACCGCGCGGGCGCCTGCGGGTCAGTTGCCCGGTGGGCATGGCCCAGCACATGTTGCCGGACATGGTTGCCGGTTTTCTCGCCGCCCACCCGCTGGTGCAGCTGGAAATGACGCTGGTGAACCGCCGTGTCGACCTGGTGGCTGAGGGCATCGACGTGGCCCTGCGCGTGCGCGAGTCGGGCGATGAAGACCCGCTGCTGGTGACCAAGCGCCTGCGCCAGGCCCAGACCCTGCTGGTGGCCAGCCCTGAATTCATCCAGGGTCGGCACATCGACAGCCTCGAAGACCTCAAACAACTGCCGGTGCTCGGCGCGCTGGAGGCCGACCGCCTGGTCCACCTGCGCCTGATCGACCCGCAAGGCAACGCTCAGGACCTCGCGCTGGAAGCCCGCCTAGGCATCGACGACTTCATCGTGCGCAAGGCTTGTGCCCTCAAAGGCCTGGGTTTCACCGTCTTGCCGATGATGTACTGCGAAGAGGAATTGGCCAGCGGCCAGTTGGTGCAGCTGCTGCCGCAATGGTCGTCGCCGGGCGGCTGGTTGCAGGCGGTGTACCCGCATCGCCGTGGCGTGCTGCCGGCCATTCGTGCCTGGATCGACTACCTGGAAGAAGCCTTCAAGGGCTGCGGAGACCGCTTGCTATGAAAATGACTGAAGCACACGTCGCCGCCTTCTGCCTGAGCCTGCCCGGCGCGCGGGAAGACTATAAATGGGGCGGCGTGCGGGTGTTTTCGATCGCCGGCAACAAGATGTTCGCCCTGCAGAACCTGCGGGGCGAATCGCTGGCGTTCAAGGTTGACAAGGACCTGTTCCTCGGCCATGTCGACCGCCCCGGCATCCACCCGGCGCCTTATCTGGCGCGGGCACAGTGGATCATCATGAACACGCCCTACCCGCTGGGCGCCGAGGAACTGCGTGGCCTGTTGCGGCGTTCTCACCAATTGGTGGTGAGCAAACTGCCCAAGCGCACGCAGATCGGGCTGTTGCTAGAGGATTGAAAGCAGCGTGCCGCCCAGGAATAACTGGTCGAGCCAGAACACCTCGTGCAGCAACACGATGACCCAGAACAGCACCTGGTACGACACCTTGCGCGTCTTGTGGCGGAACACCTGCTGGGCGATCAACGCCCCGGGCCACCCGCCGGCCAGTTCCACGGCGTGCAGGATGTTTTCGCGAACGCGCGGGCCTGCTGTCTCAGCCTTGCGCTTGTCACCCCAGTAAAGAAAAAACGCCACCACGCTGACCACGCCATAAGCGGCCAGCGGGATCACTGTCTCACCGCGATGCCACACCAGCGCCGCTCCCAGCAGCGGCGCGGCGCACAGCAGCACAAAGATCAGCGCCTTGAGGCGCGGATGCTGAATGTTCATGGCTTGACCGCCGACCAGTCGATCCAGCCGAACTGCCAGGTCGCCAGGATCAGCACACCGAACGCGATGCGATACCAGGCAAAGGCCGCATAGCTGTGGCTGGCGATGAACTTGAGCAAGGCCTTGACCGCGATCATCGCAAAGATGAACGAGGTGACAAACCCGATGGCAAACACCGGCAGGTCATCGGGCTGGAACAAGTGACGGTACTTGTAGCCCGAATACAGGGCCGCGCCGACCATGGTTGGCATCGCCAGAAAAAACGAAAACTCGGTGGCGGTCTTGCGCGACAGGCCGAACAACAGGCCGCCAATGATGGTGGCGCCGGAGCGTGAGGTGCCCGGAATCATGGCCAGGCACTGGGCCACGCCGACCTTGAGCGCGTCTTTCCAGGTGATCTGGTCCACGGTTTCAGCATGGACCGCATGCTGGCGGCGCTCGGCCCACAACATGATCACGCCGCCCACGACCAGGGCGGTGGCCACGGTGATCGGGTTGAACAGGTAGTGCTTGATCAGGTCGGCAAAAATCACCCCCAGCACGATGGCCGGCGCCACCGCGATGATCAGGTTAGCCGTAAACCGCCGGGCACTGGGCTGGGTCGGCAAGCCGATGACCACGTCGAGGATCTTGCGCCGAAACTCCCAGACCACCGCCAGGATCGCGCCCAATTGAATGATGATGTTGAACGCCTCAAAGCGTTCGCCGCCGAAGCCGATCAAGTCGGCGACGATGATCTGGTGCCCGGTGCTGGAAATGGGCAGGAACTCTGTCAGCCCCTCCACCACGCCAAGAATCAATGCCTGTATGGCGGTCCAAAAATCCATGTATCCCCCAAAGGTCATGCCTGTCGGCATGCCTTGACTGTCTTTTTAATAGTTCACTGACGACAAGCGCACTCAAGTTCCGGTGCTGATTTTCAACATCGGTCTGCAAAAATTTCGTGAAAAATCAGGGAGTACTCAGGTTTTTCAATTACAGGCCGAAAGCCTATCAGACAAGCCGGAAATTTCGATGCAGCGCCCACAATTATAAAAAGCATGGAGTGACAGGACGATGAACAGTTTGCGCAGTATGTCGATCAGCCGCCGCCTCTGGCTGATCCTGATAGTCGCCGTGTTGATGCTGCTGACGTTGGGGCTGTTGATGCTCAAGCAGATCCATGGCGACCTTTACCAGGCCAAACGTCAGCAGACCCAGCACGTGGTGCAGACCGCCAGCGGGGTGCTGGCCTATTACCAGAACCTTGAGAAAACCGGCGTGCTCAGCCGTGAAGCCGCGCAGCAGCAAGCCCTGAGCGCGGTGCGTGGCCTGCGCTACGACCACGACGATTACTTCTGGATCAACGACCTGACGCCCGTGATGATCATGCACGCGGCCAACCCCAAGCTGGATGGCCAGAACCTCTCGGCGATCCGCGACCCGGACGGTTTTGCGGTGTTCAACGAATTCGTGATCCTGGCCAAGGCCAAGGGCGCCGGCATCGTCAACTATCGCTGGCCCAAACCTGGCGCCGAAGCGCCCGTGGAGAAAACCTCGTACATCCAGCTGTTCGAACCCTGGGGCTGGATTATCGGCTCCGGCGTGTACGTGGATGATGTGCAGGCCGAGTTCACGGGCCAGGTGTGGAAGGCCTCGCTGATTGGCCTGGGCATCGCTCTGCTGATGGCCGTGTTGGTCACCCTGATTGTGCGCAGCATCGTGACGCCGTTGCAGGCGGCGGTGAACGCCATGGCCAATATCGCCAGTGGCGAAAGCGACCTGACGCGCAGCCTCGACACCCACGGGCGCGACGAAGTCACCCAGTTGTCTCGGCACTTCAACAGCTTTACCGCCAAGCTGCGCCAGGTGGTCGGCCAGTTGCAGGTGTGCGCCAATGCGTTGGGCCAGTCGTCCACGGAATTGGGCAACAACGCCAGCCAGGCGCATGACCGCAGCCAACAGCAGTCGCAGCAGATGGAACTGGTGGCGACGGCGATAAATGAAGTCACCTATGGCGTGCAGGACGTGGCGAAAAACGCCGAACATGCCGCCAGTGAGATGCGCGATGCCCAGGCCCAGGCGCAGCAGGGCCAGGTGAATATTGACGGTAGTTTGCAGCAGATCGACCAGCTCTCCGGCACCATCAGCCAGGCCGTGGAGGTGATTCGCACCTTGTCCAGCGAGAGCACGCAGATTGGTGGTGTGCTGGAAGTGATCCGCTCCATCGCTGACCAGACCAACCTGCTGGCGCTTAACGCGGCCATTGAGGCCGCACGCGCCGGGGAGCAGGGCCGTGGGTTTGCGGTGGTCGCCGATGAAGTGCGGCTGCTGGCTCAACGTACGCAAAAATCCACTGCTGAAATCCAAGTGATGATTGAGCGTCTGCAGGGGCACTCGGAAGCGGCGGTCAAGGTGATCAGTGACAGCCATAGCGCTTCGCAGCTGACGATTGAACAGGCTGGGCAGGCCGGTGCCAGTCTTAACGCCATTGGCCAGGCGTTGCGTAACCTCAACGGGCTGAATGCCTCGATTGCCAGCGCGACCTTGCAACAGGCGCATGTGGTGGAGGATATCAACCAGAACGTCACCCAGGCGGCCGGGTTGTCTCACAGCACTGCGCTGGCGGCGGAGCAATCCAGCGTGGCGAGTGCGCATTTGCGTGGGTTGAGTGAGGAGTTGGACGGGTTGCTGCGGCAGTTCAAGGTTTAGCTTTTTTTGGGGGGGTGGGTGTACATATCCGGTGTTTGGGTGATGGCCGCTTTGGGTTCCGCCCTTACGGCGGGTCGCTTTGGAAAAGCCCCAAAATAACCAAAGGGCTCTTGCCCCACCACTCGGCACCTCGCTTGGGCTCGGTGTGCCCGAACGCAGGCTTGAATCCGTGGGCCGCCGTGACGGGCCATCCATGGCCCAACACGGCTAACCCGGCGTCCTGCCGGGTTACCCACGGATTCAAGCCTGCGTTCGGCCAGCGTGGTTTAACGGGGCGCCTGAGATCAAAATCAAAAGCAAAGCACGGCGGCCTAGTAGCCGACCTGAGTGGTTAGATCAAAAGCGAAGGCGAGGCGGCCTGACAGCCGACCTGATCTTGAGAGCTGAACCCAATTCAATGTGGGAGCTGGCTTGCCTGCGATGGCATCAACTGGTTGTGCCTGATACACCGAGGTGCCTGCATCGCAGGCAAGCCAGCTCCCACAGAAAAGCAAAGCAGTACGGCGCTGGCCGCTGAACGCAGTCAACTTGTGGGAGCGGGCTTGCTCGCGAATGCGGTGGTTCAGCCAGCTCATAGGTCGCTGGCACACCGCCTTCGCGAGCAAGCCCGCTCCCACAGTTGATGCTCAGTACATCTGGTGATGGGGTGTTGCTCAGCTTCTGCCACGCACGCCGTGCTCTGCTTTTGACATCAATCTCAGGCACCTCGTCAAACCACGCCAGCCGCTATGACCGCAGCAATGTGTATGCCTCCACATCCGCGTTTAAACATTCCTCACCTCTGGTTACAATTAGCGCCCTCTCCCACTCTCCCAAGGAACCGCCATGTCCGGGCTTGAATTGTTCGCCGCCGCCCTGGGGGTGATCGCTGTCTGGCTGACGGTCAAACAAAACCCCTGGTGCTGGCCCATCGGCCTGGTCATGGTGTTGCTCTACACCTGGGTGTTCTTCGACGTAAAGCTCTATTCCGACATGCTCCTGCAAGTGGTCTACGCCGCCCTGCAACTTTACGGCTGGTGGCAATGGACCCGCGCCGGCGAGGTCAAGCAAGGCCGCCAGGTCACGAGCCTCGGCGTGCCCGCGATCATGAGCAGCCTGGCCGTCGGCGCCGTCTTCAGCCTGCTGCTCGGCGCGGCCATGGCCCACTGGACCGACGCCGCCCAGCCGTGGCTCGACGCCGCCCTCACCGGCTTCAGCCTGGTGGCGCAAATGTGGATGGCGCAAAAACGCGTGCAATGCTGGCCACTGTGGATCGCCGTGGACGTGATCTTCGTCGGCCTGTTCCTCTACAAAGGCCTGTACCTCACCGCCGCGCTTTATGCCCTGTTCACCGCGATTGCCGTGCAAGGCTGGCGTGAATGGCGCAGCGACCCGGCGTTGCACGCATGAAAGTGGTAGTACTGGCAGGCCCCGAATCCAGCGGCAAAAGCTGGCTGGCGGCTGAACTGCATGCACACTTTGGCGGGCTGATGGTTGGCGAATACGTGCGGTATTTCATCGACCATCACCAACGCGACACCACCCTGGCGGATATTCCGGCGATCGCCCGCGGCCAGCTGGCCTGGGAAGACGCTGCCCGCGCCGAACAGCCCAACCTGCTGGTGCTCGATACTCACCTGTTGACGAACAAACTGTGGAGCCAGACGCTGTTCGGCGACTACCCGGCCTGGCTGGACGACGAACTCCTGGCCCGGCATTACGACCTGCATCTGCTGCTGTCTCCCGAGGATGTGGAGTGGACCGCCGACGGCCAGCGCTGCCAACCGGAACTGGCTGATCGTCGGGCGTTTTTCCAGGGCAGCCTGGCGTGGATCGAACAGCACCAGCAGCCCGCCGTGGTGATTGGCGGCGATTGGCAAGCGCGGCGTGACAAGGCATTTGAAGCGGTGGCGCAACTGCTGGCGTAAGGCCCGATCCTGAGTACCGACCATCGGGTCGACGCAGTCCCTTTCCTTCGGCGCCAGTCAATCTTCTAAAGGAGATTGGCCTATGAACATGCGCATTGTTGCTCGCCTGATTAACTTGCCGGAAAACCGTGGCGTTCGCGTCACCGCGGCAAAGCATCCTGTCTTGCTGGTGCGTGTCGGCGACCGGGTGCGCGCCTTCCAGGCCGACTGCCCGCACGCCGGCGCTCCGCTGGAAGAAGGTGTGATCTGTAACGGGCGGATCATCTGCCCCTGGCACAAAGCGGCGTTTGCCGTGGACAGCGGCGCCGTCATCGAACCTCCGGCACTGGTCGGGCTCACGCAATACCCAGTGCAGGTGCACGATGGCGTGGTCAGTGTTGGCGACGAGCCCATCGTCGCCGAAGCCGCGCCAGCGCGGGATGAACACCGCTGTTTTGCGGTCATCGGCGCTGGCGCGGCAGGCACTGCCGCCGTGGCGACGTTGCATCAGCAGGGCTTCAGCGGACGATTGCTGTGGATCGACCGCGAACAAGCTCCGGCCTACGACCGCACCGCCCTGAGCAAATTCGTGATCGCGGGCCAGATGACGCCCGAAGACACGCCGCCACTGCTGGATAAGCAGCCCATTGGCATTCACGGCGAAGTTCAGCACCTGGACGCCCACGCCAA
Source organism: Pseudomonas sp. MF08831 (assembly GCF_059862645.1). Lineage (NCBI taxonomy): Bacteria > Pseudomonadati > Pseudomonadota > Gammaproteobacteria > Pseudomonadales > Pseudomonadaceae > Pseudomonas > Pseudomonas sp. MF08831. The sequence goes on along the minus strand of NZ_JCBCUX010000006.1, from coordinate 104,678 downwards.
ACGCATCGAACTCGCCGACGGTCGTCACTTCGACTATGACGCGGCACTGGTCGCCACCGGAGGCGAAGCGCAACCACTGGACATCCCCGGCGCCGTATTGAGCCACGTGTTTGTGCTGCGCAGCCGCGAGGATGCAGCGCGAATCGATGAAGCAGCGCAGTCGGCAGCGTGCGCGGTGATTGTCGGCGACAGTTTTATCGGCCTGGAAGCCGCGTCCGCCTTGCGCCAACGGGGCCTGGTGGTGCAGGTGGTCAGCCGCCATGACATTCCTCTCGCTGCGCAATTGGGCAAGCGCATCGGTGCGGCCATTCGCCAATTGCACGAAGACAATGGCGTGATCTTTCACTGCAACACCGAGCCCGAACGCTTCGACGGTCACGGCGCGGTGAGTACCGTGCTGCTTAAAAACGGCAAGCGCCTGGCGGCAGACCTGGTCGTAATGGGCGTTGGCGTCACACCCGCCACAGGCTTTATCCAGGGCGTCGACAAAGCCGAGGATCAGTCGCTGAACGCAGACAGCCATTTACAGGTGGCGCCTGGGTTATGGGCGGCCGGCGACAACGTGACTTTTGCCTGGCGTCAGCAGCCGACACGCATCGAGCACTGGCGCGTGGCCCAGCAACTGGCCGTGCTGGCCGCGCGCAATATGCTTGGAGACACGCAGGTGTACGCCGACGTGCCCTTCTTCTGGACCTACCACTTCGGCAAAACCTTTGAAGTGCTCGGCCATCCGCAGCACTGGAACCGCCTGCACGTGGAAGGTGATGTGAATCGTCACGACTTCATTGCCTTGCTGTGCCGTGATGATCAAGTCGAAGCCGTGATTGCCTGCGAACATCAGCAAGCCATGGCGCGCCTGTCACAACGCATGCAGCACCCCTTGGGCAAAGCCGAGGCCTTGGCCATTATTCGCGCTGATTAGCGCTTTTTGCGGGTGCTCAGTTGAATCCATGTCGGTGCATGGTCGCTGGCGTGCGGCTCATTGCGCACCCAGGCGTCTACGCCGGTGTCTTTGAGGTAAGGCTTGAGCGCGGGATTGAGCAGCAGGTGATCGATACGCAGCCCGGAATTGGTCTGCCAGTGCTGACGGAAGTAATCCCAGAAGGTGTAGACGCGCTCTTCGGGGTACAGATGGCGCAGCGAATCAGTCCAACCCTGCTCCAGCAGGCGCTGATAACACGCGCGGCTCTCGGGTTGCAGCAAAGCGTCCTTGAGCCAGGAGCGCGGGTTGTAGATGTCGAGGTCGGTGGGCACCACATTGAAATCCCCGGCCAGCAGCACCGGGTGTTCGCTGGCTTGCAGCGCCTGGGCGTAGTCGATCAGCCGTTCGAACCAGGCCAGTTTGTACTCGAATTTCGGCCCAGGCTGCGGGTTGCCATTGGGCAGATACAGGCAACCGATCAACACGCCATGCACCGCGGCTTCCAGGTAACGGCTTTGCGTGTCGCTGTCATCGCCCGGCAAGCCGCGCCGGCTCTCCAGCGGCTGGGCATCGCGCGCCAAAATGGCCACGCCGTTCCACGAGGCCTGGCCCAGGCAGATCGCACCGTAGCCGGCTGCTTCGAAGTCGGCATAGGGAAACAGGCTTTGCGGCGCCTTGAGCTCTTGCAGGCAGACAATATCGGGCTGCTCGCGCTCAAGCCATTGCAGCAGGTTGGGCAGACGGGCACGGATGCCGTTGATATTGAAGGTGGCGATTTTCAGCGCTTTCATCGGTCCGGTCCTTTCAGGGCTCTTGGGGTAGAACCTGAAAGCGGCGCGGATGTTCAATCCAAACCGCGCTCCAGGTTGGCATTCACGCGCAGCAATAACGCCAGCAGCGTCGCCTCTTCCTCAGCGCTGAAGCCCTGCAGCGCCTGCGCCGTGCCCTGCACCATCACGGCGTAGGCCGCAGGCATGCGTTCACGCACCGCATCGGTGAGGGTGATCAGGCGGCTGCGTTTGTCTGCGGGGTCGACCATGCGCTGGATCATTCCATCACGCTCCATGCGCCCCAGCAGCTGCGCCATGCTCGACTGCTCGACACGGGCGATGCGCACCAATTCAGCCTGGGGCAGACCCTCGCTGTGCTTGAGCGCCACCAGCACCGGAATTTGCGCCACGGCAAACCCCAACGCGCGTAGCTGGCCCTCGTAAAGGCGGATAAAACCGCGGTTGGCGAGACCGATCTGTTGCATGGGATTGGGTGACGGGGTTTGAACATTCATGGGGTCGTTGACTTTCCATAGGAGCCTATGCATCAAATGTATAGGATCCTATAAACATCGCCAAGGGCCATTTCAATGATCATTCCAACGCGTATTGCGATTGTCGGTGCCGGTCCTGGCGGATTGACCCTGGCGCAAATCCTCACACGTCATGGCGTTGCCGTCAGCGTGTTCGAGCGCGAGCGCGGGCCGCTGGAACGCCCGCAAGGCGGGACGCTCGACCTGCATGTCGACTCCGGCCAACTGGCGCTGCAACGTGCCGGCCTGGAAGACGCCTTCAACCGGATCGCGCGCTACGAAGACCAAGGCTCACGGTTGATGGATCAACACGCTCGCCTGCTGTTCGAAGCACCCAACCCTGATGCCGGAGACCGCCCGGAGGTCGACCGCACGGCCTTGCGCCAGATCCTGCTGGAGGCGCTGCCCGCAGGCTGTGTGAACTGGGGCGTCGGCATCAGCGCCATTCGCCCGGTCGAGCACGCACGCTGGACGCTGCACCAGGGCGAGATCAGCCACGGCCCATTCGATCTGGTCGTCGGTGCCGATGGCGCCTGGTCCAAAATCCGGCCGCTGCTGTCGCCTTACGTGCCGCAGTACAGCGGGCTGACGTTTATCGAGTTCGGCATCGATGATGTCGACCGCCAACACCCGCACATCGCCAGGCTGGTCGGTCGCGGCAAGCTGGAAGTCGAAGGCGGCGCCAAGGCGATCATCGTGCAACGCAATGCCAACGCGCACTTGCGCGGCTACGCGATCTTCCGCGTGCCCACCGACTGGGCCGCCGCGCCCCGCAGTGTGTCTGCGCTCAAAGCCCAGTTCGAAGGCTGGCACGCGGACATCCTGGCGTTATTTGAAGCGGCCAACGAAACCGTGCTGACGCGCCACATCTACGCCCTGCCCGTGGGCCATCGCTGGAACCACCGTCAGGGGTTGACATTGATCGGCGATGCAGCGCACCTGATGTCGCCATTTGGTGGCGAAGGCGTCAATGCAGCGATGCTCGATGCGGCCGAACTGGCGCAGCATCTGCTCCAGACGCCTGACTGCTCGGCAGCAGTGCAGGCTTATGAAAACCACATGTTCGAGCGTGTGATGCCGGCCGCCAGAGACAGCGCCGAAGGCGCCGCCACCCAGTTATCGCATGACAGCCTGGCGCTGTCCCTGGCTCACCTGCATCACCACCTCATGCCTCAGTAGCCCAGGGACAGGCCGGTATTGCGGCGCGGGTCGTTGGCCCCGTAGAAATGGTTGTTGCCCACCGGCTTGCCACCCAGGGACGGCGCGCCCACCAGGATTGCGGCCAGGTGGTTGGCATCCTGAGGCCCGGCAAACTTGTGGCCCCAGCTCTCGAGGATTTTCTGAGTGTCGGGGCTCACCGCGAAGGTCTCCAGGTTGGTGGTTTCAGGCATCCACTGCTGGTGGAAACGCGGCGCATCGACGGCTTCCTGGATGTTCATCTTGTAGTCGATGACATTCAGGATGGTCAGCAAGGTCGCGGTGATAATCCGACTGCCCCCTGGCGTACCGACCACCATCACGGCCTTGCCGTCCTTGGTCACGATGGTCGGGCTCATTGACGACAGCGGCGCCTTGCCGGGTGCGATGGCGTTGGCTTCACCCTGGACCAGCCCGTACATGTTCGGCACGCCGACCTTGACGGTGAAGTCATCCATTTCATCGTTGAGGATCACGCCGGTCTTGCTCGCCATCACACCAGCCCCGAACCAGTCGTTGAGGGTGTAGGTCACCGACACTGCGTTGCCCCACTTGTCGACGATGGAATAGTGCGTGGTGTTGTTGCCTTCATGCGGCGACACGCCCGGCTTGATCGCCTGGGAATCCCCGGCCTTCTGCGGTTCGATGGCCGCGCGCAGCTTGGCGGCGTAGTCCTTGTCCAGCAGGTGGGCGATCGGGTTCTTCACGAAGTCCGGGTCGCCGAGGTAGCTGTTACGGTCCACGTAGGCGTGGCGCATCGCTTCAATCTGATAGTGCAGGCCTTGGGCCGAGTGATAGCCCAGGTCCGCCATCGGGTAGCCTTCGAGGATGTTCATGATCTGGCAGATCACCACGCCGCCCGAGCTCGGCGGCGGTGCCGAGACCACGTGGTAGCCACGGTAATCGCACTCGATGGGCGCCAGCTCGCGGGTCTTGTATTTGTCGAGGTCGGCCTGGGTGATGATGCCCTTGCCGGCCTGGCTGGAATCCACCAGAGCCTTGGCGACCCAACCTTTATAGAAGCCGTCGGTGCCCTTGGCGGAGATTTCCTTGAGGGTCTTGGCCAGGTCTTTCTGCACCAGTTTCTGGCCGACCTGCATCGGTTGGCCGTTGTGCAGGAAGATCGCGCGCAGGTCTTTGTCTTTCTCGAACTCACCGGTGGCGGTGTGCAGCAGGTCGATATCGCCCTGCTCCAGTTCAAAGCCGTTTTCCGCCAGCTTGATCGCCGGGGCAATCACTTGGGCGCGCTTGAGCGTGCCGTACTTGCTCAGCGCGGTTTCCATGCCGGACACGGTGCCGGGCACGCCGACCGCCAGGTGGCCCTTGGCGCTGAGGCCTTCGACGACCTTGCCGTCTTTGTCCAGGTACATGTCGGCGGTGGCCGCCAGGGGGGCTTTTTCGCGGAAGTCGAGAAAGGTCTTGCGCCCATCCGCCAGTTGCACGGTCATGAAGCCGCCGCCACCGAGGTTACCCGCCGCCGGGTACACCACCGCCAGCGCATAGCCCACGGCCACGGCCGCATCGACTGCGTTGCCGCCGGCCTTGAGCACATCCACCCCCACATGAGTGGCCAAATGCTGGGCGGTGACTACCATGCCGTTTTCACCGGCCACCGGGGCCTGGGAAGCGGCGTGCACACCGCTGACCGTCAGTACCAGAGCGGTGGCGATTAAGGTGCGGCTGAAGGGTTGGTATTTCATCCGTGGCTACTCTAGTTATTGGGATGCACCAAAATAGCCCGACTCGGATCCAATCCCCAGCGCAGTGGCGTTTTTATTACAGAACTTGTCGGTCACAGAACGGCCGCGAAAAAGCCCATGCTATATTTCGCGCCCAGACTGGCTGCAAGGCGCGTTGAGATGGTGATCAAGAAGACCGGTATTCGGGCTCAGCAGGCCGACCAGACACGCGCGCGCATCTTGCAGGCGGCGGTCAAGGTGTTCACCCGCGACGGTTACTCCGGCGGGCGCGTCGACACCATTTCCAAGGAGGCCGACTCCAACGACCGCATGCTTTATTACTATTTCGGCAGCAAGGAACACCTGTTCATCTGCGTGCTGGAACACATCTACGAGCAGTTCAACCAGGCCGAAAGCAAGCTCAAGCTCAACCTGGAGGCGCCCGTGCAGGCGCTGCAGGACCTGGTTGCGTTTATCTGGAATTACTACGTCAAGCATCCGGAATTCGTGGCGATTCTGAGCATCGAGAACCTGCACCAAGGCAAACACGCTCAACAGTCCGGGGAGATGCGCCGATTGTCGGGCGAAGCGGTTGGCGTGCTGAAGCCGATCATTGAGGCCGGCCAGGCCCAGGGTGTATTTCGCCAGGAGGTCGACCTCAAGCACGTGTACTTGATGATCGCTTCGCTGTGCTACTTCTATAACTCCAACCGCCATACCCTCAGTTCGTTTCTGGGTGAAGACCTGGCGGATAAGGGGCAACAGCAGGATTGGCTGGGGTTTATCACTGATTTGGTGCTGAGGGGCGTCTCCCCTAGCTCATTATAGAAACCGGCTTTAATCCCTGTGAGAGCTGGCTTGCCTGCGATGGCGATGTGTCAGGTAGTATTTTCGGTGCAGACACACCGCTGTCGCAGGCAAGCCAGCTCCCACATTTGACCTTCACCGGTTGTGGAATATCAGTGGGTGCCCGGGTTGGCCCGCAGGTGTGCGACCTTCTGCTCCACCCCCTTCCACTGCGCCGCATTCGGCGCAAATTGCCCGCGCAGGTACTCGACCAAGTCGGCAACCTGAGTGTTCGACAAACTGTCTTTGAACCCCGGCATATACCCCAGGTCCTTGGTCGCCGGGTTGCTGATCCCTTGCAAAATCACCTTGATCAAATTGTCCGGCTGATCACTGTGCACATTGGTGTTGGTCGCCAATGACGGGCTCACCCCAAACAGTTTCGGCCCCAGACCCTCGGCGTGGCAGGCCTTGCACGACCCTTCAAATACACGCCGACCATTGGGATTGGGCACCGTCGCTGCCGCCACGGTTTGCGCCTCAGCCGTCGCCTCGCCCTTGAGCGATGCCAGGTACACCGCCATCGCGCGAATATCGGTCTTGGGCAACTTCGCCAACTCAGTCACCACCGGCCCCATCGGGCCCGCCGCCACGCCATGGGCATCGGAATAGCCGGTGCTCAAATAGGTGAATAACTGGTCCTCAGTCCATGGCGTTGGCGCCTTGGACAAACCTGTCAACGCCGGCGCTTCCCACCCATCAACCATGCCACCGGCCAGGAAGGATTTACCGCCCTTCTGCGCCCCCATCAGGTTGCGTGGCGAATGGCACGCGGCGCAGTGCCCCAAACCATTGACCAGATAATTACCGCGATTCCACTGCTCGCCGCGCTCCGGTTGCAGCGTGATTTCACCGCGCCTCAGGTTCAATGCATTCCACCCCGCCATCAACGGCCGGATATTGAACGGGAAGCGCATGGCATTCGGCGTCGGCGCCTGGCTCACTGGCGCTTGCGACATCAGGTAGGCATACAGCGCCTGCATGTCCGCCTCATTGATATTGCGAAACGCCGTATAGGGAAACGCCGGGTACAAATTGCGCCCGTCACGGCCAATGCCCTCACGCATCGCCCGCTCGAATGCCGGGTACGACCAGGCACCGATGCCGGTGTTCACATCCGGGGTGATATTGCTGCTGTACAGGGTGCCGAACGGCGTTTCCAGCGCCAACCCACCGGCATTGTTCGCGCCGCCCGGTGCCGTATGGCAGACCGCGCAATCGCCCACCGCCGCCAGCAAACGCCCGCGCTCCAGGGTGGCCTTGGACCAGGTGCCGGCGCTGGGCGGGGCAATCGGTGCGATCGCGCTGTGAAACGGCCAGGCCGTGGCCATCACCGCGCCCAGCGTCGCAAACAGCGCGCCGAACCACCATTTTTTGCGTTTCTGTGGCGACGTCGCAGGCTCGCCGAGGGTGCCGGCATTCAACGCTGCCAACACCCGCTCGGGCGTGATCGGCAACTCACGAAAACGAATGCCGGTGGCGTCATAGATCGCATTGGCAATCGCCGCCGCGCTGGGCACCGAGGCCGACTCACCGGCGCCCATCGGCGGCTGGTCCTGGCGCGGCATCATCAGCACGTCAATCTGCGGCACTTCAGGGAAGGTCAGGATCGGGTAACCGCCCCACTCCTTGCTGGCCACCGTCGATTCCTCAAAGGTCACCCGCTCCTTCAATACGCGGCTGGTGGACTGGATCACATTGCCGTGGATCTGATGCTGCACACCCGCCGGGTTGATCATCATCCCCGAGTCATGGCCGATCACCACCCGCGTCACCGAGACGTCGCCGGTGTGTTTGTCGATGGCCACATCCGCCACCCAGGCGGCCCACGCCGCGCCAAAACCGGGGAATTTACTGTGGATGTAGCGCGCGTAAGCAAAGCCACGGCCGCGCAACAAATGGTCTTCACTGGCGGTTTGCATGGGCGCGGTGCGCGGTGACCAGTTGGCGCGTTCGGCGGTGGATTTGACCAGGTCGATGGCGCGCTCGTCCTTGAGGTAGCGCAGGCGGTACTCCACCGGATCGACGCCGGCGGCAAATGCCAGCTCGTCGATATACGATTCGTGGGCAAAGGTATTGGGCAACGCCGACACACCGCGCATCCACGAGGCGCGCACGATGGGCGCCATGTCGTTGATAGTCACCCGCATGTTGTCGATGTCATACGGCGGGATCGAGGTGCGGTCGCCCATTTCGAACATCGCCGCCACGGGCTCAACGCGGCCGGTCAGCAATAGCGCCAGGGTCGGCGCGCCATTGGAGGGGTAGCTGGTTTCAAAATCGTACGCGGCAATGCTGCCGTCTGCGTTGAGGCCGCCGTCCACGTCCATCAACTGCGCCGTGCCCTTGGGCTCCCACAGGTGTTCCTGTTCGCGGGTCAGTTGCACGCGCACCGGCTTGCCCACCGCGCGCGACAACAGCAACGCATCGGCGCAGACGTCATCGGCGCAATTGCGCCCATAGCACCCGGCGGCTTCCATGCGAATCACGTCGATCAGGGCTTCATCACAGTCCAGCAACCAGGCCAGGTCGGCGCGCAGCAGATGCGGGTTCTGGCTGCCCGACCACACGCGACTGCCCGCGGCCTGATAGTCGGCCACGGCGCAGGACGGGCCGATTGAGCCGTGCATTTGATAGGGCCACAGGTAGCTGCGCGGCATCCGTTGGCTGGCGCCCGCCAGGGCTGCATCGACATCGCCCTGATCGAGCACCGTGCGGCGTACGCGCGGGTTGTCACGGATCGCCTGCTCGACATCGCTCATGTCCGGCAGGGCGTTATTCCAGGGCTTCCACTGCACCTGCAACTCATGGGCGGCCTTGATCGCCTGCTCTTCGCGCAACGCGACCACGCCCACAAAATCGCGGATCACCACCACGGCAACAATGCCGGGGATATGCGCGATGGACGCTTCATCCACACGCAGCAGGCTATTGCCGACAAAATCCCCGCAGTCCAGACCGGCATACGGCGGGCGCACGACGCGGCCGTGCAGCATGCCCGGCACGCGCATGTCGTGCACGTAGGTCAGCTCGCCCGTGGCCTTGCCGGGGATATCCACGCGCGCGGCGCCCTTGCCCACCAGGCGGTAATCCTCGATGGCTTTCAAGGGGGCGTCGCCGCTGATACGCAACTGGTCATGCTGGCCGCTGACCAACGCACCGTAAGGGGTGGCGCGCCCGTCTGCCGCCTGAATAACGCCCGCTTCGACCTTGAGGCTGGCGGTGCTCACGCCCCAGCGCCCCGCCGCCCGCGCCAGCAAAAAACGTCGTGCTTCGGCGGCCGCGTTGCGCAGCGGGATCGCCGAAATCTGCAAGGTCGCGCTGGCAATCGTCGCGCCCTGGTTCGGCGCGCGCTCGGTGTCGCCCAGCACCATGGTTACCTGGTCCATCGTCAGGTCCAGTTCTTCGGCGACGATCTGCGCCAGCGAGGTGCGAATGCCGGTGCCCAGGTCCACATGGCCGTTGAACGCATAGACCAGGCCGTCATCGTTGACCGCGATAAACAGCCCCAGCTCTTTGGGTTTCACAGTCGGCGTGCCGCCCTTGGCCACCGGGCCGGAGGGCGGCAGCACATCGTCGACGATCAACAAGACGCCCGTCTTGGCCAGCCACTGGTCACGGGAAAGTGGGATATCGGTCATGGTCGGCCATCCACGGTCAAGAGGTGAGCAGCACGCAATACCGCGCGCAGGATTTCGATATGGGTGCCGCAGCGGCAGAGGTTGCCCGAGAGTTCGTTGCGGATCTGGGCTTCGCTGGGGTTGGGATTACGGTCGAGCAAGGCTTTGGCCGTCATGATCATGCCGTTGAGGCAGTAGCCACATTGCGCGGCTTGCTCGTCGATAAACGCCTGCTGCACCGGGTGCGGCGCCTGGCGAGTGCCGAGGCCTTCGAGGGTGACGATTTCACGCCCTGCCGCGCCCGCCAGCGGGAACACACATGAGCGTGCCGCGACACCGTCGATGATCACCGTGCAGGCACCGCACTCGCCCAGGCCGCAGCCGTACTTGGGGCCGTTGAGTGCCAGGTCATTGCGCAGCACCAGCAACAGCGGCGTGTCCGCCATGGCGCTGACTTCGCGGGTGCGGCCATTGACCTCTAGTGCAACCGTGATGGAGGGACTGATCATTCGCTTCGCCTGTGTCAGTTGGTGAAGTGGCTACTACACGAAACAGTCAAAAAAAAGCATCGCGGACCTGGGGTCTCGCGACACACTTGATTCGTGAAGTGGCTACTACATCAATACCGAGCAAAAACGATGCCAAGGGGTTGGGCTTACTCTGAAGTACGCAGGTTTGTGATGGTTGGGGCGAGCGGGCTTGCCCCGCGTTGGGGCGCGAAGCGGCCCCTCGCTCAGGCAATGGGTTTATTCAGATAAGCCTCATGGCAGGGTTTGGGGCTGCTTCGCAGCCCAACGCGGGGCAAGCCCGCTCGCCACTACAAGCCTGGTCGCCACATCAAGCCGCTGGTAGTAACAAGCCGGCTGGCTAAGGGGCGCCCACTATTGCTGCGGGTCGTCGATCATCTTGCGCAGCAGGAACAACACCGCCACGCGCTCGGCCGGGTTGAGGTTGCTCAGGGTCAGTTCGCTGATCTGCGCGGCGCGCGGCGCGGTTTGCGCGACGAGGTCGGCGCCTGCGGCAGACAAATCCACCACCACCTTGCGCTTGTCTTGCGGGTCCGGCTCCAGCGTGATCAGTTCCTTGGCCTTGAGCCGCTCGACAATGCCGCGAATGGTCGCCTGGTCAACGGCCGTGGCCTTGACCAGTTCGGTGAGAGAACTTGCTCCGTGATCGCGCAGGGCACACAGGGTAACGAACTGCACGGCGGTGAGCTGGGAGTCGCCGACATTCTGCTGAAAGATCGCCAGGTGGCGCTGGTAGGCCTTGCGCAGCAGGTGGCCAACTTGTTCAGAGAAAACGTAGGAATCAGGCACGGCGGGCTCGGTGGGTGATTGGCGATGGGGAGGCATGATGGCTGGCTTACCGGATCGACTCAAGTTTCTCATCGAGGAAACACGGTTAGAACGGTGGGAGCGGGCTTGCTCGCGAAGGCGGCGTATCAGTTAAAGATGCATTAACTGGCACACCGCATTCGCGAGCAAGCCCGCTCCCACACAAGCCCGCTCCCACAGAGGGACTTCAACGGGCCAGAGAGGCTGCCGGGGCGACTACGTCACCGGCGATAACCACCGCCTCGTCATCCAGGTACACATCGCAATGACGCAGCGGGATGTCCATGTGGCACGGCGTCTTGCGCGTGCCGCCCACTTCGGTATTCGGCCCGGTGGAGAACAGGAAATTGCCATAGAACGCCCGCGCGTCCATGCACATGCCGTCGTTCTTGTCATGCAAACCCATGGCGGTCCACTGCGCTTTTGGCTGCAAGCCCCAGCCGATATGGGAGATGCCGTACACCTCCGGATCGTTGAAGTACTTCATGTAATCACGCAGGTACTCGGCCTCGAAACCACCGTGGATCCTGGTGATAAAGCCCTTCTCGATTTCCAGCGTGATCTTCTCGCGGGTGTAGGTCTTGAATGGCAGGAGGATGTCGCCGACGTCCAGCACCAGCACGCCCTCGGCGGTTTCCTCGTTGGGCCAGGAGAACAGGAAGCCGCTGGGCCAGTGGTCCCAGCGCCCAGGCTCATCGGCAAAACCGTATTCGGTCACCGACGGGTACTGCCCCAAGGCGGCGCGAAAATCACTGCCAGCGCGGGATTTGACCTGAATCGAACCCGCCTTTTTCAGCAATTGCTCGGCCGCCAGCACACGCACCTTGTCTTCTTCGGTGGGCAGCATGCGCGCCAGCACTTCCGGCGGCTCCACGGCCAGCAGGATGCGCGTGCCGGTCTTGAGGATCTGCTCCTGTTCCGGCGAATGCAGCAGCATCATCGTGTCAACCACCAGGTCGGCGGCTTCCAGTGCACGCTGGGCGGCAATGTTGCCGGTGAGCGCGGTGTCGCCGCAGTAGGCGGTCATGTCATTGCCCATCGCACGCGGGTGATTGAACGACGGCAGCTCCACCGCATACACCTTGGCCCCCAGGCGCTGCGCCGCGTCCATTGCCGCGCGCACGGTGCGTGCGTCGGAGTAATGGCTCTTGAGCACGGCAACGCTCTGGGTCGGGTCGACCTTCGACAGCCTCAGCACGTGTTCAAACATCTGGGTCAGTTCGCAATCGCTTACCGGCATTTTCCTGTCTCCTGTGGGGCTGCACCAAGTTCAAGCACTGCGCTTCACTCTAGTGCACTTTTATAGCGTATACGCCAATTAATAACGATAAGACCTGAATTACAGGCGGACTGCAAGCGGCGCGCCAATTCGTTACCAATCGACACATACCGAGCATTTACGGACTTCAACGCGTTACACAGGATAAATATGGCCAAAAAATAAATTTGCGAAAGTGGGCTTCCCATTTCAAAAAATGAGCGTATACACTTTAAAACCTTGCAGACAGACGCTGCCGACAATCACAAAGAAAGAGGATTACGCCCCATGGGAAGCACTCAAAAAATCGCCATCGTCGGTGCCGGCCTGGGCGGTGCCGCCGCCGCCACCCTGTTGCAGCAAGCCGGTTTTGACGTAGATATCTACGAACAAGCGCCGGAGTTTTCCCGGTTGGGCGCGGGGATCCACATGGGCCCCAACATCATGAAAATCTTCCGCCGCATGGGCATCGAACAGCAGCTGGACCTGATGGGCTCGCACCCCGAGCATTGGTTCAGCCGTTGCGGCGAAACCGGCGACTACCTCTCGCGCATCCCGCTCACCGGCTACGGCGCCTCGTATGTCACCGTGCACCGCGGCGACCTGCATGCGCTGCAGATGTCCACCCTCAAGCCCGGCACCCTGCACTTCAACAAGCGCCTGGAAACCCTCGAAGAAACCGACACCCAGGTGCGCCTGACTTTCGCCGATGGCGAGGTGACTTATGCCGACATCGTGATCGGCGCCGACGGCATCAACTCGAAGATTCGTGAAGAACTGCTCGGCGTGGAAAAACCGCTGTACAGCGGCTGGGTCGCGCACCGCGCATTGATCCGTGGCGACCAGTTGGCCAAGTACGACCTCACGTTCGAAGACTGCATCAAATGGTGGACCGAAGACCGCCACATGATGGTGTATTACACCACCGGCAAACGCGACGAGTACTACTACGTGACTGGCGTGCCGCATGCCGAATGGGACTTCCAGGGCGCGTTCGTCGACAGCAGCCGCGAAGAGATGTTCGAGGCGTTCAAGGGCTACCACCCCACCGTGCAGGCCCTGATCGAGTCCACCGAAAGCGTGACCAAATGGCCGCTGCGCAATCGCAACCCGCTGCCACTGTGGAGCCGAGGTCGCCTGGTGCTGCTCGGTGACGCCTGCCACCCAATGAAACCGCACATGGCCCAGGGCGCCGGCATGGCCATCGAAGACGCCGCCATGCTCACCCGCTGCCTGCAGGAAACCGGCATCGGCGATTACCGCACCGCGTTCCAGCTCTACGAAGCCAACCGCAAGGAACGCGCCTCCCGCGTGCAGGCAGTGTCCAACGCCAACACGTGGCTGCGCACCCAGGAAGACCCGGACTGGGTGTACGGCTATGACCTGTACGCGCAGCCACTGAAATCGGGGGTGGCCGCGTGAGCACCTTTCTCTATGGCGGCAATGTCCAGGCCAACGGCATTCGCCAGCACTACCTGCGCTACGGCGGCAGCGGCCCGGCGCTGATTTTGATTCCGGGCATCACCAGCCCCGCGATTACCTGGGGGTTTGTGGCCGAACGCCTCGGCGCGCACTTCGACACGTACGTGCTGGATGTACGCGGGCGCGGCTTGTCGTCCACCGGAGCCGAGCTGGATTACAGCGCCGAGACCTGCAGCGATGACATCGGCGCATTCGCCGATGCACTGAAGCTGGACCGTTACCACCTGGTCGGCCACTCCATGGGCGCGCGCTTTGCCGTGCGCAGTGCGGTCAAGCATCCGCAAGGCGTAAACCGTGTGGTGCTGATCGACCCGCCGGTGTCCGGCCCCGGTCGTCGTGAATACCCGAGCAAATTGCCGTGGTACGTCGATTCGATCCGCCAATCCCTGGTTGGGATGGATGCACAGGCCATGCGCGCCTTCTGCGCCACCTGGACACCCGAGCAACTGCAACTGCGCGCCGAATGGCTGCACACCTGCTTTGAGCCCGCCATCGTGCGCGCCTTCAATGACTTTCACACGGTGGATTTCCACCAGGACCTGCCCCACCTCAAGGCCCCTGCCCTGTTGATGGTGGCCGGGCGCGGCGGCGTGATCCTCGATGAAGACATCGCCGAAATCCAGGACCTGCAACCGGCCATCCAGGTCGTGCGCGTGCCCAACGCCGGGCACATGATTCCGTGGGATGACCTCGAGGGCTTCTTCGACGCCCTCGGCGACTTCCTCACCCACTAAGAACGGAGACCACCATGCAGAAGCTTTACCGCATCGGCCAGATCGTGCCGAGTTCCAACACCACCATGGAAACCGAGATCCCGGCGATGCTCAACGCGCGCCAGGCCATCCGCCCGGAGCGTTTTACTTTCCACTCCAGCCGCATGCGCATGAAGCAGGTGCGCAAGGAAGAACTGGCGGCAATGGACGGCGAGTCCGACCGCTGCGCCATTGAGCTGTCCGACGCCAAAGTGGATGTGCTGGGGTACGCCTGCCTGGTGGCGATCATGGCCATGGGCCTGGGTTATCACCGCAAATCCGAGCAGCGCCTGCGCCAGGCCACTGCCGATAACGACGCCAACGCCCCGGTGATCACCAGCGCGGGCGCACTGATCGAAGGCCTCAACGTCATGGGGGCCAAACGCATCGCCATCGTCGCGCCGTACATGAAGCCGCTGACCGAACTGGTGGTGAATTACATCCGCGAAGAGGGCTTTGAGGTGGTGGACTGGCGGGCGCTGGAAATCCCCGACAACCTCCAGGTTGCGCGCCACGACCCGGCGAACCTGCCGGCCATCATCGCGGGCATGAACCTGGAAGGCGTCGATGTGATCGTGCTCTCGGCCTGCGTGCAGATGCAGTCGTTGCCAGTGGTCGCCAAGGTCGAGGCGCAAACCGGCAAGCCGGTGCTCACTGCCGCCATCGCCACTACTTACGCGATGCTCAAGGCCCTGGATTTGGAGCCTATCGTGCCCGGTGCCGGCGCCCTGCTCTCCGGCGCGTACTGAACATGCTCGTGGCTAGCGGGCTTGCTGTGCCAAGCGGGCCTGTCGTGGCTGGAGGGCTTGTCGTGGCGAGCGGGCTTGCCCCGCGTTGGGGCGCGAAGCGGCCCCTCGTCCAGGCAATGGGTTTCGTCAGGCAAACCGCATGGCAGGTTTTGGGGCCGCTTCGCAGCCCAACGCGGGGCAAGCCCGCTCGCCACAGTAAACCCGCTAGCCACAGTTAACCCGCGCGCCACGACGCAGAGAATGAGGTGAAAAACCAATGAGCGAACAATCTGCCGACGCCAACTACCAAGGCGTCTGGGGCAATCGCATCGGCTTCGGCAAAAAGGCCGCGCTGCTGATGATCGACTTCATGCAGGGCTACACCACCGAAGGCGCGCCATTGTTCGCACCGGGCGTGGTCACGGCCGTGGCCGAAAGCGTCGAGTTGCTGGCCACTGCGCGCCGGCATGGGATTGCGGTGGTGCACACCCATATCCGCTACCATCGCGGCCATTTCGCCGATGGCGGCATCTGGGTCAAGAAAGCCCCGGTGATGAAAGACATGGTCGAGGGCAACCCACTGGCGGCGTTCTGCGCCGAGGTGCTGCCCCAGGACGATGAAGTGGTGATCACCAAGCAGTACGCCAGCGCGTTTTTCGGCAGCAGCCTGGCCCCGATGCTGCACGCTCAAGGCATCGACACCGTGGTACTGGCCGGCTGCTCCACCAGCGGCTGCATTCGCGCCACGGCGGTGGATGCGGTGCAACACGGGTTTCGCACCATCGTCGTGCGCGAATGCGTCGGCGACCGACACCCGGCGCCCCACGAAGCCAACCTGTTCGACATCGACAGCAAGTATGGCGACGTGGTGAGCAAGCAGGAGGCAATGAGCAAGTTCAGGGAGCAATAACGATTCACCAGGAACCACGACAAAGAGCGTGGTCCGGAAAAAAACTGAGCGTCTCCCACTTTGGAATGCAATCGAATGTGGGAGCGGGCTTGCTCGCGAAGGCGGTCTGTCAGGCAAAAATGCACTGACTGATCCACCGCTTTCGCGAGCAAGCCCGCTCCCACACTTGATCTCCTCTAACAGGGAAATCTCAGTCTTCTGACACTGCCTTTGGAAGTCGCTTTTACAGCACTCCGAAGTGCTGGAACAAAAGCGGCTGTATAAAAACCATAAGTCACCGCCAGGAGACACCCCAATGCCCATTGCGAATGCAGCGCCCGCGACCACCGTCGCCGACCCCGTCACCACGCTCTACCACAAGATCACCTGGAAGCTGATTCCGTTTCTGTGTTTCTGCTACCTGGCCGCTTACCTGGACCGCATCAACATCGGCTTCGCCAAACTGCAAATGCTCGACCAACTGCACTTCAGCGAAACCGCGTTCGGCCTTGGCGCCGGCTTGTTTTTTGTCGGCTACATCATCTTTGAAGTGCCCAGCAACCTGGTGCTGGAACGGGTCGGCGCGAAAATCTGGATCGCGCGCATCATGATCACCTGGGGCCTGCTCTCTGCCTGCACCATGCTGGTCACCTCCACCACGCAGTTCTACATCCTGCGCTTTCTGCTCGGCGCCGCCGAAGCCGGGTTTTTGCCGGGGGTGTTGTATTACTTGACCACCTGGTTCCCGACGCATCGGCGCGGACGCATCATCGCGCTGTTCATGATCGGGCTGCCGCTGTCCAGCGTGATCGGCGGCCCGTTGTCCGGCTGGGTCATGAGCCACTTCGACAACCTGGGCGGCCTGCGCGGCTGGCAGTGGCTGTTCCTGATCGAAGCGGTGCCCAGCGTTTTGCTCGGCGTGCTGACTTTCTGGGCGCTGCCCAATACTTTCCAGCAAGCCAAATGGTTGTCGGACGACGACAAGGCCCTGCTCGAAAGTGAGCTGCGCAAGGACGAAGCCGATGCCACCGGCAGCAAGCACAGCTTCCGCGACGGCTTCTTCAACCTCAAAGTGTGGATGCTCGGCGGTATCGACTTCTCGATCCTGCTCAGCGCCTACGCCATGGGGTTCTGGATGCCGACGTTCATCCGCAACGCCGGGATTACCGACACGTTCCATATCGGCATGCTGACTGCATTACCCAGCGTGGCGGCTTTGCTCGGCATGCTGTTGATCGGCGCCAGCTCCGACAAACATCGCGAACGCCGCTGGCACATTATTGTGCCGTTTCTGGTCGGTGCGGCCGCCATGGCCACCAGCACATTCTTTACCCATAACGTGGTGGCCACGGTGGTGCTGTTCGCCATCGCCTCGGCCGCGATCATCGGCGCCGTGCCGGTGTTTTTCAGCCTGCCGGCAACCTTTCTCAAAGGCACCGCAGCAGCCACCGGCTTTGCCCTCGCCTGCTCGTTGGCGAACATCGCCGGCCTGGTGAGCAACTCGCTGATGGGCGTGGCCATCGACGTCACCGGCAGCAGCGCGGGCGCCTTGTGGTTTTTCGCCGGCTGCCTGATCCTCAGCAGCTTCCTGGTCATCGCCCTGCCGGCGAAACTGGTGAACCGTTAACAACAACAATTTCTGCGGATGAATCACCATGCAAGGTTTGTTTAAAAGCTGTGCGCTGCTTGTTGCGGTCGGCCTGTGTGCCGGCACCGCGCACGCGGCGGAAAAAGTCATCTTCGACACCGACTTCAACGTGCTCAACGATGACGGCCAGGCCTTTATCATGCTCGCCCAGCTGCAGGCGCAAAAACGCATCGAGCTGCTGGGCATGACCCTCGTCAGCGGCAACGCCTGGGTCGACCAGGAACAGGTCGATGCCCTCAAGGCCGTGGAACGCATGGGCGTGGAAAAAGAGGTCGGCGTCTACTCCGGCGCCGCCTACCCGCTGCTGCATGACTACGCCACTTACGAGGCAGAGAAAGCGCTGTTTGGCGCGGGTTGGCCGGGCGCGTTCAAAAACCCGCGCCCTGCCTCGCCCTCGCAGTTGATCGCGCCACCGGATGGCCTGGCGACGCACACCCAACTGCGCAGCGAGACCGCCGCGCAGTTCATTGTGCAAAGCGTGCGCGCCAATCCCCATCAAGTGACGATCCTCGCCGTCGGCCCCTTGACCAATATCGCCCTCGCGATTCGCTCGGCGCCGGACATCGTGCCGCTGATCAAGCGCATCGTGTACATGGGCGGTGCGTTCCAGATCCCGGGCAACACCACACCGGCGGCGGAATTCAACTGGTGGTTCGACCCGGAGGCGGCGAAGATCGTCCTGCGCTCACCCATTGAGCACGTGATTTTCCCGAATGACGTGTGCGAGAAAGTCACCTTCGACAAGTCGGTGTACCAGCGCGTGGTTGCGCAAAAAGGCGCGATTGCCGACCTGTACAAGCATGAGTTCGGCCCGCTGTTCGACAAAGACCCCAGCTACCACAGCTTCACCTGGGACAGCTTGCCGGCGCTGTTCCTGGTCAGCCCGGACATCGTCACCCAATCCCGCGAATTGTGGGTGGATGTGGACGCAACGTTCGGCGCCGACTACGGCCGTGCGCTGGGCTACCAGAAAGGTGCACCGGTTGGCACGCAGAAAGCCAAGGTGGTATTTGGCGTCGATCAGCAAAAGTTCTGGGACGGCTACGTCGGCCTGGTGACGCTGCCGACGCCGGTCAAGCACTGATAGAAGGGATCGCTCCCACCTTGCGTGGGAGCGATCTTCACTATCCACGGCTGCGGCCTGGAAAAAGAATTGATCGACCTGGTGTACTTGCGCGTCTCGCAACTCAACGGCTGCGCCTATTGCCTGGATGCCCATTCCCGCGACCTGCTCAAGCAAGGCGTGAGCCTGGAAAAATCATGCTGCTGGCCGCCTGGCGCGAGACATTGCCACTGTTCACCGCGCGCGAAAGCGCGGCACTGGCCTGGGCCGAGGTGGTCACCGAAGTGGCGCACACCCAGGTGCCGGATGCCGATTACGCCGAGGCCGCAGCGATGTTCAGCGCCAAGGAAATCGCCGACCTGACCCTGGCCATCTCCCTGATGAACGCCTTGAACCGCGTCGCCATCAGCTTTCGCAAAGTACCGGCCGCGATCAAGGCCCACCTGGAGAACCTCAACCATGAATGAACTCGTTGGGTACCGGCGGCGCTTAAAGGCTGGATCGATCACGTGGTGCGCATTCAACGCAGCTTTACAGTCAACGCCAGCTTCGAAAAGGTCGGCTTGCTCAAGGATCGGCGCACCTTTGTGCTGGTCAGTTCGGGCAATGCACGCAAAGGGCATGAGCCGGACTTTCTGACGCCGTACCTGACCGCCATCCTGTCCACGGTGGGCATTCGCAGCGTGGATTTCGCTTACCTGGGCGCCATGGTGCGCGGTGAAGAAGCGGTCAACCGAGCCGTGGAGCAGGCACACCGGCAACTGTGCGAGGCAATCAGCTCTGGCCTATAAAAATAATGGCGCTAGAATCAGCGCCATTCTTGCGCCTGCCTCCCTGACACGAGCCTCCCATGAGCTTTGATTTCGACACGATCCACCCCCGCCTCGGCACCGGCAGCACCAAGTGGAACCGTTACCCGCAAGACGTCTTGCCGATGTGGATCGCCGACATGGATATCGCCGCGCCACCTGCCGTACTGCAAGCCCTGCACCAGCGTCTCGACCAGCACATCCTGGGCTACAGCGTGGCCGGGCCGGATGTGCGCGAAGCCATCGTTGCCGACCTGTGGGCCAAATATGCCTGGCGCGTACTGCCAGACGAACTGCTATTTTTGCCCGGCGTCGAACCGGGCTTCAACATGGCGCTGCACGCGTTCGTGCAGCCGGGCCAGCCGGTGGTGCTGCAAACCCCGAACTATCGCCCGATTCGCCTGGCGCCGGCGAATTGGAACCTGCCGCGTATCGAAGTGCCATTCGCGTTGCACAACGGCGAATACCTCACGCCACTGCCTGCCCTGCGCCAGGCGCTGAGCGGTGCCGGCGCGCTGCTGTTGAGCAACCCGCACAACCCCATCGGCAAAGTCTTCCCGCGTGAAGAACTGCTGGCCGTGGCCAACGCCTGCCTGGAAAGCGGCGCGCTGATCATCAGTGACGAAATCCACGCCGAGCTGTGCTTCGATGGCCGTCGCCATACGCCTACCGCCAGCCTCAGCCCCGAGATCGCCCAGCGCACCATCACCCTGATGTCGGCGAGCAAGGCCTACAACGTCGCCGGTTTGAAGACCTGTTTTGCCGTGGTGCAAAACGCCGAGATGCGCGAGCGCTTTAATAACGCGCGTTGCGGCATGGTCGACAGCGTCAGTCCGCTTGGCCTGGAAGCCACCCGCGCAGCCTACAGCCAGTGCGGTGAATGGCTGGAGGCGCTGGTGAACTACCTGCAAGCCAACCGCGACTACCTGCTCAACGCCGTGCAAACCCGTTTGCCCGGCGTGGTGATGCATGCCCCGCAAGGCACCTTCCTCGCGTGGCTGGATTGCAGCGCCCTGGGCCTGGACGATCCGCAGCAGTTCTTCCTGGAACAGGCCAAGGTCGGCCTGAGCGCCGGCATTGAGTTCGGCGATGACAGCCAGCAGTTTGTGCGCCTGAACTTCGGCTGCCCGCGCGCAATGCTCGAAGAGGGCTTGCAGCGTATGGAGCGCAGCCTGAAAAACCGCTGAGCGACTGGCCCCATTGCCGGGGCCAGCCCCACTCGAACCTCGGGCTTGCCCGCCTCAACGTTCAGGCGGTTGACTTGCACAACCCGGCCGGATGAGCCCGTTGGCGCGGGTCGCTGGCGTTAATTCACAACGTTTCGCAACGAATGCCGACCCCCTGCTGTTACTGTTTTTGCCATCCGTCCCACCGGCAACAGCAGGAGTTTCATGGTATGGCGACCCAGCCCCTTGATCGCTCGTCCGATTCCAAAACCCTTCCCCGCACGCCGTCCAAGTCGAGCACCGCGTTTCATGTGCTGCTCAAAAACAGCGCCAACAAAAAAGTCGAATCCCAGGACAAGACTCCATCGGGGCTCGATGCCAGCCAGCAACAGGGCTATACACTGGCGGCCAAGGACGCCACGCCACCGCCGGCCCTCGCCGACTACAAAGCCATCGGTCCACCGGATGAAGTCGGGCCTGGGTTGATTCGTTATGAAACCCAGGACGGCAAGAAAGTCATCGTCAGCGAACAGGACAGCCCGGAGCTGTTCAAGCAAGTGAGTGCCGATTTCAAATCGCTCACGGGCGTGGTGGCCAGCCAGAACGCGGGTTACCAGAGCCTTGGCGCGGATGCAAAAGCGCCGGAAAAGCTCGCCGACTACAAATCCCTCGGACCGCCCGACGAGACCGGTCCGGGCGTGATCCGCTATGAAACCCAGGACGGCACCAAGGTCGTGGTCAGCCAGCGTGACAACCCCGAAGCCTTCCAGAAAGCCAAGGATGACTATGCGAGCTTCACCGGCCTCGCCAGCAGCGAAGACGCCGGCTACAAACGCGCCAGCGACAACGAAGTGTGGCCGCCCTACGCCGGCACCACGGTCGGCCCCGAGGATGAAGTCGGCCCGGGCCTGATCCGCTTTGAGAGCAACGGCCAGAAGATGGTCGTGGCCCGTGACGACAACCCCAAGCTGTTCGACTACCTGGCGGGCCTGCACGAGGTCTACACCGACCCTGGCAAGAAGGCCGTGGTGGAAGGCGAGCTGAATAACGGGGCGGCCCTGGCCGACGCCAACACGCCGGTGCCGGGCCTCAATGACTACAAGACGTTCAGCTGGAACAACGACCAGAAAGACAGCATCCTCACCTACGAACTGCATGACGGCACCAAGGTGGTGGTGTCTTCCGACGTCAGCCCCGAGCTGTTCAAGAGCGTCGCCACCGCCCACGACACCTGGGACAAAATCCACACCAGCGAAGCCGAAGGCTATAAGTTGGCCGGGCCGAATGACTTCCTGAAAAACACCGACATCACGTTCGGTTCGCCCGACGAACTGGGCGATGGCCTGATCCGCTATGAAACCAGCGAAGGCAAGGTCATCGTCTCCAAGGAACTCAGCCCGCAGCTCTACGACGACGTTAAGGCCAAGTGGGACGCCTTCAGTGCCGGCGCGGTCGATGACACGCGCACCCAGCACAACCTGCCCAAGGCCGGTGACCTCGACGTGCTGAACATGGACACCGGCGTCCATGCCGATGACAAAGACGACAAGTCGCCAACCTTGAGCGTCAGCGAGCTGGCCACCACCCAGTTGATCGACACCTACCGCGCCGGCGTCAAGGATGGCTCGATTCCCAAGGACGACCCGCGCGCCAAGCTGGTGCGCGCGCTGGAAGCCCAGGCCGCCTACCAGAATGGCCACGGCATTACCGGCTACGAAGAAGCCAAGCGCCCGTTCAACACCACCTGGCGCGAGTTCGATGACAAGCAGACCGAGCTGACCTCGGCCGATATGCACGACATCATCGACGGCAAGGCAGTGCAGGAGCAGATCGGCGAGCTGTTCAAAGACCCGACCGTGCAGGCCGACTACAAGTCGAAAATGGACGACGCGATCAACAAGCTGCCGAACAAGGACGAGATCAAGCAAAAGCTCCTGGACCTGACGTCCAACCCGGATTACGTGCTGTACCTCAAAGACCTGCAAGACCAGGGCAAGACCTCGGAGGCGCAGAAGGACCTGAGCGATACCCTCACCTCGCTGTCGTTGTTCGACCCGGAAGCGGCCAGCAAGGCGGCGCAGAACATTCAGGCCGACGGCTTGACCACCGACCTCAACGCGATCCTTTCGGACCCGAGCAAGATCTCCGACGAGAACAAGGAACTGGCCACCAAGGACCTGTTCGGCCTGCTCAAAGGCGTCTTGAAAGGCAGCCTGCTCGACCTGCCACGGCGCACCCAGGAAACCCTGGAGAAATTCCTCAACGAAGGCCTGCAGGGCAAGGAAAAATCCGCTGGCGTGACCAAGGCCCTGGAGGAGTTGGGCGAGGTCTACAAGAACAATGGTTCGATCAGCGAGGCCGACCTGAAAACCGCGCTGAGCAAACCCTATATCCCGGTCGCCGACCGCGGCATGCTCGGCGAGGTGTTTCATACCCTCAACAGCAAGGGCATCCTGGGTTCTCTCGGTGCCGGCGTGACCCTGTTTTCGGCGATTTACCAATTGGTCGGCAAAGGCGGCAAGCTCGGCGAAACGCCCGCGCAGCGCATGTCCATCGCCAAGGACTTCTTGAGCTTTGCCGGCGGTTCCAGCCACTTCGTGCGCCTGGGCGACAAGATTGGCGAGACCCTGGGTAAAGGCGGCTTGGTGGACTTCCTTGGCCTGGACAAAACGCTGCCGGAAATCTGGGGCAAGACCGGCCTGCAGGAACCGAACTTCGAGTTCCGCGTCAACGACCTGCCCTCCGATGTAAAAGCCAAGATCACCAGTGCACTCGATGCCGTGCCCGACAGCCAGTACGACGGCATTTCGAAGATGTTTGGCGACGGCGACAAAGCCGTCACCGAGGCCACCGAAGGCCTGGCGACTCACCTGGATGACGGCCTCGCCGCTGCAGGCGCGGCCAAGCTCGGCGCGTCCAAGTCAGCGAAAATTGCCGGCTCGGTCATCAAGGTGCTCGGCCCGGCCACGGACATCGCCGGCGGGTTCGCCGATATTGTGTTGGGCGCGCTGGCGATCAAAAGTGGCGTGGACAGCAAAGACCCGCTGGCCCAGGCGGCTGGCGGCCTGCAGGTGGCCGGTGGTGCGTTCGGTGCGTCGGCCGGCGTACTTGGCGCGGCGGCGCTGTTTGGCGCAGGCACGGCGGCGGCATTGACCGGGCCATTGTTCCTGGTGGGTGTGGTGCTGGCGGTGGTGGGCGGGATCATCGGCTACTTTGTCGACCACAACAAAAAGCAGAAAGCCACCGAGAAAGAAAACGACTGGTACCGCGACCTGGCCGGCGACGGTCTATTGCAGGACAACTGGGCCGACAAGGTCGAGTACGCCCACTACGAAATCCACCATTACCACGGCCGCGACACGCCGACCGATGACAGCATCTTTCGCTTCCAGCAATCGGAATGGGAGCACTTCGACGAGACGCCGCAAAAAGGCGGGTCGTCGAGCAATCGGCTGGATGGGGACTTGCACAAGCACTATGAAGACCCGAACACCCCACCCAAAAGCCTGCCCAGCGATGCCCCACCGGACAAACCGCAACCGCATCAACCGGGCGGCGGCGGCCCACGCATCAACTGAGGTTCACTGGGCTGGCGTCTATCAATGTGGAATGGGCTTGCTTGAGAAGGCGGTGCATCAGCGACAGAAAAGCTGAATGCCCCACCGCATTCGCGAGCAAGCCCGCTCCCACATTTGGATCCGGGTGCATCAGGGTAGTGGGAGTACTGGTTCAAATGTGGCAGCTGGCTTGCCTGCGAAGGGATCGACTGGGTATGCCTGATGCACCAAGGTGCCCGCATCGCAGGCAAGCCAGCTCCCACACAAAAGCAGATCTGCTGTTGATCTGATGCTGATCTTGATTTGACAGGTCCCGCCAACCACGATGGCTGTCGCAAAGGATAGGCACCCGGTCTCCCGAGTGACCTACCCAAACAACCCAGCCCCACATTTAAATCTGAGTGCATCAGGTGAGAGCGTACCGGGTCCAAATGTGGGAGCTGGCTTGCCTGCGAAGGGATCGACTGGGTATGCCTGATGCACCATGGTGCCCGCATCGCAGGCAAGCCAGCTCCTACAGAGAAGCAGATCTGCTGTTGATCTGATGCTGATCTTGATTTGACAGGTCCAGCCAACCACGATGGCTGTCGCAAAGGATAGGCACCCGGTCTCCCGAGTGACCTACCCAAGCAACTCAGTCCCACATTTGGATCTGAGCGCATCAGGTAGCGAGCGTACCGGGTCCAAATGTGGGAGCTGGCTTGCCTGCGAGAAGGGATCGACTGGGTATGCCTGATGCACCCGGGTGCCCGCATCGCAGGCAAGCCAGCTCCTACAGAAAAGCAGATCTGCACTTAATCTGCTTTTGCTTCAACCACTGGCTTACAGCTTGGCAATGGAAACTTCGGTCGACTTCACAAAGGCAATTACTTCGCTGCCCACTTTCAATTCCAGGTCACGCACCGAGCGCGTGGTGATCACTGACGTCACGATGCCGGACGCGGTTTGCACGTCGATCTCGGACACCACTTCCCCCAGCAGAATCTCCTTGATCACGCCCTTGAACTGGTTGCGCACGTTGATCGCTTTAATGGTCATGTCGGCTTTCCTTTTGGCTGCTGGGTCAATCCGCACGAATGCGCAGGCCCTCAAAATGCGCCATCCAATCGGACATTAAAAGGAATATATAACTCTTTATTTATTCGATATGGATATATATGAACTGTTCGCCTGGCAACAGCTGATCAACAAATTGCCCGCTGCTATCACAGCAACGGCGGCTTAAACCCGAGCAAATCCGCCTTCGGCGTAGATGGCACAGAGACTGCATATTCCGATAAAGCATGATGGAACATGCAAATTCAATTTTCTGAATATAAGAAAAGCCTTCTCTCATCGCCTTGTCCGGAGCTGTTCCATGAAACCCTTTGCTCAACGTTTACTGGGCGCCTGCGCCCTCGCCTTGTGCCTGCAGCCCCAGGCCTTTGCCGCCGAGGCCGACCCGGCGCAAGTCAATCTGGATTACGCCTACTATTCGCCGGTCAGCCTGGTGCTCAAGCATTTCGGTTGGTTGGAGCAGGCGTTGCCGCAAACCAAAGTCGGCTGGGTACTGAGCCAGGGCAGCAACCGCTCACTGGAATACCTCAACAGTGGCGGCGTGGACTTCGCCTCCTCCGCCAGTTTGTCTGCCGTATTGAGCCGTGCGAATGGCAGCCCGATCAAATCGGTGTATGTCTACAGCCGCGCCGAATGGACGGCTTTGGTGGTACGCAAAGACTCGCCGTTCACCAGCGTGACGGACCTCAAGGGCAAGAAAATCGCCGCCACCAAAGGCACCGACCCGTACCTGTTCACCCTGCGCAGCCTGCAACAAGCCGGGCTGAAAAAAGATGACGTGGAGCTTGTGCACCTGCAACACCCGGACGGCCGCACCGCCCTGGAGAAAGGTGACGTGGACGCCTGGGCCGGCCTCGACCCACACATGGCCGCCAGTCAAATCCAGGCCGGTTCGCGCCTGCTGTACCGCAACAAAGACTTCAACAGCTACGGTGTGGTCAGCGTCACCGAGACGTACGCCAAGGAGCATCCGCAGACCATCACCAAGGTGCTCGGCGCCTATGAAAAGGCCCGCGACTGGGCGGTGAAGCATCCGGATGAGTTCGCCAAATTGCTCGCCGATGAGTCCGGGCTGCCGCTGGAAGTGGCCAAGCTGCAACTCTCGCGTACCGACCTCGGCAGCCCGTTGCTGACCCGCCAGGATGTGGTGTCGTCCAAGGCCGCGGCGCCGATCCTGGTGTCCGAGGAACTGGTCCGTCGCGGGGTCAATGTGGATCAGGTGATCGACCAACTGATCGACACCTCGTTCGGCCAAGCCTTGCCGAAGCCGTAAGGGGCGCGTGATGACCAGCAAAACCCAAACCGTGCCGCTCGCGGCGCCGCTCGTCATGCAGCGCAGTGCCTGGCCACGGCGGTTGAAAGGACTGGTGTTGCCGGTGCTGATCCTGCTGGTGCTGGAGGGGGTGGTGCGTATCGGCTGGCTGCCGTCGTACCAGATGCCGGCCCCCAGCGAGATCGCCGTAACCCTGACCGACCTGGCCGAAGGCGCGTTGTGGAAGCACATCGGCGTCAGCCTGTTGCGCGTACTGGCGGGTTTCGCCATCGGCGCGAGCCTGGCGTTGGTGTTTGCCGCCTGGGTAGGGCTCAGCCGCGAAGCCGAGGCGTACCTGGAACCCACGTTTGCCGGGCTGCGCTCGATCCCGAGCCTGGCCTGGGTGCCACTGTTGCTGCTGTGGCTGGGCATCGATGAAACCTCGAAGATTGTGCTGATTGCGATTGGCGCGTTCTTCCCGGTGTACCTCAATGGCGTCGCGGCGATCCGCGATATCGACCGCAAATGGGTGGAGGTCGGGCAAATGTACGGCTTCAGCCGGCGCCGTCTGGTGCGGCGGATTCTGTTGCCCGCCGCCCTGCCCGGTCTGTTTACCGGCTTGCGCAGTGGCCTGAGCCTGGCGTGGATGTTCCTGGTGGCGGCCGAGTTGATCGCGGCCACCAAGGGTTTGGGCTACTTGCTCAGTGACGGGCGCGAAACCTCGCGCCCGGACATCGTGCTGGCTGCAATCATCGTGCTGGCGCTACTCGGCAAAGTCAGCGATGGCCTGCTCGCAGCGCTCGAGAAACACTGCCTGGCCTGGCGTGACACCTTCAACGGCCAGGGTGCGGAGCAATGAGCATGCAGCCTTTATTGGACATTCGTGTAGAGCGTAAAAGCTTCGCCAGCACCCCCGTGCTGACCAACGTGCACCTGGCCTTGCAGCCACGCGAAGCGGTGAGCCTGCTGGGGCCCAGCGGTTGCGGTAAAAGCACGTTGCTGCGCATCGTCGCCGGCCTGGAAAAAGACTTTCAAGGCCAACTGCGCAGCCCCGAAGGCGAAGTGGCGTTTGTGTTCCAGGAACCGCGCCTGATGCCCTGGCTGACGGTAGAGCAGAACATCGGCTTCAGTGATGACAGTCACTATGACAAAGCCTGGGTCGCGCAATTGATCGACGAAGTCGGCCTCAAGGGTTTCGCTCAGGCACTGCCCAAAGCGTTGTCGGGCGGCATGGCGCAACGGGTGGCGATCGCACGCGGCCTGTATTCGCGCCCGCAGGTGTTGCTGCTGGACGAGCCGTTCAGCGCTGTGGACGCCTTCACCCGCATGAAACTCCAGGACTTGCTACTGCAATTGGCCAAGCACCATGCCATCGCGTTATTGCTGGTGACTCACGATGTGGACGAAGCGCTGTACCTGAGTGATCGGGTGCTGGTGATGGACAACCGGCCGAGCAGCATCCGCCAGGAACTCGCGGTGGACCTGCCGCACCCACGCGACCGTCGCGACCCGCTGCTGGCACGGCTCAAGGCACTGGCCTTGACCGAGTTACAGCGGGCGCATGTGATTTAAAGACAGATGATCGCCCATGGCATGCGGGCGCCCTATGGCAACCAGACTCCCTATGGCAAGCAGGCTTTCTGTGGCGAGCGGGCTTGCCCCGCGTTGTGCTGCGAAGCGGCCCTAAAATCCCACGACGCGGTCTATCAGTTTTACCCAAGTGTCCAATTGGAAGCGCTTCGCACGCCAACGCAGGCCAAGCCCACTCCCCCCAGTGAGGCGTCACACCAGTGTGCGGCTCAAGGTCACCCAGTACCGCGTCCGCGCGCGCACTTCAAACCCCAACGTCTGGGACAGCAGCGTGAGAATGCGGTCGGTGTCGTCCAGCCGGAAGCTGCCGGTCACGCGCAGGCTTTCCAGGCTCGGGTCCCAGCGCAACACGCCTGGGCGATAACGCGCCAGTTCGCGCAAAAAATCCCCCAGCGCCTGGTTCTGCGCGGTCAACACGCCGTCGCGCCAGCCCAGTTGCAGCGCATCGAACGCTACCCAGGCGCCAAGCCCTTTGGCCTGCAACGGCGCCTGCTGCCCGCTGCTCAATGTCGCCACGTGCCCCTGCACGTCGCGCACCTGCACCGCGCCCTTGAGCACCGAGACCAAACAACCGGACGCCAATTGCCGCACACACACTTCGGCCTGGCTGACGTGAACCTCGCCGTAGCGGGTGTTCACGGTCATCGACGCCGCGCCTGGCACATTCACGGCCAGCTCACCGTCGACCAACGTGATGCGCCGCTGCTGCAGATCAACATCCGCCGCCGTGGCAGTGTTGAGTTGCAGGCTGCTGCCATCGGCCAACGGCAGGCGCCTGCGCTCGCCGGTGGCGGTGTGCACATCGGCCCGCCATGCCTCGATGGGCAACTGCCGACTCACCAGCCAGGCGGTCGGCACCAGCGCCGCCACACCCAGCGCACGCTTGAGCATGGCCCGCCGCGACGGCTGGGGCCGGTCGAGGCTGGCCATTGCCAATGCCTGCGGCACGTCGCTGAAACGCTGGCGCAGGGCTTGGGCTTTCTGCCAGGTCTGTTCGTGCTGGGGGTGGCTGTCGCGCCACTGCTGCAACGCGGCGTGATCACCTTCGGTGGCCGCGCCGGATTCCAGCAAGGCCAGCCACTGCGCGGCGGCGCGCGCGACCTCGCGGTTCACAGGTCTGCCAGCAAACAATGTTCGTAGGCTTGCGCCATGTAGCGCTTCACCGTGCGCTCAGAAACGTCGAGCCGCTCGGCAATCTCGCGATAACCCAGGCCTTCAAGTTGGCTCCACAAAAATGCGCGGCGCACCAGCACGGGCAAACCGTCGAGCAACTCATCCAGCGTCTGCAGGGTTTCCAGCAGCAGCCAGCGTTGCTCCGGCGACGGCACACAGGTGTGAGGAAGACTTGCCAAGGCCGTCAAGTAAGCCTGCTCAAGGCTGCGCCGCTGATGAAAGTTGACCAACAAGCGCTTGCCGACTGTCACCAGGTACGCGCGCGGCTCCTGCATCTGCGCAATCGGCTGGGCACTGGCGAGCACGCGCAGGAACGTATCCTGGCTCAGGTCCGCTGCATCCCAGGCATTGCCCAGGCGCCGCCGCAGCCAGCTTTCGAGCCAACTGCGGTGGTCGCGGTACAAACTCGACAAGGTGGGTTCGGCGGCGTGGGTCGGGACAACTGCATCATTCATGGCAAGCGACCTGCGCGGCGCGAGTGAGTCTCAAATGAGATTCATTCTATTTAATATCGTGCCGGTGCACCATGCCCTTTTCAACATTGCGTTTATACAGAGGCTTCTGCGTCGAACACTTGCCCGCGCCCGATGACACTGGCAGGGGCTAACACGGCCCCCGGCGCCAGCACCGCATTGGCGCCAATTCGGCACTGATCGCCGAGCAACGCGCCGAATTTGTCGCAACCGGTGCGCTGTAACTGCCCGTCAATGCGCACCAGCACCTCCTTGTCCACGCGTTCATTGCGGTAGTTGGCGACGATGCTGCCCGCCTCCAGGTTGATCCCGTGGCCAAGCACCGAATCACCGACAAAATTGAAATGCGCCAGCTTGCTGCCCTTGAATACAAATGAGGTTTTCAGTTCGGCGCCTGGCCCGATGATGCACTGCGCCTCCAGCCAGCAACCACCGCGCAGCAGCGAACCGCTGGCGATAAAGCACTCGGCGCCGATGATCAATGGGCCCTTGAGCAAGGCGCCGGGTTCGACCGTGGCGGTGCGGTGCACGGCGATTTCATCGTGAATGGCGTAATCCTCAACCGCGAGTTGGGTGAGCAAGTGGCGGACGATGGCGGGCGCCTGGGTCACCAGCGCCCAGGGTGCCAGGTCGGCCCACGGCGCCAGCGGTGACTGGGCAAGGTTGGCGATGTAGTCGGTGAGTCGGATCAACGTCGAACCCTCGGGCGCTCAGAGAAGCTCGAAACGCTAGCATGAACACAGGAAACTTTACTATTTGTCTTGATATGGATATTTTATCCAAACACGCACATGAGGTCCGTCGCATGCAACTGCCTACCTATCAAGACGTCACCGCCGCCGCCCAGCGCCTGGAGGGCTTCGCGCACGCCACGCCGGTGCTCACCTCGCGCACTCTCAACGCCGAAACCGGCGCCGAAGTGTTCATCAAATGTGAACACCTGCAACGCACCGGCTCATTCAAGTTTCGCGGCGCGTTCAACGCCCTCTCGCAGTTTGATGCGCAGCAGCGCAAGGCCGGTGTGGTGGCGTTTTCTTCGGGCAACCACGCCCAAGGCATCGCGCTGGCGGCGCGTTTGCTGGGCATGCCGGCGACGATTGTGATGCCCACCGACGCGCCGGCCGCCAAGGTCGCCGCGACCCGTGAATATGGCGCCAGCGTGGTGCTGTATGACCGTTTTACCGAGGACCGCGAGCAGATCGGCCGTACCCTGGCCATCGAGCAAGGGATGACGCTGATCCCGCCTTACGATCACCCGCACATCCTCGCCGGCCAAGGCACTGCCGCCAAGGAACTGCTGGAATTCACCGGTCCTCTGGACGCGCTCTTCGTCGGCCTGGGCGGCGGCGGCATGCTCTCGGGCACAGCACTTTCGACCCGTGCGCTGGCACCGGATTGCCAACTGTTCGGCGTCGAACCGGAGGCCGGCAATGACGGCCAACGCTCCTTGCGTGCCGGCAGCATTGTGCACATCGACACGCCGGCGACCATTGCCGACGGTGCGCAAACCCAACACTTGGGCAACTACACCTTCCCGATCATCCGTGATCAGGTGAACGACATCTTCACTGTCTCCGACGCGCAGTTGGTGCAAGCCATGCGCTTCTTCATGCAGCGCATGAAGATGGTGGTGGAACCCACCGGCTGCCTTGGCCTGGCGGCATTGCGCCAACTGGGCGAGCGGTTCAAGGGCCAGCGCGTGGGGGTTATCGTCACCGGCGGCAACGTCGATATCCAACGCTACGCCGCCCTGCTCAGCGAGGCGTCATGAACATCATCCACACCGCGACTGCCGCGCCGCCTGCCGGGCATTATTCGCAGGCCGTGCGCCATGGCGACACGCTGTATATCTCCGGGCAATTGCCGGTCAGCGCGCAGGGTCGCCACAACCTTGAGGCGTCGTTTACCGAACAGGCGCAGGTGGCGCTGGACAATGTGTTGGCGATCTTGAAAGCCGCCGGTGGTTCGCCCCAGGACCTGGTCAAGGTCACGGTGTACGTGGCCGGGGTCAACCACTGGCCGGAATTCGACCGCCTCTACGCCGCCGCGCTGGGCGAGCACCGCCCTGCCCGCGCGGTGGTGCCGGTGCCCGAGTTGCATCACGGGTATCTGGTAGAGATTGAAGCGCTGGCGCGTTACTTGGCGTAGGTGTAGACCGCCGCGCGCGACACGCCCAGGTGCGAGGCGACCGTTTCCATGGCCCGACGAACGTCCATGCAGCCGGAGTCTTTGAGTTCTTGCAAAAGCAGCCGCCGATCCGCCGCCTTGAGTGCCCGCGGCGTGGTAGCCAGGCGTGCGGCGAACTGGTCGATACGCGCACGAATCACATCGGCGCCGGACGGGTCGAGGGACTCATTGGGCTTGTCGCCACTGACTGAACCAAACTGCTCCAGCATGCCCTGCAAGCCCCGGAACAACGAGAGATCGACGTTCATGCACAAGGCCGCCACGTACTTGCCGCTGGCGTCCTTGATGCCGATCGACGTGCTCTTGACCTGACGCCCATCGGCGAACTGGTTCTGGTAGTTGGCGATGACCTGCGGGTAGTCCGGGTCGGCAATCCGCGCCAGTCCCAGTTCGGTGGCCGGGTCACCGGGTTGGCGTCCGGAAAGGTTGTTATGGATCGCCAGGATCGCATGCTGCGGGTCGCGCAAGTCGTGCAGCACCACCTCGCAGAACGGGCTGAAGGTTTTGCTCAAGCCTTCGGCAATCTGTTCGAGTTGGCTGATCAGCGTGGTTTGTTCGGGAGAGGTCTTTTTCATGCAAGACAACATATCCAGTCCTGGACAGGGCGTCAATTTGGCCGCTGTCCCTCATTGTGGAGTTTCAACCATGGACACGCCTGCCGCATTGATTGACATGCTGAAGATGCAGCGCAATATCCAGCGCATGCAACTGCGCGCTGACAGCCTGGGCGTGCACTTGCGCCCGCATGTCAAAACCCATAAATGCGCCGACGTGGTGGCCGCACAGATCGCCGCGGGTGCGCGCGGCATCACCGTGTCGACGCTCAAGGAAGCCGAGTACTTTTTCGAGCGGGGCATCCACGACATTCTCTACGCAGTCGCCATGGCGCCCCACAAGCTGCCCCAGGCCTTGGCGTTGCGGCGCCAGGGTTGCGCGCTGACGCTGATCACCGACAGCCTCGCCGGTGCCCAGGCCATCGTCGATTTTGGCCGGCAGCACGGCGAGACCTTTGCGGTGATGATCGAGATCGATTGCGACGGCCATCGCTGCGGGGTCAAGCCGCAGTCGCCTGAATTGCTGGTGATCGCCCAACTGCTGGGCGCCAGCCTCGCCGGGGTGCTGACCCATGCCGGAGAAAGCTACGGCCTGGATACGCCTGAAGCCTTGCAAGCGATAGCGGAACAGGAACGCGCACGTTGCGTCGAGGCGGCCGAGCGCATTCGTGCGGCGGGCTTGTCATGCGAACAGGTCAGCGTCGGCTCCACGCCCACCGCGTTGTCGGCGCTGAGCCTGCACGGCGTCACCGAACTGCGCGCTGGCGTGTATGCGTTCTTCGACCTGGTGATGCACAACATCGGCGTGTGCCGTGCCGATGAACTGGCCTTGAGCGTGCTGACAACGGTGATTGGCCATCAAGCGGAAAAAGGCTGGGTCATCACCGATGCGGGCTGGATGGCCATGAGTCGGGATCGTGGCACTCAGTCGCAGAAACGTGATTTCGGGTATGGCCAGGTGTGTGATGAATACGGTGAGCCCATCGATGGGTTGCTGCTCAGCAGCGCCAATCAGGAACACGGTGTGGCGCGGTTTGAGCACAGCCATGTGGATGTGGTCACGCACTTCCCACTCGGCACGCGCCTGCGCATTTTGCCCAACCATGCGTGCGCGACGGGGGCGCAGTTTGGTAGCTACATCGCCGTTTCGCATGACGCTGATGTGCAGGTTTGGGAGCGCTTGCGCGGCTGGTAGCCCTCCGTTCAAGCACCGCTGGCTCAACGCGGAAGGTGGCTTGAGTCGGCGGCGCATTACGTTTCCTGAAAAGCCCGCTCCATCTTGATGATCTCAATGGAAACCGGACTGTTGCCACGGCTGAACCTGCCCTCGCCGACTTTGCGAAACCCGAAGGCGGCATAGAATCTTTCGGCGGTCAGGGTCGCTTCCAGGTAGGCCTTGGCATGGCTCGCGTGTTGGATGTGCTGCAAGGCTTCACTCAGTAAACGCGCACCAATGCCTTGTCCGGCCGCATCACCGCGCACAAACAATTTGCTGATTTCATGGCCGTCAATTTCGACGAAACCTTGCAGGGTATCGGTGTACGCCAGCCACAGCGTGCCCGCGGCGATGGCCGCGCGGTACGTCTCAGGCGAGCGACCGTCGAGCCACATTGCAATCTGCTCAGGGCCGTAGTCGGCATTGCACAGGTTTTCGACCGAGTTTTGATGCACCGCGAAGATGCTTTCGGCGTCTTGCTGGGTGGCCGCGCGCAGCAGAATCTTTTTCATTCCCTTGAGTTTCCCTATGTGGCCAGTGAACCCTGGCTTTATAGCTGAACAAGCGCCGGGCAGCGACCCATTACCGCACATCTTGTGCGTTGACCTACTTTGTTACACACCATATAGTGTGCCCACAAACAAACCAGACCACTACATAGTGTGCAGCATCGGTATTTACCGACCACACTACGCGCAGTATTTCAATGCCGAGTAGCCTGCAAACCGCATATTTTTGGACGGGTTCACACGCCGTCAGAACAGATAAGGAAGGAGTATTTCAATGCTGAGTTGGGATGAAGTCGACAACGAAGACACCGGTGCAGCGGTGATCAAGGGCGCCAACGCCGGGCATGCCAGCGAAGCCAACATGGACCGCCTTGACGGTGCCGGCGCTGCCGCCGCCATCGAAGCTCGCGCCGTTACCGCCAGCGACTCCGCCGCCATCGTGCGCGCCAAGGCCGCCCTGGACAAACTCGACGTCGCCGAAGGCCTCGCCGAGCTGGAAGGTTCCGCCGCCCGCGTCGCCGTTGACGAAAAGCGCATGATCAACTGCCGCGCCGACCTCAACCAACTCGTGCCCTTCAAGTACGACTGGGCCTGGCAGAAGTACCTAGACGGCTGCGCCAACCACTGGATGCCGCAAGAGGTCAACATGACCGCCGACATCGCGCTGTGGAAAAACCCCGAAGGCCTGACCGACGACGAGCGTCGCATCGTCATGCGCAACCTCGGCTTCTTCTCCACCGCCGACTCCCTGGTTGCCAACAACCTGGTGCTGGCCGTGTACCGCCTGATCACCAACCCGGAGTGCCGCCAGTACATCCTGCGCCAGGCCTTCGAAGAAGCGATCCACACCCACGCCTACCAGTACTGCATCGAATCGCTGGCCATGGATGAGGGCGAGATCTTCAACATGTACCACGAGATTCCATCGGTCGCCAAAAAGGCCGCCTGGGGCTTGAAGTACACCCGCTCGATCTCCGATCCGAAGTTCGAAACCGGCACCGTCGAAACCGACAAAGAACTGCTGCGCAACCTGGTCGCCTACTACTGCGTCCTGGAAGGCATCTTCTTCTATTGCGGCTTCACCCAGATCCTGTCCATGGGCCGTCGCAACAAAATGACCGGCGTCGCCGAGCAGTTCCAGTACATCCTGCGCGACGAGTCGATGCACCTGAACTTCGGTATCGATGTGATCAACCAGATCAAAATCGAAAACCCACACTTGTGGGATGCCGAGATGAAGGAAGAAGCGACCCAGATGATCCTGCAGGGGACTCAGCTGGAGATTGAATATGCTCGTGACACTATGCCGCGCGGCGTGTTGGGCATGAACGCGGCGATGATGGAGGACTACCTCAAGTTCATCGCTAACCGTCGTTTGTCGCAGATTGGCTTGAAGGAAGAGTACCCGGGCACCACCAACCCGTTCCCTTGGATGAGCGAGATCATGGACTTGAAGAAAGAGAAGAACTTCTTCGAAACCCGCGTGATCGAGTACCAGACCGGCGGCGCGTTGAGCTGGGACTGATCAACAACACAGATCTAAACGTGTGGGAGCGGGTTTGCTCACGAATACAGTGTGTCAGTCGATGCATCCGGTGACTGACTCACCGCATTCGCGAGCAAGCCCGCTCCCACATTGGGTCTGCGGTGCTCTATAGACTTTGCAAATTGCCCTTTATGCCCAATCACACCATCAAGACCCCCTGCGTCGGCCTGTGCTCTACCGTTTACGGTGACCTGGTCTGCCGGGGCTGCAAGCGTTATCACCATGAGGTGATTCAGTGGAATGGCTACAACGCCGAGGAGAAGCAGGCGGTGTGGCTGCGCCTGGAGCAGTTGCTGGTGCAGGTGATGGCCAGCAAGCTGGAAGTGTTCGACCCACAACGCCTGCGCCGGCAGTTGGAAGACCGCAAGATTCGCTTTATGCCGCACCAGTCGCCGTATTGCTGGGCGTACCAGTTGATTGCGCGGGGTGCGCGGGTGATTTCCAAGCTGGATGCGTATGGGTTGGCGTTGTTGCCGGAGTTTCGTGAGCGCAGCCTTGCGGATTTGCGTGATGCGATTGATCGGGAGTTTTTCCTGCTTTCCGAGGCGCACTACGAGCGCTACATCGCGCCGGGGTTTCTGAAGGACGCGTTTGGGCCAGCCCTGATTGCCACGTTCTAACACCACCGCAACCCTAAAGTGTGGGAGCGGGCTTGCTCGCGAATGCAGTCTGTCAGTTAATAAATCTGCTGACTGATTCACCGCCTTCGCGAGCAAGCCCGCTCCCACATGTGGATTTTCGCCAGTCAGCAAACCCAGGACGCTTCGCGTTCCGTCTGCAAGCCATAGCGCTCAATCGCCTGCTGACACACCTCTCGCGCCACACTCCCCTGCTCCGCCAACGCCGTCAGCGCTGCCAGCACCAGTTGATGGCGATCCACTTCAAAGAAATCACGCAACGCTGCCCGTGTATCACTGCGACCAAAACCGTCGGTGCCGAGCACGGTGTAGCTGCAGCTCAGGTAAGAAGCGATCATCTGCGGCACCGCCCGCACATAGTCGGACACCGCAATCACCGGCGCGCCGTTGGGCAAGCAGTCATTCACATGGCTGACGCGCTTGGCGTGCTGGGGATGCAAGCGATTCCACCGCTCCACTTCCCGCGCATCCCGCGCCAGCTCACTGTAACTGGTGACGCTGAACACCTCGCTCGCCACTTGCCAATCCTCGGCCAGTAACTGCGCGGCGGCCTGGGCCTCGCGCAGCAGCGTGCCCGACCCCAGCAAGCGCACTTGGGCATCTGGCGCACCTTGCAAGCGGTACATGCCTTTGATAATCGCTGACTCCACGCCCTGCGGCAGGCTTGGCTGCGGGTAGTTTTCGTTCATCAGCGTTACGTAATAGAACGCGTCCACGTCGTGTTCCAGCATCTGGCGCATGCCGTGGTCGAGGATTACCGCAAACTCGCCGGCAAACGCCGGGTCGTAGGCGCGGCAATTAGGCACGGTGGCGGCGCTGAGGTGGCTGCTGCCGTCCTGGTGCTGCAACCCTTCGCCGCCCAGGGTGGTGCGCCCGGCCGTGGCGCCAAGCAGGAAGCCGCGGGCGCGCTGGTCGGCGGCGGCCCAGATCAGGTCGCCGACGCGCTGAAAGCCGAACATCGAGTAATAGATGTAGAACGGCAACATGCGCAGGCCGTGCACCGAGTAGCTGGTGGCCGCTGCCACCCACGAGCTGATGGCACTGGCTTCGCTGATGCCTTCCTCGAGGATCTGCCCGTCGGTGGCCTCGCGGTAGCTGAGGATCGAGCCGATGTCTTCGGGCTCGTAGCGCTGGCCGACGCTGGAATAGATGCCGATCTGCTTGAACAGGTTGGCCATGCCAAAGGTGCGCGCCTCATCGGCCACAATCGGCACGATGCGCGGGCCGAGGACCTTGTCCTTGAGCAGGTGGGTGAGCATGCGCACGAAGGCCATGGTGGTGGACATTTCCTTGCCGTCAGCCGCCGTGGCGAAACCGGCGTAATCCTTCACTGGCGGCACCGCCACCGGCGCTGCGACCTGACTGCGGCTCGGTACGTAACCGCCGAGCGCCTGGCGGCGTTGATGCAGGTAGCGCAATTCAAGGCTGTCGTCGGCCGGTTTGAAGAAGCTCAGCGATTCGGTTTGCTCGTCCGTCAGCGGCAACTGGAAGCG
Source organism: Pseudomonas sp. MF08831 (assembly GCF_059862645.1). Lineage (NCBI taxonomy): Bacteria > Pseudomonadati > Pseudomonadota > Gammaproteobacteria > Pseudomonadales > Pseudomonadaceae > Pseudomonas > Pseudomonas sp. MF08831. Next base: position 66,738 of record NZ_JCBCUX010000006.1, on the reverse strand, counting down.
ATTGCGGAAGGCGATCAGCGCCTGCCGATCAAGCTTCTTCTGTTGGTGCGTGGTCATCCTGCCCTGCCCGGCTTCGCCCATGCCGAAGCCCTTTTTGGTCTGCGCCAGGATCACCGTCGGCTGGCCCTTGACCCGGCGCGCGGCGTAATAGGCGGCGTGGATCTTGACCATGTCGTGGCCGCCACGCTTAAGGCGGTCGATTTGCTCGTCACTCATGCCCTCGACCAACTTGGCCAGTGACTCGCTCTGCCCGAAAAAGTGCTCACGGTTGTAGGCGCCGTCTTTGGCGGCGAAGGTCTGGAATTGCCCGTCGACGGTCTGCGACAGCGTGCTCACCAGCGAGCCGTCACTGTCCTTGGCGAGCAAGGCGTCCCAGTCTGAACCCCAGACCAGCTTGATCACATTCCAGCCGGCACCGGCAAACAACGCCTCCAGTTCATCGATGATGCGCCCATTGCCGCGCACTGGGCCGTCGAGGCGTTGCAGGTTGCAGTTGACCACCCAGGTCAGGTTGTCCAGGCCTTCGCGAGCGGCCAGGGTCAGTGCCGACATGCTTTCCGGCTCGTCCATTTCGCCGTCGCCGAACACACCCCAGACGTGACGGTCGCTGGTGTCGAGCAGCCCACGATGCTGCAGGTAACGCATGAAACGCGCCTGGAAAATCGAGCTGATCAGGCCGATCCCCATGGAACCGGTGGGGAACTGCCAGAAGTCCGGCATCAACCACGGGTGCGGATAGCTGGACAGACCCCGTGCGCCCGCTTGTTGCCCGCCGATCTCCTGGCGGTAGTGCGCGAGGTCGTCTTCGCTCAAGCGGCCCTCCAGGAAGGCGCGCGCATAAATGCCCGGCGCGGAATGCGGCTGGTAGAACACCAGGTCGCCGCCAAAGTCTGGGTTGCGGGCGCGGAAAAAATGGTTGAAGCCAACTTCGAACAAATCGGCGGCACTGGCGTAGCTGGCGATATGGCCACCGAGCTCGCCGTACGCTTGATTGGCGCGCACCACCATGGCCAGCGCGTTCCAGCGCACCAGGGAAGCCAGACGCTCTTCGGTGGCGAGGTCACCGGGAAAGACCGGCTGCTGCTCAACGCTGATGCTGTTGATGTACGGTGTGCCGTGGCGCGGTTTCCAGTTGATGTGCGGGGCGCTGCCTTCGCGGGCCAGCAGGTCGAGGATCTGCCGCGCCCGTTCGGGACCGGCGTTGGCCACCAGCGAAGCCAGTGCGTCACGCCACTCGTCCTGCTCTACTTGATCCAACGCCGTGTGATTGACTGCACTGGCGAAACCATTCATGCGCACCTCCGGGCTTTTTTCCAGTTTATGCTGGCGCTGAAGGATTTTTTGCCTGTTATCAGGCGCAGGTTCGGGCATTTTGAGCATGAATCACTGCCAATCCGCTTTTTGCCAGCACGTTGTGCTCAAGCCACACGCAACGCCGCAACTGTGTTTAAAATGCCGCCCGCTCAATGACCGACGCTGACCGATGACCCCAGACGCACTTGCCACCCTGCACGCCCACCTGCTCACCGCCCTGGCCAGCCCGCCCGCCGAGACCCGGCGACTGTTCCACGGCCGTGGCCGCTGCTGGCCGGGGCTGGAACAACTGACGGTGGACTGGTTGCAAGGGGTGATTCTGGTTTCGTTGTTCAAAGCGCCGGAGGCCGAACAGCTGGACGCGTTGAAACAGATGCTCAAGGAACAGCTCAGCACCTATACCGTGGCCCTGCAACACCGCTACCTGCCGCAAAGCACCACAGAATGGCTGGTGGGTGACGCCGTTGAGGAGCTGACCATCACCGAAGGCGGCCTGCGCTACCTGATCGACCTGGGAAAGAAACAGAACAGCGGGCTGTTCCTCGACATGCGTTACGGCCGTAACTGGGTGCGTGAGCAGGCCAAAGGCCAGCGCGTACTCAACTTGTTCGCGTATACCTGCGGGTTCTCCGTCGCGGCCATCGAAGGCGGCGCCGACCATGTGGTCAACCTCGACATGGCCCGTGGCGCCCTCAGCCGTGGCCGCGACAACCATCGCCTGAACGGTCACGACCTGAGCAACGTTACGTTTCTGGGCCATGACCTGTTCAAGTCCTGGGCCAAGGTCACCCACAGCGGGCCTTATGATTTGGTCATCATCGATCCGCCGTCCTTTCAGAAAGGCAGCTTCCTGCTGACCAAGGACTACCAACGCGTGCTGCGCCGGCTGCCGGATTTGCTCACGCCCCAGGGCAGCGTACTGGCGTGCATGAACGACCCGGCGTTTGGCGAAGACTTCCTGATCGACGGCGTCACCCGCGAAGCACCGGGCCTGCGCTTTGTGGAGCGGCTGCAAAACCCGCCTGAATTTCCGGATATCGACCCCCAAAGTGGCTTGAAGGCGCTGGTGTTCCGTCAGGGTTGATGCTGAAACGTGCTGCGCTTGCTACGCTAAGTGATACACCGGGGCGGTGAACCTTATCCCCCCCTTCCCGGTCGATACCTGCATTCCCCGGCCAGACTCGACGGCGTTACGTTGTCGGCTGCCCTGTTTGACCTTTTGGAGAAACGCCCGTGATATCGACCCTGCATGTAGCCAGACTCAAAGCCTGGGGCGCCCACGGCTTTACCGCCACCGGTGTCGTGCTGGCCTTTCTGGCCACGCTTGCGCTGCTGGAAAACTCACCCAAGGCTTGCCTGCTCTGGCTGGGCCTGGCACTGGTAGTCGATGGCGTAGACGGCTCCCTGGCCCGACGAGTGAATGTCAGCACGGTATTGCCAAGCTTCGATGGCTCGGTGCTGGACCTGGTGATTGATTACCTGACGTATGTGTTTATTCCGGCGTTGTTCATCTACCGCTATATCGACCTGCCCGACTTCACTCACCTGTTTACGGTGTCGGTGATTCTGGTGTCGTCGCTGTTCTGCTTCTGCAATGTGAACATGAAGAGCAAGGACAACTACTTCGTCGGCTTCCCCGCCGCCTGGAACGTGGTTGCCCTGTGCGTGTACATCATCCAGCCGGACGCCTGGGTCACCTTGCTGACGGTGATTGGCCTGGCGCTGCTGACCGTGACGCCGATGAAGTTTTTGCACCCGTTCCGGGTCAAGCGCTTTATGCCGATCAACATTGCCGTGACCACGATCTGGTTGCTGTGCAGCTTTTTGATGGTGGTGGACTACCCGAATACCAACCCATGGACGTTCGGGTTGTGGTCGCTGATGTCGGCGTATTTCCTCGGCATTTGTGTGTGGCGCACAGCGCTGGAGTGGCTGGACAAGCGTCACGGTTGATCGCGGTTAAACCTGTGGGAGCGGGCTTGCTCGCGAAAGCGGTGGATCAGTCACAGATATATTGACTGACCATGCCGCCTTCGCGAGCAAGCCCGCTCCCACATTTGGCTCTCTGTTGATCTGACAGGTAAGATGCGGGCCTTTGGTGCAGCCCCTTCGCTGTGCCCTGCCAATAATAAGCCCTGCCCATGCCCTTCGAACTCAGCGTCGACCTCACCACCCTCGCCATCCTGGCCATCGTGGCCTTTATCGCCGGCTTCATCGATGCCATCGCCGGCGGCGGCGGGCTGCTCACCACGCCCGCCCTGCTGACCGCCGGCATGCCGCCCCACCTGGTGCTGGGCACCAATAAACTCAGTTCCACCTTCGGCTCGGCCACCGCCAGCTTCACCTTCTACCGGCGCAAACTCTTTCATCCCCGCCAGTGGGTGCATGCCATCGTCGGCACGTTGATCGGCGCGCTGGCCGGTGCGGTCGTCGCGCACTACCTGCCGGCCGAAACCCTGAACAAAATGCTCCCGGTGATCGTATTCGGCTGCGGTGTGTACCTGCTGTTTGGCGGTACGCCCAAGGCGCCGCTGGATGCCGACGCGCCGATCAAGAAGAAGTGGCAATCCACCCAGGGCTTTGGCCTGGGCTTCTACGACGGCGTGGCCGGCCCCGGCACCGGCGCGTTCTGGACGGTCAGCACGATGCTGCTGCACCCCATCGACCTGGTAAAGGCCAGCGGCGTCGCGCGCAGCATGAACTTCGTCAGCAACGCGGCGGCGCTGTCGGTGTTCATCTTCAACGGCTCGGTGGACTGGATCGTCGGCCTGGCGATGGGCTTTTCGGTAATGTGCGGCGCGTTCTTTGGCGCACGCAGCGCGATAAGCGGCGGCGCCAAATTCATTCGCCCGGTGTTTATCACCGTGGTTCTCGGCCTGACCGTGCGTCTAGCCTGGCAACACTGGTTCAGCGTGGCCTAAACGACGCGCCAGGTAGAGGTCGATCAGGTAACGCGCAATCGAACGTGACGCCGGCAGCGGCGGCAGGTCGTGGATGTTGAACCATTGCGCGTCCTCGATCTCGTCAGCTTGGGGCACGATGTCGCCACCGGCATATTCGGCATGGAAGCCGAGCATCATCGAATGCGGGAACGGCCAGCATTGGCTGCCCATGTACTGGATATTCTTGACCTCCACCTGCACTTCCTCGCGCACCTCGCGGATCAGGCAGTCCTCGGCCGACTCACCCGGCTCGGCGAACCCGGCCAGGGTGCTGTAGACGCCCGTGACAAAACGCGGCGAACGCGCCAGCAGAATCTCGTCGCCTCGGGTCACCAGCACAATCATGCTCGGCGAAATGCGCGGGTAGCTGCGCAGGTCGCAGGCTGTGCAATGCATCGCACGCTCACGCGGCACCTGGACCATGGCCTGGCCGCAGCTGCCGCAAAACCGGTGCTCGCGCGCCCAGGTGCCGATCTGCGCGGCGTAGCCGAGCACTTTGTACAACGTGTGATCGCCCTGCAGCATGAACGCGCGCAAACCTTGCCAGCTGCAGCCTGGCACGTCACTCGCCGAGTTCAGTTCCAGCAAGTACACCGGCTCACCGTCGAGGTGGCCGATGCCGTGTTCAGCGAACACCGACAGGTCCTGGCGCTTGAGCCATTCGCGCGGGAACAGCGGGCCGTTGGTGTCATGCAAAAAGCCTTCGCGGCTGCGGGCGACGGCCCAGCCACCGGGGGCGTCGTTGTCCAGCAGCGTTGTGGTAATCCAGCCTGGGGTCATGTCAGTCAATCCACGAATTCGGGTTTCTGCTTACTCATATGGGCCGCGATGGCCACGCGCAGGTCGTTGGATTGCAACATAGCCGAGTTCCAGGTGGCAACGTATTCCAAGCCATCATTGACCGTGTGGTCACGCATGTAGCTGATCATCGCCTTGGTGCCTGTCACGGCAATCGGCGACTTGGCGGCGATTTGCTGGGCAATGTCCATGACGCCGGCCAACAGGCTTGCATAGTCCGCATACACGCGATTGACCAGGCCGATGCTGCGCGCTTCCTCAGCACCGAACTGGCGGCCGGTGTAAGCCAGCTCACGCAGCATGCCGTCACCGACAATGCGCGGCAGGCGCTGCAAGGTGCCCACGTCGGCAGCCATGCCGATGTCGATTTCCTTGATCGAGAACTGCGCGTCTTCAGCGGCGTAGCGCATGTCGCAGGCACTGATCAAGTCGATGGCGCCGCCGATGCAGTAGCCGTGGATCGCCGCCAGCACCGGTTTGCGGCAATGGTCGACGGCGTTGAACGAGGCTTGCAGCTCGAGGATTTTGCGGCGCAACAAGCGCGCATTGCGGCCCACGTCCTTGCCGAATTCGTTGGCCACCGAGGCCAGCAGCATCAGGTCGATGCCGGAAGAAAAATGCTTGCCGGCGCCGCTGAGTACCACGGCGCGCACGGCGTCGGTGTCCTCGACCCACTGGAAGATGTCGATGATTTCGGTCCAGAACGCCGCGTTCATCGCGTTGATCTTTTCCGGGCGGTTGATCTGCACATGGGCAACGTTGCCGGTGAGTTCGACGACGAAAGCTTGGTATTCGGACATGGCAGTGATCCCTGACTGGCGAGTGATAAGGGCCGAACTATAACAAGGGAGCGCGGCGGCGCATCGGCCAAAAACGGGACTGGCAAACGTAATGAAATGTTGTGGGGCCGCGGTTCATGGCCTGCCGATACATTTCACCCGGGAACGCGACTTTATCGGCTATACAATCTGGGCCACTTCCTGGAGCCGTCTATGCCGACCACGTTTCGCTCATCGTTGATTCTGGCCCTGGTGGTCGTGCTGACTGGCATCGGCGCCGGGCTTGGCGGGATGCTCCTGGCGTTGCTGCTGCACGGCATCCAGCACCTGGCGTACGGGTACAGCCTCGACAGCCTGATCAGCCATGAAACCTTTCTGTGGGGCGTGACCGCCGCCGCGCCACAGCGTCGGTTACTGGTCTTGGTCATTTGCGGCCTCGTTGCGGGTGTGGGCTGGTGGACCATTTATCGCTACGGCCGCCCGCTGGTGAGCATCACGCAGGCGGTTGGCGAAAAGATGCCGATCATGCCGCCCAAGACCACCCTCGCCCACGCCATCCTGCAAATCATCACCGTGGCCCTCGGCTCGCCGCTGGGGCGTGAAGTGGCGCCGCGTGAAGTCGGCGCACTGGCGGCGACATGGTTAGCGCAACGTGCGCGACTGGAACCGTCGATGCATCGGCTGATCGTAGCCTGCGGCGCGGGTGCGGGCCTGGCGGCGGTGTACAACGTGCCGTTGGGCGGCGCGGTGTTTGTGCTGGAAGTGCTGGTCGGCGCATTCAGCTGGCCAGCGGCGGTGATTGCGCTGGCAACGTCGGCGATTGGGGCCGCGGTGGCATGGATCGGCCTTGGCGCAGAGTCGCAATACGTGGTGCCGCATTTTCTGCTGAGCCCGGCGTTGATCGCCTGGGCCGTGGTGTGTGGCCCGGTGTTTGGCGTGGCGGCCTACGCTTTCAGCCGCGTTACCGGTGCCGCCAGGGCGAACGCCGCGCGCGGCTGGCGTTTGCCGGTGCTGGCGTTGATCAACTTTACCCTCATCGGTGGGCTGGCCATGCTGCTGCCGCAGATCCTCGGCAACGGCAAGGGCCCGGCGCAACTGGGTTTCGACAATGAGCTGACAATCGGCCTGGCCGCCATCCTGCTGCTGGTCAAAGTGCTGATCACGACCAGCAGCCTGCGCGCCGGGGCCGAAGGCGGGCTGCTGACCCCGGCCCTGGCCAATGGCGCGTTGCTGGCGATCATCCTCGGCGGCGCCTGGAGCCTGGCGTGGCCCGGCGTGCCGCTGGGCGCGTTTGCGATCATCGGCGCAGCGGCGTTCCTGGCGGCGAGCATGAGCATGCCGCTGACGGCGATTGTGCTGGTGGCGGAATTTACCCGGATCGACCATGACTTTCTGGTGCCGATCATCCTGGCGGTGGTGGGCTCGATGTGCGTGAGCAAACTGCTTGTGCGCTGGGAAAACGCTGGAAAAAAGCCGGCCTAAGCGCCATCCTTCGCGCTTTAAGCCGCCCCGCAGCGGCGCTCGACGCTCAAAGGAATTGCCATGCACGCCCAACCCCTCGCCCCCGCCGATTTCGAATTCATCGACGAAACCCTGCTCAAGTACGGTGACGATCACTCGGTGCTGAACCTGGCCGAACTCGACGGCTACTTCACTGCGCTGGTCTCAAGCCCGGCACAAGTGGACGTCGCTGAGTGGTTTCCGGCGATCTGGGGTGGGCAGAACCCGGACTGGGAAAGTGTGGAAGAGGCCCAACGTTTTCTCGAACTGTGCGTGCGCCATATGAATACCCTGGCCGCGCAGTTGGCAACCGACGCGCAAGGCTTCAAGGCTCGCTTTGATGACACGGAGCATCAGGGCCACGTCGTCACCCTGGCGGAGGAATGGTGCTTTGGCTATATCCGTGGCGCCGCGATCGGCCACTGGCCCGAATTGCCCGCCGAACTGGCCGGGCAACTGGAGAAAATTTCCGGGTGCGCCGAGCAGGACAACTTCGAATTGCCGGCGGACCTGGATGTAAACGCCCATCAACAGCGGGTCAGCGCAATCGAACCGGCTGCGCGGGCGCTACATGATTACTGGTTGAGCAAACGCTGAGCCGGGCTTATTTGAAGTCCAGGTCAAACGCCTGATAGAACGCGTTGCCGGTGTTGGCCACGATCCACATCAACACCACCACGTGGCGGCCTTTTTTGCCCTTGGGCAAGGTCACCTGGTGCTCGACCCTGGCTTTCATTTCGTCGGCGTGCTGGTAATACGGCACCTGGGTGTAGAAGTCTTCAAAGAATGGTTTTGCCTCAAGCTGGGCGCGGCTGATGCGCTGCTTGGGGTCCCAGCCATCCTTGGTGATGAGCCAGCGATAACCTCGGGTGACGTGGGCAGCGGTGTATTGCCACTGCACCTTGAACACCTGGCCGGCCTCGACATTGAGCAATGGCCAAGTGAACGGGGTGTTGAGCTTTTTGCTCATTTCCTCATCGGTGAAGTTGACGCAATCGCGCTCATCGGTTTTGCCGCCGCTCAGGATGTGCCCGTCGGCCGGCGGCGTGACGCTTTGATCATCGGTTTGATAAGGCGCAGGGAAAGGCCCGGCGGTGAGTGCCGGGAAGTTCTTGCCGCCTTCCATTTCGTTGACCTGCCAGTTGCCCAGCAGCCCACGCTCTACGGCCACCGAGCCTCGGCTGGCGGGGGTCACGACACGGCCGTGCCTAAGTTGCGTCTGAGGTTTGTTCATTTCATTCACTCCTTGATTGAAAGCGCCCCGTCATGGGGCGTGCCTCGAACTTACCGTGGTGGGTTTTATTGTCCAATCGATGCTTCTCTCGGAACAGTCGTACAGCGACGCCGTTTCGCGGCGTAAAGGCCGTTGTCCTGCAACGCAAGGGTTGTTTGTCCTACCCGGCTGAGGGCAGTAAGGCTACACGCCCTGTCCGCGAGTTGATCACGCCGTAATACGCGCCGTACAACGATCCCTGCTCGACAAGCGTGGCGTGTTTGGCTGATTATTCGGGTCCGCCCGTCGGCCACTCCACACCACCTTGCCTTGATCAGGAGCCTTGTACCTTGAGTTCGCAGAAAACCGTGACCGTGACACCGCCCAATTTCCCCCTGAACGGCAAGGTCGCTCCTCCCGGCTCCAAATCCATTACCAACCGCGCCCTGTTGCTGGCGGCGCTGGCCAAGGGCACCAGCCGTTTGAGCGGCGCGCTGAAAAGCGATGACACCCGCCACATGTCGGTGGCCCTGCGCCAGATGGGCGTGACCATCGATGAGCCGGATGACACCACCTTCGTGGTCACAGGCTCCGGCAAACTGCAATTGCCCGCGCAGCCGTTGTTCCTCGGCAATGCCGGCACCGCCATGCGGTTTCTCACGGCGGCCGTGGCAACGGTCGAAGGCACCGTGGTGCTGGACGGCGACGACTACATGCAAAAACGCCCGATCGGCCCGCTGCTGGCCACCCTTGGCCAGAACGGCATCCGCGTCGACAGCCCCACGGGTTGCCCGCCGGTGACCGTGCACGGCGTGGGCAAGGTCCAGGCCAAACGCTTTGAAATCGACGGCGGTTTGTCCAGCCAGTATGTGTCGGCCTTGCTCATGCTTGCCGCCTGCGGCGAAGCGCCGATTGAAGTGGCGCTGACCGGCAAGGACATCGGCGCCCGCGGCTACGTGGACCTGACCCTGGACTGCATGCGTGCCTTTGGCGCACAGGTCGAAGTGGTCGACGACACCACCTGGCGCGTCGCCCCCACCGGCTACACCGCCCATGACTACCTGATCGAACCTGATGCCTCCGCTGCAACGTACCTGTGGGCCGCTGAAGTGTTGACCGGCGGGCGCATCGACATCGGCGTGGCGGCGCAGGACTTCACCCAGCCGGACGCCAAGGCCCAGGCCGTGATCGCCCAGTTCCCGAACATGCAGGCCAACGTGGTCGGCTCGCAGATGCAGGACGCGATCCCGACCCTGGCAGTCTTGGCCGCGTTCAATAACACCCCGGTGCGCTTCACTGAACTGGCCAACCTGCGCGTGAAGGAATGTGACCGGGTGCAGGCGCTGCACGATGGCCTCAACGAAATTCGCCCAGGCCTGGCCACCATCGAAGGCGACGACCTGCTGGTCGCCAGCGACCCTGCCCTGGCCGGCACCACGTGCAACGCGCTGATCGACACCCATGCCGACCACCGCATTGCCATGTGCTTTGCGCTGGCCGGGCTGAAGGTCGCGGGAATCCGCATTCAAGACCCGGACTGCGTGGCCAAGACCTACCCTGAGTACTGGAAGGCCTTGGGCAGTCTTGGGGTCGCACTGAGCTACTGAAGCAGCCGCGCCGGAATGGGGAGGGAATGCACATGACGATTCGCCCGCCCTGCCCACCCGGCGCCTGCGTCTGCGACCGCGAGCAACTGCTGCAAGCGCCCGACGCCGACGTGCGCATTCTTCACCTGACACGCCAGGAAGAAAAACGCCTGCTCGAGCGCCTCGAAGACCTCAAAAGCCTGCAAGACCTGGAGCACATGCAACAGCGGATGTACGAGCAATTGGGCATCCGCGTACACGTCGCACCGGGCCACACCGAGGTTAAGAGCATGCGCGGGATTCAGATCGTCATCGACGACCTGCCGGGCATGTGTCGCAAGACCCGGCAATCAATTCCCGCAGCGATTCGTCGCGGCATGGAAAAACGCCCGGAGATTGCCTACCGCTTGCTCGATGCCCACGACCTGTTTCGCGAAGGCTGAATCACCCGGCCACGGCTTCGTCCTCAAACAGGCCCTGCCCCACGACCTTCGCCGCCTGTAAATGCGCTTGCGCACCCCCGCTCTCGGATTCCAACAGCAGCGCGGACGTCACCACCTGAGCACCGCAATAATCAAAAATCCCGTAGTCAATTTGCGTGCGCATCGCCTGGGTGTACCCGTGGCGGTCGAACGCACTGTGATCCGCCGCGCCGAGGGCCAGCAGGTGCACCTGCAAGTGCCGCAGTTTCTTCACCACCGGCGTATCGGGACCGTAGTCGATGGCCCAGCCGTTGACGAACACGCGGTCGATCCAGCCTTTGAGCAGGGCTGGCAGCGACCACCAATAAATCGGGAAGGCGATAACCAGCGCGTCGGCGCGGTCGATGCGTGCTTGTTCAGCGAGGATGTCGGCCGGTGGCGTGGCACGGGCGGCGGCGAGGTCGGCAATCTCGAACGTGTGGCCAGCGGCAGTCAAGCCTGCCGCCAATTGCTCGATGTGGCCTGGCAACTGGTACGCGAGGAAGGCACCGAAGCGCTGACCCTGGGCCGTCTCGCGGAACTGGCGGGCGTCACCAAGCCGGTGGTCTATGACCATTTCGTCACCCGCGCAGGCTTGCTCGCCGCGTTGTACGAAGATTTCGACGGGCGTCAGAACCAGCTGTTTGCCCAAGCCCTCGACAGCAGTGGCGCGACACTCGATGACCGCGCGCAGGTGATCGCCACGTGCTATGTCGATTGTGTGTTGCTGCAGGGGCGGGAAATTCCGGGGGTCATTGCCGCGTTGAGCAGTTCGCCGGAACTGGAAACCCTCAAGCGCAAATACGAGGCGATCTTTCTCGACAAATGCCGCGACGCCCTGGCGCCGTTTGCACCCGGCGCCACCGTGTCGCAAGCCGGCTTGCGGGCGATGCTCGGCGCGGCGGAGGCGTTGTCACAGGCGGCAGCCAGCGGCGAGATCAGCCGTGATGAGGCGCAGCAGGAGCTGCTCGCGACGATCCTGGGCATGGTCAATCGCAGCCGCGGGTAAATAATTATTCACGCCGCAGGAATAAAGCGTCGCGACGGGTGTTTACCTGAGTACGGCTTGTGAATACAGCACAAGGCCAGTACCTAAATCCAAAAACACCCAGGAGCTCGTCATGCTGAAAAAACTCTCCCTCGCTGCTGCCGTCCTGTTTGCCTGTGCGGCTTCCACGGCCTTCGCCGCTCCAGCCAACGTGGCCGACAGCGCCAAGGGCAAAGTGCTGGTGGACAGCAAGGGGATGACCCTTTACACCTTCGCCAAAGACAGCGCCGGCAAATCGGCGTGCAACGGCCAATGCCTGGCCAACTGGCCCGCTTTTACTGCCCAGGCCACGGCGAAAGATGCCGACGGCTACAGCGTGATTACCCGCGATGACGGCAGCAAGCAATGGGCCTACAAAGGCCAGGCGCTGTACACCTGGGTCAAGGACAGCAAACCGGGCGACATCACCGGTGACGGCGTTGGCGGTAACTGGAACCTGGCCAAGCCATAAGGTGTGAGGCCAATGCAGCGTACCGGTGGCGAGGGAAACCGACCTCGCCACCGGTTGGCCTATTCACGCCAAGTGCTCATCCACATATAGCCGCACCTTGCGCGCCAGCTGATCCAGATGGCGGTCGCGTTGCTTCTCGGCATCCACCATGGCGCGCTTGCCGTGTTTTTGCAGCAGGTAGGTATGAATCTGCCGCACTTCCAGCGAGCGATAGATCGCCGCCACGTCCAGCACGCCCATCAGGCCGTCAGTGCCGTAATCGCGCGTGTTCATCAGCACCTGCGTGTCGCGCGCGCCGCGTACCTGAAAGCCCATGGCCGTGAACGCCGGGACCTTTTCCACGGCACACGCCAACTCGGCGTGGGGATAACGCGCCAGCACGTCCTGCATCATTGCGCGCGCCACGCCCTGGCGCCGCCTACCCGCCTGCACTGCCATGAACGCGATACCGCAGGCTTGAGGGTCGTCTTTGACCGGCAGATAGAGGCAAAAGCCGACCAGCGTGTCCTCCTCCATCGCCACCACCAGCTCAACGGCGATGCCCTTCGAGCCATCCAGCGCTTGCAGGTACAAGTGCACCTCAAAGCCGGTGGTGTACTGGTAAATGTTGTAGAGCAGGTTGCTGGGCGGCAGCGCGACGCTGCTGATATCGGTGAGGTTATCCACCACCATCTGCAGGATCTGGCTGGTGATCGGCTCGGGGCACGGCGTGGTGTAGCGGGTAAGGCTGAACATGCAAATTCCTGGGGTTTCGCGTCAAGGCAGCGGCGATTGTACCTGCTGCTGCGCGTTTATTGCCCGCACAGCTCGCGTAAACAACCGCGCAACCCGCGGTGGGCCAGGTCGGCATCCGGCCGCGGGTGCCAGCGCATGGCCACGGTAAACGACGCACGCGTCAGCGGCAGCGCAACGCGGTACAGCCCATCGCGCTGGTGGGCGGTGTAGCGTCCGGGCACGCGGGCGATCAGCCGGCACCTCGGCCCTGGGCTTAGTGTTTGCCTGGGCCAGCCCGATATAACCCACGCAACCGCGCAAAGCGTGGCGAATGGCCTGCACGTGACCTTTGCCGTGGCACTGGCGCCGATCATCCTCGCACGCCGCTTCGCCTGGCGCCGCCACAACGCCGTGAACGGCGCGCAGAACACCCGTTGAGGCAAAAAAACAAAAAAGGCGTTGCGCCAGACCGGGTTACATCGCGCATCATGGGCACTTTCAAGCTCAAGGGTAACGTCCATGCGCGTTCTGTCATTGATGATGGGTTTTACGACGCTGGCCGCCAGTCTGGCGTTCTGCGCCAGCGCGATGGCGAATGAAGAAAGTCAGTTGGTGCAACAGATCAACCAGTACCGCAGCCAGGTGCAGCGCTGCGGTGACCAGGGTTCACAGGAACTGCCACCGCTGGCCAGCGACACGCGGCTGGTGTTGCCGGCCACCAATGTCGGCGATTTGCAGCAAGCGCTCGCGCGGGCTGCGTACCCGATGGTCAACGTGCAAGCCATTAGCCTGTCGGGGCCCAAGGATGCCCAGGCGGCCATGAAGGCGGTGCGGGAAAGTTTCTGCCGCGTAGTGCTGGACCCGCAATTTGTCGACATCGGCGTGAGCAACAGCGGCGAGGACTGGCGCATTGTGCTTGCCCGCCCCCTGCTCTCCAGTGGTTTGGGTGATTGGCAGACCGAAGGCCGGCAGCTGCTCAACCTGATCAACGCCGCCCGTGAACAGCCGCGCCAGTGCGGCACCCAGGCATTTGCCGCGACCACGCCCGTGTCGTGGAACGACGACCTGGCCAGCGCCGCCAACAGCCACACCCGCAATATGGCCAACGGCAACTTCTTCGACCACCTGGACCACGACGGCCGCACCCCGGGCGATCGCGCTGAACTGGCAGGCTATATCGCGAAAAATATCGGCGAGAACATTGCCGCCGGCCTCGACACGCCGCGCAAGGTGGTGGATGGCTGGCTCGCCAGCCCAGGGCACTGCGCCAACCTGATGAACCCGCAATTTCGCGAGTTGGGCGCCGCTTATGCAATGGACCCCAAGAGTGATGCGGGCATCTACTGGACCGGTTTATTCGGCACGCAATAGCGGTTGGGCAAGCGCCCAACCCGGCCCAAGCACACCTATTCAAATGGATAAGACATCAAAGTGCCATCTCGTTGATAATTGCGCTGAACTGCTAACGATCAACCGTGTCTGTAGCTGGGTGCCATGAATGTTCAGGCGCGCTGAAGACTCTGGCAAACAAGGTGTTCTCCCAATGATGAATTGGCTGCAAGGCAGCAGCGACATGGCCGAACGCGTGCGTCAGCATGATTGGGCGAGTACGCCATTGGGTCCGCTGGAAGACTGGCCCGACGTACTCAAAACGACGGTCGCGCTGTGCTTTGCCTCAAGCTTCCCCCAGTCCATCAGTTGGGGGCCACACCTGATCACGCTCTACAACGATGCGTTTGTCCCCATTCTTGGCGATAAACCCTACTCGTTGGGCCGCCCGTTCAGTGAAACCTGGCGTGAAGTCTGGGATGAAGTAAGCCCCATCGCCCACGCGGCCTTTGAGGGGCACGCGACCTATATCGAGAATTTCCCGCTGGTGATTGAACGTGGCAACGGCCCGGAGCAATCGTATTTCACGTTTTGCTACAGCCCTGTGCGCGACCCGTTGGGCGCAGTCGTGGGCATGCTCAATACCGTCACCGAAACCACCGCAACGGTATTCCTCAGCCGACGCCTGGCCGTATTGGATGCGATTGGCAGCGCGGTGGCCAACGCCACCGACGCCGAAGCCATCATGACCCTCACCACGCGCCTGCTCGCCGAGCACATGGGCGTGTCCATCTGCGCCTACGCCGACATGGAAGCCGACGAAGACGGCTTTACCATCCGCGACAACTGGGCCGCACCTGGCTCGCCGAGTATTGTCGGGCGCTACAGCCTCGCGGATTTCGGCGAGCAGGCCGTAAAGTGCCTGCGTGCAGGCGAACCGTTTGTGGTGAATGACAACCGCGTGGAGTTCAGCCCCGAGGAAGCCGCCGCCTACCAGTCGCTGGGCGTGACGGCGACGGTGTGCTTTCCGTTGATCAAGGATGGGCGCCTGACTGCATTGATGGCCGTGCACCATAAATTCGCGCGCCTGTGGTCACCGTACGACATGGCGCTGGTGGGCGAAGTCACCGAGCGCTCCTGGGCACACATAGAACGTGTGCGCGCCGACGCCGCCGTACGCGAGGGCCTGGCCGCGATCACCGAACTGAATGCCACCCTGGAACAACGCGTGGAAGAACGCACCGCCGCGTTGACCCAGGCTGAAGCGGCGTTGCACCAGTCGCAAAAGCTTGAGGCGATCGGCCAGTTGACCGGCGGCGTGGCCCATGACTTCAACAACCTGCTGACGATCATTCGCTCCTCGGTGGATTTTCTGCGCCAGCCGGGGCTGTCCGAAGAGCGACGCACACGCTACATGAGCGCGGTTTCAGACACCGTCGAGCGCGCCAGCAAGCTCACCAGCCAGTTGCTCGCCTTCGCCCGCCGCCAACCATTGAACCCGGAAGTCTTCGATGTGTGCGAGCGGGTCAAGAACATCGGCGAGATGCTTGAAAGCGTGACCGGCGCGCGTATCACTGTGCAGATCGAACTGCCCCGTCTGCGCTGCTATGTGCGCGTCGACCCGAGCCAGTTTGAAACCGCGCTGATCAATATCGCGCTCAATGCCCGCGACGCCATGGACGGGCGCGGCACCCTGACACTGAGCGTCGCCACGGTGGCAGCGTTGCCGCTGATCCGTGGCGATGCGCAAGTACAGCAGCCGTTTGTGGCGATTGCCCTGGCCGACACCGGCAGTGGCATTGCCGACGACACCGTCGAGCGCATTTTCGAACCGTTCTTTACCACTAAGGCGGTGGGCAAAGGCACAGGCCTTGGCCTGTCGCAGGTGTTCGGGTTCGCCAAGCAATCGAGCGGTAACGTCGACGTGGCCAGTACCCTTGGCCAAGGCAGCGTGTTTACCCTGTACTTGCCCGAAGCAGAAGCCGAGACGGTGCAGGCCAGCCTGCCACACCAGGACCGCTCGCTGGTCCACGACACCGCGCAGCGACATATCCTGATCGTCGAAGACAACCTCGAAGTGGGCCGCTTTGCCAACCAGATCCTGCAGGACCTCGGTTACCAGACCACTTGGGTCACCGATGCCGAACAGGCACTCGCGCTAGCCGGCCCGGATGTGATGGCCTTCGACGCGATTTTTTCCGATGTGGTGATGCCGGGCATGACCGGCGTGGCGATGACCAAACTGCTGCGCCAGCGTCGGCCGGACCTGCCGGTGGTGCTGACCTCCGGCTACAGCGAAGAATTGGCCGACAGTGGGTATGAAGGGGTCGAGTTCCTGGCCAAGCCCTATTCCGCGGACCAAGTGGCACGCGTGCTGGCCAAGTCGATGCAGCGCGCCTGACGCCTACTCCGCGATCGCCACCTGGTTACGGCCCATGGCCTTGGCGCGATACAGCGCCTTGTCGGCCGTGTTCATCAGGCTGTGCAGGTCCTGATCAAGGCTGCGGGTCGTCGCCACACCGAGGCTGGCAGTCAAGCCTTGCACCGGTTCGGCGGCGAGGCCAGAGATGGCCTTGATCAGTTGCTCGGCGATAGCCCGTGCGGTTTCCAGCGAAGTATTGGGCAACAACACCGCAAACTCCTCGCCGCCGAGCCGCCCATACACATCGGCCTGGCGAAACGATGCGCTGATCACCCCGCCAATCTGGCGCAAGACCTGGTCGCCAGCCTGGTGACCGTAGGTGTCATTGATGGCTTTGAAGTGATCCATGTCCATCATCAGCGCGCACAGCGGCTGCTGGTTATGGCGACATTGCGCGTACAGCACTTGGGCATGCTCGAAGAATGCGCGGCGGTTCATCAATCCGGTCAGTTCGTCGGTCTGGGCGGCGCGCGTGGAAATCGTGTGCGCGCGCTCCATCTGCCGGGTCAGGCGAAAGGCTTTTTCCAGGGCATCCGCCAATTTGCGCGTGGCGCTCGCCACAAAGGTCGAAAACACCAGCACTGCCACGCCCACACCCACTTGCATCGAGGAAGGCTGGAACAACAGCCACAGCGTACAGGGGAACAGCACCAGGACCATGGAGCCCAGCGTCATGTAACGGTAGGCGGAATAACACGAGACGGCGCTGACCGACATGCCCACGGTGAACAACATCACCAGCACCTGGGAGACGCGGTCGTCGGTGGGCATCACCGCCAGCGCGCCAATGCCCCACACACCCGCCGACAGCATCAATGTCACCCAGTAGCGACGCTCCCAGCGGTCGGGTGTACGTTCGCTGTTCGGGCAGCGAAACCATTGCACGAACATCTGCACGCGCAGCAGCGAGGTCACTGCCAACACCGATAACCAGACCAGCATGACGGTGTGGTCAAAGCGGTCCCAGCACAACCAGCAAAGCATGACGGCGGCCAGGTAACTGCCAAAAATGGCGGCGAAGGATTGACGAAACAGTTGATGCAAGCGGTCGGTTCGCACCAACTCTTCTATCAAACCATCCTGGTCCTGCCCACGCCCTAGGCCGTTCATTCAATACGCCTGCTTCGACTGCCGCGACAAAGGCGCCATTGTGGCACCCTGCCAGCAGCGCGGACAACCGAATCCGGCACCTGGGTGACCTTAAAGCGATTCCGGCCGCAGAATCAGCACACCCAATGGCGGCAAATTCAACGACAGCGACACCGGCTGCCCATGACGTGGCTCATCCTGCGTGAAAACTTCCCCGCCGTTGCCGTAGTTGGAACCGGCGTACATGTCGGCATCGCTGTTGATCACCTCGCTCCAGCGCCCGGCAAACGGCACGCCGACGGCGTAGGCTTCACGCGGCACCGGGGTGAAGTTAGCGACGACCAGCACCGCTTTGCCGTCCTTGCTCCAGCGCAGCCAGGCATAGACGCTGTTGATCGCATCGTCGCCGATCAGCCACTGGAAGCCCTGGGGTGCATCATCCTGCTCATGCAGCGCCGGTTCTTCACGGTACAGGCGGTTCAAGTCGCCCACCAGTTTCTGCACGCCCTGGTGTTCAGGGTATTGCAGCAGGTACCAATCCAATTGCTGGTCGTGGTTCCACTCGCGCCACTGCCCAAACTCGCAGCCCATGAACAGCAGCTTCTTGCCGGGGTGCATCCACATGAAGCTCAGGTAAGCGCGCAGGTTGGCAAACTTCTGCCAGCGGTCACCGGGCATCTTGTCGATCAGCGAATGCTTGCCGTGCACCACTTCATCGTGGGAGATCGGCAGGATAAAGCGCTCGGACCAGGCATACACCAGGCCAAAACTCAGCTCGTTGTGATGGTGGGCGCGGTACACCGGGTCTTGCTGGATGTAATGCAGCGAATCGTGCATCCAGCCCATGTTCCACTTGTAGTTGAAGCCCAATCCGCCCTGCTGGGTGCTTTGGCTCACACCCGGCCACGCGGTGGATTCTTCGGCGATCACCAGTGCGCCCGGCGCTTCCAGCGCCACCACGTCGTTCAAATGACGCAGGAAGTCGATGGCTTCCAGGTTCTCGCGACCGCCATGGCGGTTAGGCACCCACTCGCCGGCTTTGCGCGAATAATCGCGATACAGCATCGAGGCCACGGCATCCACCCGCAGGCCGTCGATATGGAAGTGTTTGAGCCAGTGCAGCGCCGAGGCCAGCATGAACCCGTGCACTTCGGTGCGGCCCAGGTTGTAGATCAGCGTGTCCCAATCCTGATGGAAGCCTTCCAGCGGGTTGGCATATTCGTACAGCGCGGTGCCGTCGAACTGGGCCAAACCGTGGGTATCGGTCGGAAAATGCGCCGGTACCCAGTCAAGGATCACGCCAATATTGGCCTGATGGAGGGCGTTGACGAAGAAGCCGAAATCTTCCGGCGAGCCAAAGCGCGCACTCGGGGCAAACTGCGACAGCGCCTGATAACCCCAGGAACCGCCGAACGGGTGCTCCATGATCGGCATCAGCTCAACGTGGGTGAAGCCCAATTGCTGCACATACGGAACCAAGCGCTCGGCCAGCTCGCGCCAACCGTACTGGCGAGAGACTTCACCGGCCTCGTCGAGCTCGCATTGCCAGGAGCCGACATGCAGCTCATAAATCGACAGCGGCGCCGAGGGCTTCTGATTGTCGGCGCGCGACTGCATCCACTCATGGTCTTGCCAGTCCACCTGCAACGGCGCGGCGACTTTCGAGGCGGTGTCAGGCGGCAGCTGGGTCGCCAGCGCCATCGGGTCGGCCTTGAGCGGCAGAATGCCGTGGGCACCGAGAATCTCGTATTTATAGGCCGCGCCCGGTTGCAGGCGCGGGATGAAGATTTCCCAGACGCCCGAGGGGTGACGCAACCGCATCGGATGGCGGCGGCCATCCCAGATATTGAAATCACCCACCACCGACACGCGCCGGGCGTTTGGCGCCCACACGGCAAAGCGCACACCTTGCACGCCATCGACGCTGGTCACTTGCGCGCCGAGGCAACTGCTCAGGTCGCGGTGATTGCCTTCGGCAAACAGGTACAAGTCCATTTCACCGAGCAGCAACTGGCTGAAACTGTAAGGGTCTTCTGTGATCTGCTCGCCGCCAGCCCACTGGATTTTCAGCAGGTAGCTCTGGCGCGTCTTGAAGTGGCCGACAAACAAACCTGGCACCGGGCTGGCGTCCAGGTTGCCGAGTGTCTCACCGCTGTCTCGCGCCAGCACCTGAACACTCAGGGCTTCGGGCAGAAACGCGCGGATGAACTGGCCGCCTTGCTCGTCATCGTGTGGCCCGAGAATCGAGAACGGGTCATGGTGCTCGGCGCGTACCAGTGCTTCGACGTCCTTGGACGCCGGCATTGCAGTCAGTTTCGGTTGCAGCGGTTCTTTATTTGTAAAGCTCATGACGTCTCCCCACCGCGTGCAGTTTTCGATATAGGTGTTAGCCCGCTGAGCAGACCGTGCAAACCTTGCAACGGCACCGGCAACCAGGTCGGGCGATTTTCCGCTTCGTAGGCCACTTCATACGCGGCCTTTTCCAGGCTGAACAACGTCAGCGCAGCGCTTTGGCCTTTGGCATCCTGCCAGTCATGCGCCAGTGTAGACGTCGCATGATGATAAGCCTGGGTAAATGCCTGACGTGCTTCACTCAAGTACCGGTCGGTCACGCGTTTGCGGGCAATGTCCGCTTCGGGCGAGTGATCCACACCTTGCACATTCAAGGCCATGGCGGCGGCGTAATCGAACGAGCGCAGCACGCCACTGACATCTTTATAAGGGCTGTGCTTGCCGCGTCGCTCATGCAGCGCACGCGCCGGTTCGCCTTCAAAGTCGATCAAGTAAGCATCGCCCTTGACCACCAGTACCTGGCCCAGGTGCAAGTCACCATGAACCCGGATCCGCAACCCGCCGGCCGTGGCTTTCGCCAGGGCCTGAACGTGCGCGCCGATGGCTTTTTTCTGCGTCAGCAATTCACTGACCAGCGCCTGATCGGCAGGGTTCAATTGACTTTGATGAAGCTTGAGCAAGTGCAGCGCGCGGTCGATCTGCGCGCCAACGTCCTTGGCCCAGGCCTGGGTGTCCTTGACGCTCGTGACTTCGGGTTTGAAGTCTTTGTTGGTGGTTTTCGCCGCCAAGACCGCGTGCATCTCACCCAGGCGCTGGCCGAGCAAACCGGCAAAGTCTTGCAGTTCGCCAAGGGCGTTGTAGTGCTGTTCCTGTTCGGACATGGCTTCGGCCAGCTCGTCACGAATCGCCCGCTCCAGGCTGTTTTGCGTCCAGGCCCACGCATCGCCCTGGTTGCTGAGGTAACCCTGGGCAATCATCAACAGGTTGTCTTGCCCTTCACCGTCACGACGCACCATCGAGCCCAACAACGGCGAGATGTTGGGGTAACCGGCTTCGGTCAGGTAAGCGCTCATTTCCAGCTCCGGGTGCACGCCGGCGCTGACTTTGCGGATGAGCTTGAGCACCAGGCTCTCGCCCACGACCACCGAACTGTTGGACTGTTCGGCGGACAGGTAGCGCACCTGCGATTCGTCGCCCAGTTGCAGCTTGGCCAGATGCGGCGTGGCCTCAAAGCGCAAGTCACCTTCGCCGGTGTTCAGCACGGTGCCGGCTTGCAGGCCATGGATCACCGCGCGAATAAAATGCTCAAGGCTGAAGGCGTCGGTTACCAGGCCGACCTGACGCGCACGGCGTACACGGGCGAGTGCCAATTGCTGCGGCAACGCGCTGGTGAACTGGTCTTCGCCCAGAAAGCCGAATGGCAGTTGATAGCGGCTGACCTGGCCGGCGCTGCTCACCTCGATTTCGCTGAGCAGCACCGGGTGCTGCGGGTCGCCAAAGCGCACGCCGTAGGCAATGCGCACACTGTCGATGGCCGTGTCCTTGCCGGCAAACCAGCGCCGCTTGGGCAACCAGGTGGGCAACGAGGTTTGTTCCAGCGTGCTGCGGCACGGTTCTTCGAGCAGTTCTTCCATGCGTTTTTTCAATACCAGGGTGGTGAAGTCCGGGATGCTCTGCGCCGGTTCCACATGCCAGCTCGGCATCTGGTTTTCCGCCGCCAGCACAAACCAGTAGAAACCGTAAGGCGCCAGGGTCAGCAGGAAATTGAGCTGGCCAATGGGTGGGAAGGCATTCCCGCCGAGCATCTCCACCGGCACCATGCCGGCGAACGCCGACAGGTCCAGTTCGGCGGCCTGGGCACTGCGTGACACGTTAGCCACGCACAGGATGATTTCCGTGCGGCCGTCTTCGCCGGTGAATTCACGGGTGTAGGCCAGGATGCGGCGGTTGCTCGGCGAGAGCATTTTCAGGCTGCCACGGCCGAAGGCCTTGGACTGCTTACGCACCGCAAGCATGCGCCGGGTCCAGTTCAGCAACGAGTGCGGGTCCTGAGCCTGGGTTTCGACGTTGACCGACTGGTAGCCGTAAAGCGGGTCCATGATCGGCGGCAGCACCAGGCTTGCCGGGTCGGCGCGGGAAAAGCCGCCGTTACGGTCGATGGACCACTGCATCGGCGTACGCACGCCATCGCGGTCGCCCAGGTAGATGTTATCGCCCATGCCGATCTCATCGCCGTAATACAGGGTCGGCGTGCCCGGCATCGACAACAGCAGGCTATTGAGCAGTTCGACACGGCGGCGATCACGTTCCATCAGCGGCGCCAGGCGTCGACGAATACCCAGGTTGATTCGCGCGCGACGGTCGGCGGCGTAGTAATTCCACAGGTAGTCGCGTTCTTTGTCGGTGACCATTTCCAGGGTCAATTCATCGTGGTTGCGCAAGAAGATCGCCCACTGGCAGTTGGCGGGAATCTCCGGGGTCTGGCGCAAAATATCGGTGATGGGGAAGCGATCTTCCTGGGCCAGCGCCATGTACATGCGCGGCATCAGCGGGAAGTGGAACGCCATGTGGCATTCATCGCCGTCGTCACCCTTTTTGTCACCGAAGTACAACTGCGTGTCTTCCGGCCATTGGTTGGCCTCGGCGAGCAGCATGCGGTCGGGATAATGCGCGTCGATCTCGGCACGGATCTGCTTGAGGACGTCGTGAGTTTCCGGGAGGTTTTCGTTATTGGTACCGTCGCGTTCGATCAGGTACGGAATGGCGTCCAGGCGCAGGCCGTCGATGCCCATGTCCAGCCAATAACGCATCACCGACAGCACCGCCTTCATCACCTGCGGGTTGTCGAAGTTGAGGTCCGGCTGGTGGGAATAGAAACGGTGCCAGAAGTACTGACCGGCGACCGGGTCCCAGGTCCAGTTGGATTTTTCGGTGTCGAGAAAAATGATGCGGGTGCCGTCGTATTTCTGGTCGTCATCGGACCACACGTAGAAGTCGCGCGCGGCTGAACCCGGCTTGGCCTTGCGCGCACGCTGGAACCAGGGATGCTGGTCGGAGGTGTGGTTGATCACCAGTTCGGTGATGACCCGCAGGCCGCGTTGGTGGGCTTCGGCAATAAACCGCTTGGCGTCGGCCATGGTCCCGTAGTCGCTGTGCACGCCACGGTACTCGGCAATGTCATAGCCGTCGTCGCGGCGTGGCGAGGGGTAGAACGGCAAGAGCCAGATGGTGTTCACGCCCAGGTCGGCGATGTAATCGAGCTTGGCGATCAGCCCGGGAAAATCACCGATGCCGTCGTTGTTGGAGTCGAAATAGGATTTGACGTGAACCTGATAAATCACCGCGTCCTTGTACCAGAGCGGGTCTTTGATAAAGGTGGCAGCCTTGGGTTTCTTCGCCATTGGAAACTCCTGAAAATTCTGAAAAAACCAACTGGTAGAACACGCTCCCTGCAGGCGCCGTGTGTCGACGCCTGCAGGTGACTGGCTGGTTTCAGGAGGTGGTGATTCTCCAAATTCCAAACGGCATGTGCGGCTCCAGCCGCGTCCACTGAGTCTTGCCATACCAGGTCCAGCGGTGCCCGTTCATCAAGTCTTCGCCTTGGGTCTGGGCGTCGTCCGGCAAGCCCAGCTCCCAAAGTGGCAACTCGAAATGGGCTTCCTGGGCATTGAACGGGTCGAGGTTCACCGCGACGAGGATGAAATTGCTGCCGTCTTCACTGCGCTTGCCGAAGTACAGGATGTTGTCGTTCCAGGCGTTGTAGAGCTTCAACCCCAGGTGCGTTTGCAACGCGGGGTTCTGCCGGCGGATACGATTGAGCTGCGCGATCTCGGCAATGATGTTGCCGGGCGCCGTGAAATCGCGCGGGCGGATCTCGTACTTCTCTGAATCCAGGTACTCTTCCTTGCCCGGCACTGGCGCGGCTTCGCACAACTCGAACCCCGAATACATGCCCCACAGGCCCGATCCCATGGTGGCCAGTGCGGCGCGGATCAAGAAACCCGGCCGCCCGGATTCGTGCAGGAAGCCGGGGTTGATGTCCGGCGTGTTGACGAAGAAATTCGGTCGGTAGCACTCGCGCCAGGGCGATTCGTTCAATTGCGCAAAGTACTCGCTCAACTCGGCCTTGGTATTGCGCCAGGTAAAGTAGGTGTAACTCTGCGAATAACCGACCTTGCCCAGGCGCGCCATCATTGCAGGCGTGGTGAACGCTTCGGCGAGGAAGATCACGTCAGGGTGTTTGCCGCGCACGTCGCTGATCAGCCATTGCCAGAAGGGCAGCGGTTTGGTGTGAGGGTTGTCGACCCGAAAGGTCTTCACGCCCTCTTCCACCCAGCCCAGCACGACGTCGCGCAACTCAGTCCACAGGCTCGGAATCGCATCGGCGGCATAGAAGTCGACGTTGACGATGTCCTGGTATTTCTTCGGCGGGTTCTCGGCGTATTTGATCGTGCCGTCCGGGCGCCAGTTGAACCAGCCCGGGTGCTGCTTGAGCCACGGGTGGTCCTGGGAACACTGGATGGCGAAGTCCAGAGCGATTTCCAGGCCGTGGTCGGCGGCGGCCTTGACCAACCGACGGAAGTCATCGCGGCTGCCCAGTTGCGGGTGGATGGCTTCATGGCCGCCCTCCTCGCTGCCAATCGCGTACGGGCTGCCGGGATCATCGGGGCCGGCGGTCAGGGAGTTGTTCTTGCCTTTGCGATGGCTGCGCCCGATGGGATGGATCGGCGGGAAGTACAGCACGTCAAAGCCCATGTCATGGATCATCGACAGCCGAGAGTGCACGTCGTTGAACGTGCCGTGGCGGGCAGGATCGTCGGTGATCGAGCGCGGAAACAGCTCGTACCAGCTGGCAAACTGCGCCGCTGTGCGCTCGACATCCACCGGATAGACCGGGCTGACGCTCAAATAGGCACGGTGGTCGGCCTGGGTCATCAGGTGTGCACTGTCTTCGTGCAGAAACTGCGCGACCTGCTCGGTTTCCAGCAAACCGGACAGTTCGTGGTGCAACAGCATCAGGCGATCGCGCAGCTCGTTGTCACTGCGCTCGGCGGCCTGCAACACCAGGCTGCGACCTTCCTGCAGCTCGAGGCTGACTGGCACGCCGGCCTCGTGTTTTTTGCGCAGCTCATAACAGAAGCTGGCAAAGGTATCGATCCAGGCTTCGATGCAATATTGGTGGGGGCCTTGCTGCGTCACGGTGAACGCGCCTTCCCAGCCATTGTTGCCGACGTCGGTCATTACTACGCTGTGCCAGCTTTCGTCCTGCAACGGGCGCCAGCGGATCAGTACGGCAAGCTTGTCGTGGCCATCAGCAAAGACCTTGCTGGTGACATTGATGCGCTGGCCGACCACGGCCTTCACGGCAAACTCGCCGCCGTCGATCACGGGCGCGGTACTTTCGATAGCGATCCTGGGCAATAACAACGCCTGGGACAGCGGCAAAATGGAATCGTCTGGAGCCAGTGTTTCAGCAGTCATCGAGCATCTTCCCCTTACGCCCTGTGGACGCTCTTTGCTTGATCCGAATTCTGATATGGCAACGCTCTCCCTGAGCAGGGCCGTAATAGGTCCGAGCCTGGCGTCAGGTGAAAAGTTCAGGTGGATATGTCGCCATTGGGCGGGGAATCAATTCCCCCAGGCGGATGTCCACCGCAAGAGCAAAGCACAAAGGAGGCCACACCGATGAATATCCCGATTCCGGCTGAAACACCCGATCCGAACATCGACGACCCAACGTTACCGCCCGCTGAGCCGAAGCCGATCCCTGAACAGGAACCCCCTGAAAACGATCCACCGCCGGTGCAGGAACCGCCAACGAGCGAGCCGCCGGCCATTCTGTGACCAGGCCCTGATAGGTTCAGCGTCCGCTCGCAAGGCACGGCGGGTACTGCAGACGCAGTACTGGCCGTTGAACCTTGACTCGCGAGCAGGCGTTGACGCAGAAAATTCCCACTCACTTGAAAGGCAAAGCCCTAATTCCAACTGATGTGATCGTTCTCATACTGATTTTGCGCTGACTTCATTTCCAGGCCCCTGGCCCCAGCGCTCGTCCGATTGGTTTTTGAGGATTCATCATGTCGACCATCCAGCAGCCGTCTTGCGCCCGCGCCGAACTCATCCCAGGCCACCTTCATTCCCACCCCATGCCGCCATCACCCGTGAGCGTGTCTGCTCAAGCGCTGGACGCCCTGCTCCGGTCGGCGCCAAACACCACCCGCGAGCCTATGCGTGCAGATGGAGCCGCACCCGCCGACCAGGCGGCGCTGGAAAAACAGCTCAAGCAACTCTGCGACCAGCTGGACCGCAAAACCGTTGAGCGCCTGATGCGCGACCCTGAGTCCAGCGAGTCAAAAGACACCTTCAACACCATCGACAGGCTGTTGACCCCCGACAACCTCAAGTGCCTGTTGAGCGGCCCCAACGCAACGTCCTGCATCAAGATCCTCGCCAGGATCGAAACCCAACTCAACAAAGGTTCGCTCGACACGGTCTTGAGCCCCATTGAAACCGAGCAGGTCGGCGCCTATCGCAACTATGTGGAGGCGGCGCTGTTCGCGTTGAAAGCCAGCTTGATGAAAGCCTCACCGAGCAGTCGCTTTGATATGGTTCGCGCGTTCTCCCGCCAGGAACACGCGCCCCTGACGAGCATTCAGGACTATATGCATAGCCTGCAGGTCAAGAGCAAACACCTCTGCGACATTGCCACTCAGGTCCGGAAGGTGACCGAGCCGTTGCAATATGCGCATCTTGAAGATTGGCAGCGACGGGACCACTACGAGTCCGACTGTAAAAACCACCCCAAGACCTACAGTTTCACTAACACGCTTGAGTCCACGCTCGAGCACCCGTGTGAAATCAGGCACTTTGTCACCGACCGGGACAAGCTGGACGTCACCGGCATTCGCCGGCAACTGAATAAACCGCTGCACTGGGTCAACCAGTTATCCGGCGCCAGTGGTGAGATGCAGTTGAAATACTCGCGTGCGCACAACGCCAGCGTGCTGGTGATTGCCGGCAACCAGGGGGAGCCTGCGCTGGTCGCAAAGATATTTGGTCAGGTCAAAGAAAACGATCTACTCACCTGATCGGCGGTCATCTTCATTCTCGAACGCCCTGACGATCCGGGGCATCACGCTGAATACCGCCAAGGCCAGCAAGGTACTGAGCACCGCTGTCGATTCGCGGCCCATGCCGGCGGCAACCCCGATTGCCGCAGTCATCCACAGGCCGGCAGCGGTGGTCAGGCCTTTGACGTGCTGGCCCTGCTCATCTTCCTTGCCTTTGAGAATGGTGCCGGCGCCGAGAAATCCGATGCCGGCAATCACGCCTTGAAGCACCCGGCTCATCGCATCCGCCTGGCTGCCGGACGTCTGCGGCACCAATACAAACAGCGCGGCGCCCAACGCCACCAGCATGTGGGTGCGTACACCGGCCGCCTTGCCCTTCTGTTCCCGTTCGAACCCGAGAATACCGCCCAGGAGCGCGGCGATCAGCAAGCGCACGGTAATCTGGGTGAGTTGTTTCGCATCGCCGATGTCGGCAAATTCGGCTTGCAGGGTTTGCCACACTTCGCTCCACCAGGCATCCATGGAAAGCGGTCCTTTGTGATTATGGGTCTAGCATGGACAACGGCGACCGCCAGTCAGTTGCCTGGAACGCAGGGCAACCGGGTGAACCCTAATGATCACCCGCCAATGGAAAAGGAGATCACCATGCCTGTACGTATCGATAACCAGACGTGCTACTTCAAGGTCGATGAAAACGGCCAGGAGCGCAGCCTGCCTGCGCCCGAGGTGACGGTCAGTACCGACAGCCTCAAAGCCATGTCTTTTGTGACGCTGGATAACGACAGGATCTACATCACCGAGGCCGAAGCCGATGCCTTGACCGTCGCCGGCGCCGTGGATGGACGCAAACACTTGAAGGCGACCGACAGTGATTCGGTGATTTGATTGATCTGTATCAATGTGCGCTGATTGGCGCTGCACTCCTGGCGCCACGGAGTGCAGCGATCGGCCACAGTCTTGTAGGAAAAGCCCATCTGATCCGCTTTTTATCGCCCTAGCTGAGTCTGTTATGCACACAGAGCGGCGTCCATAGTTCATCCGCCTGATGGAGGCTGATGAGCGAACGACCATGAGCGAAAGAATCCCAACCGTGGAAACCTTTGAGCCCATACACCCAAAGAAGGTGAAGGCCAAATCCAGCGACAACCTGATCCATACCCGCAGCTTTACCGGCCTGTTTCGTACCTTGCGCATAGTCGGCGCCGCGGTGCTGTTCCTGGCCTTTTTCGGCACCGTATGGCTGAACTGGGGTGGACGCCAGGCCGTGCTGTGGGACCTGGCCGAGAGCAAATTCCACATCTTCGGCGCAACCTTCTGGCCCCAGGACTTCATCCTGTTGTCGGCGCTGCTGATCATCTGCGCCTTTGGCCTGTTTGCCATCACCGTGTTCGCAGGCCGGGTGTGGTGCGGCTACACCTGCCCGCAAAGCTCGTTTACCTGGCTGTTCATGTGGTGTGAAAAGGTCACCGAAGGCGAACGTAACCAGCGCATCAAGCTCCACGCAGCGCCGTGGAGCCTGAACAAGCTGGCGCGGCGCTCGGCCAAACATACCTTGTGGCTGGGCATCAGCGTGTTGACCGGGCTGACGTTTGTCGGCTACTTCACGCCCATCCGGCCTTTGGCCTTGGAGCTGCTGACGTGGCAAATGGGCGGCGTCAGCCTGTTCTGGGTGCTGTTTTTCACCGCGGCCACGTACATCAATGCCGGCTGGCTGCGTGAAGCGGTGTGCATGCACATGTGCCCCTATGCGCGCTTCCAGAGCGTGATGTTCGACAAGGACACCCTGACCATTTCATACGATGCGGCGCGTGGAGAACACCGCGGCCCGCGCAAACGAGACGTGACGCCCGCCAACGTCGGCCTGGGTGACTGCATCGACTGCCAGCTGTGCGTGCAGGTGTGCCCTACCGGCATTGATATCCGCGACGGCTTGCAGATGGAGTGCATCGGCTGCGCGGCCTGCATCGACGCCTGCGATTCAATCATGGACAAAATGGGCTATGCCCGCGGCCTGGTGAGCTATACCTCCGAGCATCAACTGCAGGGCGGCAAAACCCACCTGCTTCGGCCGCGACTGATCGGCTACAGTGCCGTGCTGTTGGTGATGATCGCCGCACTGGTGGTGGCCCTGGTAGGACGGCCGATGGTGTCGCTCGACGTCACCAAGGACCGCGGCATGTTTCGCGAAAACAGCCAGGGCTTGATCGAAAACATTTACAGCCTCAAGGTCATCAACAAAACCCAGCAGCGCCAGGACTATCGCCTGGCGTTGGTGGACGCCGAGGGTTTCGTGCTGCAAGGCAAGACCGAGCTCAGCCTGGCGCCGGGGGAAATCAGCGATGTGCCGGTGTCGGTGGCATTGTTGGCCGACACGCCGGCGAGCAGTTCACAGACCCTGCGGTTCAAGGTGACAGACGTGGATGAGCCGTGGATCTACAGTGCGGCCGACAGCCGCTTTGTGGCACCGATGAACCGCTGAGGTCTAACCGACACAGGCCCGCAGCCACTGTTTGCCCTGTGTTCATAATGAGAAAACTGTTTTTAAGGTCTTCATGAAACGCTACGAAAAATTCGCCGATGACATCGCAGAACTGATCCGCTCCGGCGTGCTCGGGCCCGGCCAGCGCGTGCCGTCGGTGCGCTATGCGAGCCAGACCTACGGCGTCAGCCCGTCCACGGTGTTCCAGGCGTATTACCTGCTCGAACGCCGTGGGCTGATCCGCGCGCGGCCGCGTTCCGGTTACTTCGTCAACACCCATGCACCGAGCCCGTTTTCCGAGCCGGTGGTGAGCGAACATGTGCACGAATCCACCGAAGTCGATGTGAGTGAACTGGTGTTTTCGGTACTGGACTCCATCAAAGACCCCAATACCGTCCCCTTCGGTTCGGCCTTTCCCAGCCCGATGCTGTTCCCTTTGCCACGCCTGGCACGTTCGCTGGCCAGTGCCAGCCGCGAAATGGACCCACGCCTGGTCGTGACCGACATGTCACCGGGCAACCCGCAGCTGCGCAGGCAAATTGCCCTGCGTTACATGGTCGGCGGCCTGATGCTGCCGATGGAAGAGTTGCTGATCACCAACGGCGCACTCGAAGCCCTGAACCTGTGCCTGCAGGCCGTGACCGAGCCGGGCGATCTGGTAGCCATCGAAGCGCCGGCGTTTTATGCCTGCCTGCAGGTGCTCGAACGTCTGAAGCTCAAGGCCGTGGAAATTCCGGTGCACCCACGCGACGGCATCGACCTCAACGCCTTGGCGCAAAGCCTTGAGCGCTACCCGATCAAGGCCTGCTGGACCATGACCAGCTTCCAGAACCCGATGGGCGCAACGCTGCCGGAGGCCAAAAAGCAGGCGTTGGTGGAACTGCTGCGCAGTCACCAGGTGCCGCTGATCGAAGACGACGTGTACGCCGAGTTGTATTACGGGCAGCAAGCGCCCAAACCGGCCAAGGCCTTCGACACCGAAGGCCTGGTGATGCACTGCGGCTCCTTTGCCAAAAGCCTGGCCCCGGGTTACCGCGTTGGCTGGGTGGCCGCCGGGCGCTATGCGCAGAAGGTCGAGCGCTTGAAGCTGATGACCTCGTTGTGCCCATCAATGCCGGCGCAGGCGGCGATTGCCGACTACCTGCAGCACGGTGGCTATGACCGCCATTTGCGCAAGTTGCGCTATGCCCTGGAAGAACAGCAAAGCGCGATGCTGGCGGCCATCGCCCGCTATTTCCCGGCCCAGACACGGGTCAGCCAGCCGGCTGGCGGGTATTTTTTGTGGCTCGAACTGCCGGAGCAAACCGACTCGCTGAAGTTATTCCAGATGGCCCTGGCCCAAGGCATCAGCATTGCGCCGGGGCCGATTTTCTCGGCGACCCAGCGCTTCAGAAATTGCATCCGCTTGAATTACGGCAGCCCGTGGACCGAGGCGTCGGAGAAAGCGATGGAAACGCTGGGGCGGATCGTGCGCTCGTTTTGAACAGGCTCGCCGCAGCCAGACCGCTGGGCAACGCCCCTCCGGTTAGCGAAGACGTTTCAGCCTTGTTACACTCGCCGCCCCTCAACGCTCATGGATGACGCCGATGCTTCGCCCACTGTTATCCGCCCTTTGCTTGCTGGCGCTTGCCAGCCAGGCGCAGGGCCAAACCACTGCCGCCACCCCTGATCAGCTGTTCAGCGATTTCTCCCGCTGTGACGCACGCTTTTTCGAAACCCTCAACACCGCGTCCCTGCCCGCCGGCACCCTGCGCATGGCCAAACAGGGCAACGTCAGCGCTCCAGTGGTCATGAACCCACTGCAGGAAGGTGGTCGCTATCAGGCCTTTGAGCAACCGCTGGTGGTCAACGGCGTGCGCCTTGTGGGGTATCACAATGAAGCCATGTCGCTGCCCAATGTCGGCAATTTGCTGTTCTGGGGATTCGTCGCCGAAGGTTCGGTGAGCGATGTTGCCGAGCGCCTCAAGCCTTTGATCGCCGACCACGCACGCCTGGTAGCAGAACGAGGCAGTGTCAGCCGCGCCGATATTCGCCGGGTAGGCGACCCGATCGGCCAATGGCGCACCGAAGGCTTGGCGGGACCGGGCGTGGCCACGCCCTTTGGCTTTGTAGAGCGTACGCTGAGCCTGGAAAAAGGTCCGACCGAGGGCCGTACGAAGATCTTCTGCTCCTTGCAAGGCACCGTCACGCCTGCCCTGCTGCAAGTCTATCGCCCCGACCTCAACGCCAATCTGCTGGACTGACCAAGCATGCCTAACGCCTCTATTCGTGGTTTCGCCCTGCTGGCCGTTGCCGCAGTTGTCACCGGTTGCGCGCACCAGCCAACCCCCGCCGAACTCAACCTGCAGCATTGCGTCAACACCAGCAAGGCCATGAGAGCCGAGCAAAATCAGCAGGTGATTCAAGAGTCAGAGCTGTGCCTGACGAAGAACACCCTGCCGCCCAAAATCAAGAGCACCGTGTACCTGTTGCAGTCAGTGGCCTACACAAACCTCAAGCAGTATCCGCAAGCCATCAGCGCACGCGAAAAATCCATCGCCACCAACCCGCACCCCGAACCGCGTGCGACCCTGGAACTGAGCTACCTGTACCGCCTCAATGGCAACCCGCAAAAAGCCCTCGAACTGGTGCAGTCCAATCTGGATGCCGGCCTGGGTGAGAATGGCAAAGGCGCCGGGTTCAACATGCCGACGTTCTATCATTTGGGCCTGGCGCTCTACGACCTCGGCCAGTACCGCGAAGCCGCCGAAGCCTACAGCGCCGGACTGATCAAACAGCCTGACTACGCGTGGGCCTACTACCAGCGAGCGCTGGCCTATGACCGGCTGGGCGACAAGGAAAACGCTCGACGCGACTTGAACCAGTTTGCCAAACGCGTCGACCCAAGCTCGGTGGAGGCGCAACACAAAGCCCAGTTGGCGGCGTATCAGATCAAGCTGCCCTGAACGTCACCGTGAGGCGCCCCTTGGGTGCCTCACTCAACAGCCGGCCAACCGCGGTGATCAGCGACCGCCGCCCAGGTCCAGGAAGGTGCCGGTGGTGTACGAGGCCTTGTCCGACAGTAACCAGATAATCGCCTCGGCCACTTCGTCCGGGCGCCCGCCACGGGCCATCGGAATGCCGGATTCAAGTTTGCTGACCCGGTCCGGATCGCCACTCAGGGCGTGGAAGTCGGTAAAGATATAGCCGGGCCGCACGGCGTTAACGCGGATCCCTTCACCGGCAACTTCTTTCGACAGCCCCAGTGTGAAGGTGTCCAGCGCTCCCTTGGAGGCGGCATAGTCGACGTATTCACCCGGCGAACCCAGGCGCGCCGCCACTGACGACACGTTGACGATACTGCCACCCTGCCCGCCATGCCTTGGCGACATGCGCAGCACCGCATGCTTGGCGCACAGAATCGGCCCGAGCACGTTGGTTTTCATGATCTTGAGGATGCGGAATTCGGACATCTCGTCGACCCGCGACTTATGCCCCACGGTGCCGGCGTTGTTCACCAGCGCGGTGACGCGGCCCAGCTCGGCATCCACGCGACCGAACAGCGCAACCACTTCATCTTCGATGCTGACGTCCGCACGCACTGCAATCGCCTGGGCGCCGAGGGCGCGAACCTGTTCGAGCACGCTATGGGCGGCGTTTTCGTCGGACTGATAGTTGATGCAGATGCGGTAACCCTCGCGAGCGGCCAGCAATGCCGTCTCGGCACCGATGCCGCGGCTGCCCCCAGTGATGATGACGACTTTGTCCATGCGTGCGGTCTCCTGACTCAACCTGATGTTTAGGGTTGGGGCCAAGAATACTCGTCACGCACGGCTTTTGTCAGGCGCTACCGCCTATTCGGCACGCTGGATGTCAGCCATGAAACCGTCAGCCGGCAAGGGATGCCCCAGCAGATAGCCTTGCAGCGAGTTGCACCCCAGGCGGGTGAGGAAACTCTGCTGCACATCGGTCTCCACGCCCTCGGCGACAATCCGCAGCCCCAGGGCCTGACCGAGGGCGACGATGGCCGAAACGATGGCGGCATCGTCGCTGTCGTGTTCCAGGTCGCGGACAAACCCGCGATCGATCTTCAGCTCATTGGCGGGCAGACGCTTGAGGTACATCAGGCTCGAATAGCCGGTGCCGAAGTCATCGATGGACAGGTCAACGCCCATGTCCGACAACTGCTGCAACACCGTCATGCTCGCGTCGGCGTCACTCATGGCAGTGGTTTCGGTAATTTCCAGGGTCAGGCTATTGGCCGGCAACTGGTGACGGTCCAGGGCTGCGGCAACGCTCTTGACCAGCCCGGCATGGCAAAACTGCAAGGCCGACAGGTTTACCGCAATGCGCCAGTCTTCATAGCCCTGCGCATACCACAGACGCATCTGACGACAGGCTTCGTTCAATACCCACTCGCCGATAGGAATAATCAAGCCGGTCTTTTCCGCCAGGTCGATAAACGTCGCAGGCAACAACAGCCCCTGCTGCGGATGCTCCCAGCGCAGCAAGGCTTCGGCGCCGACCGGGATGCCGCTCACCGCATCGAACTTGGGCTGGTAATACAGACAAAATTGCTCGTGCTCGAGGGCGTTGCGCAGGTCCTGCAATAACTGCAACTGCTTGCGCGCGTTGGTGTTCATCGACACATCGAAGAAACTGTAGCCGTTCTTGCCCATGCCCTTGGCGTGGTACATGGCGGCGTCGGCGTTCATCAACAACTCCTGCGGGTTACTGCCATTGCCCGGAAACAGCGCGATACCGATGCTGGCGGAGATTTGCAGTTCATGCTCGGCAACCTTGAAGGCACGGTTGATCAGCCCGACCTGACGTTCGGCGAGGCCGACGGCGTCGTCCGGCTGCGTCAATTGCACCAGCAACACAAACTCATCCCCGCCGATACGGGCCAACGTGTCATGGCCGCGCAGGTCTTCGCGCAAGCGCAGGCCCACCTCGCGCAACAACTGGTCACCCATGTGGTGACCAAACGCATCGTTGACCGGTTTGAACCCATCCAGGTCGATAAACATCAGGGCAAAGCAACCGCCCTGCTCCTTCACCGCCTGAATGGCTTGCTGAATACGGTCGGCGAGCAACGTGCGATTGGGCAGGCCGGTGAGCATGTCGTGCAGGGCCAGGTGCGTCAG
This sequence comes from Pseudomonas sp. MF08831, assembly GCF_059862645.1. Taxonomy (NCBI): domain Bacteria; kingdom Pseudomonadati; phylum Pseudomonadota; class Gammaproteobacteria; order Pseudomonadales; family Pseudomonadaceae; genus Pseudomonas; species Pseudomonas sp. MF08831. The sequence continues at coordinate 32,125 of NZ_JCBCUX010000006.1, read as the reverse complement.
TTCCTGGTTGGCCAGGGTGAGGGAGTCGGCAAGTACGGCGGTGCGCGCCTCCAGGCGAGCGTCAAGCAACGAAGTCAGCAACGCGATGATCAACACCGCCAGCGTGGTCACTAGCACCAGGTTGTCCAGGCCCGTGCCACTCAGGCCCGTCAGTGCGGCGCCGCAGAAGCTGTTGTCATCAAAGCGCGCGGCGGCCATGCCGGTGTAGTGCATGCCCACGATTGCAATGCCCATCACCACGGCTGCGCCACCGCGTGCCAGGCGTACGTAAGGCGTGCTGCGACGCAAGTTGAAGGCGATCCACAGCGCAGCGCCGGACGCGACGACCGCGATCAACAATGAGGCGCCGAACAGGGTTGGGTCGTAGTCGATGCCCGGCGTCATGCGCATCGCGGCCATGCCGGTGTAGTGCATGCTGCTGATGCCCGCGCCCATGATCAGCGCACCGAACGCCAGTTGCCACGCAGGCAGGCGTGGCTGGCTGACCAGCCATAAGGCAAAGCCGCTGGACAACACGGCGATCAGCAGGGACAGCGCGGTGATGCCCAGTTCAAACCCGAGGGCAAACGGAAGGCGCAAGGCCAACATGCCGATGAAGTGCATGGACCACACGCCTACGCCCATTGCCAATGCGCCGCCCGTCATCCACACATACACGGCGCGGCCCCGGGCGGTCGCAAGACGGCCGGCAAGGTCCAGCGCGGTGTAGGACGCCAGGATCGCGACGAACAGGGAAATCACGACCAGGGAGGGGGAATAGCTACCGATCAGCATGGAATTTCTCAGAACTGACGGGCCTGGAGCGCCCGTGCCAAGTGGCAAAGCGGGCGATTGTAGCGAGAATAATTAGGGGCGCGTTGATTAATTATCATGGGGCCACTAGTGGCGTTTTGACGTCAATCTACTGGCTTAACATTGCGGTGCTCGGGGGTTGAAGTTGCGTCTGTATCGACGTCTTCGGCTCCGGGAGGGGCTTGCCGCCTCCCACCTGCAGATGGCAGCAACGGACAGTTGCTCAATCACTCCTTGAACGCTACCTGCCCATCCCATCCACCGCCCAGCGCCGCAATCAACTGCACACTGGCCACCAACCGCGTCTGCAACAACGTCAGTACAGTCCGCTCATTGCTCAGGGCCGTAGCCTGCACCGTGACGACATCCAGATACGCAATCAACCCGGCCTTGTACTGATTCTGCGTCAACCGCAGCGATTCGCGCGCAGCTTCCAGCGCTTCATTGCTGACGACCGCCTCGTCCTCCAGCACCTTCAACTGCACCATGTAGTTTTCCACCTCGCGAAAACCATCCAGCACCGTCTGGCGATACTTGGCTACCGTCTCGTCATACGAGGCCACGCTGCGATCAACCTCCGCCGAACGCTGCCCACCGTCGAACAACGTCATCGCCAACTTCGGCCCCACCGACCAAAAGCGGTTCGGCAAGCTGATCCAGTCGGCGTAGGTGCTGCTGGAATAGCCGCCCGCCAGACTCAAGGTCAAATCCGGATAATAAGCCGCCTTGGCCACACCGATATTTGCGTTTGCAGCGATCACCGCGCGCTCAGCCGAGGCAATGTCCGGACGGCGCTCCAACAGTTGCGACGGCAGGCTCACGGGAATCTGCGGCAACGCTGGAATATCTTTGCTCACCGCCAGGTTGAAGTTGGCCGGTGCCTCGCCGATCAACACCGCGATGGCGTTTTCCAACTGGGCCCGCTGCCAGATCAAGTCGATCAGGCTGGCCTGGGTGGTCTTGAGCTGAGTTTGCGCCTGAGCGATCGCATCCTTGCCGGACACACCGGCGCGGTATTGGTTTTCGGTCATTTGCAGCGAACGCTGATACGTGTCCAGCGTGGCTTGCAACAACCGCGTCTGTTCATCCATGACACGCAGTTGCAAGTAGTCCTGCACCAGCTCCGATTGCTGGCTCAAGCGCATCGCCGCCAAATCCGCCGAGCTGGCCTCGGCCGTGGCTTCATTAGCTTCCAGACCGCGACGCAATTTGCCCCACACATCTGCTTCCCAACTCACGCCCAGTTGCGCGTTGAGGGTGTCGCGGATACCGCTGCTGGAACTGCTCAGGCTGGCGTTACTGCTGCCGGTGCCCTGGCTCGCGCGGGTTTTTCCGGCACTCAGGTCCACCGTTGGAAAGAACGCACCGCGCGCGCTGCGCACCTGGGCCTGGGCCTGACGGAAACGCGCTTCGGCCTGGGCCACGGTCTGGTTGGCGTTGTTCAGGCGCGTCACCAGGTCATTCAGCTGGCGGTCGCCGTACAGCTCCCACCAGGCGCCCCGCGCCAGCGAATCGCTGGGCGTGGCCTGGCTCCAGCCCTGGGCTTCTTTGAACTGCACCGGCTCGATGACATCCGGGCGTTTGTAGTCAGGCCCGATGGCGCAAGCGCTGAGCAATGCGCCGCACAGCAGGAGGCTGGCAACGCGCAAACCACGGGGCATGCTCATGGCCAATTGGGTCAAGGTTGAATCGCTCATAGCGCAGTGTCCAAGGCAGCATCGGTACGCACGCCGCGCCAGGCGTTGAAGCGATGGCGCGCGCGGTCAAGATAGAGGTAAACCACCGGGGTGGTGTAAAGGGTCAGGATCTGGCTGAACACCAGGCCGCCGATAATCGTCAGGCCCAGCGGCTGGCGCATTTCCGCGCCATCGCCGGAGCCGAGCAGCAATGGCAAGGCGCCGAGGATGGCGGCCAGCGTGGTCATCAGGATCGGGCGCAGGCGCAACAGGCAGGCACTGCGGATCGATTCCAACGGGCTCATGCCGTCATGGCGCTCCAACTGCAGGGCCAGGTCGATCATCAGGATCGCGTTCTTCTTCACCACCCCGATCAACAGGAACAACCCCAGCAATGAGATCAGGCTGAACTCGCCGCCCAGCAAGTAGATCGAGAGCAACGCGCCGACACCGGCCGACGGCAAGGTCGAGAGGATGGTGAGCGGGTGAATGTAGCTTTCATACAGAATGCCCAACACCAGATAAACCGCCACCAGCGCGCCGAGGATCATGAACGGCTGGCCCTTCTGGGTCGCCGCAAACGCGTCGGCGGTGCCGGCCATCTTGGCGATCACGTCTTCGGGCAGGCCGACCTTGGCAATCGCGCGCTCGATGGCGGCCGTGCCCTGCTCCACCGTTACCCCGGGCGACATATCAAACGCGATGTTTTCCGAGGCGAACTGGCCTTCATGGCTGACCCGGTCGTCGGCCAGGCTGTTCTCGTAATGGGCAATGGTCGATAACGGCACCCGCGCACCGGTGGAGGTGATCACCTGCATCTGGTTCAGGGTGATCGGGTCCTGGGCGTATTTCGGGTTGACCTCCATCACCACCTGGTACTGGTTGAGGCTGTCGTAGATGGTGGAAATCTGCCGTTGGCTGTAGGCATTGTTCAGCACCGCCGTGACCATGCTCATGTCGATGCCCAAGCGCTTGGCCTGGTCACGGTCGACCACCAGCGTTACCTGCGCTGCTCCACGGCCTTCACGGGCGTCGATGGCGGTCAGCTCCGGCAGCTCTCGCAACGCGGCGACCACTTTCGGGTACCACAGGCGCAACGCGGCCAGGTCACCACTTTGCAGGATGTAGGAATACTGCGCGCTGGTCTGGTCGCGACTGCCGCCAAATTGCAGGTCCTGGTCGGCCATCAGGAACAAGCGCCCGCCCGGCACCAGCGGTACTTCCTTGCGAATACGCTCGATCACCGCCTGGGCCGAGATCTTGCGCTCGGCGATAGGCTTGAGGCGCACCAGCATCACCGCGTTGTTGGTGCCGTTGTTGCCGCCGATAAAGCCGGCCACGCTGAGCACTGCCGGGTCCTTGAGGACCGCCTTGCGAAAGGTCTCCATCTTCGGCTGCATCACGTTGAACGACAGCCCGTCGTCGCCGCGCACAAAGCCGATCAACTGACCGGTGTCCTGCTGCGGCATAAAGGTTTTCGGCACCACCACGTACAGCGCGATGTTCACGCCCACGGTAAGCAACAGGCTCAGCAGGGTCAGGCGTCGGTGACGCAGTACCCAGTCCAGGCTGGTGGCATACACCGCCACCATGCGCTCGTTGATCCTGTGGCTCCAGCGCTGCAAACCGCTCATATGCCCTTTGATGTGCGGTTTGAGCCAACGCGCGCAGAGCATCGGGGTCAAGGTCAGCGAGACGATCAGCGAGACGATGATCGCCGCCGACAAGGTGATGGAGAACTCACGGAACAGGTTGGTGACGATACCGCCCATAAACAGGATGGACAGGAACACCGCCACCAGCGACACGTTCATCGACAACAAGGTGAAGCCGACTTCCTGCGCGCCCAGATACGCCGCCTTCATCGGCGGCACGCCGTCGTCGATGTGCCGGGAAATGTTCTCCAGCACCACGATGGCATCGTCCACCACCAGGCCCGTGGCCAGAATCAGCGCCATCAGCGAGAAGTTGTTCAGCGAGAAGCCGAACAGGTACATCACCGCAAAGGTGCCCACCAACGACACCGGCACCGCCAGGGTCGGGATCAACGAAGCACGGAAATTGCCCAGGAACAGGTACACCACCAGCACCACCAGGGCCACGGCAATCAGCAAGGTCATCTCGGCTTCATGCAGGGTCGCGGTGATCACCGGGGAACGGTCCATGGCCAGGTTGAGCTTGACGCTGGACGGCAACACCGCCTGCAACGCCGGCAGCTGGGCCTTGATCTGCCGAACCGTCTCGATGATGTTGGCGCCGGACTGGCGGTTGATCACCAGCAGCACCGCCGAATCATTGTTGAAAAAGCCGCTGTTGTAGCGGTCTTCAACGCCGTCGCTGATTTTTGCCACGTCGCCCAGGCGCAAGGCCGCGCCGTTCTGGTAGCGAATCAGCAGCGGCTCGTAATCCTTGGCCTTTTCCAGTTGGTCGTTGGCCTGGATCTGCCAGTTGCGCTCGCTGTCTTCCAGCGAGCCCTTGGGCCGGCGCTGGTTGGCATTGGCGATGGTGTTGCGCACGTCATCCAGGGCCACGCCGTACTGGTCGAGGGCCTTGGGTTCCAGCTCGATGCGCACCGCCGGCAGGGAGCTGCCGCCGATCTGCACTTCACCCACACCCGGCACCTGCGACAGGCTTTGCGAAAGAATGGTCGAGGCCAGGTCGTACAACTCGCCCTTTTGCAGCACGTCGGAGGTCAGCGACAGCACCATGATCGGCGCCTGGGACGGGTTGATCTTCTTGTAGGTCGGCATGCTGCGCATACCGCTGGGCAGCAGGTTGCGCGAGGCGTTGATGGCCGCCTGCACTTCGCGCGCCGCGCCGTTGATATCCCGGTCGGAGTCAAAGGCGAGGATTACCCGCGTCGAGCCCTGGCTCGACGAACTGCTCATGGTGGTGATGCCGGCAATCGCGCCGAACGAGCGCTCCAGCGGCGTGGCGACGGTGGACGCCATCACCTCGGGGCTGGCCCCGGGCAAACTGGCCGAGACCACGATCACCGGGAAGTCGATCTGCGGCAACGGCGACACCGGCAGCAAGTTGAAGCTGACGCCGCCGAGCAACATGATCGCCAGGCTCAGCAGCATGGTCGCTACCGGCCGGCGAATGAACGGTCCGGACAGGTTCATGACTCAACCGGCTCCAGGCTTTGCGGCTCTTTGCGCCAGCGGCGGCCAAGGCGGTCGAAGTACAGGTAGATCACCGGCGTGGTGAACAGGGTCAATACCTGGCTCACCAGCAAGCCGCCGACCATCACCAGGCCCAGGGGCTGGCGCAGCTCGGCGCCGGAGCCGGTGGCGAGCATCAACGGCACCGCACCGAACAGGGCGGCCAGGGTGGTCATCAGGATCGGCCTGAAACGCAGCAGCGCCGCCTGGTAGATCGCGGTCTGCGGGTCCAGGCCCTGGTTACGCTCGGCGTCGAGGGCGAAGTCGATCATCATGATCGCGTTCTTTTTCACGATACCGATCAGCAGGATGATGCCGATGATCGCGATCATGCCCAGGTCATTGCCGCTGAGCAGCAATGCCAGCAAGGCCCCCACCGCTGCCGACGGCAAGGTCGAGAGGATAGTGATCGGGTGGATGTAGCTCTCGTAGAGCACGCCCAGCACGATGTACATGGTGACCACCGCCGCCAGGATCAGCAGCAAGGTGCTCGACAGCGACGCTTCGAAGGCCTGGGCCGCGCCCTGGAACTGGGTCTGCACCCCCACTGGCATGCCAATGTCTTTCTGGGTCTGGTTGATCAGCTCCACACCTTTGCCCAGCGCGACGCCGGGGGCCAGGTTGAACGACATCATCACCGCCGGGAACTGGCCGATGTGCGCGATCGCCAACTGCGCCTGGCGCTGCTCCACGTGGGCCAGGCTCGACAGGCGCACCTGGCCGCCGTCGGCGGTCTTCACGTGGATCTGGTTCAGCGCCGCCGGGCCGAGGGTTTCACCGGATTGGGCCTGCAAGACCACGCGGTACTGGCTGGCCTGCGTATAAATGGTGGAAATCTGCCGCTGGCCGAAGGCGTCGTACAGTGCGTCGGTGATGGTCGATACGCTGACGCCCAGGCGCGAAGCGGCGTCGCGGTCGATCACCAGGAACACCTGCAGGCCTTTGTCCTGCAGGTCGCTGGCGACGTCGGTAAGCTCCGGCAACTGGCTGAGGGCGTGTACCAGCTTGTCGCTCCACAGCGCCAGCAGGTCGGCGTCGGGCGACGACATGCTGAATTGGTACTGGGTGCGGCTGACGCGGTCTTCGATCGTCAGGTCCTGCACCGGCTGCATGAACAGGCGAATGCCCACCAGCTTGTCGATTTCCGGCTGCAGCCGTGTGATCACCTGGGCCGCACTCAAGTCGCGCTGGCCGTGCGCCTTGAGGTTGATCAACAGGCGCCCGCTGTTGAGGGTGGCGTTATCGCCATCCACACCAATATAGGACGACAGGCTTTCCACCGCTGGATCAGCCAGGATCACCTTGGCCAGCTCTTGCTGGCGCTGGCTCATCGCGGCAAACGAAATCGACTGCGGCGCTTCCGAAATACCCTGGATGACCCCGGTGTCCTGCACCGGGAAGAAGCCCTTGGGCACCACCAGGTACAGCACCACCGTCAGGCCCAGGGTGGCGATGGCCACCAGCAAGGTCAGCGGCTGGTGCCTGAGCACCCACTGCAACTTGCGCCCGTAGGCTTCGATCAGCCAGTCGATCCAGGCGCCGCTGGCCTTGTAGAAACGGCCCTGTTCTTCTTCCTTGGGTTCGCGCTTGAGCAGCCGCGCGCACATCATCGGCGTCAGCGTCAGCGAGACCACCAGGGAAATCAGGATCGCCACCGCCAGGGTGATCGCGAACTCGCGGAACAGCCGCCCCACCACGTCAGCCATGAACAACAGCGGGATCAACACCGCGATCAGCGACAGGGTCAGGGAAATCAGGGTGAAGCCGATCTGCTTGGCGCCCTTGAGCGCAGCATTGAGCGGCGTCTCGCCCTCCTCGATATAGCGCGAGATGTTCTCCAGCATCACGATGGCATCGTCCACCACAAAACCGGTGGCGATGGTCAGGGCCATCAGCGTGAGGTTGTTGACGGAGAAGCCCGCCAGGTACATCACGCCAAAGGTGCCGATCAGCGACAGCGGCACGGCGATGGACGGAATGATCGTGGCGCTGACACGGCGTAAAAACAGAAACGTCACCATCACCACCAAGGCAATGGCGATCAGCAATTCATGTTGCACATCGGTGACCGAGGCGCGGATGGTCTGGGTACGGTCGGTGAGCACCGTCACGTCCAGGCCGGCCGGCAGGTTGTCGGTGATGCTCGGCAGCAACGCCTTGATACGGTCGACGACCTCAATCACGTTGGCGCCCGGCTGGCGCTGGATATTCAGCAGCACGGCCTGGTTTTCGTTGGCCCAGGCGGCAAGGCGCTCGTTTTCGGCGCCGTCGACGATCTGTGCCACATCCTTGAGGCGCAGGGGTGCGCCATTGTTGTAGGCCAGGATCAATTCGGCGTATTGCTGGGGCGAGACCAACTGGTCGTTGGCGTCCAGCATTGACACCCGCGTCGGGCCGTCGAAGTTGCCTTTAGGCTGGTTGACGTTGGACGCGGCGATCAGCGTGCGCACGTCCGACAGGTTCAAGCCATTGGCGGCCAGGGCCTCGGGGTTGACCTTGATGCGCACGGCCTGGCGTTGGCCGCCGGCGATGCTGACCATGCCGACGCCACTGATCTGGGCAATCTTTTGCGCCATGCGCGTATCCACCAAGTCGTTGAGCTTGGGCAGCAGCATGGTCTTGGAGGTAATCGCCAGGGTCAGCACCGGGGTGTCCGCGGGGTTGACCTTGTTGTACACCGGCGGTGCCGGCAAATCCTTGGGCAGCAGGTTGGTCGCGGCGTTGATGGCGGCCTGCACCTGTTGCTCGGCGACATCCATATTGATGTCGAGGTTGAAACGCAAGGTCAGCACCGACGCACCGCCCGAGCTGGTGGACGCCATTTGGGTCAGGCCGGGCATTTGCCCGAACTGGCGCTCAAGCGGCGCGGTGACGGCGCTGGTCATCACATCGGGGCTGGCGCCGGGGTACAGGGTCATCACCCGGATGGTCGGGTAATCCACCTGGGGCAAGGCCGACACCGGCAGCAAGCGATAGGAAATGATGCCGGCCAGGACAATGGCCAGCATGCTCAGCGTGGTGGCAACCGGGCGAAGGATAAACAGCCGCGACAGGTTCATGAACCGACCTTTTGCGCCTTGCCGGCGTTAGCGCCGGTCTCCCCTTTTGCCGCAGGCTTGCCTTGCAGGTGCTCGGTCGGGGTGGTCGGCACATCGCTGCTGTCGTTGACCACTTCGATTTCGCTGCCATCCTTCAAGCGGTCGGTGCCTTCCATCACCACACGGTCGCCGGCCGCCAGGCCTTCCTTGATCACGGTGTTGTCGCCATCGGTATCGCCGACCACCAGTGGCTGGACCTTGACCTTCTTGTCGCCGTCGAGCTTGTAGACGAAGGTGCCGTTGTTGCCAAACTGAATCGCGGCAGACGGCGCCAGCACCACGTTGTGCAGGGTGTCGGCGAGCAGGTGCACGTTGACGAACTGGTTGGGGAACAGCGCCTGGTCCTTGTTATCGAAACGGCCCTTGAATTTCAGGGTACCGGTGGTCACGTCGATCTGGTTGTCCAGGCTTTGCAGCACACCCACGGCCTGTTTTTTGGCGTCGCCACGGTCCCAGGCCTCCACCGGCAGCTTGTTGCCGGCGTGGTAACGGGCAAGGACGGTGTCCAGGGTGTTTTCCGGCAGGGTGAAGACCACACTGATCGGCTGCGTCTGGGTGATCACCGCCAGGAAGGTCGTGTCGTTGGCCGCCACCAGGTTGCCCACGTCGACCTGGCGCAAGCCCACACGGCCACCGATAGGCGCGCGGATCTTGGTGAATTCGAGGTTGAGCTTGGCGTCGTCCACTGCGCCCTGATTGGTCTTGACCGTGCCCTGATATTGCAGGACCAGCGCTTCGGCGGTGTCCAGGGTCTGCTTGGCGATACTGTCCTGGGCATACAGGTCGCGGTAACGCTGGACATCAACCTGGGCGTTTTTCAACTGCGCCTGGTTCTGCAACAGCGTGCCCTGGGCCTGCAGCAAGGCATTCTGGTAGCTGCGCGGGTCGATTTCCGCCAGCAGGTCGCCAGCCTTGACCATCTGCCCTTCTTCAAAGGCAATCTTCACCAGCTCACCGCCCACCCGGCTGCGTACGTTAATGGTATTGAGCGCGGTGACCGTGCCCAATGCCTTGTAGTACACCGGGAACTCACCCAGCACCGCCGGCGCCACGCGCACGGGAATCGGGCCGGTGGAACCCCCGAAGCCCGGGCGCATCATCCCCGACTTGCCGGCATGCCCGGCCGGTTTTTTCTCGCCGGCATCCTTGTGGCTGCCGGGCCAGAACTTCCAGCACAGGACGGCGATAACCAGCAGCACGGGCAGGCCGAACAGCCAGCGGCGGGAGTTGCGGGGGGAGGATTGCATGGAGTGATCAACCATTGGGCGCGAGAGCTTCTACTTTGGGAGGCTGAAAGATAAGCACTGAGGCGCATTAAGAAAAGCGCCTTTACCGGCTATTTACCTTGGATTACAACTTTTAACTTCTGGCCTTAGTTTATGGGCTATTTAGCTAAGCCGCTGACTCTAAATGAAAACGGCCTGGACTAGGCCAGGCCGCAATCATCTATCAAGCGTGTTACTGCGAAAAGACAGTAATGCGCTGAAACAGTTACTTCAAAACAGCCAGGGCGGCTTCGTAGTTCGGCTCTTGGCCGATTTCGCTGACCAACTCGCTGTGCAGCACGTTGTTGTTTTCGTCCAGTACCACAACGGCACGGGCGGTCAGGCCGCGCAGCGCGCCTTCGACAATCGACACACCGTAGTCAACGGCGAAGCCCGGGTCGCGGAAATCCGACAGGTTCTTCACGTTTTCCAGGCCTTCAGTGCCGCAGAAACGGGCCTGGGCAAACGGCAGATCGCTGGAAATGCACAGCACCACGGCATTGTTCAGGTCGTTGGCCTGAGCGTTGAACTTGCGTACCGAAGTGGCGCAGGTTGGGGTGTCAACACTTGGGAAGATGTTGAGTACTTTGCGCTTGCCGGCGAATGTGGCCAGGGATGCGTCCGACAGGTCGCCGGCAGTCAGGATGAAATCGGGGGCCTGGGTACCGGTTTGCGGCAGCTCGCCTTCAACCTTGATTGGGTTACCACGATGGGTGACTTGAGCCATGAAGAGAATCCTTATGCTGGGTTTATTGAAACGAATTCGAGACGCAGAAGTTAACCACAAACGGGCGAAGCTACCTATGGCCGGGCGTAAATTGTCATGCGGGCGCCCGCTTAACAACGGCTATGGTTTAATTGCGCGCTTTTCGCCCGCCCTTCAAGGAATCCGTTGTTGATGAATCAGCCCGCCACCAAAGTCCTGGTCATTGGTTATGTCTGGCCGGAACCACGCTCCTCGGCCGCCGGCGGGCACATGATGCAGATATTGCAGAGCTTCCTGGACCAGGGCTGGGACATCACGTTCAGCAGCCCGGCAACCGTGGGCGAGCACAAGGCCGACTTGCCGGCGCTGGGCATCACCGAATGCGCCATCGAACTCAATAACAGCAGTTTCGATGATTTTATTCGCGAGCTGGCCCCGGATATCGTGGTATTCGACCGTTTCATGATGGAAGAGCAATTCGGCTGGCGCGTGGAGAAATGCTGCCCCAACGCCCTGCGCGTGCTGGAAACGTCCGATTTGCAAAGCCTGCGTGACGCTCGCCACCAGCGTTTCAAGGACCACCTCAAGGCCCACCCCGAGAGCGATGACTTCAGTGCGCTGTTCAATCCAGCGTTAAAGGAAGAATTCCGGCGGATGGCCGACACCGACCTGGCCAAGCGCGAAATCGCGGCGATTTACCGCTGTGATATCAGCCTGGTGATCTCCGACGTGGAAATCCGCCTGCTCACCGAACAGTTCAAAGTGCCCGCCGCCCTGCTCCACGGGTGCCCGTTGATGCTGGAACCGCCGACCGAACCCTTCGCACCGTTCGAGGACCGCGCGCACTTCCTGAGCATTGGCAATTTCCGCCATGCGCCCAACTGGGATGCGGTGTTATGGATGAAGAGCAGCCTGTGGCCGCTGATCCGTCAGCAATTACCAGGCGCGCAGTTACATATCTACGGTTCCTACACCCCGCCCAAGGCCACGGCATTGCACAACCCGGCGCAGGGGTTTCATGTGATGAACTGGGCCGAAGACGCCCTGCAAGTCATGAGCGCCGCGCGTATCTGCCTGGCACCGCTGCGCTTCGGCGCCGGGATCAAGGGCAAGCTGATGGACGCAATGCTCTGCGGCACGCCGAATGTCACCACGCCCATCGGTGCCGAGGGCATGGGTGATGAGCAACCGTGGCCGGGTGCGATCGAACACAGCGCGCCGGCACTGGCTGCCGCCGCCGTGGCGCTGTACCAGGACCGCGAACGGTGGACCCAGGCCCAGGAGGATGGCCGCCGCCTGCTTGCCCGCCGCTACGACCAGGCCCTGCACGGCCCGGCGCTGGTGCAATGCCTGGAGCAGTGCCGCCTCCGGCTCGCGGCCCATCGCCGGGACAACTTCACCGGCAGCATGCTGCGCCACCATGCGCATAAAAGTACGCAGTACATGTCCCAGTGGATCGAGGCCAAAAACCGCAGCGTCTAACCATCGAGGCTGGCGAGGTCGCGCGCAAGGGGGCATTATCCCTGGCAGCAACCACAATAAAGCGACGGCAGCATGACCCGAGCAACGCGAATCACCGACCCTTCCTACGAGCTGATGGACGATCACAACGGTCTGTCCATCATCTATCGCCAGCACGGCTTCCCGTGCCCGCTGGTGCGCTGGCATTTCCACAAGGAATACGAGCTGCACTTGATTGTCGCCAGCTCCGGCAAGGTGTTTATCGGCGATTACATCGGCAATTTTTATCCGGAAAGCCTGTTCCTCACCGGCCCCAACCTGCCCCACAACTGGATCAGCCAGGTGGAGGAAGACGAGGTCGTGCCCAAGCGCGACATGCTGGTCAACTTTACCGATGAGCTGTTCGAGGGCGGCAGTCAGATCTTTACCGAGCTCAAGAGCCTCGCGCCGTTGCTTGAGCGCGCGCAATACGGCATCGAGTTCCGCTGCAAAAAAACCATCGCCCAGGCCATGACGTTGATGCAGCGCATCGAAGACGCCCAGGGCATGGCGCGCCTGGGGCACTTTTTTATCTTGCTGGAAGTGCTGAGTGCGTGTGAGCACTACCAATTATTGTCTGGCGTGACCACGCCGCAACTGGCGGATGAGCACAGCATCGACCGCACCAACCGCGCGGTGGACTACATTTTCGCCCACTACGCCCGCGAGTTATCGCTGGAGGAAGTCGCGGAATACCTGGGGATGAAGCCGACGTATTTTTCCCGCGTATTCAAACAGGCCACGGGGCGCACGTTTATCGAGTTCGTAAACCGGTTGCGCATCAGCAAGTCCTGCGAATTGCTGGCAGACGGCGATAAAGCCGTGACCGACGTGTGCTTCGAGTCGGGTTTCAACAACATCTCCAACTTCAATCGGCGCTTTCAGCAGCTCAAGGGCATGACGCCCTCCCACTACCGGCGCCTGGCGGTGCAGCGGCTGACGGAACAAAACCTGGCTTAACTGTTTCAGCAACCTGGCTGATGAGTGCAAAAAAGTATCAGTCCAAGTGCGCCCAAGGATTTGTCATAACCCCATTTGAAGGCTGTAATCAACGCACACTCTTCCTGACTGTTCGTAGGAAGACACAACAACAATAACTGTCCTTCTGTAGCCCCTGGGCGCAGAAATGGAGTGCGCGATGAAGTTCACAGCAAAAACGCTGCTTGCCTGTTCTTGCATGACTGTATGCATGACCCTCAGCGCCGTCAGTTTTGGCGCGCAAACCCTGACCATTGCCACCGTCAACAACAGCGACATGATCCGCATGCAAAAACTCTCGAAGACCTTCGAGACCGAGCATCCGGACATCAAGTTGAACTGGGTGGTGCTCGAAGAAAACGTGCTGCGCCAACGCCTGACCACCGACATCGCCACCCAGGGCGGACAGTTCGACGTGTTGACCATTGGCATGTACGAAGCCGCACTCTGGGGCGCCAAGGGCTGGCTGGAGCCGATGAAAGATCTGCCGGCATCCTACGACCTCGACGATGTTTTCCCTTCAGTGCGTGACGGTTTGTCCGTCAAGGGCTCGCTGTACGCCCTGCCGTTCTACGCCGAAAGCTCAATCACCTACTACCGCACCGACCTGTTCAAGGACGCCGGGCTGACCATGCCCGAGCACCCGACCTGGACCCAGATCGGCGAATTCGCGGCCAAACTCACCGACAAGACCAAAGAGCAGTACGGCCTGTGCCTGCGCGGCAAAGCCGGTTGGGGTGAGAACATGGCGCTGATCACGACCCTGGCCAACGGCTACGGCGCGCGCTGGTTCGATGAGAAGTGGCAACCCGAATTCAACGGTCCCGAGTGGAAGGACGCGCTGAACTTCTACGTCGACAACATGAAGAAATCCGGCCCGCCGGGTGCATCCAGCAACGGTTTCAACGAAAACCTGGCGCTGTTCAACAGCGGCAAGTGCGCGATTTGGGTCGATGCCAGCGTGGCCGGCTCGTTTGTCACCGACAAGACTCAGAGCAAGGTCTCCGATCACGTGGGCTTCACCTTTGCCCCGCACGAGACGACCGACAAGGGCACGTCGTGGCTGTACTCCTGGAGCCTGGCGATTCCCACCAGCTCCAAAGCCAAGGACGCGGCCAAGGTCTTCACCAGTTGGGCAACGTCCAAGGAATACAGCCAGCTCGTGGCCAAGACCGACGGCATTGCCAACGTACCGCCAGGCACGCGCAAGTCGACCTACAGCGACGAATACATGAAGGCCGCGCCGTTTGCCAAGGTAACGCTGGAATCGCTGAAAGTCGCCGACCCGACCAAACCGACCCTCAAGCCGGTGCCGTATATCGGCATCCAGTTGGTGACCATTCCTGAATTCCAGGCCATTGGTACCCAGGTCGGCAAGTTCTTCTCGGGCGCGCTGACCGGTCAGCAAACGGTGGATCAAGCCTTGACCGCCGCGCAGACCACCACCGAGCGTGAAATGAAGCGGGCGGGCTATCCCAAATAAGCCGGGTTCATCCCTGTCAATGTGGGAACGGCTTTATGTAGGCGCTGCTTTCATGTGGGAGCTGGCTTGCCTGCGATACAGACACCTCGGTCTTTGTGTTTAAACCGAGTTGATGCCATCGCAGGCAAGCCAGCTCCCACACAAGCCAGCGCCCACATTGACCGCGCTTCGACTCTAGTTTTGCATGTACCTGACTGGTTCTGATCCTATGAATACCACCACTGCCAAAGTGCAAACCGCCGCGCCTGAAAAGCCGCGCAAAAGCCGCCTGGCCAACCCCGGCTGGTTCCTTGTCAGCCCCTCGGTGGCCTTGCTGCTGCTGTGGATGATCGTGCCGCTGGGCATGACCCTGTACTTTTCGCTGATCCGCTACAACCTGCTCTACCCCGGCGAAAACCAATTCGTGGGCCTGGAAAACTTCACCTACTTCATCACCGATTCGGGCTTCCTGCCCGGCGCCACCAATACCTTGCTGCTGGTGGGCAGCGTGCTGTTGATCAGCGTGGTGTTCGGCGTGTTGATCAGCGCCCTGCTCGAGGCCAGTGAGTTTTTCGGCCGTGGCGTGGTGCGGGTGATGTTGATTTCACCGTTCTTCATCATGCCCACCGTCGGTGCGCTGATCTGGAAGAACCTGATTTTTCACCCGGTGTCGGGGATTCTCGCCGCCGTGTGGAAGCTGTTCGGTGCCGAGCCCGTGGACTGGCTGGCACACTACCCGTTGCTGTCGATCATCATCATCGTGTCG
Source organism: Pseudomonas sp. MF08831 (assembly GCF_059862645.1). Taxonomy (NCBI): domain Bacteria; kingdom Pseudomonadati; phylum Pseudomonadota; class Gammaproteobacteria; order Pseudomonadales; family Pseudomonadaceae; genus Pseudomonas; species Pseudomonas sp. MF08831. The sequence continues at coordinate 16,718 of NZ_JCBCUX010000006.1, read as the reverse complement.
TGGCAATGGCTGCCCTTCGCCATCCTGCTGCTGATGACCGCCATGCAGTCCCTGGACCAGGAACAAAAGGAAGCCGCACGCCTGGACGGTGCCGGCGCCATCGCGATCTTCTGGCACCTGACCCTGCCCCACCTGGCGCGCCCGATTGCCGTGGTGGTGATGATCGAAACCATCTTCCTGCTCTCGGTGTTTGCCGAAATCTTCACCACCACCAACGGTGGTCCGGGTTACGCCTCGACCAACCTCGCCTACCTGATCTACAACCAGGCGCTGGTGCAGTTCGACGTGGGCATGGCCTCGGCCGGCGGCTTGATTGCCGTGGTCATCGCTAACATCGCGGCGATCATCCTGGTGCGGATGATCGGCAAAAACCTGACTGACAAGCCTTGAGGGCCGCGCCATGACGCTTCAACAATCCCGCCGCCTGCAAAGCCTGTTGCTCGGCACCCTGGCCTGGGCCATCGCGATCCTGATTTTCTTCCCGATCTTCTGGATGGTGCTGACCAGCTTCAAGACCGAAATCGACGCGTTCGCCACCCCGCCGCAGTTCATCTTCACGCCGACGCTGGAGAATTACCTGCACATCAACGAGCGCAGCAACTACTTCGCCTACGCCTGGAACTCAGTGGTGATTTCGTTCAGCGCCACGGCCTTGTGCCTGCTGATTTCGGTACCGGCCGCCTACTCCATGGCGTTCTACGAAACCCAGCGCACCAAGGGCACGCTGCTGTGGATGCTGTCCACCAAGATGCTGCCGCCGGTGGGCGTGCTGATGCCGATCTACCTGCTGGCCAAGAGCTTTGGCCTGCTGGACACGCGCATCGCGCTGATCATCATCTACACCCTGATCAACCTGCCGATTGTGGTGTGGATGGTTTACACCTACTTCAAAGACATCCCCAAGGACATCCTCGAAGCCGCGCGCCTGGATGGCGCCACGCTGTGGCAGGAAATGGTCCGCGTGCTGCTGCCGATTGCCAAGGGCGGCCTGGCTTCCACGGTATTGCTGTCGCTGATCCTGTGCTGGAACGAGGCGTTCTGGTCGTTGAACCTGACCTCCTCGAATGCCGCACCGCTGACCGCGCTGATCGCCTCCTACTCCAGCCCCGAAGGCTTGTTCTGGGCCAAATTGTCCGCCGTGTCGACCCTGGCCTGTGCGCCGATCCTGATTTTCGGCTGGATCAGCCAGAAACAGCTGGTGCGCGGGTTGTCCTTCGGCGCCGTCAAGTAACGGTTTCTTATAAAAATTCCAAGTGGAGGCCCATCCCATGGCCAACCTGAAAATCAAGAATCTGCAAAAAGGCTTTGAAGGCTTTTCCATCATCAAGGGCATCGACCTGGAAGTGAACGACAAGGAATTCGTGGTGTTCGTTGGCCCGTCGGGCTGCGGCAAATCCACCCTGCTGCGCCTGATTGCCGGCCTTGAAGAAGTCACCGAAGGCACCATCGAACTGGATGGCCGCGACATCACCGAAGTCACCCCGGCCAAGCGCGACCTGGCGATGGTGTTCCAGACCTACGCGCTGTACCCGCACATGAGCGTGCGCAAGAACATGTCGTTTGCCCTGGACCTGGCCGGCGTCGACAAGAAGCTGGTGGAAAGCAAGGTCAGCGAAGCGGCGCGCATTCTCGAGCTCGGCCCGCTGCTGGAGCGCAAGCCCAAACAGTTGTCCGGCGGCCAGCGTCAGCGTGTGGCCATCGGCCGCGCGATTGTGCGTAACCCGAAGATCTTCCTGTTCGATGAACCGCTGTCCAACCTCGACGCCGCCCTGCGCGTGCAGATGCGCCTGGAACTGGCGCGCCTGCATAAAGAGCTGCAGGCGACCATGATTTACGTGACCCACGACCAGGTCGAAGCCATGACCCTGGCCGACAAAGTGGTGGTGCTCAACAGCGGCCGCATTGAACAGGTCGGCTCGCCGCTGGAGCTGTACCACCAGCCGGCCAACCTGTTTGTGGCAGGCTTTCTGGGCACGCCGAAAATGGGCTTTCTCAAGGGCAAAGTCACCCGGGTCGAAGGCCAGGGCTGCGAGGTGCAACTGGACGCCGGCACCACCATCAGCCTGCCATTGAGCGGCGCCACCCTGAGCGTCGGCAGCGCGGTGACCTTGGGCATTCGTCCGGAGCATCTGGAAATCGCCTCGCCCGGCCAAACCACGCTGACCGTCACCGCCGATGTCGGCGAACGCCTGGGCAGCGACACCTTCTGCCACGTGATCACCGCCAACGGCGAGCCGCTGACCATGCGGATTCGTGGCGACATGGCCAGCCAGTATGGCGAGACCCTGCAGCTGCACCTGGACCCGGCGCACTGCCATCTGTTCGACACCGACGGCGTGGCCGTGGCCCGTCCACTGCGCGCTGCCGCCTGATTTCGCGAGATTTGTGATGAAACTGAATAAGCAGAACCTGACCCAACTGGCGCCGCAAGTGAAGATCCCGTCCTATGCGATTGCCAGCACCACGCAGGGCATCGCGCATATCGGCGTCGGCGGTTTCCACCGCGCGCACCAGGCGTATTACACCGATGCCCTGATGAACACGGGCGAGGGCCTTGACTGGAGCATCTGCGGGGTCGGCCTGCGCGCCGAAGACCGCAAGGCTCGCGATGACCTGGCTGGCCAGGATTACCTGTTCACCCTCTATGAACTGGGCGACACCGACGACACCGAAGTGCGCGTGATCGGCTCGATCAGCGACATGCTGCTGGCCGAAGACGGCGCCCAGGCGTTGATCGACAAGCTCGCCGACCCGCAGATTCGCATCGTTTCGTTGACCATCACCGAAGGCGGCTACTGCATCGACGACAGCAACGGCGAGTTCATGGCCCACCTGCCGCAGATCCAGCATGACCTGGCGCACCCCAAATCGCCGAAAACCGTGTTCGGCTTTATCTGCGCGGCGCTTACCCAACGCCGCGCGGCCGGTGTGCCGGCGTTTACCGTCATGTCCTGCGATAACCTGCCGCACAACGGCGCCGTCACGCGCAAAGCGCTGCTGGCTTTCGCTGCCCTGCACAACGCCGAGCTGCACGATTGGATCAAGGCCAACGTGAGCTTCCCGAACGCCATGGTCGACCGCATCACGCCGATGACCAGCACCGCCCACCGCTTGCAGCTGCATGACGAGCATGGCATCGACGATGCCTGGCCGGTGGTGTGCGAACCCTTTGTGCAGTGGGTGCTGGAAGACAAGTTCGTCAATGGACGCCCGGCCTGGGAAAAGGTCGGCGTACAGTTCACCGATGACGTCACACCCTACGAAGAGATGAAGATTGGCCTGCTCAATGGCAGCCACCTGGCCCTGACGTACCTGGGTTTTCTCAAGGGTTACCGGTTTGTGCACGAGACCATGAACGACCCGGTGTTTGTCGCTTACATGCGCGCCTACATGGACCTGGACGTCACGCCAAACCTGGCGCCGGTGCCGGGCATCGACCTCGCCGAATACAAGCAGACCCTGGTGGATCGCTTCTCCAATCAGGCGATTGCCGACCAGTTGGAGCGGGTGTGTTCGGACGGTTCGTCGAAGTTTCCCAAGTTCACCGTGCCCACGATCAATCGCTTGATTGCCGATGGGCGTGAGACTGACCGCGCGGCGCTGGTGGTCGCGGCCTGGGCGCTGTATTTGAAAGGTGTGGATGAGAATGGGGTGAGCTACACGATCCCGGATCCACGTGCGCAGTTTTGCCAGGATTTGGTGAGTGATGATGCGTTGATCAGCCAGCGATTGTTGGGTGTGGAGGAGATTTTTGGCAAGGCCATTCCCAATTCTCCCGAGTTTGTGGCAGCGTTTGAGCGGTGCTATGCAAGCCTGCGCGACAAGGGCGTTACCCAAACCCTGCAAAACCTTTTGAAGAAATCGGCTTAACAATGTGAGAGGGGGCTTGCCCCCGATGGCGGTGTATCAGTCAAATACCCTTCACTGACCCACTGCTTTCGGGGGCAAGCCCCCTCCCACATTTGATCGGGTTTTCAATCCAAAAAACCACACTGCTGAGCACTCCACCATGACCCAGCAAAACCTTTACCTTGGCATCGACTGCGGCACCCAAGGCACCAAAGCCATCGTCCTCGACGCCACCAGCGGCAAGGTACTGGGCCTGGGCGCCGCCGCGCACACGCTGATCAGCGGCGCCAATGGCCGGCGCGAACAACATACCCAGGAATGGCTGGACGCCTTTACCGAAGCCACGCACCGCGCCTTGCAACAGGCCGGCGTGGACGGCCAGGACATCCTCGGCATCGGCGTTTCCGGCCAGCAGCACGGGCTGGTGCTGCTGGATGACCAGGGCCAAGTGCTGCGCCCGGCCAAACTGTGGTGCGACACCGAAACCACACCCGAAAACGACCGCCTGTTGCAACACCTGGGTGGCGAAAGCGGCTCCCTGGAACGCCTCGGCGTGGCGATTGCACCGGGTTACACCGTGTCCAAACTGCTATGGACCCGCGAGCAGCACCCGGACGTGTTCGCACGCATCGCGCATATCTTGCTGCCCCACGATTACCTCAACTTCTGGCTCACCGGCCGCGCCGTCGCAGAATTCGGCGATGCGTCGGGCACCGGCTATTTCAACGTGCGCACGCGCGAATGGGACGTGGCGCTGCTTCAGCACATCGACCCCAGCGGCCGCCTGCAAGCTGCTTTGCCTGAACTGATCGAGGCGCATCAAAGCGTGGGCACGATCCTGCCAGCCATCGCCGAACGCCTGGGCATCAACCCCAACGCCCGCGTCTCCAGTGGCGGCGGCGACAACATGATGGGCGCCATCGGCACCGGCAACATCGCACCGGGCGTGATTACTATGAGCCTGGGTTCGTCGGGCACCGTGTATGCGTTTGCCGATCAGCCGACTGTGAGTCCCCAAGCGTCGGTGGCGACTTTCTGCTCCTCCAGCGGCGGCTGGTTGCCATTGATTTGCACGATGAACCTGACCAACGCCACCGGCGTGATTCGCGAACTGTTCGACCTCGACCTGGCCGCCTTCAACGCCCTGGTCGCCCAGGCACCGATTGGCGCCGACGGCGTCAGCATGCTGCCCTTTCTGAATGGCGAACGCGTGCCCGCCCTGCCCCACGCCACCGGCAGCGTGCACGGCTTGACCATGACCAACCTGACGCGCGCCAACCTCTGCCGTGCGGTGGTCGAGGGCACCACCTTTGGCCTGCGTTATGGCCTGGACCTGCTGCGCCAGACCGGCCTGCAAAGCCTGCGCATCCGCCTGATCGGCGGCGGTTCAAAAAGCCCGGTGTGGCGCCAGATGGTCGCCGATATCATGAACACCGAAGTCGTCTGCACCGAACAAAGCGAAGCCGCCGCCCTGGGCGCGGCGATCCAGGCGGCGTGGAGCCAGTCCGGCGAGTCCCTGGCCAGCTTGTGCGACAAATGCGTAAGCGTCGACCCGGCCAGCCGCACGCTGCCGGTGGCGACCAGTGTCAGTGCCTACCAACACGCTTACGAGCGCTATCAACAACTCGTGGCAACCCTTTAAGAGCGAACGACTATGTATCTGGTGTGTGGCGAAGCGCTGTTTGATTTTTTCAGCGAGGAGGATGCCAGCGGTCAGGCGTCCAAGGTCAATTACAAGGCAATTGCCGGCGGCTCGCCGTTCAACGTGGCCGTGGGCTTGCGCCGTCTGGGCATCGACTCCGCGTTGTTCGGCGGGTTGTCCAATGATTTTCTCGGCCAGCGCTTGCTGCACGTGCTCAAGGACGAGGGCGTCAGCGAGCAATTTCTGGTCGAATTTCCCGCGCCGACCACCCTGGCGATGGTGGCTGTGGGCGCCAATGGCTCACCGCAGTACAGCTTTCGCGGCGAAGGCTGCGCCGATCGCCAGTTGCGGGTGGTGCACTTGCCCACGCTGGGCCATGAAATTCGCGGGCTGCACATCGGTTCGTTTTCGCTGGTGGTACAACCCATCGGCGACACGCTGCTGCACCTGGTCAAGCGCGAAAGCGGCAAACGCCTGATCAGCCTGGACCCCAACGTGCGGCTGAACCCGCAGCCGGATATCCAATTGTGGCGTGATCGCGTGGGCGAGTTGGTCAAGCATGCCGACCTGATCAAAGTCAGCGACGAAGACCTGCACCTGCTCTACCCCGACCAGTCGCCGGAAAGCGTGCTGCAAGGCTGGTTGCAGCACCGCTGCCAACTGGTGTTTCTCACCCGAGGCGGCGACGGCGCAACGGTGTTCAGTCGCCAGCACGGCAGTTGGTCTGCACCGGCGGTCAAGGTGGTGATGGCCGATACCGTGGGTGCCGGTGACACCTTCCAGGCGGCATTGATTGCCTGGCTGACCGAGCAGCAGCTTGATTCGGTAGAGGGCCTGCAACAGCTTTCGCGCGAGCAGATCGACAGCATGCTCGGCTTCGCCATTCGCGCCGCCGCCCTGACGTGCGGCAAGACCGGGCCGGACCTGCCATACCGCGCTCAGTTGGGCTGATTACCCATCACAGCAGGCCACGTCTTTGGTGGCCTGCTGTCAGAACGCACGCCGCCCCTGCAAGAGCGGCAGCGCGAGCAAAGCCTGCTGGCCGAGACGGGTGGCGGGCACATCTAATGCGTTGGGCTGTTTGTCAGCCAACACCTCAAGGTTGATAGATGAAGGTTTTGTCAGCCAAGGCAAAATTAATCGATGGTTAATCCCGCGAGCCGAGAGTGAAGGTGTACCCACTTGCGGAGAACTACCATGAAACTGCGCACTTTGATGCTTGGCGGCGCATTGGCGCTGGCATCCGTCTCGGGCCTGGCCCAGGCCGACACACAAGCCACTGCGACCAAACCGGTGCCCTACCAGTACGGCATGCCCATGAACGTTAAAACGGTGATTGCAATGCATGAAACCGACACCAACGTTTGCAAAGTCATCAACGCCGATATCAAGTTCGTCGATACTGCGGGCAAAGTCGAAGACGTCGGCTACCGGAAAATGTCCGAAGCCTGCGATTTCCAGAATTGATCCTTCACACTGGCAGCAGAACCGTATTGGGCCTGGCATCTACCAGGCCCGCAGTTCCCCAGTGACTCAACCTCGCAACAACGGCTGATGATTAGCCGCGCCCTCCCACTCTTTGCAGAGCGGTTGAATGGGTGTGTTTGAGGTCTTCGCGCAAGCCGCTGATCAGGTTGCAAATGGCTCGACTGCTGTCGAGTTTGTCAGCGTTGATACCTTTTACTTCCAAATCCACCCGGTCGCGGTCACGGTCGTCATAGACTTTGATCGTCAACGAAGCATCTTCGGCTTTGGTGCATTCGCACCGTTTAGGCAGGAAACTTCCTTCAATAATACTGCGAAGTTCTAATTCCGAAAGCATGGCCAACCTCTCCTTTCATGAGACTGCCAACAGATTGTTATGTGTGCGGCAGGCGCGTGCCTGCCACGTCTTACCGACCCTGGAAGACGCTTACAATCACCAGCGTACTCGGCAAAAACCGTTCTCGTTGTAACTTTTCCTCATAAGCGGCACGCGGGTTTATATAACTCTGAAAACTCAGCGCAAATCCTCGGCGAACAGCGTTGATTAAACGGTTATGCACTAAGTTGAACCTTGCGCTGCGACTCTTTCTGCAACATGTCGCAAACTATCAAAGTTGATATTTGCCCCGGAATTCACCGCCACCAGGGTTTGCCCACGCACGGAGTTTTGCGCCACGTACTGGCGGATGCCCGCTACCGCCAGCGCGCCGGATGGCTCGGTGATGGAGCGCGTATCGTCATAGATCAACTTGATCGCACTGCACAGCTGGTCGTTGCTGACAGTGATGACTTCGTCCACCCAGTCGCGGCAGATTTCAAAGCCATACGCGCCGATCTGCGCCACAGCCGTGCCGTCGGCAAACCCGTCAACGCTGGGCAACACCACACGCTCGCCCGCGCGCAGCGCCGCCAACAGGCAGCTGGAACCTTCAGGTTCGACACCGACGATGCGCACCTGAGGCCGCAGGTATTTGACATACGCCGCGATCCCGGCGATCAGACCGCCACCGCCCACCGGCACGAAGATCGCGTCCAGCGCGCCCTGTTGCTGGCGCAGAATTTCCATCGCCACGGTGCCCTGGCCGGCGATCACGTCCGGGTCATCGAATGGCGAAACAAAGGTGCAACCCGAGGTCTCGGCCAATTGCAGCGCATGCGCCAGGGCAAACGGAAAGCTCTCGCCGTGCAGCACCGCCTCGGCGCCTCGGGAGCGAACGCCGAGCACCTTCAACTCAGGCGTGGTGCAGGGCATCACAATGCTTGCCTTGATCCCCAGTTCGCGCGCCGCCAGCGCTACACCTTGGGCGTGGTTGCCCGCCGACGCCGTCACCACGCCCCGCGCCTTCTGCGCCTGCGTCAGCTGCACCAACTTGTTGTACGCCCCGCGGATTTTGAAAGAAAAAGTCGGCTGCAGGTCTTCGCGCTTGAGCAACACCTGATTGCCCAGCAAGGCCGAGAGTGCCGGTGCCGCTTGCAAGGGCGTGCGCACTGCCAGGTCATAGACCGGGGCGGCGAGAATCTTTTTCACATAGTGTTCAAGCAATGCCGTATCAGCGGTGTGGGGGGCGGGGCACATGCTCATGGGGTGTCTCCTGGCTTTTTTACAGGGCCCCGAGACGGAAAAACAAAACCCGCCTCAAGGGCGGGTTGGGGTGCAGCCGTGTGCTATCCCGCCAAATGAGGAATGGCGGTAATAATGCTTGGCTGGCTGCGGAAGGCTTGAAATGTCATGTCACGAAATTAACCGCCACTCACCGGCCACGTCAATGCCCAACCACCGATTATCCAGCAGGGGTTTACGGAAAGCATACGAAACGTATACGCTTTGTATATCAATACAACACAGTGAACGTCATGGGCATCGTCAAGATCACCGACCAATTGCACGAACAACTCCGCCTGGCCAGCGCTGCCATGGACCGCTCCATCAACGCCCAGGCCGAGTTCTGGATCAAGATCGGCCTGCTCGCCGAACTCAACCCGCACCTGCCCTACAACGAGCTGATCAACAAGCTGTTGCTGGACAAGCCCGACCTGATCCGGGGGCGCAGCTGATGATCAAGACGGCCGCCCAACTGGCAGTAATGCGTGAATCCGGACGCCTGCTGGCCAAGGTTTTCGACATGCTTGACGGCTTTGTCGCCGCCGGCCGCTCCACCCTGGAGCTGGACAGCGCCGTCGAGGCGTTCATTCGTAACGACCTCAACGCCCGCCCGGCAAGCCTTGGGCAATATGACTATCCCTTCTGCATCAACACCTCGATCAACGAGGTGGTGTGCCATGGCATGCCCAGCGCCAAGGATATTCTCAAGGACGGCGACATCATCAACATCGACATCACCTTGGAAAAAGGCGGTTTTATCGCTGACGCCAGCAAGATGTACATGATCGGCACCGTGGCGCCCAAGGCGCGGCGCCTGGTGGAACAGACCTTTGAGGCCATGTGGGCCGGCATTCGCCAAGTCAGGCCGGGTGCGCGCCTGGGTGATATCGGCCATGCGATCCAGAGCCATGCGCAGGCTAACGGCTACAGCGTGGTGCGCGAATACTGCGGCCATGGTATCGGCCGCCAGATGCATGAAGAACCGCAAATCCTCCACTTCGGCCGCCCCGGCACCGGCCTGGAACTGCGTGAAGGCATGGTGTTTACCATCGAGCCGATGCTTAACCAGGGCAGCGCCAAGGTGCGCGACTTGAAAGATGGCTGGACGGTGGTGACCAAGGACAACAGCCTGTCGGCGCAGTGGGAGCACACCGTGGCGGTGACGGCCGACGGGTTTGAGGTGCTTACCTTGCAGGTGCCTGATTGAGAAGTGTAGATGTAGGTGTGGCGACTGGTGCTGGGGCCTCTCCATTTTTGGGGTAACAGCAGTTAAGTGGTTAGATCACAAGCAAAGCCAAGGCGGCCTGATTTGGAAGCTGAACCCAATCAAATGTGGGAGCTGGCTTGCCTGCGATGGCATCAACCCTGTTTACCTGATGGCCCGAGGTGCCTGCATCGCCGCTAAGCCAGCTCCCACAGAAAAGCCAAGCACTGCGGGTGGTGGAGGCTGAATTCGGTCAACTTGTGGGAGCGGGCTTGCTCGCGAAGGCGGTGGAACAGTCAGCTCATTTGTAACTGACCCACCGCCTTCGCGAGCAAGCCCGCTCCCACATTTTTAGATCTGATTACACCAGGGTGATTCGGCGTGCAACGCGGGCCCGGAGCGTGGGTAAGGCGCACTACCAAACGGGCCTAAGCGCAGCAACGGCTGTGTACTCACACCACACTTGCCCCGCCCGCGATTCGCTTCAGCCCCAGCACCATCAAGCCCGCCCCCAACGCCATCGCGGCCATCAGCAGCGGGTACGACACCCACCACGGTGTACCCGCCGTCATCATGCTGAATTCCGACATGCCACCCACACTGGCAATCAGGTTAAGCGGCAGGAACACCACGTTAATCAGGGTCAACTTGCGCAGCAGGTTGTTCATGCTGTTGTTCATCAGGTTACCGCGCGCATCGATCAGCCCGGAAAACACATTGGAGTAGATCTCTGCCTGCTTGTAGCACTGGTGGTTCTCGATGATCAGGTCATCGATCAACCCCAGGATCTCAGCACTGAAATGCTCTTTTTCAGCGTGATTACGCAACCGCGACAACACCGCGCCGTTGCTGTGCAGCGCATTGATGTAGTAGATCAGGCTTTCGCTGAGGCTGAACATCTGCATCAGGTGATGGTTGCTCATCGACGCGTTGAACTGTTGCTGCAATTCGCGCGCAACCAGCTTGATCACCTTGAGGTGGCCCAGGTAGTGGTGGATGTTGTTGAGCAACAAATCCAGCAGCACATCCAACGGCGTGTGCAGCGGCCGGCGCGCGCCGAGCCCGGACAGCGGGGTTTCATCGGTGGCGATCACCAGCAGGCGATCCTGCGAAAACAACAAGCCGCACGACGACACCTCAAACACCAGGTTGCCGCCGCCGGAGTAGTTTTCCGGGCGTTTCCAGATCAGGAACAGGTTGTCGGGATGAAATTCGATGCGTGACACTTCATCCGGGTCAAGGGCCGAGGCCAGGGCATGTTCATCCAGCTTGTGGTGGTCGCGCAGCCATTCGCGTTCGGCCAGGTCCGGGTTGTTGAACAACATGATCGGCGCATCATCACTTCCCGCGCCGCACAACTTCCCACCGGTCAATTCAAAGCGCTGGATCATCGCGCGTCACCACACCTGGCCCTGGCGCTTCAACTCCAGGCGCCGCACGAACTCCTCCAGCACCAGGGCGTATAGGTCGTCTTGCAGGTAGGCGTCTTCGATACCGGCATCCATGTTGGGGTTGTCGTTGACCTCGATCACCACCACCTTGTCGCCGGACTGCTTGAGGTCAACACCGTAAAGGCCGTCGCCGATCAGGTTGGCAGTCTTCACCGCCAGCTCTACCACCGCCTTGGGTGCTTCGTGGACCGCCAGTGTGCGGCATTCGCCGTTGATGTCCTGGCCGATAGCCTTGTGGTTGTAAATCTGCCAATGGCCCTTGGACATGAAGTACTGGCAGGCAAAGATCGGCTTGCGGTTGAGTACACCGATGCGCCAGTCGTACTCGGTGTAGAAAAATTCCTGGGCCAGCAACAGCACCGAATGCTCGAACAACTCAGCGGTGGCCTTGAGCAAAGCCTCCTGGCTTTCCACCTTGATCACACCGCGCGAAAAACAGCCGTCGGGGATCTTCAACACCAGCGGGAAGCCCAGGCGCTCGCCCACCCGCTCGAAATCTTCCGGTCGCTCCTTGTACAGAATCTCGGTGGCCGGCATGCCCAGTTGGTGGCTGTTGAGCAGGTCGGTGAGGTAGACCTTGTTGGTGCAGCGCAGAATCGACGCCGGGTCGTCCATCACCACCAGGCCTTCGCTCTCGGCCTTCTTGGCGAAGCGGTAGGTGTGATTATCGACGCTGGTGGTCTCGCGGATCAGCAAGGCGTCGTACTCGGCGAGGCGCGAGTAATCCTTGCGCTCGATCAGTTCCACATCGATGCCCAGGCCCTTGCCGACCCGCACGAAGTTTTCCAGGGCGCGGGCATTGGAGGGCGGCAATTGCTCCTGCGGATCGTGCAGGATTGCCAGGTCGTAACGGGCCAGCCTGCGTGAACGCGGTTGGCGCCAGATCTTGCGGCTGAAGTTGTCGAGGGCGTGGGCAAACTGGTCTTCCTGGTCATCACGCAACTTGTGCAACACGCCGGATTTGACCCCTTCGATGTGCCAGCCGTTGTTCTTGCGAAACTCAACTAACAGAATCGGGCACGGGAAGGTTTCAAACAACTGACGGGCCAACTCCTGCAACGGCTCTATATTGGTCCGGCCAAAATAAAGTGTCAGGGTAAAGCCTTCGGTGTTGCTGTAGAGGTGATGACTCAAGGCTTTATCGAGGGTTTTATCCAGGTCATCCAGCGACAGGCCATACAGCGACTTTTTCGTCAGTTCACTGATGGTGCGCACCGACGGAATCACCTTGTGCCCGCGCGCCTCGGCCAACAGCGAGCAGTAATAACCATGCCCCAGGTACTTGTAGCTGCGGCACAGGTTGATCACCTGCACGCGCTTGCCCGTCTCGCTCTCGCGGGTTTGCTCCAGGTATTCCTGAGCGGTGACGATGTCTTCGCTGGGGAAATAAGAAGCCCAATCTTCCTTGCGTTCGACAATGATCACGACTTGACTGGAACCCTTGAGAGGTGCGGAAAAATAACCGTTGGAAGTTATTGTCGCCGCGACGGTTTGCTCGGATACTTCACGCCAATGACTTTGTACCGCCGACATAATATTTGATCCGCTTTAGAGAACTCGACCTTTTCTATTAAGCACGATCTTTTAGAGAAGTCCCGTTTCGTTACGCAACTTTTACGGCGGTCATATGGCTCTTTCCTTTCGCGTTGCAACCCCCGCTGACGTGCCCGAATTGGTGGCACTGGAACAGCACTGTTTCACCACCGACCGGCTTTCGCCGCGCAGTTTCCAGTGGATGATCAGCCGCGCTCATGGCCAGTTGCTCGTCGCCGAAAATGACAGCGTTTTGCTCGGTTACGCCTTGGTGCTGTTCCATCGCGGCACCTCACTGGCTCGCCTGTACTCCATCGCCATTGCCGAACATGCGCGCGGCATGGGCCTGGGCAAGCAGTTGCTGGCGCGCATCGAAGCCTGCGCCGTGGCGCATGATTGCGCCTACCTGCGCCTGGAAGTGCGCACCGACAACCCCGGCGCCCTCGCCTTGTACGAGCGCAATGGCTACCGGCGCTTCGCGCTGATCAATGACTATTACGAAGACCATGCACCGGCCCTGCGCCTGGAAAAACGCATCGTCCAGCACCAGGACGCGCGCCCGCAAAACGTGCCGTATTACCAGCAAACCACCGACTTCACCTGTGGCGCCGCGTGCCTGCTGATGGCCATGGGCGCACTGGTGCCGACGCGCGTGGCCGGCCGGCGCGAAGAACTGCAAATCTGGCGTGAAGCGACCACCGTGTTCATGACCGCCGGCCACGGCGGCTGCAGCCCGCAAGGCTTGGCTCTGGCAGCGTGGCGCCGGGGCTTTCGCGTGCGCATGCAGGTGAATGTGCGCGGCCCGCTGTTTCTGGACGGCGTGCGCGACCAACATAAAAAGGACGTCATGCGCCTGGTGCACGAAGCATTTGAAGAAGAACTGGCCGGCAGCGACGTCGAGCAGGTGCTCGGCGGCGCGTTGGATTTGCCGCAGGTATTGCGCGATGGCGGGCAGCCGCTGGTGTTGATCAGCAGCTACCGCCTCACCCGCTCCAAGTCGCCGCACTGGGTGATGGTCACCGATTGCGACGACGACTTTGTCTACCTGCACGACCCGGATGTGGACCACAGCCAGCACCGCCAGCCCCTGGACTGCCAGCACTTGCCGGTCAGTCATGGGGAGTTCGAACGCATGTGCCGCTTTGGCAATAACAAGTTGCGCGCGGCGGTGGTGCTCTTCAAGCCACTTGCTTGATCCCGGCCTTGGCTTCCAGCTCACGCACCAGCGGCAACACGCGTTTGCCGAAGTATTCGACTTCCTCCTGGAAGTGCAGGAAGCCGGCCAGCACCAGGTCCACGCCCACGGCCTTGAGCGCGACGATGCGCTCGGCAATCTGCTGCGGCGTGCCGATCAGGTCTGTCTTGAAGCCGTCGTTGTACTGCACCAGGTCTTCGAAACTGGATTTGGCCCAGTTGCCCTCGCCTTCCGGTGAGGCTTTGCCGGCCTGCCTGGCCGCGTCACCAAAGGCATTCACGGCCTCCGGGTCGGCTTTGTCGATGATTTCGGCGAGCACCGCGCGGGCTTCTTCTTCGGTGTCGCGGGCGATCACAAAGGCGTTTACGCCGACTTTGACCGAATGGTTATTCGCCGCCGCCTTGGCGCGGATGTCATCGACCTGAGCCTTGATGCCTTGCGGGGTGTTGCCGTTGGTGAAATACCAGTCCGACACGCGCGCCGCCATGTCCCGCGCGGCGCGCGAGCTGCCGCCCTGGAACACTTCCGGTTGGCCAAGGGGCTTGGGCTTGAGGGTGTAATTGTTGAAGCGGTAGAAGTCGCCCTTGAAGGTGAAGTCGTCCTGGGTCCAGATGCCTTTTAACGCGCGGATGAACTCTTCGGAACGGCGATAACGCTCATCGTGTTCCAGCCAGTGTTCGCCGATGGCCTGGAACTCGCCCTTGAACCAGCCACTGACGATGTTCACCGCGATACGGCCATTGGTGAGCTGGTCGATCGTCGCCAGTTGCTTGGCCGCCAATGCCGGTTGCCACGGGCCGGGCAAGATGGCGGCGATCACCTTGAGCGTGGTGGTCGCCGCCAGCAGCGCATGGCTGAAGGCTACGGATTCATGCTGGTTTTCGGCGCCGTAGCCGGCGGTGAAGCGAATTTGCGTGAGGCCGTATTCAAAACCGGCCGCTTCGGCCAACTGCGCCAGTTTGCGGTTGTAGTCGATGCCCCAATGGGTGCGTTGCTCGATCTTGCTGACCACCAGCCCACCGCTGACGTTGGGCACCCAATAGGCAAATTTCACGGCTTGCTGACTCATCTGGCAGTACCTCGCACGAAGGGATGTTCCAGGGCTAGAGCAGCAAGCGTGCCAGGCCGGTGCAAACGCCCTGGCCATGGGCGTCGCGGTAAAAATGCCAATCTCGCAGGGCTGAGCTGTCAATGTCATGGATCACACCGGTTTGTCGATCCGCTGTTGCCGGAGCAACAGTGAATGGCCCGCCTTCCCCGCAAACACGGGCTGCCGCCATCGGCACGAACTGTGCAATCCCCCAAGGACTGATACTGCCAAGGAGCTGCCCCCATGACCGAGCAACACGTCATCAACCCGCTGTCCACGGGTGCCGATTACCCCACGTTGGCCGCGCGTTTTCGGCCGATATTCGAGCGCATTGCCGCGGGTGCGGTAGCGCGCGAACAGACCCGCGCCCTGCCCTATGAACCGATCCAATGGCTCAAGCAGGCCGGCTTTGGCGCAGTGCGGGTGCCGGCGGAATACGGCGGCGGTGGCGCGTCGCTGCCGCAGTTGTTCGAGTTGCTGATCGAGCTGGCCGCTGCCGACTCGAATGTGCCCCAGGCGTTGCGCGGGCATTTCGCCTTCGCCGAGGACCGTCTGAATGCGCCACCCAGCGCTGGCCGCGACCTGTGGTTCAAGCGCTTTGTCGACGGCGACATCGTCGGCTGCGCCTGGACCGAAATCGGCAACGTGGCCATTGGCGAGGTGGTCACTCAAGTGAGCCCCGACGGCGATAAATGGAAACTCAACGGTGAAAAGTTCTACAGCACCGGCAGCCTTTTCTCCGACTGGATCGACGTGTACGCCCAGCGCAGCGATACCGGCGCCGATGTGATCGCCGCCACCCGCACGCGCCAGCCTGGCGTGGTGCAAAGCGATGACTGGGATGGCTTTGGCCAGCGCACCACCGGCAGCGGCACCAGCCGTTTTACCGATGCCGTGGTGGACGCGGAAAACGTCATCGACTTTGCCACTCGGTTCAAGTACCAGACCGCGTTTTATCAGTTGGTGTTGCTGGCGAGCCTGGCCGGGATTGGTCGTGCGGCACTGAGCGACGTGGCTCATCAGGTGCGCAGTCGCAAGCGTATCTACAGCCACGGCAATGCCGCGCATGTCAGCCAGGATGCGCAGGTTCAACAAGTGGTGGGTGAGGTGGCGGCGCTGGTGTATGCCGCCGAGGCCAGTGCGTTGAAGGCGGCGGTGCCGGCGCAACAGGCGTACCTGGCGCGGTTTGCGGGGGATGAGGTGGCCGAGCGGGAGGCGAATGTGGCAGCCGAGATTGAATCGGCAACGGCGCAGGTGGTGGTGTCGGCGCTGGTACAGCGGGCCACTACGGAGTTGTTCAATGCGCTGGGGGCGTCGGATGTGCGCCAGGGTAAAGCGCTCGATCGCCACTGGCGGAATGCCCGGACGGTGTCGTCGCATAATCCGGTGATCTACAAGGCGCGGATTGTCGGGGACTGGGTGATTAACGGGACTGAGCCCCCGTTTGTGTGGCAGATCGGGAATGGGCCGGCCAGGGGGTAGGCTTTTTTGATCGCTCAGGGTTGGGGTGTGTATCCGTTTTTTGGGTGATGGCGGGTATGGGTTCCGCCCTTACGGCGGGTCACTTTGGAAAAGCCCCAAAGTAACCAAAGGGCTCTTGCCCCACCACTCGGCACCTCGCTTAGGCTCGGTGTGCCCGAACGAAGGCTTGAATCCGTGGGCCGCC